>MWJO01000099.1 GCA_002027195.1 Streptomyces sp. GKU 895 | reverse complement strand
GTACGAGCACGGCTCCCGGACGTCGGTGCGCCCAGGCGCGGGCGGTCCGCGCGTCCAGATGCGTGCAGACGGGTACGTCCCGCTCGGCGAAGGGGGTGCGCCCCGCGAGGACGAGCAGCGCGTGCCGCCCCTCGCGCAGCAGGTCGTGGGTGCGGCCGCCGGACGGAAGGGGGATGTCCGGCAGCCGGGTTCCGGGGCCGAGGGGCCCGAGTGCGGGGCCCTCGGCGGGATAGCGCAGGTCCATCTGCGCGAAGCGGGACGGCAGGACGCGGTCGAGGACGCCGCTGCGCTCGGCGGCGGACGCCGCGAGGTCGCGGGCCCGTTCGCGCCAGCCGCCCCAGGTCCACAGCCGGGTCTGCCGGTCGGTGTCGGTGACCACGGCTCGCGCCACATGCATGCGTTCGCGCTCCCACGCCCCGAGCGCGGCCTCGGGTAGCCGGCCGCGGATCACGTCGGCGAGGCGCCAGGCCGCTTCGTGCGCGTCCTGGATGCTGGTGTTCAGGCCCTGCCCTCCGGCCGGGCTGTGCACATGCGCGGCGTCGCCCGCGAGCAGCACCCGCCCCTCGCGGAACCGGTCGGCCATCTTGCGGTGCACCCGGAAGTGGCCCGAGCCGGCGACGGAGGCCAGCCGCAGCGGGACCGGGCTGCGCTCGGCGGCGATCGCCCGCACCGTCTCCTCGACGTTCTCCTCGGTGGCGCCCTCCGGGGCGCTGCCGAAGACACGTATGAGGCCACCGGGGAGACCGACGACGACCAGAACGCCCGCGGGGCCCATGAAGTAGTGCGCCTCGGCAGGGGCGAGCGGGGTCTCCCACTCCCCGTCGACGAGGACGAACGACTGGGGGTAGGTCGGCCCCGTGAAAGCGACACCGAGCTGTTCGCGGACCGCGCTGTACGCGCCGTCGCAGCCGAGCAGCCGGCCCGTGCGGTGGGCGGTCCCCGACAGGTCGGCCGCCACGCTGTCGGCGTCCTGCGCCAGGCCCGTCAGCCGATGACCGTACTCGACCCGGCCGCCCGCTTCGTGCAGCGCCTCGAGCAGCAGTCCCTCGGTCTCGTTCTGCGGGAGGGAGAGGGGGGTACCGAAGCGACTGCCCTTCAGACCGCGGAAGTTGATGCGGGCGACGCGGCGGCCGCGGGTGTAGTAGTTGGCGGCGACGAGCGGCAGGGCCGCGTCGCGGATGCGTTCTTCCAGGCCGAGGCGGGCCATCACCTCCAGCGCGCGCGGCTGGAGGACAATCGCCTTTGCATGGGGGTTCCTTCGGGCCGCGCGATCGACGATTCTGGTGTCGATCCCGCGGCGGAGCAGCTCGGTGGCCATCATCAGGCCGGTCGGCCCTGCGCCGACGACCAGTGCTTCGCTGTCCACGGTGAGCGTCACACCTCCTGCGTTCGGGGGAACGGGCGTGCGGGGGTACGGGCGTGGGGTGAGGGAGAAGAGGGCGCCCCGTCGGCTCATGCGGCCGGTGCACGCCGGATGACCATCGTGCACGAAATCAATGGGTGTGGCGTGGTGGGTGTGATACCCCTGAGCCCGGCACCACTCTGGCGTGACTTTGCGGTGGCGGCTCCGGTCGCCGGCGGCCGTCGGCTCCGCCGCCGAGGTGTCCTCGACAGGACGCGGGCATCTGTCAACGGGTGCGAACCGGGCGGAGCGGGCGTTTCACCCCCGGGTAACTGGTACCAAGTTCAAGGGTATGAGCCGCACAGGTGGCAGAACGCTCTGGCTGACGGCTGTCCGGCGTTCGAACAATGTGAGCCACGAGCCCGGCCCACTGCCCAAGGAGCACCACACGATGCCCCTCCCCCAGAGCGCCCTCGCCCCGGACGCGGTCACCGCCGCTCCCACCCTCTCCTACCGACGCACGGTCGACCGCACGGACGTCCACCGCTGGGCGGTCGGTGAGGTCTTCCTCACCGACTACGCCGACCTGTCCGCGGACACCTACCTCGCCGCGGCCCAACTGCCGCCCGCACACCACTACTTCGGCGACCACACAGGTCCGGCCGCCGACCGTCCCGACAGCATGCTCCTGCTGGAGTGCTGCCGGCAGTTCGCCACCTGCATCGCCCACCGCGGCCTCGACGTCGCAAAGGACAGCGCCTTCCACGTCACCGAATGGACGCTGGCCCTCACCGGCGACACCCCGCTCCCGCCCCAGGAACGGCCCCGCGAGCTGGACATCAAGGCCGCGGTCACCCGCAGCCAGGTCCGCTCCGGGACGGTACGGGCCGCACGCTACGTCATGGAACTCTCGCTCGGTGACACGTTCCTCGGCCGCTGCGACATCTCCGCCCGCTACTCGCCCGCGGAGGAGGCGGAGCTCGTCCGCCGCTACCACCGCAGGTCGGCGCCCCCGATGTCCGACGCGCTGCCCGCAGTGCCGCCCGGCACGCCCGTGCCGCCCGCCGGCGTGGCCCGGCGCGATCCCGCCAACGTGGCCCTCACCGACGCCCGCCACGTGGCCGGCGGGGTGTCCGCCGTGGTGGCGGTGCCGTCAGGGCACCGTACGCACTTCGATCACCCGCAGGACCACTACACGGCGATGATCCTCATGGAGGCCGCCCGGCAGGCGGCGCTCCTCGCGGCGGGCACCGGCGTGCGGATCACCGGCTACCGGTCGAGGTTCGCCCGGTTCGCCGAACTCGACGCCCCGGTCCGGGTCGCCGCCGTGCGCCACACCTGCGACGAGGTCGCCGTGCGCTTCCGGCAGGAGGGCATCGTCGTCAGCGAGATAGCCGTCAACATCGGGGAGGAGCACTGATGGCGCCCGCGACCGGGCCGGTGCGCGCGGTCTGGACCGACTACGGCGGCGTGCTGACCCCACCGGTGACCGAGACACTGGAGCCCTTCTGCGCACGACTCGGGGTGCCCACGGCCACGCTCCTCGCCGCGATGCGGCAGGTGGCCCGCGACTGCGGGGCCGGTGACGACGTCATGGCACCCCTCGACACCCCGCTGCTCACCCAGGAGACCTGGGAGCGCCGGATGGAGGAGGTTCTCGCGACGCACAACGGCCTCCATGTCGACCTCAGCGACTACCCCGCGCGCTGGTTCGCCGACCGCGCGGTCAACCAGCCCTGGCTGGACACCCTGCACCGGCTGCGCCGGCAGGGCGTGTTCATCGGGCTGCTGTCCAACATGCCGCCCGCCTGGGACCGGCACTGGCGGCTGGCCGTACCGCCCGAGGGGCTCTTCGACGCGGTGGTGCTGTCGTACGAGTCCGGCTGCCGCAAGCCCGAGCAGGAGATCTTCCGCGGGGCCGCCGAGCGGGCCGGGGTGCCCGGCGAGCAGTGCGTGCTCGTCGACGATCTCGCGGTCAACTGCGCCGGCGCCGCGCAAGCCGGCTGGCACGCCGTGCATTTCACCGACGCCGCGGACGCCACGGCAAGGGTCGAGGCGCTGGTCACCGCGGGCGCGGCAAGCGCCGGCCCGGCCGTCGCCGCCCGCGGAGGCCACCTGTGACGGCGGCCGTCATCAGCGGTATCGGCGCCTGGCTGCCGCCCGACGTGGTCGGCAACGACGACCTCGCCGCCCGCATGGACACCTCCGACGAGTGGATCCGCACCCGCACCGGCATCCGCACCCGGCACTTCGTCTCCGCCGGCATGCCCACCTCCCATCTCGCCGCCGAGGCCGGGGCGCGGGCCCTGCAGTCGGCGGGTACCGCGGACGTCGACGCGGTGGTGCTCGCCACCACGACACCCGACCGCCCCTGTCCGGCCACCGCCCCCGAGGTGGCCCGCCGCCTCGGTCTCACCGGACGCCCGGCCTTCGACGTCTCCGCCGTCTGCACGGGCTTCCTCTACGCACTCACCACCGCGGCCGGGATGATCGCGTCCGGGGCCGCCGAACAGGTCCTCGTCATCGGCGCCGAGGCCTTCAGCACCCTCATCGACCCGCAGGACCGGAGCAGCGGCGTCGTGTTCGGCGACGGCGCGGGCGCCGTGGTGCTGCGCGCCGGTGCGCCCGATGAGCCCGGCGCTCTCGGCCGGATCGTGCTCGGCAGCGACGGTTCGCTCGCCGACCTGATCACGGTGCGGGCCGGCGGCTCCGAGCAGCCCGCCCGCATCCCGGCGCCGATCCGGCCGACCGCTACTTCTCCATGCGCGGCCGGGAGGTGTTCGGGCACGCGGTGACCCGGATGACCGAATCGGCCCGCGCCGCCCTCGCCCACACCGGATGGCAGCCGGACGACGTCGACCGGCTGGTCGGCCACCAGGCCAACCTGCGCATCCTGCACGCTGTCGCGGAGCAGCTGGACATCCCCGTGGAGCGGCTGGTGATCCACCTGGACCGGGTCGGCAACACGGCGGCGGCCTCCATCCCGCTCGCCCTCGCCCACGCACACGGGACCGGAGAACTGGCCCCCGGATCCCGTGTCGTCCTGGCCGCCTTCGGAGGCGGCGCCACCTGGGGAGCCACGGCACTGACCTGGCCCACGCTGAAGTCCGCGTAGCCGGCGGCACGTCGACGCCCGGCACCGTCAACGCCCCCTTCGCACCAGCACGTTCACACCCTCACCCCGGCCCGCCCGAGCCGGGTCCCCACACCCGAAAGGCACCTTCACCATGAGCACCTTCGTGCCCCCCACCTTCGAGATCCTCTCCCAGGTCCTGGAAGAGAAGTTCGGCGTCCTGCGCGACGACATCAAGCCCGACACCGTTCTCGAGGACATCGAACTGGACTCGCTCGCGCTCATCGAGGTCGCACTCACCCTGCAGAAGCAGCTCGGCGTGGTGATACCCACCGAGGACCTCAACAGCAGCGGCACCGTCTCGGACCTCTTCGAACTGGTGAACGCGGCGGCGAGGAACGCCTGATGGCCGAGCTCGCCGGACGGGACGCACCCGTCGCGATCACGGGCATCGGTCTCGTCACCCCGGCCGGCATCGGGGTGACGGCGAACTGGGAGCGGCTGCTGTCGGGCCGCCCCACCGCACAGCGGGACCCGGCGCTCGCCGGACTCCCGGTGGACATCTCCTGCCGGGTTCCCGGCTTCGACGCCAACGCCCTGCTCGGCCGCTCCACCGCCTGGCGCCTGGACCGGGTCAGCCAACTCGCCCTGGTGGCCGCCCAGGAGGCCCTGTCCGACGCCGGCCTCGACCCGGACCGGTGGGACGGCGCCCGGGTCGGCGTGGTCATGGGCAACGCGCTGGGCGGCACCGCCTCCTACGAGGACGCCCACACCGCGTACCACCAGGAGGGCCCCGACCAGGTCTCACCGCTGGTGATGGTGAACTGGCCGGTCAACATGATCTCCGGATACCTCGCCATGCACTGCCGGGCGCTCGGCCCGAACCTCGTGGTCGCCACCGCCTGCGCCTCCGGTGTCACGGCGATCGGCACCGCACGGCACATGCTGCAGTCCGGCATGTGCGACATCGTGCTCGCCGGTGCCTCCGAGGCACCGCTCAGCCCGACCCCGATGGCCGCCTACCACCGCATGGGCGCACTGTCCCGGCGCACCGAGGACCCGGCGGGAGCGTCCCGCCCCTTCGACGCGGACCGCGGCGGCTTCGTGGCCGCGGAGGCGGCGGCCGTGCTGGTCCTGGAGCGCGAACGGGACGCGACGGCGCGAGGCGGCACGGTCCGTGCGCTGGTGGCGGGCTTCGGGGCCAGCGCCGACGGGCACCATGCCTCCGCGCCCGACCCGGCGGGCGCGGGCGTGGAACGCGCCCTGCGCTCGGCGCTCGCCGACGCGGACATCGCCCCCGAGGCCGTCGACCACGTCAACGCCCATGGCACCTCTACCAGGTTGAACGACCTGATGGAGGCCCAGCTGATCAACCGGGTCCTGGCCAGCCGGCCGTCGGTGACCTCCACCAAGGGCGTCACGGGGCACGCGCTCGGTGCCGCGGGCGCCATCGAGGTGGCGTACGCGGCCCTGACCGTCGAGCACGGTCTGGTACCGCCCACCGCCAACCTCGACAAGCTCGATCCCCAGATCGACCTCGACGTCGTCAGCGGCACACCGCGCGAGCAGCGCGTCGAGACCGCGACGAGCCATTCCTTCGGGTTCGGCGGGCAGAACGCCGTCCTCGTCCTCCAGAAAGCAGGCACACGATGACCGAAGCCCGGTCCGTCTTCGTCACCGGGGCCAACCGCGGCATCGGTCTCGCCATCGCGCGCGCCTTCGCCGCACAGGGCGACCGGGTCGCCGTCGGGCACCGGTCGGGCGAGCCTCCCGAGGGCTTCTTCGGCGTGCGCTGCGACGTCACCGATGCCGAGTCGCTGGACACCGCGTACGAGAAGATCGAGGCCGAGCACGGTCCCGTGCAGGTCCTGGTGGCGAACGCCGGGATCATGCGGGACAAGCTCGCCCTGCAGACCAGCGACCAGGATTTCCTGGAACTCCTCGACACCAACCTGGTGGGCGCCTTCCGGTCGGCGCGGCGCGCCGTCCCCGGGATGCTGGAAGGCCGATGGGGCCGGCTCGTCTTCATCTCGTCCTTCTCCGGAATGCTCGGCTCTCCGGGGCAGGCGAACTACGCGGCTTCCAAGACGGGCCTCACCGGCCTGGCCCGCTCGCTCGCCCGGGAGCTGGGGCGGCGTGGCATCACGGCCAATGTGGTGGCGCCCGGGTTCATCGACACCGACATGGTGGCGGCCGTCAGCCCGAAGAGGCGGGCCGAGTACCTCTCCATGACGGCGCTCGGCCGGCCCGGCACTCCCGAGGAGGTGGCGAACGTGGTGCGCTTCCTCGCCGGTGCGGACGCGTCGTACATCACGGGAGCGTTCATCCCCGTCAGCGGCGGTCTCGGGATGGGCGTATGAGCACGGCGGCGCAGGACACCCGGGCCGAGGACAGCGCCGACCCGTCGGCCGGGGCGCCCGGCCGACGGGCGGGCTGCTCGCCGGGAAGCGGCTGCTGATCACCGGGGTGCTCTCCGACACCTCGATCGCCTTCCACGTGGCGCGGATCGCTCAGGAGGAGGGGGCCCAGGTGGTCCTGACCTCCTTCGGGCGGGCCCTGCCCATCACGGAGGCGATGGCGCAGCGGCTGCCGCTGCCCGCGCCCGTACTCCGTCTCGACGTCACCGAGCGCGGAGATCTCGACGCACTGCAGGACGCGGTCGCCGGTCACCTGGGCGGTCTCGACGGCGTCGTGCACTCGATCGCGTTCGCCCCCCGCTCCGCCCTCGGCGGCGCCTTCCTCGACACCTCCTGGCCGGACGCGGCGACGGCGCTGGAAGTGTCGGCGTACTCCCTCAAGGCCCTGGTCACGGCGTGCCTTCCGCTGATGGAAGAGGGCTCGTCGGTGGTGGGCCTCGACTTTGACGCGGCGCTGGCCTGGCCCGGCTACGACTGGATGGGCGTCTCCAAGGCCGCGCTCGAGTCCGTCACCCGCTACCTGGCCCTGTACCTCGGCGAACGCCGCATCCGCGTCAACCTCGTCGCCGCGGGCATGGTCCGCACCCTGGCCGCGCGCTCGATCCCCGGCGTGGATCGCATGGAGCAGATCTGGCGGACCCGCCCGCCGCTCGCCTGGGACGTCCATGACCCGGAGCCGACGGCGAAGGCCTGCGCGGTGCTCCTGTCGGACTGGCTGCCGGCCACCACCGGCGAGATCCTCCATGTCGACGGAGGGCTGCACGCGGTCATGGCATGAGACGCCGGCCCACGACGGAGGCGGTACGACATACCCGTGTCGTACCGCCTCCGTTGTGCATGACGACCATCCGTCATCACAACCAGTCCATACCGCCTCGTTCTTCACGAATATCCGGGCCATTCGGCGACGCAGGGTGATGACGGATTTCGCTACAAGTTCCGAAATTATCGAGGCCGGTTCCGGCCATGCGACCGAAACACCCCCTTCCTACCGTCACTGCCAGCCGCACCGACCGCCTCCAGGTCGGGCGAGCCCCTCAGCACCTTCGTGAGGCAGGAGCCAAGAGTGTCCAACATGTCCAGACGCAGCGCCCTACAGCTGACCAGCGGCATGGCCGTCCTCGGCACCCTCGCCCTGGCCGGCTGCGGCCGCGGCGACGACACCGCTGCGACCGCCTCCGCCAAGCCCGTCGACAGCTCCCCCGCCACGGGCACCGTCAGGGTCTGGGCCCCCCAGGGCGACGCCGACGTGCTCGCGAAGGTCATCAAGCCGTTCCAGGCCGCGAACCCCGATCTCGACGTGAAGTTCACGCTGATCCCGAACGCCGAGTACTACACCAAGCTCCAGTCGGCGATCGCTGCGGGCAAGGGACCCGACCTGGCCCAGTTCTTCCCCGAGGCGCAGGCGCAGTTCCTCGATCCGTCGATCCTCCGGCCCGTTCCGGACGGCCTCGTCGCCCCGGACAGCTTCTTCAAGAGCCTCTGGGATGCCGGCGTCGTCAAGGACGTCGCCTACACCGTGCCCTGGTACGCGTACACCTACGCGCTCGTCTACCGCTCCGACCTCGCCCACAAGGCGGGCGTCAAGGCGCCGGCCACCTGGGCTGCGACGGTGCCGTTCCTGAAGGCGCTCCAGGACGCGGGCGCGGCGCGCGGCCTTGGGGCCGACATCGGCTGGGACATCTTCAACGGCCAGGACGTCGCGATGTACGCCTGGCAGCCGGCGGCTCCCTGCGTTCCGCCGGCGGCAAGTGGACGCTCGACACCCCGGCGACGGTCGACGCGCTCAAGTTCAACGCGTCGTTCTTCACCTCCGGCACCGCCGATCCGAGCGGGCCCACGTTCCTCGACGCACAGCCGTACTTCGTCTCCGGCAAGACCGCCTGCATGATCACGGGCCCGTGGGTCGTCGGCCAGCTCGACACCGCCGCGAAGAAGACCGGCTGGACGGCGTCCCATGTCGCCACGGCACCGCTGCCCGCCGGGTCGTCGGGCAGCACGTCCTTCGCCGGCGGAGGCACCTGGGGTGTCCTCGCGGGCAGCGGCAACGCGGACGCTTCGTGGAAGCTCGTCCGGCACCTCGCGAAGCCGAGCACCCAGGTCGCGCAGTACAAGGCGTACAGCTCGCTTCCGGCCGTCGTGTCCGCCTGGGACGACCCGGCCATCGCCGGCCAGCCGCTGCTGGACGCCTTCCTCACACAGATGAAGAGCACCCGGACCTTCCCGCAGGTGAGCACCTGGCAGCAGGTCGCGACCCGGCTGGGCAAGGAGATGGAAGGCGTGGCCAAGGGCACCCAGAGCGCCGAGAAGGCGGCCGCGAAGGTTCAGGCGTACGCCGAGAGCCTCGGCCCGGGTACGGAGTGACTCCCCGATGACCACCGTTGTTCCGGCATCGCCCCGCAAGGACCGGCGCTCCCGGGGTGCCCGTCGTACGGCTGTGGCGTGGCTGTTCCTCGCCCCGTTCACCCTCGTGTTCCTGCTGTACACGGCGGTTCCCGCCGTCGCCGCGCTCGGGTTCAGCCTGACCGACCTGCGGGGCATGGATCTGCGGCATCCGTTCGCCGTCGACCTCGTCGGGTTCGACAACTACCTCCGTCTGTTCCGGGACGACAGCTTCCTGCGGGACCTCCTCAACACGGGCCTGTTCGTGGCCGTCGGAGTGCCGCTGACCATGGGGATCGGGCTGGCCCTGGCGCTCGCGGTGAACTCCGGCATCCGGCGGCTGCGCGGCGTGTTCCGTACGGTCTTCTTCGCGCCGGTCGTCACGAACATCGTGGCGGTCGCCCTGATCTGGCAGTACGCCTTCCACGCGAACGGCACCGTCAACGAGGTGTTCGGCGCCGTCGGCCTCGCCGGACCCAACTGGCTGGACGACCCCGACCTGGCCATGCCCGTGGTCATCCTGCTCGGCATCTGGCGCAACTTCGGCACCGCGATGGTGTTGTTCCTCGCCGGCCTGCAGGCGTTGCCACGGGAGGTGTACGAGGCGGCCGCCATCGACGGGGCCGGCCGCTGGCGGCAGTTGAGGCACATCACGCTGCCCCTGCTGCTGCCCACCACCCTGGTGGTGACGGTGCTGCTGACCGTCTTCTACCTCCAGGTGTTCGACGAGCCGTATCTGCTCACGAACGGCGGCCCGCTGGGCTCGACCGAATCGGTGGCGCTGTACACCTACCGCCAGTTCGGGGCCGGTGAGTTCGGGGTCTCCTCGGCCGCTTCCTTCGTGACGCTCCTGCTCATCGGGCTGGTGAGCGTCGTCCAGTTCCGACTGCTGAGGCCCCGCACATGACCGACACAGCGACGCTGAAGAAGTACGAGTCGAAGAGCGCCGGCACGACCGTCGCCGACCGGCTCGCCGTGCGCCCCCGGTCCGTCGCCCGACCTTTGCTGTACGGCGCCCTGGTGCTGTGCGCCCTGCTCACCCTGCTGCCGTTCCTGTGGGTGCTCAGCGGATCGCTGCGCAGCCTCGGCGAGATCCGCTCCGATCCCGGGGCCTGGCTTCCGCACGACGTCACCCTCGACAACTTCACCCGGCTGTTCGCCACCGAGGGTTTCGGCCGGTTCCTGGTCAACAGCATCGTGGTCGCCGCGATCGTGGTGCTCGGGAACATCGTGGCGGCCTCGGCGGCCGGTTACGCGCTCGCGAAGCTCGACTTCGCGGGCAGGCGGATCGCGTTCGGCGCGGTCATGGCCGCGCTGATGGTGCCGTTCACCGCGGTGTTCGTCCCCCAGTTCGTGATCACCGTGGACCTCGGTCTGGCGGACACCCTCACCGGTATCGCCCTGCCCGCCATGGCGTTGCCGCTGTCGGTCTTCATCGTGCGGCAGTACGCGCTGTCGATCCCCGACGAACTGCTGGAGGCGGCCCGGATCGACGGCGCGGGCGAGTTCCGGATCTTCTTCCGGATCTTCCTTCCACTGGCCGGTCCCGCGGTCGCGACGGTCACGATCATGTCGTTCCTGTTCTCGTGGAACAACTTCATCTGGCCGCTCATCGTCGCCCAGAGCACTTCCAGTTACACGCTCCCGGTGGGTCTTGCCGCCACCAGTCAGGCCGCGGCGCACGTCACCGACTACGGGCTGATGCTCGCCGGCGCGATCGTGGTGATGCTGCCCGTACTGGTGCTCTTCCTCGTCCTGCAACGCCACTTCGTGCGGGGCATCGCCGGAACAGGCATGCGGTGACGGCCGCGTCCGAGCGGCCGGAGGCGCGCTGATGTCCCGAACCAACGCCACCTCCCGCATGAACGGCATGAACCAGAGCGCCGTCCGACGCGTCAACACCTCGGTCATCCTGCGCGCCCTGGCCGTGTCGGCCGGTCCGACGACCCTGACGGCGCTCGCCGAGCACGTCGGCCTCTCCCGCCGCACCATCGAACTCGTCCTGGACTCGCTCGTCGCGGCAGGCTGGGTGACCGAGCTGGAGCGCGTGCCGACCAGCGGCTGCGCAGGACGCCCCGCCCGCCGCTACGAACTTCGCGCCGAGAACGCGCTGTTGGCCGCGGTGTTCATCACCACCTCGGACGTCTCCGCGGTCGTCGCCGACGTCCGCGGCCGCATCCTCGGCCGGGCGCACCGGCGGCTGCGCGCCTACCAGGATCCGCACGCCACCCTCGACGACGCCGCAGCACTCGTCCTCGACGCACTCGACGACGCGGGCGGGTCGACGGACCGGCTGCGCGCCGGGGCGGTCGCGAGCGGCGGCGCGATCGACGACGACGGAGTCGTACGGCGCCTGGTCCACACGACGCGCTGGGAGGGTGTGCACCTGCCCGAACAGCTCGCGCGGCGGATCCGGATGCCCTGGTTCGCGGACAACGACGCCAACCTCGGCGCGCTCGCGGAGCATTGGCGGGGCGTCGGCGGTGACCACGACAACCTCGTGTGGGCGGTGCTCGGGAACCGGACGGGCCTCGGCATCCTCATCCGCGGAACCGTGCACCGCGGCCTCATGGGCGCCGCGGGTGAGATCGTCGAGGCACGGTCGATAGCGACCGGCCCGATCGAGGACCGCCCCGTGGCGTGGCTGACATCCCCGGAACCGGACCGGAAGCGCGTCGCGCTCGACCGCTTCGACGCGGCCCGGGCCGGCGACCCGGCCGCGCTCGCGGAGGTCGACGAGTTCGTCGAGAACATCGCGTCGATCCTCACCACGTTGTCGTGGACCGTCGCCCCCTCGCTCATCGTCCTCGGCGGCGGCCTGGAGGACGCGGCCGACGTGCTGCTGCCCCGGGTGCGCGAGGCACTGCGCGACGCCCGCACGCCCGCGGTCGAGGTGCGTGCCACCGGCCTGGGACACGACGCCGCGCTCATCGGCGCCGTGAAGCTGGCCCTCGACCGCATGGACACCGAACTGTTCGGCCCGCTGGTCCCCCGCGCGTGACCCCCGCACACATCCGCCCCAGTGGCATCCCCCATGGAGTTTCCTCGTGACCGACACCCCCCGCACCGACGTCCTCATCGTGGGCAGCGGCATCATGGGAGCCCTCGTGGCCCGACTGCTGCGCGAGGCCGATCCCACGCTCGGCCTCACCATGGTCGACGGCGGATCGTCGATCGGCGAGACCCCCGGACTGCACCTGCACGACCTCGACGACCCGGTCCTGTGGTCCCGCTACAACGAACAGGTCGCCACCGGCGTCCAAGGCATGTACACGGGCGCCGAGGTGGTCCGTGACATACCCGAGAACCTGGCCGATCTGACACCCGGCATGTTCCACGCCCTCGCCTTCGGCCATAGCGCCGAGGCGATGCCCGCGACGGCGCTCGCGTGGAACGCGGGCGGCATGGGCGTGCACTGGACCGCCGCGACACCCTGGCCCGCAGGCGACGAGGTGTTCGACTTCGGCGACCCGGACCGCTGGGCGGCGGACCTGGACACCGCCCGTCGACTGCTCGCGGTCACACCCCGCGCGATCGGCCCCACCGAGGTCGGCCGGACGGTCCTCGACGTCCTGCGCCGCCGCTTCGCCGGGGTCGGGCCCGACGACCGCGCCCGCAGCCGATGCCGATGGCGGTCACCACGACGGCGTCGGGGTCCATGCCGCGCACGGCCCCAGGGACGATCTTCACCGCCATCGCGAGCGGAGGGGACCCGGCGTTCACCCTCGTGACCGGCACACTCGCGACGTCGCTCATCGTGCGCGACGACGACCGGGTCGCCGGTGTCCGCCTGCGCCGCACAGCCGACGGGGCCGAGTCGGAACTCCTCGCGGACACCGTGGTGGTGTGCGCCGACGCGCTGCGCACCCCACAGCTGCTGTTCGCCTCCGGCATCCGGCCCGAAGCGCTGGGCCGGTATCTCAACGAGCACGCCTTCGTCACCGCCCGCGTCCTGCTCGATCTCGACCGGTTCGGCATCGACCGCACGGCCCTGCCCCTGCCGCGCCCCGGCGAGTTCAGCACGGACTCGCTGTGGCTGCCCCGGAACGGCACGGCCCAGCCGTTCCACGGCCAGATCATGAACCGCACCTACGTCGACAGGGACGGCCACCCCCTGGCGCACTCGGTGGGCCTGTCGCTGTACGTCCCCGTCGCGTCGCGCCCGGAGAACCGGCTCGTGTTCTCGCCGACGGAGACAGACCTCACCGGGATGCCACGTATGAGCATCGAGTTCGACTACTCGGCCACCGACCGGGCACTCATCCGGCGGGCACTCGACGAAGTCGCGTCACTCGCCGAGGCGTTCGGCGCGTTCGATCCCGCCACCGAACGTGCCGTGCTGCCACCCGGCTCGTCCCTGCACCACACGGGCACCGTCCGGGCAGGCACCGCCGCCGACGGCACCAGCGTGTGCGGCCCGGACGGCCGGGTGTGGGGTTACGACAACCTGTACCTCGCCGGCAACGGTGTCATCCCCACCGCGATGGCGGCCAATGTCACCCTGACCGGTGCGGTGACGGCCGTACGCGCCGCCCGCGCCGTCATCGAACGATCCCGCGCGCTCGCCGCTCATGGACCCACCGCTCGCTGAAAGGAACCCCACCCCGTGCTGGACATCCCCAAGGAATACCGCGTGGCCCTGCCCGCGTGGATCGACGACGAACTCGCCGACGTGCCCGCCGTCATACCCGGCCGCGACGACCGGATGCGCCTCGTCCACCGACTCGCCGACCGCAACTGGCGCGAGGGCAACGGCGGCCCGTTCGCGGCGCTCGTCGCCGAGCGGGACACCGGCCGGATCGTCTCGGCGGGAGTGAACGTCGTCCTCGCCTCCGGCGTCTCCAGCGCGCACGCCGAGGTCGTCGCGCTCTCACTGGCCCAGACGGCGGCCGGTGGCTGGGACCTCGGCGGCGATGGAATGCCGGCCCACGAGCTGGTCGTGAACTGGCGTCCGTGCGTCCAGTGCTACGGCGCGACGTTGTGGTCCGGGGTGCGCGGCCTCGTGGTCGCCGGCGAGGGCCCGGAACTCGAGCAGATCACCACGTTCGACGAAGGACCGCTCGGCGCGGACTGGGCCGAGCAGTTCCAGGCGCGCGGCATCGAGGTCACCGGGGACGTGCTCCGCGACGAGGCACTCGCCGTGTTCCGCGCCTACCGGAAAGCCGTCGACGCCGATGGCACGGTCGTCTACAACGCCCGCGCAGGTGCCGCATGACACGACCGAGCCTGACGCCTCACGCCGCGGCACCACGCTTCGCAACCGACATCATCACCTTCTACCACCCCGAGTTCTGGGGTCTGGCCTCCGCCGACGCCTTCCGCGACTGGGCCGCCGAGCACCCCGAGCGTTTCTGGGAACGGGTGCTGGACGCGCTGACCGAGGCCGGGGTCACCGGCCTCGAACTGACCTTCGCGCCCGGTGACATCGACTCGGTCCTTCGGACCTTCGGTGACGCCCCGTCGTTCCGCCGCGACCTCGCGTCCCGCGGCCTGTCCGTCGTGAGCGCGTTCATCGCGGCGAGCGAAAGCCCCGACTGGCGCCAGGGCTCGAATCTGCCCGCGATCCTCGCCGACGCCGAGCGTCACGCGGCCTTCCTCACCGAAGTCGGGGCGGACATCCTCGTCGCCGGACTGCCCATGCGGGCCACGTTCGGCACGCGTCCCCCCTTCTTCGTCGACGCCGCCTACATGACCCGCATGGCCGACATCGCACACGCGGTGGGCGAGGCCGTCGCCCAGCACGGAGTGCGCCTGGCCTTCCACACTGAGTCCAACAGCACCCTCTGGTACGAGCGGGACATCGACCTGTTCATGGCCCTGACCGACCCGCGGTACGTCTGGCTGTGCCCCGACTCCTGCCACATCGCGCTCGGTGGTGGCGACCCCGTCGCCGTCGCGCGCCGCCATTCCCAGCGCATCGCACTGGCGCACTGGAAGGACGCGGTCAAGCCGATCGACGTCGAACTCACCATCGACGAGACGGTCTTCGCTCAGCAACGGCCGTACATGACGGAACTGGGCACGGGCATCGTGGACTTCGGCGCATGGGCCGCCGAGATGTCACGAACTCCTGGCGCCGACACCGTACTCATCGAACTCGACGAGGCATCCGATCCGGTCGCCGCGCTCCGGGCGGGGATGGCCGTGGCGCGCAACGCACGAGTCTGACGCGGCAAAGCCGCCCGCCGGTATCCCCCGTGGCGGGCGGCTTGCGCCGTGGTGTTCAGAGATCGAGATCGGTGGCGGCGACATAGCGTCCTGGGCCGCTGGACGACACCGGCCGGAAGCCGGCGACGGGATTCGAACCCGCGTTGCTCTCTTTGCAGGAGAAGTATCCGCAACCTGCGCACCTGAACGAGGTTCACCGTAATACGGCAGTCCTGGACGAGCACCTGAATTACGCGTTACGTCAGTGGCATGGCGCTGAAACAGTCCTGACGGAGGCTCATGGGACGCACCTCCGGTCCCCTCGGCAACTCCCCCCACGGAGGCATTGATGGCTGCAGAGCAATCCCCCGCGTCCCGCCGTGACTTCCTGAGATCCGTCGGCGCCGCGGGGGGCGCCGGAGTCCTGTACTCGGCGATGGGCGCACTCGGGCTCGCCCCGGTGCCCGACGTACGGGCGGACGAGTACCGGGCGCCCCAGCAAAGCGACTTCGCGCTCACCGGACGCGGCGGCAAGAGGGTGCTCGTGCTCGGCGGCGGCATAGCCGGCCTGGCGACGGCCTACGAGCTGGGCAAGGCCGGTTACGACTGCCGGATCCTGGAGGCGGGCGAACGTCCCGGGGGCCGCAACTGGACGGTCCGCGGCGGCACGCAACTGACCGACCTCGACGGGCGCACCCAGACGGCGTCGTTCACCCAGGGCCAGTACATGAACGCGGGCCCGGCCCGGCTGCCGCAGTCCCACGTCACCCTGGAGTACTGCCGCGAACTCGGCGTCGAACTCCAGGTGTTCACCAATCAGAACGCCAACGCGTACATCTACCACGAGAACAGTGCCGCCCTCGCGGGCAAGCCCATGCGCTGGCGCACGGCGAAGGCCGACGTCTACGGCTACCTCTCCGAACTCCTCGCCAAGGCCACAGACCAGGGCGCCCTGGACGCACGTCTCACCGCGCAGGACAAGGAACGGCTGATCGCGTTCCTGCAGGGCTTCGGCGCCATCAAAGGCAAGGCCGACGGCTACGCCTACACCGGCTCCGACCGCCGAGGCTACTCCGTCGAACCCGGCGCGGCCTTCGAGGAGGGCACCGTCCTCGGTCCGGTGCCGACGCTGTCGGACGTCGTCGCCAGCGGTGTGGGGCAGCGCTTCGCCTTCGAATTCGGCTACGACCAGGCCATGTTGATGTTCCAGCCGGTGGGCGGCATGGACGCGATCCCCTACGCCCTGGCCAAGGCGATCGGCCGGCACCGCATCACCTACGGCGCCACGGTCCAGGAGGTCAAGGACCTGCCGGACGGTGCCGAGGTCACGTACCAGGACGCCGGCGGTCGCGACCGCACCCAGCGCGCCGACTTCGTCGTCGCGGCCATGCCGCCCATGGTCATGGCCCGCCTCAAGCACAACCTGGGCACGAACGTCACCGCCGCGCTGAAGTACGCCGTCCCGACCCCCGTCGGCAAGGTCGGGCTCGAGTACCGCAGACGCTGGTGGGAGACGGACGAGCACATCTACGGCGGCATCACGCCGACCGACACCGACCTGGCGACCATCTGGTACCCCTCGTACGGCTACCAGGGCCGCCGCGGCACACTCATCGGCTACTACAACTTCGGTGCCAACGCCGTCGCGTACAGCGATCTGCCGCACGCCGAGCGCGTCGCCCGGGCGGTGAGCCGGGGTGTGAGGATCCACGGTGACAAGTACCGCACCGAACTCGAGCACTCCTTCAGCGTGGCCTGGCACCGCACGCCGCACATCGAGGCGGGCTGGGTGGGCTGGCCGTCGCAGACCGGTCCCGAGTACAAGCTGCTCAACCAGCCCGCCGGGCACGTCTACTTCGCCGGCGACTGGCTCAGCCATGTCATCGCCTGGCAGCACGGCGCATTCACCTCGGCCCGCAAGGTCGTGACCGACATCCACACAAGGGTCATGGCCGCATGACGTGACGTCCGAAGACCGTGATCTCTCAGTCCTCCGGGTGCGGGGTCCGGATGCCGTCGATGATGCGGGTCCAATTGTCACCGCCGTGCCCGTCGTTGATCGCGCGGGCGTAATGGCGTTGCACCGAGCGAGGCAGGGCGAGATCGATGCCCGCCTGCTCACTCGCCGCGACGATGTGGCCGGCGGTGGCCCCCATCATCGTCGCGGTACTCAGGTCCCCCGGGTGTTCGCCGGCGTCGATCTGGGCGGCCGGGTTCTCGCCCGCCTCCAGCATCGCCGGGATACCGGCCAGGGTCGGCATCAGCTCCGGGAAGACGTCGCTCGCCTTGAGCCCTTCCGACTGCAGCAGGGCGATGGCGTGCGTGAGTGACGACAGTGTGGTGAGGAAGACGTCGAGATGCGCCAGGTACATCAGCTGGGCCAGCCCGGGGTCCTCGCCGAGATAGCGTGGTGTCCCGATCCGGGCGAGGGTTTCGCGATGCCGGTCCATCGCCTCGCACGGTCCGCTGTAGTACGCGTACGCCGCCTCGGTGCCGACCATCGGAGCCGGCACCATCACCCCGCCGGTCAGGAACGCCGCTCCGTGGCCCGCCGCCCATGCCGCGGCCTCACGGGTGCGGTCCGGGGTGTCGGAGCTGAGATTGGCCAAGGTCCGCCCCCGTAGCGACGCCGTCGCGCCGCCCAGGATGTCCCACATCGCCTGGTAGTCGGTCAGGCTGAGGATGACCAGGTCGGCGGCGGCGACGGCCTGCGCGGGTGTGTCGGCGAGCTGTGCCCCCGCCGCGACCACGTCCTGGGCACGACGTGGCGTGCGGTTCCACACCGTGACCGGGTGTCCGGTTCGCAGGAGGGACCGGGCCATTGCCTGGCCCATCGGCCCGAGACCGAGCACGGAGACAGGTGAGCGAGTGGGCATGCGTGAAACTCCTTGGCGAGGCTGGGGTTCGATCTCTTGATCACTCGCTGACCAGCCTCGCCTTCGCCACCGTCTCCCGGAAGTACCGACTAAATAGTGGGGTACATACCATTTGGTAAGTACCCCAGCCACCTGAACCGAAAGAGGTGCCCATGCCTGCCCGTCGAGGTCCCTACATCTGCGGAATCGATGCCGCACTGGATGTCGTGAGCGGCAAGTGGAAGGGCCTCGCCCTTTGGGAATTGCATGCCCACGGCACCCGCCGCTTCGCCGAGTTGCGTCGAGCGCTCCCCGGAGTGAGCGAGAAAATGCTCACCCAGCACCTCCGGCAGATGGAGGAGGACGGACTCATCCGCCGCAAGGTCTACGCGGAGGTGCCGCCGAAGGTCGAGTACTCACTCACGGAGGCAGGCGCCGCGCTCAACGACGCATTGCGCCCGCTCGGCGAATGGGGACGGGAGCGACTGCGCCAGAACAACCTCGCCGTCGCGGGTCCCCCGCCGTCGAAGGACCCGACGACGGCCTGACCCGCACCGCGCCCCAGCCCGGCATGAGGTGCGGGGCCGCTCGCCCGATGCTGCAATGGGCTGACAGGCGTCACCCTTGCGGTCGCCGACGTGCCGCCCCAGGTGCACTTGTTCCGGACGCCGCGATGGGCCGAATCCGCTTTTGGGGAGTGGTCGTGAACACAGAGCTGGAAGACATGGGACCTGTCGACTACCTGGTCCTCGAATTCCCCGGCAACCGCATGACGGGAGAGGGATTTCCGCTGCTCGTCGACCTCGTCGACCGCGGCATCATCCGCGTCCTCGACCTGGTGTTCGTCCGCAAGGAGGCGGACGGCACGGTGGCCGGGCTGGAACTTCAGGACATCGGCGAGGGAGTCGACCTGACCGTGTTCGAAGGAGCCTCCTCGGGGCTGCTCGACCACAGCGACCTGCAGGACGCAGCCACGGCGCTGGAGGCGGACACCTCAGCCGCGATCCTCGTGTACGAGAACACCTGGGCCGCACCGCTGGCCCGCGAGCTGCGACGCGGCGGCGCCCAGATGGTGGCCGGCGGCAGAATCCCGGTGCAGGCCCTGCTCGCGTCGCTGGACGCCCTCGAGCAGGAGCCCGGCGCCTCAGTTTCCTGACCCCGTACCACACTAAGGACACAGCCATGCCAGGACTACTTCGAGGCATCGCACGGACCGCCGTGATCTCAGGCACCGCCACAGCGGTGTCCAACCGTGTCTCCAGGCGTCAGGCCGGACGCTGGGCACAGCAGGAGCAGCAGCAGCCCGCTTACGAACAGCCGGCCGCCGCCCCACCTCCCGCTCCGCCCCGCACAGCGGCGCCGGCCTCCGCGGATGACGACATGACCAACAAGATCGACCAGCTCAAGCAGCTCGCCGACCTCAAGGCCCAGGGAATCCTGACCGACGAGGAGATGCAGGCCCAGAAGCGAAAGATCCTCGGCTGACATCGGGCACCGGCCGGCGGGCCGCACCACCCCTTCGCGGATCGCCGCCGGCCCTGTCCGCTCAGCCCTCGTCCGCGGGGCGGGCCGCCTGTGGTCAGGTGTCGGCCCGCCGCGCGGTCCGCCTCC
Source organism: Streptomyces sp. GKU 895 (assembly GCA_002027195.1). Classification (GTDB taxonomy): domain Bacteria; phylum Actinomycetota; class Actinomycetes; order Streptomycetales; family Streptomycetaceae; genus Streptomyces. Next base: position 12,395 of record MWJO01000099.1, on the reverse strand, counting down.
GGTCAGTCGTCGTCCGCGGGGCGGGCCGCCTGCGGTCAGTCGTCGTCTGCGGGGCGGGCCGCCTGCGGGGTCCGCCAGGACAGTTCGATCTCCAGGTCTATCTCGCCGTCCTCCAGCTCGACCTCGAGCTCGGTGTGCAGCTCGTCCGGGATCCGCACCGTCAGCCGGCCCGGCCCGATGTCCAGCTCCGCCTGCCCACCGCGTCTGAGCGCGGCTGCCACGGCCTCGAGCTGGTCGGCCGCCTCGACACGTGACAGCGTCCGCTTCTGTTCGAACTCGAGATCACTCACGGTGCCTCCCAGATCCTGAACAGCCGCCGTCTCTCATTGTCACGCCGCCACGCGGCATCGGCCCGGCGAGACAGCTGCGACCCGAGGTGGCGGCACGCTCACCCACTCTCATCGCTTCACGGCACGGCCGATGAGTTCGTGGCTCCCGGACGGTCCAAGCTCGTGACACCCAGGAAAGGACGCTGTCATGTCGGAGCTTCTCGTCGACTTCATCACCTCCCTCGACGGCTACGCCTCGGGCGAGGGCTGGCCCGGCTTCTGGGGCCTGGAGGGCCCGGAGTACCTCGCGTGGCTCGGTGAGCAGCCCGAGGTCACCTACCTGATGGGAGCGAAGACCTACCGCCTGATGTCGGGCTTCGCCGCAGGCGAGATCCCCGCCGGCCAGGACGAGTTCAGGCCCGAGGAAGAAGCCTCCGTCGACCAACTCACGCGAGCAGCCAAGGTGGTGTTCTCCTCCACCCTCGAAGAGCCACTGACGTGGGCCAACTCCACGCTCATCCGCGGCGACGCCGTCGAGGCGGTCCGTGCCATGAAGTCGACCGGCTCCGGGCTCCTCAGCACGATCGGCAGCCTCAGCCTGTCCCGCTCCCTGCTCCGAGCCGGACTCGTCGACCGCTTCCGCGTCGTCATGTTCCCCGTGATCACCGGCGCCACGGGCGACGAACGCATCTACGACGGCTATCCGGACGTGGCCCTCGAGATGACCGACCACCGCACCTTCGACGGCCGCACCCAGCTGGTCGAGTACAAACCCCGTGTACTCGACCACCCCCGCTCGCAGCCCCGCATGACACCACCGGTACGTGACGCGCCGGCGCCTCCTGGGACACCCGCATGCCAGCGCCGACCAGGAGGAAGTCGTGTCCCCGCCCCGTCACACGTATGAGGTTCTGTCCACCCGACGGACGCAGGGGACCGATGTGCCCTGGCCGCATGATGTGCACATCGCGCTGCCCCCGTCGTACGAGCACGATGAACGCGGCTATCCCGTCCTGTGGGTGACCGACGCCTCCCTCAGCTTCCCGCTGATCGTCGGCCTGTTGAACTGGCTCCACACCGTGCAGGAGGTCGCCGAGCTCATCGTGATCGGCATCGGCGCTCCTGACGAGAGCGATCCCGCCGAGTTCGGCGCCCGTCGGACACACGACTTCTATCCGAGGCCGAGATGGGTCAACGCGGGACCCGGCGGCGCGCACATGGAGGCACAGACCGGCGAGATACCGACGGGCGGCGGCGCCGAGACATTTCTGTCGTTTCTGGTGGACGAGTTGCGCCCGCGGTTGGCGCGCGAGTTCCGGTTCGACGACGACCACGGTCTCGTGGGATTCTCCGGCGGCGGACACTTCGTCGGCTTCGCCCTGCTGTCCCGTCCGGCGGCCTTCGGCCGCTGTCTGGCCTGCAGCCCTGCCCTCAGCGGATGTGAGGATCTGCTGTTCACGCTGGAGGCCGAGTACGCCGCGACCCACGACGACCTGGCGGCGAAGGTGTTCCTGGGCGCGGGTGAGGCGGAGCTGACCGATCCCTATCTGGCCGCCGCCGACATCGTCGGGTCGACGACCCGCATGGCGCAGGTGCTGCGACTGCGCAACTACCCGTCCCTGGAACTCACCTGCCGCCTGTACCCCCGGCAGACCCACGGCTCGGCGTTGCCGTACGCCTTGAACGAGGGCCTGCGCACGCTGTACCCCCGCACCACCCCCGGCACCGGTTGACGAAGAGCGCTGCCACCAAGGCGGCGGGAGCCGGTCTGGCGACCGGCAGGGGGTGAGAACTCAGGGCGCCGGGCTGAGCGGGGCGTCGGCACTGGCGATGAGGCGCTCCGCCTCGGGGAGGAAGTCCTTGAGGTCGGCCCGGTCCTGCCCTTCGATCCCGGCGGCCAGCAGATGATTCCTGCCTCCGTACGCGACGTCGGACAGATAGAGCCGCAGCACTGCGGGCTCCGCGATGCCATAGACGTTGTCGCCGGCATTCGGCCAGGTCAAGAAGTCCGCACAGGCCCGCGTCGGGCAGTCGGCGACCTCGTTGACCGCCGTGCCGGAGATGGCGATGTCGACGACCTTCGCCGGCAGAGCGGCCGTGCCGATCCTGCCGCTCCGGGCTGTGGAGACCTGGAGGTTCGGCCGGGTTCCGAGCCAGGCCACCAGGTCCGATGCGGTACTGGCCACTCCTGCGGCACGTTTGCGATCCTTGTCCACCGGGATCAGGTCGGACCAGAACAGGACCCGGTGCAGATCCCAACTGCCCTCCGGCGCCACGGAGAACTCGACGGGCTGGTCCTCATGGCTCTCCCACCGACCTGTGAGGGCCACCGTCAGCTGCCCGTTGAGAAAGTGGGACGTCCGGTGCGAACCCGCAGGCAGAGTCCCGGGATCCGAACCGCCTGAGAGGCACTGCGGTACGCAGCCCGGGATCCCCGCCGATACGGTGCTCGTCGGAGTCCTGGACGAACCACCGGCGTCACCGGAGCCGTTGGAGCTGCCGCACCCGGCGAGGAGGACTGCGGACAGCGGGACCGCGAAGAGCCGGAGTGAGGCTTGCATGACGGACTCCCCGTTGCGACGGCACACCTGATTCGACCGAAATCCTCCCAGAACCTGTCGCACCGGCATAGCCGTCCCCGAACTCACGGGGCTGAGGCACCGCGTGCGAGACTGACCAGATGTCAGAAGTGGCCTTCACCGGCGTCGCACCGGTGATCGCCGTCCTGGACCTTGACGCCGCTGTGGACCGATACCGTCGCCGTGGCTTCACCACGCGCAAGCTGACGCGTTCGTGATCACCAGGGGACGACGCCGTCGTCCTCGAAGAACGAACCCGTCGGGCCGCCGTCGGGCAGTGTGGCGAGCCGGATCGCCGTGGCCGCGCCCTGTTCGGGGGTGCGGGGGCCGTGGAATCCGTTGAAGTCGGTGGCGACCAGGCCCGGACAGGCGGCGTTGATCAGGATGTTCGTCCCGGTGAACTGGCGGGCGTACTGGACGGTGAGGGCGTTGAGGAAGGACTTCGACGGCGCGTAGGCCGCCATGATCGGGCCGATCTCGGTGGCGGGGTCCGCCTGCCGGGTCAGGGAGCCGACGCTACTGGAGATGTTGACGATGCGCGGCGAGGCCGAGCGCCGCAGCAGCGGCAGCATCGCGTTGGTCACCCGGACGACACCCATGACGTTGGTGTCCACGACCGTGCGGAGCACTTCCAGATCGAGCGTGGTCGGGTCCTGATCCCACCCCGGGCCCATCTCGCCCGCGACACCGGCATTGTTGACCAGGGCGTCCAGGCGTCCGGCCAGCCGTTCGACCAGTGCCGCGGCGTCGGTCACGCTCCGGTCGTCGGTCACGTCCAGCGGCACCCCGAACGCGTCCACTCCCTGGGCACGCAGCTTCCCGACAGCGGTTTCGCGCCGGCTCTCGTCACGGGCTCCCACGCCCACGCGGTACCCGAGGCTGCCCAGCCCGGCCGCGATCTCGTACCCGATGCCCTTGTTCGCGCCGGTCACCAGCGCGGTCTTCGTTTCGCTCATGCTGATCAGGGTGGCCCGCGGGCGGCCGGAGCGGCCAACACCGATACGGTGACCTGTCATACCCACCAGGTATCACCACGTATGCTGCGGCCGTGGACACCCTGGAAACCCGCGAGTTGAGATACTTCGTGGCCGTCGCCGAGGAACTGCACTTCGGGCGCGCCGCCGAGCGCCTCGGCATGGCCCAGCCGCCGCTGTCGCGGGCGATCCAGCAGCTCGAACGGCGCCTCGGGGTCTGCCTGCTGGAGCGCAACCGTCGCGGTGTCCGCCTGACCGATGCCGGAGAGGTGCTGCTGCAGGAGGGCCGTGCGGCCCTCGACGCGACCGCGGCCGCCGCCCGCCGCACCCGGCGCGCCGGCGGTGCCGACAGTCCCCGCAACCGACTGGTCCTCGCGGTGAAGGCCGCCGCGTCCCACGAACTGCTGCAGAAACTCCTCGACGCCTACGCGGCCGAGCCGGACAGCGCCGAGGTCGAAGTGGTGCCGTGCAGCATCAACGAGCAGGAAGAACTGCTGCGCGACGGACGCGCCGATGCCGCGCTCATGCACACGCCGTGGAACTCCCTCGCCGGGTTCGACAGCGAGCCCCTCGCGACCGAGGGGCAGGTCGCCGTCCTTCCTGCCGGGCACCCCCTCGCCGCCCACGCGACCTTGTCCCTGGCCGATGTCGGGGACATCCCCGGGCTGCCGCTCGCCCGCTGGCCCACCCGCGGCGCCTACGCACCCGGCCCTGGCCCCGAGATCCACAACCAGACACAGCTGGCCCAGCTCATCGCCCTCGGACGCACCGTGGCGATCGTCCCCGACTCCGCCCGCTCCTGGCTGTGGGCCGAGCACACGGCGGTGCCGCTGACCGACGCGCCACCCGTGGTGACCCACATCGCCTGGCCCGCCCACAGCCGCTCGCTCACCCTGGCCGGCCTGGTCCGCACGGCCGTACGACTCTGACCAGGCCCTGCAGGTCCGGGTCAGGGCACGGCGGGGCTGCGGCGCTCGACGAGGACGACGTCGCGCCAGCGACCGTGGTGCCGGCCGAGGCGTTCGCGGGTGCCGACGACGCGGAAGCCGGCCTTCCTGTGCAGGGCGAGGCTGGCGGTGTTCTCCGGGAAGATGCCGGACTGGACGGTCCAGATCCCGGCCGCGTCCGTGGACGCCAGCAGTGCCTGGAGCAGGGCGAGGCCGACGCCGCGCCCTCGGGCGCCGGGATCGACGTAGACGGAGTGCTCGACCACTCCGGCGTACGCGCAGCGGTCGGAGACCGGGACCGCGGCGGCCCAGCCGAGCACCCGGCCGTCGCCGTCGAGGGCGGCGAGACGGTGCTCGGCAAGCCGGGTGGCGTCGAACACCTCCCAGGTGGGGGCGGTTTCCTCGAAGGTGGCGTCGCCGTCGTCGATCCCGGCCTGGTAGATCGCCAGGACCTGGTCGGCGTGCTCGGGGAGCATCGCGGTGACGGTCACCGCGGCGCCGGTCACGATGCGGCCTCGAGGTCGAGCTCGGCGAGCAGGCCGCGGATCCGCTGCTCGATCTGGTCGCGGATGGGGCGGACGGCGCCCGTGCCCTGGCCGGCCGGGTCGTCCAGCTGCCAGTCCAGGTACCGCTTGCCGGGGAAGTAGGGACAGGCGTCGCCGCAGCCCATGGTGATGACGACGTCGGAGGACCGGACCGCCTCAGTGGTGAGGACCTTGGGGACCTCGGCGGAGATGTCGATGCCGACCTCGGCCATGGCCTCGACGACGGCCGGGTTCACGGTGTCGGCCGGGGCGGAGCCCGCGGAGCGCACCTGCACGCGGTCGCCGGCGAGGTGGGTGAGGAAGGCGGCGGCCATCTGGGAGCGGCCGGCGTTGTGTACGCAGACGAACAGCACGGAGGGCTGCGCGGGAGTGGTCACGGGGATGGTGTCCGTTCGGGGGCGGGCGGGATGGTTGGCGGTGAAGGCCCGCCCGACCGTCACGCCAGGACGGCGAAGGCCGTCCTTGAGGTGAACCGGTAGGCGGCGCCCATGCGGGGCGGCGGCCGGGGCGGGCAGTGCGACGAGCGCGCCGAGGCCGGACTCCGTGGCCGCTGCCGGGGTCATCCCGCCGCTCCCGCACTCGCGTCGGCCGGGGCCTGCAGCAGGGCGGAGAGTCGGGCCAGGGCGGCGGGCAGGACCCAGTAGTAGACCCAGGTACCGCGCCGTTCGCAGCCGACCAGTCCGGCCTCGCGCAGCACCTTGAGGTGGTGGGAGATGGTCGGCTGGGAGACATCGAACGGGCCGGTCAGGTCGCAGACGCACGCCTCGCCGCCGTCATGGGAGGCGATCAGCGACAGCAGTCGCAGCCGCACCGGGTCCGCCAGCGCCTTGAACATCTTCGCCAGTTCGACGGCGGTTTCCCCGTCGAGCGGCTCACGGACCATCGGCGAGCAGCACGCGCCCGCCTCCGCGTCCTGGCCGAGCACCGTCAGCTCCAGATTCGACATGCGTCTATGTTGACAGCTGTCTAATCAAGGAGCAAGCTCCCTGTATCGATGAACGTCAAAACAAGACTCGGAAGGGAGACCGCCATGTCCCGTGTCCAGCTGGCCCTGCGCGTCGCCGACCTCGAAGCCTCGATCGCCTTCTACGCCAAGCTGTTCGGCGCCGAGCCGGCCAAGCTCCGCCCCGGCTACGCGAACTTCGCCATCGCCGAGCCCCCGCTCAAGCTCGTCCTGATCGAGGGCGAGGCCGGCGAGGACACCCGCCTGGACCACCTCGGCGTCGAGGTCGACAGCACCGACCAGGTCACCGCCGCCACCACCCGACTCCAGCAGGCGGGCCTGGCCACCCTCAAGGAGAACGACACCTCCTGCTGCTACGCCGTCCAGGACAAGACGTGGGTGACCGGCCCGGGCCAGGAACCCTGGGAGGTCTACGTCGTCAAGGCCGACGCCGACACACTCGGCAAGAGCGCGGGGGCCGGAGCGGACACCTGCTGCGGCACCACCGCGGGCTGCGCCTGCAACGGCTGACCGTGGGCCCGCGCCTGTTCGACTCGGCGATTTCCGGCAGCCAGGCCTTACACGGCGTGCCCCTGTACGGGCCCCACGGACGGCGGCTTCCGCCGGGGACGGGGCGACTTGCCCGCTGATCCCGCGACCAGCTTCTGCAGCAGGCTGTAGGAGAGGATCGGGAGCAGCACCTCGGGGCGGTGGGAGAACCAGCCGGCGGCCAGCACGGCGGCGGCACTGCTGTTGTTCATGCCGGTGGCGAAGGTGAGGGACAGCCGGTCCGGCTGGTCGTCGCCCGTCCAACGGGACATCCATCGACCGCAGGCGAAGGCCAGGCAGCACACCGCACCGGACAGACCGAGCGCGAGCACCAGCAGGTCCGGGTCCGGGTGGGCGAGGGCCTGCCCGAGGGCGCCCGCGGCGTTCAGGTAACAGAGCAGCAGAACGTTCAGCACGTTGACCGCCTTGACCGTGGGCAGGAGTCGGCGCGTACGTGTCTCACCGAACGCCGCCCGCACGGCGATTCCGGCGAGACACGGCGCCACCACCGACACCAGCGCGAACGCTCCGGCCCCCGTCCGGGCGATGAGGTCGACCGTGCTCGTGTCGTCCAGGACACCCGCGCCGTCAGGGCCGACCAGGACTCCGGTCAGCTGCATCCCCAGCGGGATGGTGAGCGGGCTGAGCAGCGTGGAGCCCATCACCATGGCCACGACCAAAGGGACGTTGGCGCCCGCGTTCTGCCCCCAGGAGGCGGCACCGCCCGCGATCGGCATCGCCAGCACCAACATCAGCCCGACCACCAACCCCTCCGCCTCGGCGGTATCGGGCCACGCACGCAGACCGAGAGCGACGGCGGGCAGCACGAGCAGCGGAAGCACGGCGTTGGCGGCGAAGCCGAGCACCAGCCGCACCGGCCGGGCGACGACACCGCGCAGGTCCGCGACCCGCACCCCCAGACCGGCGCTGAACAGCATCACCGCCAACAGCACCATCGACACCGTCACGGCTCTGCCACCCGCTGAGATCGGCAGCGTCAGCTCCCGCAGCTTCTCGCCGGGAGCCGGGAACACGCCGGCCAACACGTAGCAGACCAGCATCAGCCAGAGCAGCCACCGCTGCACGATCTTCACGCAGAGGAGTTTATTGGTCACTCACCGCTATGCGCGGTCGGCGCTTCGCGGTCGGTCCTCTGGCCGGGAGCGACCGCCGGCCAGCCCGGGGCGTTACCACGGTGGTTATGACCGCATCTCGTCACCAGTGGGTCACAGGCCCGACTGCGGCAGAACTGACCGGCTTCAGGGTTCTGTCTGGTTCGACGGAAGCGGCGAAGAGCCGGCTCCGGACAACTGGGATGCGGGGGACAGCATGCGGTACGTGAACGCGGTGCGCGGTTCGGCGATGGCGGTCATCGTGACGTCGGCGGCGCTGGCGATGTCGGGATGCCAGCCTGACGGGGCCGTTGCGGACAACGGGGACGGCGGCGCCACCCCGTCCGCGACGGTCAGCTCCGGCCGGCCCCCTCCGCACCCGCCACCCCGAAGCCCCGCCGGCTCCGTTTCCGGTTCCCCCGCGCCTTCCGGTTCGGCGGCGACCTGTTCCGCGGACAGTCTCAAGGCGACCGCGCGTCAGGCCGCCGTGCGGCCGGCCGGTACGGGGACCGGGGCAGCCGTCGTCGAGTTCACCAACGTGTCCGGACAGACGTGCGTGCTCACGGGACACCCCACGGTGGCCGGCGCCGGAAACGGCTCTCCCGAGATGAACGTGCCGCTCACCGTCAAGCCGACCGGGGCCGCGGCGTCGGTGAAGGTGGCCCCCGGCGGCAAGGCGTGGGTGAAGCTGACGTTCGTGCAGGTGCAGGGAGAGGCCGACGGATACTGCGTGTCCGGTTCGGCGCCCGTGGTGTACCCCACGATGGTCGTCGGTCTGCCGGGATCCGGGGCGCACCAGGTGGCCCTGGACGACGGGCAGTTCGCCGAGTGCGACGACACGGTGACCGTCACGGCCGTATCGGCGGTCGAGCCTGCTTGACCGCGTCGGCAGGGCCACGCGCACGCTCAACCCCCACGCCAACAGCCGTGCGATCGAAGTGACGTTCGGACCATTACGATGTCATCTTCGCCTGGGGGGATGATGCCGATGTCCGACGTGCGTGGACGCGCGATGCCCGCACCACTGCGAGCCGTCCAGATCCTGCTGCTGACGCTCGCCCTCGCCGGCCTCGTGTCGATGCTCGCGCTCTCCGACCGGCTCACCGCTTACGGCCAGGGCGAGATGATGGCGCCCTGGCTGCTGGTGTGGGTCAGCGCGGCGCTCTGCCTCACCTACGACGGAAGCGCACGCGGTGGGGTACGGACGACGACCCTCGCGCTGATGACGCTCATGGTGCTGCCGACCGTCACACGCCTGGGCGAGGCAGCGTCGCCCGGGTTGTTCCTCGACGCGGCGGTGCGGCTCCTGCTCGGGGCGCCCGTGGTCGTGCTGCTGTTCCTGCCCGAGTCGACGGCCTGGTTCGACCGCGAGCGGTGACCCGCCAGACGCGACCGTCAGCGCGAAACACACGGCTGCGGCATCGAAGTCGTCGATTCGCTGAACGCGCGCGCGGGCTGGGTTAGCCTCCTCTTCCACCACATACGAACTGGCGTACGCCGAAAGCAACTTCGGGGGATTGTGTGTCGGGACAACGGCCGGAGGCTACGGACGACGCGGGTGCCGCGCTGCGGCAGAGCGGTGCCTCGCCCCTGCGGCCCGGCGACCCGCGACGGGTCGGCCCCTGGGTGCCCGTGGCACTGCTCGGCAGCGGCGGTATGGGACGGGTCTATCTGGCACGCCCCGCGGACGACGGCCCCGGCCTGGTCGCCGTCAAAGTGATCAGGCCGGAGTACGCGGAGGACCCCAGATTCCGGCGCCGCTTCGAACGGGAAGCTGCGGTGCACGCCAGGCTGCGCATGCCGTACGCGCCCCGGTTGTGCGGTACGGGCTTCGACGACGACCTGCTGTGGATGGCGACCGACTACATCCCCGGCTTCGACCTGGCCGAGACCGTGCGCGAGGACGCGCCCCTGACGACGGACTCCGTCTGGCGCCTGGTGGCCGACCTCGGGCAGGCCCTGGCAGGGCTCTGCGCCGAGGACATCGTCCACCGGGACCTCAAGCCGTCCAACGTCCTGCTGTCCGTCCACGGCGCCCATGTGATCGACTTCGGGGTCTCCAAGGCCGCCGACGCCAGTGCCATCACCGGTACGGGCAACCGCGTCGGCACTCCCGCGTACATGTCGCCCGAGCACCTCAAGGAGGGCCGCTCCGACATCCGCTCCGATGTGTTCTCGCTGGCCGGGACCCTGATCTACGCGGCCACCGGGCGCGCGCCGTTCGGCGACGGCACGGGCGTCGACGTCATGCACCGGGTGGTGTACGAGAACGCGAATCCCGAGGTGCTCGGCGAGATCACGGCGGCGGACCCGGACCTCGGCCGCCTGCTGACCGCCTGCCTGGCCAAGGAGCCCGCCGAGCGGCCCACCCCGCAGGAACTGATCGACGCCGCCGCGGCACGCACGGTGCCCGCCGCATGGCCCGAGCCGCTGGGCGTCAACCTGCTGGCCCGGCAACAGGCGTACGAGACACTGCGCCGCCTGCCCGTGGCGACCCTGGCCCGCCCGTCTCGCGCCTCCCGCTGGTCCCTTTCGCGCGGGCCACCAGCCCCGTTCCGTCCCCGTCGCGCGACCGGTGCCGGTCGAACGGCCGCGGCCGCCCGTCGCGCACGGACCAGGACGGGCGCCTCCCCGCGCGCAGAAGGGCGTTATGGATCGCCGCCGCCTCCCTCGGCCTGCGTCCTGGCTGCGGCGACCTACTGGAGCCTCGGGAACCGCCCGCGACCGCCGACGCTCCGAAACCGGCACCCGCTCGGCACCACCGTTCCACCTCGGCGGCCGCGCGCCCCGCCCTCGGCACCAGCCGCCTGACCACCCGACGTCGACGGCGCGCGGAAAGGACGTCGACGGCGGGGCGGCGACGGCCGCCTGCAGGCCCAGCCCCCACTGGCGCCGACACCGAACCGGGCGACGGCGCCCTCTTCACGGCGTCACCCCGTCGCCTCCCACCGCGTCCACCGGCACCGCCCGTGGTCGACGCACCTACTACGGCGGCAACGGACGCACCCGCCTCGGTGACAGCGGCAAACGCGTACAACAGGTGCAGTGCATGCTGACCAAGCGTGGGTACAGCGTCGGGAGCACAGGCGTCGACGGGGAGTTCGGAACCGGCACCGAGGCCGCGGTGGAGGCGTTCCAGAGCGACCAAGGCCTGGATGCCGACGGAGTGGTGGCCCACGACACCTGGGGCGCCCTGCGCGACACCGACTGACACCCGCGCAGGCCCACGGCCACAACTCGGCGCCCGGCACGGGCGCTAGGCTTCGCCCGCACGGACATGACGGGGGGATGGGTGCATGAAGTCCGAAGGGGTGCCGCGGTGGGCGTCGGCTCTGGACGCGGTGGTGGTCTACGCGCAGGGGGCGCTGTGCAGCCGACTGGCGCGGGGAACGGTTCCGCCCGGCGGCCGGGTGCTGGTGACGGGGCTGCCCCGCACGGTGGACCCGGGTTCCGTGCGGGCCCGGGTCACGGGTGACTCCGGTGCACGGGTCACCTCGGTACGCGTCGAGGTGGAGGCCGAGCCCGCCGACGAGGACTCCGCCGACGAGCTGCGACAGGAGAGGGAACGACTGGAGGACGCCTGCGCCGCGGCCCGGGAGCGACACGAGCGGCTCCTGCACCGGATCAGGGAGATCACCGAGCTCCGTCCGGTTCCGCCGCCGCGCAAGCGCGATGATCCCGATCACCACCGGCGTACCCCTGCCGAGGCATGGTTGACGCTCGCGGACTTCGTCGACGAGCGGCTCACCCGCCTGCACGAGCGCCTCGCCGAGTCCGAGGAGGAGCTGCGCCGCCTCGAGCACGACCTCGCCGTCGCCGTGGACCGCTGCCAACGCGCTTCCACCGCCGCACCGTCCGGGCCGGTTCGCACCACGGTCTGCGCGGCCGTGACCCTCGACGGCGGAACCGGTGAGGTGGACCTGGAGATCGAGTACGGCGTCCCGGGCGCCGTGTGGGTGCCGGCCTACCGCCTGGCCTGCCGTCAGGCCGACGACAGCGGCACCCTCGTCCTGCGGGCCGCCGTGGCCCAGCGCACCGGTGAGGACTGGTCCGGCGTACGGATCGCGCTGGCCACCGCCGACCTCGGGCGCGGTACGGAGCTGCCGCGTCTACGCTCGCTGCGGATCGGCCGCCGCCAGCCCGCCCCCGAGCCGTCCGGCTGGCGGGAACCGCCCGCGGGGCTCGCCGATCTCTTCACTGCGTACGACGCCGCGGGGCCCCGTCCGGCTCCGCCCTCCGCCCCGGTCTCCGTCGCCGCCGACGCGTACGGCGCCGCCGTCCCGCCTGTACCCCCGTCCGCTGCTCCCGTCCCGCCCGGCCGTCCGGCGTACGGCGGCAGGCCCCCGGCCCCGGCCCCGGCAGCGCCTGGCGGTCTGCCGGCACCGGTCGCGGCCGCACCCGCGGCGCAGCCGCGGAGGGTGGCCCTCCACAGCGCGCCCCGGCAGCCCTCGCGCCGCACCGGCGGCCCCCCAGTCAG
>MWJO01000098.1 GCA_002027195.1 Streptomyces sp. GKU 895 | reverse complement strand
GTGGGCGCGGCCGGCTGGGGCTCCGCCGCCACCGGCGTCGCCGGGGGCGGCCGGCTCCGACGGTTCCGTGCCGAGCTGCCACGCCGGCCGCTGCTGCGGCACCGGCGCGTGGCCCGGCTTCTCCATGATGTCCTGCTGCGGCTTGGGCTCGAACCGGACGGGCAGCTCCACCAGATGCCGTGAGGAGATCGACTGCCGCCACTCCAACTCGTCCTCATCGCAGTCGAGTTGGACGTCCGGGAGTCGCATGAGCAGCGCGTCGACACCGGTGTCGGCGATGCCACGGGCGATGTCCTGACCGGGGCACTCGTGCGGGCCGCCGCCGAAGGCGAGGTGGGAGCGGTTGCCCTGCATGTTGGCGTTGAGGTCGGGTCGTACCCGGGGGTCGACGTTGCCCGGCGCGATACCGAACAGCAGGCCGTCGCCCTTGCGGATGCGCTGGCCGCCCAACTCGGTGTCCTGCTTGGCGTAGTAGGCGAAGACGGTGCTGAACGGCGGCTCGTCCCACAGGGACTGCTCGACCGCCTGCGGGACCGTCATCTGACCGCCGTTGAGCCGGGCGCGGAAGCCGGGGTCGGTGAGGACCATGCGGATGACGTTGCCGATGAGGTTGACCGTGGCCTCGTAGGCGGCCATGAGGACGAGCCAGAGGTGGGTGGTGACCTCGTCGTCGGTGAGTTTCGCCGGGTGCAGGACGAGGTGGCTGGCGAAGTCCTCCTCGGGCTCCTTGCGGCGGCGTTCGGCGAGCCGCTGGAGGACGCCCATGACGTACCCCTGGCTGGCGTTGGCGGTCTCGGTGCCCTTGAGGAGGTCGCGGGTGGCCTGGACGAGCCGGTCGTTGTACTCGTCCGGCATGCCGAGGATCTCGCAGAGGATGGCCATCGGCAGATGCTCGGCGAACTGGCTCATCAGGTCGGCCCGGCCGGTCTCGCAGAACTCGTTGACCAGGCGCTGGGTGTGCCGGTTGATGTGACGGCGGATGGCGCGGTAGTCGATGGTCGACATGGCGCCGGTGACCGCGCCGCGCAGCCGCAGATGCTCGTCGCCCTCGGCGTAGGAGCAGATGGGCGCCCAGGCGATGTGCGGCATCATCGGGTGGTCGGGCTTGACCATGCCCTCGATCTGCGGGGTCCAGATGCGGCTGTCGCGGCAGAAGTGCGAGGGCGTGCCGACCAGATGAAGGTTCTCGGCGTGGCCGAGGACGATCCACATGGGGACGTCGTCGTGGAGCAGCACGGGCGCCACCGGGCCGTGTTCCTCGCGGAGTTGCTCGTAGAGCCCTTCGAGGTCCTCCGCGTCGGGGCCGTAGAGCCGGCGCAGCCCCCCCGGGGCCGCGGCCGTGGGGCGGCAGCCGGGGGGGTGGGGCCGGCGAGGGAGCCGGCACCGGTCAGGGAGTGGGGTTCAGGCGTCACTGTGGTCGCTCCGAAATGGATCCGGTTGCAAGGGGGTTGAGGTCGGGGGGCGGCGCCCGTCAGGGGTCGGGCGTCAGGTGAGCGCGCCCGTCATGGCGAGCGAGTGCAGGAAACGCATCAGGGTCATCAGCACGTCGCGGCTGGACGCCCGGCGGCGTGCGTCGCACTCCACGATGGGGATCTCCGGGGCCAGGTCGAGGGCGCTGCGCAGGTCCTCGACGGGGTAACGCGGCCCGTCCGGGAAGCTGTTGACGGCGACGACGAAGGGCACGCCGCGCTCCTCCAGCCGCCCTATGACGTCGAAGCTGACCTCCAGTCGGCGGGTGTCGACGAGCACCACCGCGCCGAGCGCGCCTTCGAACAGGCCGTTCCACAGGAACCAGAAGCGTTCCTGGCCCGGGGTGCCGAACAGGTACAGCACGAGCTGGTCGGTGATGCTGATCCGGCCGAAGTCCATGGCGACGGTGGTGGCGGTCTTGGTGTCGGAGCCGAAGTTGTCGTCGACGCCGATACCGGCCTGCGTCATGGTCTCCTCGGTGGTCAGCGGCCTGATCTCGCTGACCGAGCCGACCATCGTCGTCTTGCCGACTCCGAAGCCGCCCACGATCACGATCTTCACCGCGGCCTGGGCCGTGTGCGGCAGATGATCCTCTGTGCGTGGTCCGGGGATGGTGTCAGAGCCTTTGAAGTCCATGCATCACCGCTTCGAGAAGGGAACGGTCGGGGAGCGCCTGCCGGACGATCGGGGCGCGCGCCTGCACCAGTTCGGCCGCCAGCATCTCGGTGAGCAGCACGGTCACCACGCTGAACGGCAGGTTGAGATAGGCCGAGAGCTCGGCCACCGACAGGGGGGCCGTGGTGAGCCGGAGCATCGCCGTCTGCTCGGGCGTCGCGGAGGGCGGTGGGTCGGCGCGCGCCACGATTAAGGTGACGAGGTCGAGGTCGGCGCGTTCGCCGTCCGGTCCCGCGACCACGTAGAGGCGTTCGGGCGGGCGCTTTCCGCCGCCCTCCCCCTCGGGCTTGGGGACCGGTTCGACGAGTTCGGGGCTGGGGTGTCGCCGCTGGCGTTGCGGAGGAGTCATACGGTCTGGCCGTTGCGCCTGGGCGGACTGGTGAGATGGGCCCCGATCCGGACCACCAGGTCGCGCATTCTGTTGCTCATCAGTCCTGGTTCGGCGACCACGTCGGACAGGACGGCGAGGTAGGCGTTGGGGCCGGCGGCCATCAGATAGAAGTAGCCGCCGTTGATCTCGATGAGGACCATCTTCATCCGGCCGTCGCTGCCCGGGATCTCGTGGGCGACGGCACCGGCCAGGCTCTGGAGCCCGGCGCAGGCCGCGGCGACGCGGTCGGCGGCGTCCGGGTCGCCGCCGTGGCGGGCGATGCGCAGGCCGTCGGCGGAGAGCACCACGATCATCTCGATGCCCGGTACGCCATCGGCGAGATCCTTGAGCATCCAGTCGAAGTTGGCGCGCTGCTGGATCACGTGTGGTCCCTCTCGTCGTCGGCCTCGATGCGGGCCGGCTCGGTGGTCTGCTGGGTGAATGCGGTCGGGTCCGGGTCGCCCTTGAGTCCGTTCCAGAACGCCTCGACCCACAGGCCGGGTTCGGGTTCCTTCGTCTCCGGCTCGGGGGCGGGGGCGGGTGTCGACCAGATGGACGGCTTGCCCTCCCGCTCGGCCTTCTCCGCGGCGGCCTGTTCGGCGAGCCGCTGGCTGAGCGGGATCTTGACCCGGCTGCGGCGCTGCGGCAGCCCGCCCGCGGTCCATTCGGTCACCTCGGGGACCTCGTCCGTCATGGACACGGTGGCCGGGATACGGGGGCTGGTGGGGCGGCGCCTCTTGGGTGCGCGCTTGGGACCTTCGAGCGCACCTTCGGTCTTCGGCACGGCACCGGCGCCGATGCGTGGGCGAGTCCGGGAGCGGGCTCCTCGGTCATCATCTCGCGCGGCACGATGAGCACGGCGCGGACCCCGCCGTACGCCGAACTGCGCAGCGAGACCTGCATGTTGAACTGTGTGCACAGACGTCCTACGACGGCGAGGCCGAGGCGCGGGGTGTCGCCGAGGTCCTGGAGGTCGACGCCGGCCTTGGCCCGCTCCAGCATGCCCTCGGCCTTGTTGCGGGCCTCCTCGCTGAAGCTGACGCCGGCGTCCTCGATCTCGACGGCGACGCCGGTCTGCACCTCGGTCGCGGTGACGTGGACCTTGGTCTGCGGCGGCGAGTAGCGGGTGGCGTTGTCCATGAGTTCCGCGACGGCGTGGATGACCGGTTCGACGGAGATGCCGCGGATGTTGACCTGGGCGATGGAGTCCAGCTTGATGCGGCGGTACTCGAGGATGCGGGACATGCCGCCGCGCAGCACGCTGTAGAGCGGGACGGGGTCGGGCCACTGGCGGCCGGGGCGGCCGCCGCCGAGCACGGAGATGGAGTCGGCGAGGCGGCCGATCAGCGCGGTGCCGTGGTCGATGCGCAGGAGGTCGTCGAAGACCTCGGGGTTGCGGCCGTGGTCCTCCTCCATCTCCCGCAGTTCGTTGTTCTGCTGGTGGACGATGGCCTGGACGCGGCGGGCGATGCTGACGAAGTTGCGCTGTGCGGAGTCGCGCAGGGCTTCCTCGCTGTCGATGATGTCGAGGACCGTCTTGAGCACCTTCACCTGCGACTCGGGGAGTTCGCGGTAGGAGGGGTCGATGTCGCCGATGCGGCGAATCACCTCACCGGGCGAATTTCCGGATCGCAACCGGTGGATCGCGTTGGGCACGATCTCCTTGGCGAAGCGGACGAGCTCGGCCTCGTGGGCGGCGACCCGGCGTTCCAGATACGCAGTGTGACGGGCGTGTTCGGCGCGCAGGTCACGCAGGGCCCGGCCGCGACGTACCGCTTCGGCCGCCACCGCGAGCACCAGGAGCATGGCGACGCCGCCGCACCAGCCGACGGCCGTACGGGCGGGCTCCGACACGGCGGCGGCTGCGGCTCCGGTCGCCGCGGCCATCAGTATCGCGGGCAGCAACAGCACGCGCGCGTAGGGAAGTTCACGGCGTCCGGGTGGGGATTGAACACTCACCATGTAGGCCCTCTGAAACATATCGGCTGGGAGGCGCATATTTAGGGAACAAGCGCCCGAATACATCTCAACTCGGTGCGCTGCGGGCGAGCTTAGTCCGACCGGATCATCGCCGTGTCATATTCAGCAAGCACCTGAAAACGCCCCCGCGACAGGAGTACCCTCGTCCCCATTTACACGCTGAGCCGCCGTTCGCACACGGTGCGTCACGACGTACGGGCGTGCGAAAGCCACTCACCGTGACGGGTGAAGGCCCGCTTCCGATACGGCGGTTCAGACTCCGGCGATGCGCAGCGCCGCGTCGGCCGTCGCCTCCGCGAACACCGACACCGGGCGTTCGGGGTCGGAGCGGTGGACGAGGATGACCCCCTCGATCAGCCCGAAGACGAGGTCGGTGCGCAGGTCGAGCTCGCTCTTGGCGAGCGCGCTGCCGGCCTCGGTCGCGGCGAGCAGCTGCCGGTAGGCGTCCTTGAGTTCGGCGCGCACGGCTCGGAACCCGGCGAACCGCTCGGCGCGCACCTCGGGCAGCAGGTACAGGCCGCCGAGGTTGTGCGGGCCGCCGCACAGCAGTTCCACGTCGGCGCGGCACAGCTCCCAGAGCCGGTCCGCGGCCGGTGTCGCGTCGTCGGCGAGGAGTTCACGGGCGTAGCCGAGGGACGGGGTGACCGTGGACTCCAGGAGCTGGGCGAGCAGCTCCTCCTTGCCGGAGACGTAGTGGTACATGGAGGCCTGACGCATGCCCGCGCGCTCGGCGACCGCTCGCGTGGTGGTGGCCGCGTAGCCGCGGGTGGTGAACAACTCGGCGGCCGCGGCGAGGAGTTCGGCACGCGGCTCCATCCCGCTGTCCGCCCGCTGCGCGGCCCGCGGCCTGCCGACCCGTCGCCCACCTGTCGTTCCCATGCGTTCGATCCTCGCACAGGCCGCCACCTGGTGATCCGCACGCCGGAGGGGCCACCGAGGTGAGCCCTCGGTAACCGGCCCGCAACACCCGGGCAACCCCCGTGACCCGACCCGCGCCTAATTTCTGTCGCACGACAGAAATACTCCCGTTCGAAGCCCCCCATGAAGTTTCCCGGAGCCGGAGGTCCCGCGATGGCGACAGCGACCACGTACGGAGCGCGCGATCACGCCCGCGCCCAGGAGGGCACGCGCACCGAGGCCATGCCGGTGGTGCCGGCCGCCGACTGGCCCGAGCCCCCTTGCGAGGCGGGCCATCTGGTGTGGGCCGAGACGGTCGCGGGCGGCAACTACACCCATCGGGTGCTCGCCCGCGGCACCGAGCTGCGCCTGACCGACCTGCGCGGCGACGCCTGCGCCCACCTCCTGCTGTACGCGGCGGACCGCCCCTGGGAGCGGCTGAACGTCGCCGACACCGTGAAGGTGCAGTGGAACGCCTACCTCGGCGAAGGCCAGCTGCTCCTGTCCGACCAGGGCCGCGTCCTCGCGACCGTGGTCGCCGACAGCTCGGGCCGGCATGACGCGCTGTGCGGCACCTCCACCCTCGTACGCAACACACGGCGCTACGGTGACGGCACCCCGCAGTCCCCCTCCCCCGCCGGACGCGAGCTGTTCAAGCTGGCGGCGGCCAAGAACGGCCTCGAACCCCGCGATCTGCCCCCGTCGCTCTCCTTCTTCCAGGGCGTGGAGGTCCGCGAGGACGGCGCCCTGGACTTCACCGGTTCGGCCGGTGCCGGCGGCAGCGTCACCCTGCGGACCGAGCAGGACGTCACCGTGCTGATCGCCAACGTCCCGCACCCGGCCGACCCGCGCCCCGACTACGTCAGCACCCCGCTGGAGGTCCTCGCCTGGCGGGCCGCGCCGACCGCGCCCGGCGACCCCCTGTGGGACGCCACACCGGAGGGCCGCCGCGCCTTCCTCAACACCGCCGAATTCCTCACCGCCAGGGGGCTCGCATGACGTCCGTGGTTCCCGCGAAGGCCCTCGTTCCCGTGACGGCCGTCGTGCCCGCCCGCGCCGCCTGGTCGTCCGTCGTACGGGCCGGTGAGACGCTCACCATCACCGACCTGCACGGCAACCAGGCCGTCGACTTCCTCGTCTACGACGCCCACGACACGTCCGTCCGCTACAGCGCGCCCGACACCGTCCACGCCCAGGGCGGCATCTTCCTCACCACCGGCAGTGTGCTGATGTCCAACGAGCACACGCCGCTGATGACGGTCGTCGCCGACGACGTCGGCCGCCACGACACGGTCGGCGGCGCCTGCTCCAAGGAGTCCAACACCCTCCGCTACGGCCACCACACCTGGTCGCAGCACGCGTGCGTGGACAACTTCCTCGCCGAGGGCGCCCGTTACGGCCTCGGCAAGCGCGACCTGGTCTCCAACATCAACTGGTACATGAACGTCCCGGTCGAGAAGGACGGCACGCTCGGCATCGTGGACGGCATCTCGGCACCTGGGCTCTCCCTGACCCTGCGCGCCGAGCGCGACGTCCTCGTCCTGGTCTCCAACTGCCCGCAGATCAACAACCCTTGCAACGGCTTCGAGCCGACGGCGGTAAAGATGACGATCGGGGTCGCCGGATGAGCTTCGACACGCTGCTCGTCGCGAACCGCGGTGAGATCACGGTACGGATCATCCGCACGGCACGTGAACTGGGCCTGCGCACGGTCGCCGTGTACTCCGACCCCGACCGCTCGGCACCCCACGTCCGGCTCGCCGACACGGCCGTACGGCTGGGGCCCGCGCCCGCGAAGGAGTCGTACCTCGACGCGGACCTGGTCCTGAAGGCGGCGAAGGACACCGGCGCGGGCGCCATCCACCCCGGGTACGGCTTCCTGTCGGAGGACGCCGACTTCGCGCGGCGCTGCGAGGAGGCCGGGATCGTCTTCGTCGGCCCCGACTCCGGAGCAGCTGGAGCTGTTCGGCGCCAAGCACACGGCGCGGGCGGCGGCCGAGGCGGCGGGGGTGCCGCTGGCACCGGGGACCGGCCTGCTGGCCTCGCTGGACGAGGCCCTCGCGCGCGCGTCGGCGATCGGCTACCCGGTCATGCTCAAGGCGACCGGCGGTGGTGGCGGTATCGGTATGTCGGCATGTCGATCCGCCGACGAACTGACCGACGCCTGGGACCGCGTGCAGCGCGTCGCCGCCGCCTCCTTCTCCTCCGCGGGCGTCTTCCTGGAACGCCTCGTCGAGCACGCCCGCCACGTCGAGGTCCAGGTCTTCGGCGACGGCGAGGGCCGGGTCGTCACCTTCGGCGACCGCGACTGCTCCCTGCAACGCCGCAATCAGAAGGTCCTCGAGGAAGCCCCGGCCCCGGGCCTCCCCGACCACGTGCGCGAGCAACTCGCCTCCAGCGCACGCGACCTGTGCGCCTCCGTCGGCTACCGCTCCGCCGGAACCGTCGAGTTCGTCTACGACGCCGCCCGCGAGGAGGCCTACTTCCTGGAGGTCAACACCCGCCTCCAGGTGGAACATCCGGTCACCGAGGAGATCTACGGCGTCGACCTCGTCGCCTGGATGCTGCGGCTGGCCGGCGGCGAGACGGACGTCGTCCGCGACCCCGGCCCACCGCGCGGCCACGCCGTCGAGGCCCGCGTCTACGCCGAGGACCCCTCCCGCGAACACCGGCCCAGCGCGGGCCTGTTGACGCGGGTCGAGTTCCCTCCCGGCGTCCGCGTCGACGGCTGGGTGGAGACGGGCACCGAGGTGACGACGTCGTACGACCCGATGCTCGCGAAGGTCATCGCGTACGGCTCCGACCGCGCCCACGCCCTGCGCCGCCTCGACGAGGCGCTGGCCCGCACCCGCGTCGACGGCATCGAGACCAACCTGGGCCTGGTCCGCGCCGCCCTCGCCGACCCGCGCTTCACCCGGGCGACGCACTCCACGGCGACCCTGGCGACCGTCACCGACCCCACCCCGCGTATCGAGGTCGTCTCCGGCGGCACCCTCACCACCGTGCAGGACTGGCCCGGCCGCACCGGCTACTGGCAGGTCGGCGTGCCCCCGTGCGGCCCGATGGACGACCGCGCCTTCCGGCTCGGCAACCAGGCGCTGGGCAACCACGAATGCGCGCCCGGCCTCGAATGCACCCTCCAGGGACCGTCGTTGAGGTTCACCCACCCGACGACGGTGTGCGTCACGGGCGCCCCGGCCGAGGTCACCGTGGACGGCGTGCCGGTCCCGCAGTGGGAACCGGTGACGATACCCGCCGGGTCGCTGCTGGCCGTGGGCGCGCCCACCGAGCACGGCCTGCGCACCTATGTCCTGTTCGCCGGCGGCCTCGACGTGCCCGCGTTCCTCGGCAGCGCGAGCACCTTCACGCTGGGCCGCTTCGGCGGACACGGCGGCAGAGCGCTGCGCACCGGCGACGTCCTGCACGGCGGCGGCGAGACCCCCGGAACGCCGGTCACCGACCCGCCGTCGTACGGCTCGACCTGGCACATCGCCGCCGTCGAAGGTCCGCACGCGGCACCGGAGTTCTTCACCGAGGACGACATCCGCGACTTCTACGCCGCCGACTGGAAGGTGCACTTCAACTCGGCGCGCACCGGCGTCCGGCTCGTCGGCCCCAAGCCCCGCTGGGCCCGCACCGACGGCGGCGAGGCGGGCCTGCACCCGTCCAACATCCACGACACCCCGTACTCGGTCGGCGCCGTCGACTACACCGGCGACATGCCGGTGCTGCTCGGCCCGGACGGCCCCTCGCTGGGCGGCTTCGTGTGCCCGGCGACGGTCCTCAGCGCCGAGCGCTGGAAGCTGGGCCAGCTGCGACCGGGCGACACGGTCCGCTTCGTACCGGTGGACGTGGACGGCTCACCCCGCCCGGAGATCGTGGACGGCGGCATCCTCGCCCGCGACGGCGACGTGACGTACCGCCGCAGCGGCGACGACAACCTGCTCGTCGAGTTCGGGCCGATGCAGCTGGACCTGGCGCTGCGCATGCGCGTCCACGCCCTGATGGAAGCGGTGGCCGAGGCGGTGCTGGACGGGGTCACCGACCTCACCCCGGGCATCCGCTCGCTCCAGATCCAGACGGACCCGCGGCGCCTGCCCCAGCACGAACTCCTCGCCACGGTACGCGAGATCGTCGACGCGCTCCCCCCGACGGACCAGCTCGTCGTCCCCTCCCGCACCGTCCACCTCCCGCTGTCCTGGGACGACCCGGCGACCCGGGAGGCGATCGCCCGCTACATGGCGGGCGTACGCGACGACGCGCCCTGGTGCCCGTGGAACATCGAGTTCATCCGCCGCGTCAACGGCCTGGACTCGGTGAACGACGTCTACCGCACGGTCTTCGACGCGGAGTACCTCGTACTGGGCCTGGGAGACGTCTACTTGGGCGCCCCGGTCGCCACTCCCCTGGACCCCCGCCACCGCCTGGTGACGACCAAGTACAACCCGGCCCGCACCTGGACCGCGGAGAACTCGGTCGGCATCGGCGGCGCCTACCTCTGCATCTACGGCATGGAAGGCCCCGGCGGCTACCAGTTCGTGGGCCGTACGACCCAGGTCTGGTCGGGCTGGCAGCAGCGCGGCGCGTTCGAGCCGGGCTCTCCCTGGCTGCTGCGGTTCTTCGACCGGATCAAGTGGTACCCGGTCGACGCGGACGAACTCCTCGACCTGCGGGCGGACATCACCTCCGGACGCTTCGTGCCCCGCATCGAGGAGGGCACCTTCTCCCTCGCCGACTACCAGGCCTTCCTCTCCGACAACGCCGATTCCATAACGGAGTTCAGGACCCGGCAGCAGGCGGCGTTCGCCGCGGAACGGGACGCGTGGGAGGCGGCGGGCGAGTTCACCAGGGCGGAGGCCGCGGCGGCACCGCCGGCTCCCCCGGCGGCGGTCACGGTCCCCGCGGGCGGACGCCTGGTCGAGGCCGAATTCGCCGCCTCCGTATGGCAGTTGAACGTCTCACCCGGAGACGAGGTGACGGCCGGACAGCCGCTCCTCGCGCTGGAGGCGATGAAGATGGAGTCCAGGGTGCACGCACCGGCCGACGGCGTGGTGTCGGAGATCCTGGCCAGACCGGGCGACCAGGTGGAGGCGGGGACGGCGCTGCTGGTCCTCGGCCCCGCGAAGTGAAAGCTGCCTGCCGGTCCCAGGGCCCGCGAACTTGAAACGAGGAACCGCATGACCGACGCCCTCACCCGCGTCCGCGCCGCCTACGCCCGCATCGAAGCCGTGGACCGCCCCGAGATCTGGATCGACCTGCGCCCGCAGACGGAGGTCGAGGCCGAGGCCCGCGCCCTGGACACCCGCGTGGACACCGGCGAGTACCTTCCCCTCGCCGGCCGCCTGTTCGCCGCCAAGGGCAACATCGACGTGGCGGGCCTGCCGACGACCGCGGGCTGCCCGGCGTACGCCTACCACCCGGACGAGGACGCTCCCGTCGTGGCCCGCCTGCGCGCGGCCGGCGCCATCGTCCTCGGCACCACGAACCTGGACCAGTTCGCGACCGGCCTGGTCGGCACCCGCTCCCCGTACGGCGCCGTCCGGGGCGCCCACGACCCGTCCCGCATCAGCGGCGGCTCCAGCTCGGGCTCGGCCGTCGCAGTGGCCCTCGGCCTGGTCGACTTCGCCCTGGGCACCGACACGGCCGGGTCGGGCCGGGTACCGGCCGCCTTCAACGGCATCGTCGGCCTCAAACCCACCCGGGGCCTGGTCCCGACGACCGGGGTGGTCCCGGCCTGCGCCTCCCTGGACTGCGTGACGGTCTTCGCCCGCACCCTCCCGGAGGCGGAACAGGCGCTCGCCCACATGACGACAGGCACACCGCCGCCGCTCCCCGGCCGGGCACCGGGCCCCTGGCGGATCGCCGTCCCGCCCCTCGACCAGCTCGGCGAACTGGACGAGGGCTGGGCGGAGGCCTACGAGGCGGCCGTCGCCCAGCTCTCGGCCGCCGGCGCGGAGATCCGCACCCTCGACCTGACCCCGTTCACCGAGGCGGCCGCGATGCTCTACGAGGGCGCGTTCGTGGCCGAGCGCTACACGGCAGTGGGGAGCTTTGTCGACAAGTTGCTCGCGGAGGGAGGCGAGGGCCTCGACCCGACCGTCGCCGGCATCATCACCCGCGCCCGCGACATCCCGGCCCACCGGCTCTACGCCGACATGGACCGCCTGGCGGCCCTGCGCACCCGCGCCCTGACCGAACTCTCCGACGCGGACGCCCTGCTGCTCCCCACGACCCCGGGCCACCCGACCCTCGCGGAGGTGGCCGCGGACCCCCTGTCCGGCAACGCCCGCCTGGGCCGCTTCACCAACTCCACCAACCTCTTCGACCTGGCCGCGGTGGCGGCACCGGCAGGCGAGGTGAACGGCCTCCCGTTCGGCGTGATGCTGATCGGCCCGGCGTTCACGGACGCACGCCTGGCGCGGCTGGCGGGCCTGCTCCAGCCGGAGACGAGGCTGGCGGTGCTGGGAGCCCACCTGTCGGGCCAGCCTTTGAACCCCCAACTCCTGTCACTGGGGGCCCGCTTGGAACGTACGACCACGACGGCCGCGGCCTATCACCTCTATGCCCTGCGCACGACCCCGCCGAAGCCCGGCTTGGTCCACGTCGGCGAGGAAGGCGCGCCGATCGAGACAGAGATCTGGCGCCTCCCGGCAGAGGGCTTGGGCCGCCTACTGTCGACGCTCCCCCGCCCAATGACGCTGGGCAGCGTGGAACTGTCGGACGGAAGCCGGGTCCCAGGCTTCCTCTGCGAACCGAGTGCATTGCAGGAAGCCGAGGACATCACAGCGTTCCAAGGCTGGCGTTCCTATCTGAATCGTCGGGGGACAACGCCCTGGGGCGCGGGAACTGCGCGACCAGCCCACTCCACCCGCACCCGCGAAGCCATCCGTCACCCACCGACGAGTAGGCCACAACCCCCCGCAGCAACTGATCGACCGCCTTCCGCGCAGCCTTGGCCACAGAAGACCCCTCCCTCGCAGGCGCCGCAGCCGAGATCTGCCCCAGCACATCGATCACCTGCTTGCACCACCGCACAAAGTCCCCGGCCGCATCTCAGCCTCCCGAAGCACCTCGTCGAGCCCCTTCCCACTGGCCCACATGTACGCGGCCCAGGCGAACCCGAGATCCGGCTCACGCTGCCCGACACCCTCGGTCTGCGTGATCCGGAAGTCCTCCTCGAGGGCATCCAGCCGCCCCCAGATCCGCACCATCTCCCCCAGCGCGGCCTTCGCCTTGCCGGACGGCACCTTCGGCGCCATGGCGTCGTCACCGACCCGCGCCTCGTACACCAACGCCGAGACACAGGCAGCGAGCTCGGCGGGGGCAAGCCCCTCCCAGACCCCGGCCCGCAGACATTCACTGGCCAGCAGATCGAGCTCGCCGTAGAGCCGCGCCAGCCGCTTCCCGTGCTCGGTGACCTCGTCGGCCCGCAGATAGTCCAGCTCGGTCAGCAGCGCGACGATGCGGTCGAAGGTCCGCGCGATCGTGTTCGTACGCCCCTCGATGCGCCGCTCCAACTGCGAGGTGTCCCGCAGCAGCCGGTGATACCGCTCGGCCCACCGCGCGTGGTCCTCCCGGTCGTCGCACCCGTGGCACGGGTGCGCCCGGATCGCGGTCCGCAGCCGCGCGATCTCACGGTCGTCGGCGGCCTGCGCCCGCTTCTTTCGGGCCCGCTCCGGCGGAATGTGCCCGGCCTTGGTCCGCAGGGCGGAGGCCAGGTCCCGACGGGACTGCGGCGAGCGCGGGTTGAAGGACTTGGGGATCCGCATCCGGTCCAACGCCTCGACCGGGACGGGGAAGTCCATCGACGCCAGCCGCTTGACCTGCCGCTCGGCGGTCAGCACCAGCGGCCGGGGCCCGTCATGCTGCTCGAAGCCCCCGTGCCCGTTGGACCGCCCGGCGGGCAGCCCCGGGTCCAACACCAGGGCCAGACCGGCGTACTTGCCGGTCGGGACATGGATGACATCGCCCGGCTTGAGCTTCTCGAGCGCCGTGGCGGCCTCGGCGCGCCGCTGGTTGGCGCCCTGCCGGGCCAACTCGGTCTCGCGGTCCTTCAGTTCGCGCCGCAGGCGCGCGTACTCCTCGAAGTCGCCGAGGTGGCAGGTCATGGACTCCTTGTAGCCCTCGAGACCCTCCTCGTTGCGCTGCACCTGACGCGAGATGCCCACGACCGACTTGTCGGCCTGGAACTGCGCGAACGACGTCTCCAGCAGTTCCCTGGACCGGTGCCGCCCGAACTGCTCGACCAGGTTGACCGCCATGTTGTACGACGGCTTGAAGCTGGACCGCAGCGGATACGTGCGCGTGCCGGCGAGTCCGGCGAGGTGGTCGGGGCTCATGCCGCGCTGCCACAGCACGACGGCATGGCCCTCGACGTCGATACCCCGGCGCCCCGCACGCCCCGTCAACTGGGTGTACTCGCCGGGGGTGATGTCGGCGTGCTGCTCGCCGTTCCACTTGACGAGCTTCTCCAGCACCACCGACCGGGCGGGCATGTTGATGCCGAGCGCGAGGGTCTCGGTCGCGAACACGGCCTTGACCAGGCCGCGTACGAAGAGTTCCTCGACGACCTCCTTGAACGTCGGCAGCATGCCCGCGTGGTGGGCCGCGATGCCGCGCTCGAGGCCTTCCAGCCACTCGTAGTACCCGAGGACGTGCAGGTCCTCGTGCGGGATGGAGGCGGTGCGCTCCTCGACCAGGTCGCGGACCTTGGCCCGCGCCTCGTCGTCGTTGAGCCGGAGGCCGGCGTACAGGCACTGCTGTACGGCCGCTTCGCAGGCCGCGCGGCTGAAGATGAACGTGATGGCGGGCAGCAGCCCTTCGGCGTCGAGCCGCTCGATGACCTCGGGCCGGCCCGGGGTCCACACGCGCGAGCGTTGTCTGCGTTCCCGCTCCCGGTCGGCCTCGCGCATCGCCCGGCCGCGTCTGCGGTCCTGGTACGAGGGCCGCTGGGCCTCCATGCGGGCCAGCCGCGTGAGGTCGGGGTTGACGGCCTTCTTGTGGCCCTCGCCCTCCTCGAACAGGTCGTACATCCGCCGTCCGGCGAGCACGTGCTGGAACAGGGGCACGGGCCGGTGCTCGGAGACGATCACCTCGGTGTCGCCGCGGACGGTGTCGAGCCAGTCGCCGAACTCCTCGGCGTTGGACACGGTCGCCGACAGCGAGACCAGCGTCACCGACTCGGGGAGGTGGATGATCACCTCTTCCCAGACGGCGCCACGGAAGCGGTCGGAGAGGTAGTGCACCTCGTCCATGACCACGTACCCCAGGCCGAGGAGGGTCTGGGAGCCCGCGTACAGCATGTTCCGCAGCACCTCGGTGGTCATCACGACCACCGGGGCCTCGGAGTTGACGCTGTTGTCGCCGGTGAGCAGACGACCTTGTCGGCGCCGTAGCGGCGGCACAGGTCGGCGTACTTCTGGTTCGACAGCGCCTTGATGGGTGTCGTGTAGAAGCACTTCTTGCCCTGCTGCAGGGCGAGGTGGACGGCGAACTCGCCGACGATCGTCTTGCCGGAGCCGGTGGGGGCGGCCACCAGCACGCCCTTCCCCGCCTCGAGCGCCCGGCAGGCCTCGATCTGGAAGGGGTCGAGGCCGAAGTCGTACATCTCGCGGAAGCCCGCGAGCGCGGTGGCCTGCTCGGCAGCCCGCAGACGGGCAGCCGCATACCGCTCGGCCGGTGAGAGGTCCTCTGTCATCGTGCTTTCGAGCGTACCGGGCCCCACTGACAACAGGACGATCATTATCCGGATCCCGTCTTGTCAAACCCCGGGTCCGTGCACTTCAGAGCCCCGCGACCCGCACCGCGCCCGGCACGCAGCGCGCGGTCAGGGGCAGCGGCCCGAGCGGCTCCCCGTCCGCGTACCCGGTGATCCCCGCCGCGCTGATCTCGACCTTCGCCGCCCGGTGCACGGTGACCTCGGGATGGTCGACGTGGGTGCCCCGGTACACGCTCGGGAACACCCTGAGCAGCGTGGCCCGGCTGCAGTCGCCGACCACGGTGATGTCGAACAGGCCGTCGGTGGGATCGGCGCCGGGACAGATCCGCATGCCGCCGCCGTACGACGATCCGTTGCCGACCGCCACCAGGGTCGCCTCGATCTCGCGGACCTCGCCGTCGTCGAGCCTGATCCGGTAGGGGAAGGGCTTGAACGCGGCCAGTTCGGCGATCAACGCGAGGTCGTACTTGAAGCGGCCCGTGGGCCATCGCATGCGGTTTCCACGGTCGTTGACGCGGGAGTCGAAGCCGGAGGCGAGGACGGTGCCGAACCAGCGGTCGCCCACCTGCCCGAGGTCGATGTCGCGCAGTTCGCCGTTCTTGAGGGCGTCCGCGATCCGCCGTCCGGCGGCGGCCGGGTCCCGGACCGGCAGGCCCAGGGCGCGGGCGAGGTCGTTGCCGGTGCCCACGGCGACCAGGCCCAGCGGGGTGCGGGTGCCGGCGACGGCCTGGAGCGCGAGATGCGCCATGCCGTCGCCGCCGACGGCGATCAGGGCGCCGGTGCCGTCCGCGACGGCGGCACGCGCGCGGGTGAGGGCGTCCCCGGCGTTCTCCCCGAGCACCGTACGCACGGAGAAACCGGCCGCCCGCAACGCGGAAGCGGCCGGCTGCGCCGCGTGGGCGCCCCGGCCGCGACCCGCGGTGGGGTTGACGAAGAGGGTGATCTCGCTGGTCACGTCACTGACCCTACGAGCCGCTTCCCGATCTTCAGGTCACGTCGTCATAACCGTTGACCCGCTCCGTGGTCGACTGCTCGGGCAGCGCACGGCTGGCGGAGACCGTCTCGACCTCGCCGATGTCCTCGGGGGTGAGGTCCAGGTCGGAGGCCTCGTCGTCGGCGGGGCCCTCGGCCTCGCGGCGGCGCCGGCGCTTGTCGTTGAGCAGCGAGAACATCGTGGCTCCGAAGTACAGCACCCAGATGGGGCCGGCCAGCGCGAGCATGCTCAGAGGGTCCGTGCTCGGCGTCGCGACGGCGGCGAACACGGTGATGCCCATGATCATTCCGCGCCACCAGCCGAGCATCCGCTTGCCGGTGATGATCCCCGTGAGGTTGAGGAAGACCAGCAGCAGGGGCAGCTCGAAGGAGAGACCGAAGACGATCACCATCCGGGTGACGAGCTGGAGCAGGTCGTCGAGCGGCAGGAAGTTGTCGATGCTGCCGTTGGGGGTGAAGTCGATCAGCACCTTCGCGGTGGTGGGAAGCACCGCGTACGCGAAGTAGGCGCCGCCGATGAACAGCGGAGCACCGGTGAAGACGAAGGCGTAGGCGTACTTCTTCTCGTGCTTGTGCAGGCCCGGGGCGACGAACGCCCAGAGCTGGTACAACCAGATCGGCGAGGCGACCACGACACCGGCCATCAACGAAACCTGAAGAGCCAGATTGAAGGGCGCCAGCAGACCGTTGATGGTGATCCGGGCGCACTTCACGGAGGAGTCGTCGGAAGCGCCCGCCTTGGCGAGTTCCGCGAAGCTCTGGTCGCAACCGATCGAGTCCAGGATCGGCCTCGTCAGGAAGTTGATGATGTCGTTGTAGAAGAAGGCGGCGACGATCGTGACGATGACGATGGCCAGCAGCGCCTTCGCGAGCCGGTTGCGAAGCTCACGAAGGTGATCCGCAAGGGGCATCCGCCCCTCGGGATCCTTCTCCTCTTTGCGGGCAGACTTCAGCAACCCACGTTCCCATCTCGTGCGGCGGGCCGGAGGTCACCGGCCCTGCGTCAGCGCTTGGTCGTGTCCGTCGGCTCGGTGACCGGGCGGGAGCTGGTCACGTCACCGGGAGCGGCCTGGATGATGCGCTGCGACGGGGCCTGGTCGTCGGCCTGCTGCGGCGGGTCGGCCGGGGCGGGGGTCTTGCCCTCGTCCTTCATCGCCTTCGCCTCGCTCTTGAGGATGCGGGCGGACTTGCCGAGCGAGCGCGCCATGTCGGGAAGCTTCTTCGCGCCGAACAGCAGGATGATGACGACGAGGATGAGAATGATCTCGGGGGCGCCGAGCCTTCCGAACATAAGTCTTTACCTTCTCACCGAGGCGGCTGGAGTGGGGTGCTGTACGACCGGTCGGACAGGTGTCCGAACGATCGTGTTGTCAGCGATCGTAACGCTCAGGGGTAAACGTGAGGCAATCCCCGTGCGTACTCCCGGTCCGCGATCCGGGCCTCGTTCTCCGGTCCGCGACCAGCAGCGTACCTGCCCATGCCGTCAAGGTGACAGGGCGAAGTGACCCAAAACGCTTGCGGCGCAGGACTCACACCCAGAGCACAGCGGGACTCACAGCGCGTCCACGGAGCGCGCGGTGCTCTCGGCGGCCCGCTCCAGATCCGCCGCGGCCCTGCTGATGCGCTGCGCGGAGTCGGAGACCTGCCGTCCCAGCCGCTGCGCCTCCAGGAACACACGCACGGCGAGCACGCCGAGGACGGCGATTCCCAGGAAGCCCACAGCCACAGCGAACATCGACCAGAACATAAGCAGACCCTAGAGGGTCGAGTGCAGGCGCAGTGTCCTGACCCCGCCGCCGGTGAGCAGCTCCACGATCCGCTCCCCGGCCGGCTTGCGCACGGAGACCCCGCAGTCCGGGCAGGTGAAGGAGTAGAACGTGCTCTTGCTGGTGGCTCCGATGGCCAGCCGCAGGGCGCCGGCGGTGAGCTCGAAGCGGCCCCGGCAGTCCGGGCAGCCGGCCCGGAACACCATCGGGGAGACGCTTCTCATCCCCGCGAAGGCGCCGCCACGGACATCCCCGCCGCACCCGAAGCGCCCGAGACGCCTGCTCCAGAGGTCCCCGAGGTCACCGCACCGGAGGTAGCCGACTCGCTCAAAGCCCCTGCTCCTGCCTGTCGTACCGCTCGTCGCCTTGCACCTCGACCCCGTCGTACGCCGCCAGCGCCTCGCGAGCCGCCTGCCGGGCGCTGTCGGCCAGCCCGCTCGGCGAGACGATGCGGCCGTCCCGGCCGAGTCGCAGCGCCAGTCGGCGCAGGGAGGCCGGGTCGGGGGTGCGCAGGGTAATACGCAGCCCGCCGTCCGGAAGCTCATCCGCACTGTCGTGCGGGTAGTACTCGGCGACCCAGCGGCCGCCGGGTCCGACCTCGACGACGACCTCCGGGTCCTCGGCGGCGGGCTGGACCAGCGCCTCGGACAGGTCCCGCAGCTCGATCTCGGGCGGCGCGGACGGCTCGTCGAGGATCTTGATCTCGGCGACCCGGTCGAGCCGGAAGGTGCGGCGCGCCTCGGAGCGGCGGCACCAGGCCTCGACATAGGTGTGGCCGACGCTGACCAGGCGGATCGGGTCGATCTCGCGCTCGCTGAGCTCGTCACGGGCGGGCGAGTAGTAGCGGATCCACAGCCGGCGCCGCTCGGAGATCGCCCGGTCGACGTCGGCGAAGACACCGCCCTCCGATTCGAAGGTCACCGACAGCCGGGAGCTCGCGCCCGCCTGCTCGCCGGCGGCGGCCTCCACCTTGGCCGTCGCCCGCAGCAGCGCCTGCCGGTCGCTCTCGCGCAGACCCGGCAGCGTGGACACCGCGCGGGCGGCGACCAGCAGCGCGGTGGCCTCGTCGGCGGCGAGCCGGAGCGGCTCGGCGGTCTCCTCGCCGAGGGCGGCCGGGTTGTGCCACCAGATGCGCTCGCCGTCGGTGTCGATGTCCAGGAGGTCACCGCCGCGGAAGCTGGTGCCGCACATGGGCAGCACGTCGAGGTCGGAGACCAGCTCGTCCTCGGTGATGCCGAAGGCCCGGGCGACGTCCTCGACGCGGGCGCCGGGCCGCTCCTTGAGATACGTCACCAGGGACAGCATCCGCCGGGTCTGGTCGATGGCGTTGACGGGCCTGACCGGTTTGCCTGCCACAGTTGTTTCCCGCTCCCCCTCAGCCCTTGGCCACGGCACGCAGCCGGTCCACCACATCGGCCCGCAGCTCGGCGGGCTCCAGGACGACCACGTCAGGACCGAACTCCACCAGCCAGGCGTCCAGCCCGTGGCCGTACGGGATCTCCAACTCGTCCCAGCCGTCCCCGAGTTCCCGCACCGCGGTGGCCTTCGCCCGCAAGGGGTAACCGGCGCCCGCGCGCAGCCTGATCAGCGCGCTGCGGTCCGCGGTCTCCCCCGCCCAGCTCGCGACGGTCTCCCGGACGGTGACGACATCGGGCACCGGCGCGGTGAAGCTGCTGCCGCGCGAGCGCACCTTGCCGGTGATCCGCGACAGCCGGAAGACCCGCTCGGCACCCCGGTCGCGGTCCCAGCCCGCCAGATACCAGTGCCCGCGCCAGCACTCCAGCGCCCACGGCTCCACATGCCGGGTCTCGGGGTGGGCGGCGGTGGCCTTGCGGTAGTCGAAGACGACCGGGCGACGGTCCCGGCAGGCCAGCATCAACGGCTCGAACGCCGCCTCGTGCACCGGGATACGGGGCTCCAGGGCGCCGTGCGCCTCGTACGGGTCGACGTCCTCCGGCAGTCCGGCCGCGCGCAGCTTCTGCAGGGCGCCGCTGGCCGCGCCCGCGAGGCGGGCCTGCTGCCACACCTTGGCGGCCAGGCCCAGGGCGGCGGCCTCCTCTGCGTCGAGCGTGATGGGCGGCAGGCGGTTGCTGTCCCGGCGGGCGAGATAGCCGACTTCGCCGTCGAGGTTCTCCACCGTCTCGATGACGAGCCCGAGTTCGCGCAGGTCGTCCTTGTCGCGCTCGAACATGCGGTTGAAGGAGTCGTCGCTGTTGGCCTCGAGGTAGGCCTCGATGGACTCACGCAGCTCACGCTTGCTGAGCGGCCTGCGGGTCCCCAGCAGACACAGCGCCAGGTTCATCAGCCGCTCGGCCTTGGCAATGGCCATCGACGCCCTTCGCCTCCCTATGGTGCGTAATGACGTTGACCGTACCGCCCCGCGGTGGCGTGGCAAAAGCCGAGGGCCCATGCCCGGGCAGGCATGGGCCCCAGCTGATCGAGACCGATCGTGTGACGATCACACGTCAGACGGGACGATCAGACGGCGATCAGGTCGACCACGAAGATCAGCGTCTCGCCCGGCTTGATCGCCGGGGTCGGGCTCTGGTTGCCGTAGGCGAGGTGCGCCGGGATGGTCAGCTGGCGACGGCCACCGACCTTCATGCCCTGCACGCCCTGGTCCCAGCCCTTGATGACGCGGCCGCCACCGAGCGGGAACTTGAACGGCGTACCGCGGTTCCAGCTGGCGTCGAACTCCTCGCCGGTGCTGAAGGCGACACCCACGTAGTGCACGGTCACGTTCTGACCGGCCTGCGCGACCTCGCCGTCGCCCTCCCAGATGTCCTTGATCTCGAGGTCCGCCGGGGGCTCGCCGCCCGGGAAGTCGATCTCGGGCTTGTCGATGCTCACGTCACTAGCTCCTGCTTGTTCACGGAAAGGCAACAGGGACAGTCTTACACCCTGGCACGGCTCACATCTTCGCGAGGATGTCCACGGTGAAGACCAGCGTCGAGTCCTTCGAGATGCCACTGCCGGCGGGCGGGTTGTCGCCGTAGCCCAGCTTCGGCGGGATCACGATCAGGACGCGACTGCCGACCTTCTTGCCGGTCAGCCCCTGCGCCCACCCCTTGACGACCTGCTGCAACGAGAACGACGTCAGCGCCTTGCGGCTGTACGTCGAGTCGAACTCCTTGCCGGTGTCCCACAGCACGCCCTTGTACTGGACGAGCACGGTGTTCTCCGCCTTGACCTCGTCACCGTCGCCCTCGATCACGTACTCCGCGACCAGCTTGGTCGGCGCGTCCGCCTTCGGCACGTCGATCGTCGGCGCCTTGCCGTCCGTGTTGGCGCTCACCTTCGGCAGCTTGCTGTCGTCCTGGGCGACCGTCTTGCCCTTGGCCGAGCTCTTGGCGTTGAACGTGCCCTCGATGTCGACCACGAAGACCAGCGTGTCGGTGCCCTTGATGCCCGCCTGCGAGTTGCCCCCCTTGCCGTACCCCCACGTCGGCGCCGTGGACATCAGCACCCGGCTGCCGACCTTCTTGCCCGCCAGCCCATAGCGCCAGCTGTCGATGATCGCGCCCTGGGCGAGCTGGATCACCAGCGGCGTCTTGCGGTCGTAGGAGTTGTCGAAGACCTTCGCCGTGTCCCAGATCTGCCCCAGGTAGTTCGCCTGGATGTAGTCGTTCTCCGCGACCGACTGGCCGCCTCCCGCGATCACCGTCTTCACCGCGACCTGGTCGGACGGATCACCGCTGCCCTTGGCGACCGTCGGCTTCTCACCGAACTTGGTCCCCGCCGTGATCGCCGGCAGCGGACCGTCGACGATCTTCGGCGTCGGCGCCGCGGACGTCTCCGACGCCGAGGGTGAGGGAGACTCGCTCGCGCTCGCCTTGCTCGAGTCGGAATCCTCGTCACCGCACGCGGCGAGGGTGGCCATTCCAGCGGGTACGGCAATGAGAAGTGAGCGTCGGCGCACGGTGAAGGCCTCGTAATCGATCGATCTTGTTGATGGCGTGCGCGCAACTCTACGGCGTGAGAAGGGCGCCGTACGGAAAACGTACGGCGCCCGTGTTGCGTTCCGGCAATCCGACCGGAACACCCGACTCACATACCGGCGATCAGCTTCTCCACCCGGTCGTCCACCGAACGGAACGGGTCCTTGCACAACACCGTGCGCTGCGCCTGGTCGTTCAGCTTGAGGTGGACCCAGTCGACCGTGAAGTCCCGGCGCTGCTCCTGGGCCCGGCGGATGAAGTCACCGCGAAGACGGGCCCGAGTGGTCTGCGGGGGCACGGACTTGCCCTCGAAGATCTTCAAGTCGTTGCAGATACGCGCCGCCTGGCCCTTCCGCTCCAGAAGGTAGTACAGCCCGCGACGACGGTGGATGTCGTGATACGCGAGGTCTATCTGCGCGACCCGCGGATGCGACATGGTCATGTTGTTCTTGGCCCGGTACCGCTCGATGAGCTTGTACTTCATCACCCAGTCGATCTCGGTACCGATCCGGTCGAGGTCCTCCGCCTCGATCGCGTCCAGCGTGCGGCCCCACAGCTCCAGGACCTGCTCGACGGTGCCCGTACGAATACCGCGGCGCTCACAGAAGTCCACGGCCTTCTCGTAGTACTCGCGCTGCACCTCCAGCGCGGAGGCCTCCCGGCCGCTGGCCAGACGCACCTTGCGCCGGCCGGTGATGTCATGGCTGACCTCACGGATCGCCCGGATCGGGTTCTCCAGCGTCAGGTCACGCATCACGGTGCCCGCCTCGATCATGCGCAGCACCAGGTCGGTCGCCCCGACCTTCAGCAGCATGGTCGTCTCGGACATGTTCGAGTCGCCCACGATGACGTGGAGACGACGGTAACGCTCGGCGTCCGCGTGCGGTTCGTCACGCGTGTTGATGATCGGGCGCGAGCGGGTCGTCGCCGAGGAGACGCCCTCCCAGATGTGCTCCGCCCGCTGACTCACGCAGTAGACCGCGCCACGCGGCGTCTGCAGCACCTTGCCGGCACCACACAGAAGCTGCCGCGTGACGAGGAACGGAATGAGGATGTCCGCGAGCCGGGAGAACTCCCCGTGACGCGCGACGAGGTAGTTCTCGTGGCAGCCGTAGGAGTTGCCGGCCGAGTCCGTGTTGTTCTTGAAGAGGTAGACGTCGCCCGCGATTCCTTCCTCGTGCAGGCGTCGTTCTGCGTCCACCAGGAGTCCTTCGAGAATGCGCTCGCCCGCTTTGTCGTGCGTGACCAGTTCCGTCACGTTGTCACATTCGGGAGTCGCATATTCCGGATGTGACCCGACATCGAGATAGAGGCGGGCGCCGTTTCGCAGAAAGACGTTACTGCTGCGGCCCCATGACACGACACGGCGGAAGAGGTACCGCGCCACCTCGTCGGGAGACAGGCGGCGCTGTCCCCTGAACGTACATGTGACGCCGTACTCGTTCTCCAGCCCGAAAATGCGGCGGTCCATGACTGAACATTACGCCCGATCCCCTGCGCTGAAACGGGGTTCGGCCGCACGGTTTGGATCATTTTCCGATGAAGCCGCAACCACCGCCCCCCTGCCGGGAGCTGCGAGGACCCGCCCGGTGGCCAGCAGAACCAGCAACGACACACCCCCCCACGACCGCCGGCACGGCGAACCCCCACAGCGCCCCACCGCGCTCCACGACCGGCCCCGCAAGGCCCGTTCCCACCGAGGAACCCACCGTGAACGTCGTCACGAGCCAGGAGAACGCCTCCGTGACCGTGCCCCGCGGCGCATGCCGGTCGACGAGCACGAACGCACACGCGATCGCCGGCGCCAGGAACAACCCGGCGAGCACCGTCAGCAGCACCATCGGGACCGGACCGGGCCTCAGCATCAACGGCACCTGACATGCCGCCAGAAGAGCGACCAGCACCCGCAGTCGACGCGCCGGCTCACCGCTCCACTGCCGCGCCCCGTATACCGTGCCGCCGATGAGAGCACCCAGCCCCAGGCCCGCCATCATCCAGCCGTACACCGCATCCCCGCCGTGATCGTCCGCGTACGACACCGAAGTGACCGCGATCGACCCCAGAGCACTGCCGACGAACAG
Organism: Streptomyces sp. GKU 895; assembly: GCA_002027195.1. Lineage (GTDB taxonomy): Bacteria > Actinomycetota > Actinomycetes > Streptomycetales > Streptomycetaceae > Streptomyces. Next base: position 8,359 of record MWJO01000098.1, on the reverse strand, counting down.
GAAGGCGGCCAGCAACGCCAGCAGCCCCGGCGAACGCAGCGCACCCAGCCAGTGCGCCTCCCGCGGCGCCGACCGCCACGCGCGCGAGGGCCGCGACACGACCACGGAGAGCGCACCCAGCACCCCCAGCACGTTCAGCACCAGCAACGCCGCCTGCGGCGACCACACCGACGCGCACACCGTCAGCAGCAACGGTCCCACCGTGAACATGACTTCCTGCGCCACGGCGTCCATGGCGTACGCCGTGTGCACCTGCTCCTCCCGGTGCAGCACCGACGACCACAGAGCCCGCAGACCGCCCTCCAGGGGCGGCGTGAACAGGCCGGCGGCGGCCACGGCCGCGTAGGACAGCACGAGCGGCTCGGTACCGGTGAACGCGAAGGCGGTCATCGCCAGCGCCGAGAGGACCGCGGCCGGCAGCTGCACCCGCGGCTGCCCGTACAGGTCGACCAGCCGCCCCAGCACCGGCTGCCCCACGGCGTTGGCGACGCCGTACACCGCCGCCAGCGCACCCGCGAGGCTGTACGTACCGCCCTCGGAACGGATGAACAGCACGATCGCGATCGCCGCGATGGCGTTGGGCAGCCGCCCCACGAGCGTGCCGACGAGCAGCCGCGTCGCATGCCTAGCCCTGAGGATCTCCAGGTATCCCGCGGCCATGACCCGCCCTTCCCGTAGGCGACAGCACCGAAGTGTTACGTATAACTTCCATCGTCATACGTACCATGTGCGCTGTTCCCCAGTCCAGACGAAAGAGCAGGCACACGGTGGCACGAGGAGGCAGCACCCGCCCCACCAGCCGGGACGTGGCCCAGGCGGCCGGAGTCTCCCAGGCCGCGGTCTCCCTCGTCCTCGGCGACAAATGGCGCGGCCGCGTCTCGGAGACCACCGCGGAACGAGTACGGGAAGCCGCACGGGAACTGGGCTACCGCCCCAACCTCGCCGCCCGCAATCTGCGCCTGGGGCACACCCGGACCGTCCTCCTCGTGGTCCCCGCCCTCACCACGGAGTTCTTCGCCGGCGTCTACACAGGCGCCGCCCGCGTCGCCGCCGAACGCGGCTTCGGCGTCGTCCTCTACCCCTCCCCCGAAGGCGTCGGCCCCGCCCGAGACCCCTTCGCCTCCGCCCAGGCCGCCCTCGACGGCATCATCGCCTCCTCCATGGCCGCCGACGCCCTCACCGCCATCCGCGGCGACCAACTCCCCCTCGTCATGCTCGACAGCGACCCCACAGGCAGCCTCGGCGCCGCCACCGTCAACCTCGACATCACCGACGGCACCCACCAGATCGCCGACCACCTCCTCGGCCTCGGCCACCGCCACTTCCTGCACCTCGCCGCCGACATCCCCTCCTGGACCTTCGAGGTACGCGCGCGTGCCCTGGCCGAACGACTGGCGGCGGTACCCGGCACCTCACTCCGGACCGCCCACACCCCCCATGTCCATCGAAGGCGCCCTCGCGGCAACAGAAGCGGCCCTCGCCGCCCCCGGCCCCCATCACCCCACCGCCGTCGTCTGCGACGACGACAAACTCGCCGCCGGCGTCTACAAAGCCCTCCGCCGCCGCGGCCTGCGCATCCCCGACGACGTCTCCGTCACCGGCGTCGACGACATCGCCCTCGCCGCCGCCCTCGACCCGGAACTCACGACCGTACGACTGGACGCCGAACTCTTCGGCGAACGCGGCATGCAAGCCCTCCTGGACGTCCTGGACGGCCGCACACCCGACGCCGGGGACATCCCGGTCGAACTCGTCGTCCGAGCCTCCACAGCCCCACCCAGCACCCCCTGAACGCCCTGTGCCCCGGCCGGGAGACCCGGGCCGGGGCACAGAAGGGGTGAGCGCAGGAAACCGGGGACGAACTACTCCTCCTCGGAGCTCTCCGCCTCGGTCTCCGCACCATCGGTCTCCAGCAACCGCGCCAGCTGACGACCCACGATCCGCTTGAACTTCCGCTGCTGCGGACGCGTACGGTCCAGCACCGCGACCTCCAGCCGCTCCGCCGGAATCTCCCGCTGCGTACCGTTCGTGTCCCGCGACAACGCCTGCACCGCGAGCTTCAGCGCCTCGGCCAGGCTCATCCCGTCCTGATGACGCTGATCGAGATAGCTGCTGATCTGCTCCGCGTTACCACCGACCGCCACCGAGCCGTGCTCGTCCACGATCGAACCGTCATGCGGCAACCGATAGATCTGATCGCCCTCGGCCGTGTCACCGACCTCCGCCACGACCAGCTCCACCTCGTACGGCTTCTCGGCCGCCGAGGAGAAGATCGTGCCCAGCGTCTGCGCGTACACGTTGGCGAGACCACGCGCGGTCACATCGTCACGGTCATAGGTGTACCCGCGAAGATCGGCGTACCGCACCCCACCGATCCGCAGGTTCTCGTACTCGTTGTACTTACCGGCGGCCGCGAAACCGATCCGGTCATAGATCTCGCTGAACTTGTGCAGCGCACGGGACGGGTTCTCACCGACGAACACAATGCCGTCGGCATACTGCAGCACGACCAGGCTGCGGCCACGCGCGATGCCCTTGCGGGCGTACTCCGCCCGGTCGGCCATCGCCTGCTGGGGGGAGACATAGAACGGCGTCGACACCGGTTATCCGTCCCTTTCTGTAGAAGTCACTGCGATCACCTGAACAAGAACCGGAGCGCCGGCCGCCTACAGCAGCGCGGCCCGCGGACCGTCAGGCTGCTCCAGACGCCGCTCCAGAATCGAGCGGGCGATGTCGGACGACTCCTCGTCCGTCAGCCGACGGAAACCGTCCTCGGTGATCACGGTGACGATCGGATAGATCCGGCGGGCGACATCGGGACCACCGGTCGCCGAGTCGTCGTCAGCCGCGTCGTACAGGGCCTGCACCACCAGCGTGGTCGCCTGCTCCTCGGTCAGATCGTCACGGAACAGCTTCTTCATCGCACCGCGCGCGAAGATCGAGCCGGAACCGGTCGCAGCGAAGTTGTGCTCCTCGGAACGACCGCCCGTGACGTCGTAGGAGAAGATCCGCCCCTTCTCCCGGTCGACGTCGTACCCCGCGAACAGCGGCACGACGGCCAGCCCCTGCATCGCCATGCCGAGATTGGACCGGATCATGGTCGACAACCGGTTGGCCTTGCCCTCCAGCGACAGCTGAGCGCCTTCCACCTTCTCGAAGTGCTCCAGCTCCAGCTGGAAGAGCTTCACCATCTCCACGGCGAGACCGGCGGTGCCGGCGATGCCGACGGCCGAGTACTCGTCCGCCGGGAACACCTTCTCGATGTCCCGCTGCGCGATGACATTGCCCATGGTGGCTCGCCGGTCACCGGCGAGCACGACGCCCCCGGGGAACGTCACGGCCACGATGGTCGTCCCGTGCGGCGCCTCGATGACGCCCTGGGTGGGCGGGAGTTGACGCTTGCCGGGCAGCAGCTCGGGCTGGTGCTCGGAGAGGAAGTCCATGAAGGACGAGGACCCTGGCGTCAGGAAGGCAGCTGGTAGACGCCCGGTGCTACGAGTGTTGGCTTCCACGCGATTCCTTCCAAGTAAGCGGCGGCCCGGCGGACGGCGTCGGGATCGTCTCCCAACTTGCCGATGGCCGAATTGCAGTTGAAGCACAGTACGCCACGGACCCTACCCGTCTTGTGGCAATGATCCACATGCACGGCCGGAGCCTTCAGACAGATCACACAGAGCCCCATCTGAGAGGCGACCATGGCATCGCGCTCAGCCACTGTCATGCCGTATTGACGCTTCAGATGACGGTCACGCCCTTCGACCGCACGGCAGGCCTTGCAAGCAGTCGATAGGCCGTCACTAGCTGTCCTGTTGCGGTCCCATTCAGAGTGCGGCTTGATCTCTCCGCAGCGTTGGCAGTATTTGTGCCCCGGAGGGGCATCTACCCTTGGCCGCGGTTTCCTTCCACGCGCATCCTGACGCTGCCGGTAGTACGCAGCGGAGCACTCGCGACAGTAGGCCTGCAAACCATCACGCATGGCCTTGTTGCTAGCGAAGGCCGCTCGCGGCTTGTACTGCTTACACCGCGAGCAGCGCTTCACCTCTTCGCCGTGATCCAACCCCGACTCCCCCGCCAGAGCCTTCGAATCGAAGGGGAAATCACTCTCCACCCTTCTGAACGAAGGATCGCACGAAGTCCTCGGCATTTTCTTCGAGGACGTCGTCAATCTCGTCCAGAACCGAGTCCACGTCATCGCTCAGCTTCTCGTGGCGCTCCTTGAGGTCCTCCGAGCCCTGCGCTTCCGCAGCCTGCTCCTCGGTCTCCTCCGTGGAGCGCGTCGCCTTCTGCTGGCCGCCGCCGGTGTCCTTGGTTGACATAACCCTCACCCCGCTCGTTTCGCCCGACATGGTCGCCAGGTCGGCTATCCGCCGATCGGTGATGATCAGACCCTACAAGCCGGGTCTGACATCGGCCCCGCAGTTTCGTCAACGTGCGGGGGCCACCTCGATGATTCCCGGACGGAGGGATTTCCACCCTGTCCGGCCGACACTCCCCGAGTACCCGCTCAGCCGCCCGAGAGGACCCTGACCAGGTCTTCCGCCGTGCGACAGCGGTCCAGGAGCTCCTTGACGTGATTTCGCGTTCCGCGTAGTGGTTCCAGGGTTGGGACCCGCTGGAGGGAGTCGCGGCCCGGGAGGTCGAAGATGACCGAGTCCCAGGAGGCCGCGGCGACGTCGTCGGCGTACTGCTCCAGGCAGCGGCCGCGGAAGTAGGCGCGGGTGTCCTCCGGGGGCTTCGTACGGGCCCGCTCGACGTCCGCCTCGTCCAGGAGCCGCTTCATGCGGCCGCGGGCCGCGAGGCGGTTGTAGAGGCCCTTCTCGGCGCGTACGTCGGCGTACTGGAGGTCGAGGAGGTGGAGTTTCGCGGCGTCCCAGTCGAGGCCGTCTCGGCGGCGGTAGCCCTCCATGAGCTCCCGCTTGGCGACCCAGTCGAGTTCGCCCGCGAGGCTCATGGGGTCGTTCTCGAGCCGGTTGAGAGTGTCTTCCCAGCGGGCGAGGACGTCCTTGGTCTGGTCGTCGGCGTCGGCGCCGAAGCGCTCTTCCACGTACTTGCGGGAGAGTTCGTAGTACTCCATCTGGAGTTGCACCGCGGTGAGTGTCCGGCCGCTGCGGAGGGTGACCAGCCGTTGCAGGGTCGGGTCGTGCGAGACCTGGTGGAGGGTGCGGACGGGCTGGTCGACCGCGAGGTCGACGGCGATGAAGCCGTCCTCGATCATCGAGAGGACCAGGGCCGTGGTGCCCAGCTTCAGGTACGTCGAGATCTCCGACAGGTTCGCGTCGCCGATGATCACGTGCAGGCGGCGGTACTTCTCGGCGTCGGCGTGGGGTTCGTCGCGGGTGTTGATGATCGGGCGCTTGAGAGTGGTCTCCAGGCCCACCTCGACCTCGAAGTAGTCGGCGCGCTGGCTGATCTGGAAGCCGTGTTCGTGGCCGTCCTGGCCGATGCCGACGCGGCCGGCGCCGGTGACCACCTGGCGGGAGACGAAGAAGGGGGTGAGGTGGCGCACGATGTCCGAGAAGGGGGTTTCCCGCTTCATCAGGTAGTTCTCGTGCGTGCCGTAGCTGGCGCCCTTGTTGTCGGTGTTGTTCTTGTAGAGGTGGATGGGCTGGGCGCCGGGGAGTGCGGCGGCGCGTTCGGCGGCTTCGGCCATGATGCGTTCGCCGGCCTTGTCCCAGAGGACGGCGTCGCGGGGGTTGGTGACTTCGGGGGCGCTGTATTCGGGGTGTGCGTGGTCGACGTAGAGCCTGGCGCCGTTGGTGAGGATGACGTTGGCGAGGCCGATGTCCTCGTCGGTGAGCTGGCTGGAGTCGGCGGCTTCGCGGGCGAGGTCGAAGCCTCGCGCGTCCCGTAGCGGGTTTTCCTCCTCGAAGTCCCAGCGGGCCCGGCGGGCCCGGTGCATCGCCGCCGCGTAGGCGTTGACGATCTGGGACGAGGTGAGCATGGCATTGGCGTTGGGGTGGCCGGGGACGGAGATCCCGTACTCCGTCTCGATGCCCATTACTCGCCGTACGGTCATGCGGCCCTCCTTGCCCGGCGGCGCCCTCGGTCGGGGGCGGCGCTCAAGTACCGCTGGCGCTCCGGTGCGTGTGCGGTGCCCGTCCCCGCACTGCGCGACTCGGCGGTACCGAAGAGCCTAGAACGGCTTTGCGCTGGTGGGGAGATCATTTGCGTCATTGCCTTGCACGCCTGTGGTTGTGACTGTGTCCTGGAAAACAGTCGGCTGCGGGTACCCGGTGAGGGCACCCGCAGCCGCCCTGTTTTTTACAGGTACTGACCGGTGTTCGCCACCGTGTCGATGGAGCGTCCGGTGTCGGCGCCCTGCTTTCCGGTGATGAGGGTACGGATGTAGACGATCCGCTCGCCCTTCTTTCCGGAGATGCGGGCCCAGTCGTCCGGGTTGGTGGTGTTGGGGAGGTCCTCGTTCTCCTTGAACTCGTCCACGCAGGCCTGGAGGAGGTGGGAGACGCGGAGTCCCTTCTGGTTGTGGTCGAGGAAGTCCTTGATGGCCATCTTCTTGGCGCGGCCGACGATGTTCTCGATCATGGCGCCGGAGTTGAAGTCCTTGAAGTAGAGGACTTCCTTGTCTCCGTTGGCGTAGGTGACTTCCAGGAAGCGGTTTTCCTCGGATTCGGCGTACATGTGCTCGACGGCCGTCTGGATCATGCTCTGGACGGTCGTTTCCTTGCTGCCGCCGTGCTCGCCGAGGTCGTCGGAGTGCAGGGGGAGGCGCTCGGTGAGGTACTTGCCGAAGATGTCCTTGGCGGCCTCGGCGTCGGGACGTTCGATCTTGATCTTCACGTCGAGTCGGCCGGGGCGCAGGATGGCGGGGTCGATCATGTCCTCGCGGTTGGAGGCGCCGATGACGACCACGTTCTGCAGGCCTTCCACGCCGTCGATCTCGGCGAGGAGCTGGGGGACGATGGTGTTCTCCACGTCCGAGCTGACGCCGGATCCGCGGGTGCGGAAGAGGGATTCCATCTCGTCGAAGAAGACGATGACGGGGGTGCCCTCGGAGGCCTTCTCGCGGGCACGCTGGAAGACGAGGCGGATCTGCCGCTCGGTCTCGCCGACGTACTTGTTGAGGAGTTCGGGGCCCTTGATGTTGAGGAAGAAGCTCTTGCCCTGGGCCTGTCCGGTGACCTCGGCGACCTTCTTGGCCAGCGAGTTGGCGACGGCCTTGGCGATGAGTGTCTTGCCGCATCCGGGGGGTCCGTAGAGCAGGACGCCCTTGGGCGGGCGGAGTTCGTGCTCCTTGAACAGGTCCGGGTAGAGGTACGGCAGTTCGACCGCGTCGCGGATGGCTTCGATCTGGCCGCCGAGGCCGCCGATCTGTTCGTAGCCGATGTCGGGGACTTCTTCGAGGACGAGTTCTTCGACCTCGCTCTTGGGCACGACTTCGTAGACGTAGCCGGAGCGGGGTTCGAGCAGGAGGGCGTCGCCGGGGCGGATGGTGATGTCCAGCAGTGGCTCGGCGAGCCTCACCACCCTTTCCTCGTCGGTGTGCCCCTGCACGAGGGCGCGTTCGCCGTCCTCGAGGATCTCCTTGAGGGTGACGATGTCGCCGACGCTCTCGAACTCCATGGCCTCGACCACGTTGAGTGCTTCGTTGAGCATCAGTTCCTGGCCGCGCCGGAGTTCTTCGAGGTCGACGCTGGGGCTGACGTTCACGCGGAGTTTGCGTCCTCCGGTGAAGATGTCGGCGGTGCCGTCCTCGTTGGCTTGCAGGAAGACGCCGAAGCCGGCCGGGGGCTGTGCGAGCCGGTCGACTTCTTCCTTGAGGGCCACGATCTGGTCGCGGGCCTCGCGGAGCGTGTTCGCGAGTCGCTCGTTCTGGGCGGACACGCCGGCCAGATTGGTCTGCAGCTCGACGATCCGCTCTTCGAGAATCCTCGTGTGCCGCGGAGAGTCGGCGAGCTTGCGTCGCAGGACGGCGATCTCCTGCTCAAGGTAGGCAATCTGCCCGGCCGGGTCGTCGGACCCTCGTCCCGGGCGGATGCCGCGGTTCATGTCGTCGTCGTGGGCTGCCACGGTCCTCACCTCCTCCAAGGGGAGCTGGACGCTTCCAGACCCTACCTGGGTGGGTGTCGATTGAAACCCCTAGATCACAAAGAGTGTCAAGGTGTGTCGTCGGTCACCCTGCGCTCTCCCTCACGCCGTCTGAATACCCAGTCAACGTGATTCAGAAGCCGACTGTTCCTGGGCGGGAGTGCTCGAAATCTTCCATGGCGGGGGTGAGTTGCGCGCAGCGCGGCCGGTCGGGGGCTCGTGGTGCCCGGTGAGTCGGGCCTTCGGTGCTTGTTTCAGGGGTGGGGGCGGTCGGGTGGTGGCGGGTGGTGTTGACGGAGCGTGTGCGGTGGGT
>MWJO01000097.1 GCA_002027195.1 Streptomyces sp. GKU 895 | reverse complement strand
GCTCACGGCGGCGCAGGTCCGGGGGACGAACGGGTTGACGCCGGCGCCGGCGCAGGGCTGGCCGAACAGCGGTGCCGCGTGGCCCAATGCGGCGGGGGCATGATGCACAGGTAGTTGACAGTCCAACTGCTCTTGTACAGAGATCAAATATTGGGCATAGTCCGTTCACACGGTGTCGACGACGCGAACTCCCCCCACGCTCAACCCCCTTCGCCCCGCAAGGAGTTCAAGCATGCCCAAGCTCAGACATCTCGCCGTGCCCGCCCTCGCCGCCGGGGCCCTCGTGGTCGGGACGGCGGGTTCGTCCTTCGCCGCCGACATCTACACGGCCAGCTCCAGCAACTCCTGTGGTGCCGCGTACTTCTACGACGACGGCGACACCTTCAAGATCCTCGACGTCTGCACGGACGGCAAGGGCGTGCGCCTGCAGTACACCAACCCCACCACCGGCAGCCCGCACACCAGCGACACGAAGATCCACGTGGACTACACCGGCGGCTACACCGGGTGGAGCATCTCCAACGCGTACATCTACGACACCGACATGAACGAGGCCGCCTGCTTCTACTTCCGCGTCGGCCACGTCGACGACGGGGCGTACGTGAGCGGCTCGTACGGCGCCTGGAACTTCGCCTGCGCGGCCAACTGACGTACGTCGCGCCCCCGTTCCGGTCGGTCGGAACGGGGGCGCGTCCGATTTCGTCACCGTGATCGCGGCACGCGCCACGCGTCGAGCAACTCTTTCGGACCGTACGCCGCTTCGAGCCCGGAACAGCTGACCCCGTTGCGGGAGACCGCCACGAGCGGCACGGGCTCGTCGGTGATCGCGGCGCGGTGCTTGAGCAGCGCGGCCAGGTCGTGGCGGTCGAACGCGGAGTTCTCCAGCCACTTCACCGAGCCGAGGAAGAGGAGTTCCTTGGCCACAGGCTGTCGGTCGGCGCCCACGAGGTCGATCCCGATGTCGTTGCCGCGGGTCCAGTACCCGCCGATCGCGGGGGCGGCGGGGAGCGGCCCGTCCGGCAGGAGGCGGGCGAGGGACTCCCGGACGAGAGGCTCGATCGCGCGGCCCCGCCAGCTCGTCCACCGCTTTCCTGGAGTCTGTCTCGCAAGGAACTTGACGGTCCCTCACTTTGCCGAACTGACAGCCCATCAACAGCAAGCACTCCTACGGTGCCGTGTTCATGACAGAAACTTCGGAAGCAACCCCCACCCCGGTCGGGCGCCGCACCGTTCTGCTCGCAACCGGCGCCACGGCAGCGGCAGTTGCCGTGGGCACCGCAGTGCCCGAGGCCCCCACAGCCGACGCGGCGGACGCCGCCCCCGTCGCCGCGGCGGCCGTCTGCACCCTCACGAAGGAGATGACCGAAGGCCCCTACTACCTGGACGGCGCGCTCGTCCGTTCCGACATCCGCGAGACGAAGACCGGCTTCGTGCTGAAGCTGGCGCTCACCGTCGTCAACGACGACACCTGCGCGGCGATCCCCAACGCCCTGGTGGAGATCTGGCACGCGGACGCGCTCGGCGAGTACTCCGGCTACGTCGGCAACAACGGCCACAACGAGTCCGACAACGGCACGTTCCTGCGGGGCGGCGTCCTCACCGACTCCGGCGGCGTCGCCACCATCACCACGGTGTACCCGGGCTGGTACCGGGGCCGCTGCGTCCACATCCACGTCAAGGTCCACACGGGCGTGACCCTCACCTCGGACGGCTCCTTCACCGGCGGCACCGAGGTCCACACCGGCCAGCTCTTCTTCAACGAGACGATCACGGCGAGAGTGGGCGCGCTCTCCCCGTACGCGGCGAACACGGTCACCCGCACCACCCTGGCCCAGGACTCGATCTACGACGACGGCGGCGCCGCGTCCGGCCTCCTGACCCTCACAGCACTCGGCAGCTCCCCGTCGTCGGGGTACACCGGGACGCTGACGCTGGGGGTGGAGGTCTGACCCGGCACGCGAGCGACACGGCGGCCGCTCCCTGCACACGCGCAGGGGGCGACCGCCTCGCCCTGACGGCCCGCGCCGGCGTCAGGACTCCGGGCACTCCTTCCACGCCAGGTGGTACACCGTGCTGATGTCCCCGTCCGTCGAGTCCATCGTCATGAAGCTGACCTTGTTCGCGGACGTCGAGCCCGCGGCCACTCTCAGCTCCGTGTTGATGTTGAAGTTGCGCTGGACGCCGCAGGGCGCCCAGACCAGCTGGGCCCAGTCGGTCGTGTCGGTGGCCTGCCAGTTGTCGTTGTAGGGGCCGTTGAAGGGGTGGGAGCGGGACGCTGTGTTCGGGGAGCCCTGGAAGTAGTACGAGGCTCTCTGGGTGCCGCTCGCGCCGGACTGGAGGGCCGCGAAACCGCGGTAGTCCGCGCTCGCGATGGCGTAGGTGAAGCCCTGCGGGACGTGGACGATGAGGTTCAGCTGGCAGTTCTTGCGGAACGCCGTCGGGTCCGAGCCGCCGCCCGCCTGGGCGAGGTAGTCGCTGTACGTCACCGTGAAGGCCGTGTTGTCCTCGGAGACGGCGACCGCCGTCGTCCCGGCGGGGCAGCCGCTGCCGTTCACGGTCGCGACCTTGATGACGATCTTGTCCGGCGGCGGGTCCTCGAACCCGCCGGACGACGTGGCGGCCTGGGCCGGTAGTGCCGTGGTGAGCAGAGCGGCCAACGCACCGCTCAGCAGGAGCCCACGAGTCATGGTCTCTCCGTAACCGTTGGGGGGTGGCTGATGTGCCAACCGGACGGTAGGGACAGACCGACGCCGCCGACAGGATGAACTCAAGCCATTCACACCTGCGGTTTTCACAGCATCTTCACAGTTTCCGAACGCTGCTGACACGTGCGGCAGTTGGCCGTTCCCGCCGGCTGGTCATTCACAGCGGCACACGGCTCCACGTGCCCGCTCTCCGCCGCCGTCTCCCGACGGTGGGCGCGGATCGCGTACGCGAGGGCCGCGGCCCACACCGCGTACAGCACGACGTACACCACCGTGCTCACGCCGTCGCTCGCCGCGAGCCAGTCGCTCTTCAGCAGCGTGCGGACGTTCGTCACGATGATGACTCCGCCCACCGCCGAGCCCAGCACCCGCGGCGGCAGCAGGCGGACCAGCCAGGCGGCGACCGGCGCGGCGACGACGCCGCCGAGGAGGAAGGCGAGGACCCACGTCCCGTCGAGGCCCTGGGAGCCGAGGGAGACGAGGAAGCCGAGGCTCGCCGCCAGGGCCACCAGGAACTCGCTGGTGTCGATCGAGCCGATCACCTTGCGGGGTTCCATCCGGCCGCTCGCGAGGAGGGCGGGCGTGCCGACCGGGCCCCAGCCGCCCCCGCCGGTCGCGTCGAGGAACCCGGCGACCAGGCCCAGCGGTGCCAGGAACCGCTTCCGCAGCGGCCGGCCGAGCCGGTCCTTCGGCAGGCCGCGGAAGGTGAAGCGGGACATGACGTACAGGCCGAGGCCGAGCAGGATCAGCGACATCGCCGGCGCCGCGACCTCCGTCGACAGCGCCGAGAGGACCGTCGCGCCCAGGAAGGACCCCACCGCGCCCGGCACGCCGATCTTCGCGACGACCTTCCAGTCCACGTTGCCGAAGCGCCAGTGGCTGGCCCCGGACATCAGCGTGGTACCGATCTCGGCGAGGTGGACCGTCGCCGATGCCGCGGCCGGATTCGTCCCCATGGCCAGCAGCAGCGTGGTCGAGGTCACGCCGTAGGCCATGCCGAGGCTGCCGTCCACGAGCTGGGCGCCCAGGCCCGCGAGGGCGAGCAGTATCAGCGTGCGCATAGGGGGAGGTTCCGTCCGTCGTCCACGGGAGGCGACGGTAGGGCGTCAAGCTGGGTACAGCCTTGGACCCGGATGAGGACGCTCACAGGGACCGGCCGGAAATGCCCTACGGGTTCTCCCAGGCCGCCGGCTCCGCCGCCAGCTGCTGCACCGGCGTCGGCAGCGCGTCCGCCGCGATGTCCGCGATCGTCACGCCCTCCAGAATGCGGCGCACGTTCGCCCGCAGGGCGATCCACAGGGGCAGCAGGGGCTGGGCGGAGCCCGTGTAGGCGAGGCCCGTGGGCCGTTCGCCCCGTACCGACACGATCGGGCCGTCGACCGTCCGGATCACGTCGGCCACCGTGATCTCGGCAGCGTCCCGGGCCAGCGTGTAGCCGCCGTTGCCGCCGCGCCGGCTGTCGACGACCCCGCCGCGGCGCAGGTCACCGAGGATGCCTTCGAGGAACTTGTGCGGAATGTCCTGGGCGAGGGCGATGGCCTCCGCCTTCACGGGAGTCTTCACGGCCCCTTCGCCCTGTCGTACGGCGAGTTCGAGTACCGCTCGTACCGCGTAGTCCGCCCGTGCCGAGATCCTCATGAGGACCATTGTGAGGCGTGCCGCCCCGGGCATGGAGAATGGTCCCTCACTCGCGTCCCGGGAAACGCAGGCACAACAGGAGGCGACGCTCGCGTGGAGCTCAGCAGACGAACTTTCAGCACCCTCGCCGGTACGGCCGCGCTCGGCTTCGCGCTGACCGGCAGCGGCGGTGTGCTGCCGTCGCGGACGGGGCCCCGCGTCGTGCCCACGGGGCCGCCGCCGGCCCCGCCCGTCGCGGACGGCGCCGTGCACACGGTCGGCCACGACCGCTACTCCCTGCTCGTCGACGGCCGGCGGCTGGCGCTGTGGCCGGGCGAGATGCAGCTGTTCCGGCTGCCGAGCCCGTCGCTGTGGCGGGACGTGCTGGAGAAACTGCGGGCGCACGGCTACAACGCGGTGACCGTCTCCGTCGCCTGGAACTACCACTCCCCCGCCCCGGGCTCGTACGACTTCACGGGCGTCCGCGACCTCGACCGCTTCCTGCGCACGGCCGCCGCCACCGGGCTGTACGTCGTGCTGCGCCCCGGCCCCCACCTCGGCGCCGGCATCGACGCGGGCGGCTTCCCCGGCTGGCTGACGGCGACCGAGGGACGCGCCCGGACCACCGACCCGGCCTATCTGGCGCACGCCGACGAGTGGCTGACGCGGGTGAACGCCATCGCCGCCCGGCACCTCTACACCAAGGGCAGGGGCACGGTCCTGCTGTACGAGCTGGAGAAGGCACCGGACACCGCTTACGTCACCCACCTCCGCAAGAAGGTCCGGGCCGACGGCATCGACGTACCCCTGTCCGTGCCGCAGACCCCCCTCAGCCGGCTCCACCGCCCGGCCCTGGCGTACGGCGGGGCGTCCTGGGGCTGGCTGCCCGCCCCGCAGGCCGCCGCCACCTCGTACGACGGCGACGCGGCCCTCGGCGCGGGGCGGCTGCCCGGCGCCGCGCTCGCGCCGGTCCACCAGCTCGGCCAACTGCTGCGGACCGTACCGGACTTCGCCAAGCTGGACCGCAGGCGGAACGTCGCCTCCCCCGGCGGCCGGCTCGAGGTGGAGCACCTGGTCAACCGGGACACCGACGCCCAGACCTACGTCGTGCGCAACGACTCCGCCAAGGCGGTGTCCACCCCGCTGCCGCGCGCCGGGATCGAGGTGCCGGTCAACGTCCGGGCCGGTGACACCAAGGTGCTGAGCACCCAACTCAAGCTGGGCGGGCGGACGTTGAAGTACGCCACCGCCCAGCTCATGCTGTTCGTCTCCGCCGGGCGGCAGGACATCGCCGTGTTCTCGGGGCGGTACGGCGACATGGCCCAGGTCGTCGTGGAGTGCCCGGAGGAGCCGACGGCGACCCGGCTCGACGCGGAACCGGCGTGGATCTACGACCGCGGGCTGCTGCGGGTGACCTGCCCGCTCGGTGTCGGTGAGCTGGCCCGCGTGAAGGTCGAGAACGGCGGCTCCGACCGGCCGTTGCTGCTGCTGTTCGCCGACGACACGACCGCGCTGCGGCTGTGGCCGTACGAGACGCCGTCCGGGTCGGTGCTGGTGTACGGCCCCTCGCTGGTGCGGGACGTCCGGCTGAAGGACGACACGGTCCATCTCACCGGCGACACCACCAAGTTGACCGGCCTGGAGGTGTGGGGTCCGCGCGGCATCGAGAAGGTCACCTGGAACGAGCGGCCGGTGCCCTCCCGGATCAGCGCCACGTTCAGTCTGCTCGCCCTGAAGCCCCTGCCCGGCCAGGGCCCGGTGCCGCTGCCGGCCCTCGGCGGCTGGCGGCGGCAGGACGAGAACCCCGAGTCCGCACCGGACTTCGACGACTCGGCGTGGGCCGAGGCCGACAAGAAGACCTCCTTCAGCACCACCCCCGTCCCCGAGGGACAGCCCGTCCTCTTCGCCGACGACTACGGCTTCCACTACGGCGACGTCTGGTACCGGGGACATGTCACCGACGCCGAGGGCCTCGATGCCGTCTCCCTCGGCTACAGCACCGGCACGCAGGGGCTGTTGATGGCCTGGCTCGACGGGAAGCCGCTCGGCACGCACCGGATGCCGGTGCCGGACGCCGGGTCCGCGCGGAAGGGCACCTGGACCGGCACGGCCACCTTCGACGTACCGAAGAAGCTGCGCGAGCGTGAGAAGCATGTGCTGTCCGTGCTCGTCCGGCGGATGGCACACGACGTGGACGACACCTCCCTCGACACCCACAAGGCGGCCCGCGGACTGACGTCGGCGCGCTTCAAGGGGGCGTCCGCGAAGGTGAGTTGGCGTCTCCAGGGGTCCGGTGCCGTCGACCGTGTGCGCGGGCCGCTCAACAACGGCGGGCTGTACGGCGAGCGGGAGGGCTGGCACCTGCCCGCCTTCGACGACCGGGCGTGGGAGGCCGTGAAGCTGCCGCGCGCCGACCGCCGCCAGGGAGTGACCTGGTACCGGACCGGCTTCCGGCTCTCCGTCCCCACCGGCGTCGACGCCTCGATCGGACTCACCCTCGAAGACGACCCGAAGCGTGCCTACCGGGTGCAGGTCTTCCTCAACGGCTGGAACCTGGGCCAGTACGTCAACGACGCCGGCCCCCACCGCCCCTTCGTCCTGCCGAACGGCATCCTGCGCACCCGGGGCACCAACTCCCTCGCCCTGGCGGTCCTTTCGGACGGCACGACGGAGGCGGGCCCCAGGGACGTACGGCTGACCCTGCTGGGCGCGGCGGCGGGCGGGGTGCCGGTGGAGGACGTCTGAGCCGCACCCCGCGTCCGGCGGCAGCCCTCTAGGCCAGGCGGATCACGTTCCACGACAGCGGTTCGAGTACGGCGGTCAGGGTGCCGTCCGTGAGGGCGGTGCCCTCGACCGTGTGCGGGGCGACCCGCTCCGGCTCGGCGAGGGTGTTGCGGGCGTCCGGGTCGGCGTCGGCGAGGGCGCTGTGCTCGACGACGGACGTCAGGTTCAGGGCGCCCAGGGCGACTTCGAGGGGCAGGGCCCGCGTCCGGCCGCGGTTCACGGCGAAGACGGTGACCGAGCCGTCCTCCGCGCGCACGGCGGTGGCGTGCAGCAGGTCGGTCTCGCCGTACTTCTCGGTGGGGTACGTCGGGGAGTCGACCCGGACGTCGAGGACTTCGCCGCGGCCGTACCGGGCGGCCTGCGCGAACGGGAAGAACGTCGTCTGCCGCCAGGCGGGGCCGCCCGGCTCGGTCAGGATCGGGGCGATCACGTTGACGAGCTGCGCGAGGCAGGCGACGGTGACGCGGTCGGCGTGCCGGAGCAGGGCGATGAGGAGGGAGCCGAAGACGACGGCGTCGGTGACGCTGTAGTTGTCCTCCAGCAGGCGGGGGGCCTCCGCCCAGTCCCGCGCGTCGGAGTTCTCGATCTCGTGCCACTTGGAGATGTACCAGACGTTCCACTCGTCGAAGGAGAGGTTGATCTTCTTCTTCGACTTCAGCTTCGCGCCGATGTGGTCGGCGTCGCGACCACGTTCTCGATGAAGGACTCCATGTCCACGGCGGAGGCCAGGAAGGAGTCGATGTCGCCGTTCTCGGGCTGGTAGTAGGCGTGCAGTGAGATGTAGTCGACGAGGTCGTACGTCTCGGCGAGGACGGTCGCCTCCCACTCGGCGAACGTCGGCATGGACTGGCTGGAGGAGCCGCAGGCGACGAGTTCGACGTTCGGGTCGATCATGCGCATCGCGCGGGCCGTCTCGGCGGCGAGGCGGCCGTACTCCGTCGCGGTCTTGTGACCGGTCTGCCAGGGACCGTCCATCTCGTTGCCGAGGCACCAGAGCTTGATGCCGAAGGGCTCCTTGTCGCCGTGCGCGGCACGGAGTTCCGCGAGGGCCGTGCCGGAGGGGTGGTTGGCGTACTCCTGGAGTTCGAGGGCTTCGGCGACGCCGCGGGTGCCGAGGTTGAGGGCCATCATGGGCTCGGCCTGCGGGCCGACCTTGCGGAGGAAGCGGATGTACTCCGACAGACCGAAGCGGTTGGTCTCGGTGGAGCGCCAGGCGAGGTCGAGGCGGCGGGGGCGGTCCTCCACCGGGCCGACGCTGTCCTCCCACTTGTAGCCCGAGACGAAGTTGCCGCCGGGGTAGCGGATGGCGGTGACGCCGAGTTCGCGGACGAGGTCGAGGACGTCCTGGCGGATGCCGTCCTCGTCGGCGGCGGGGTGGCCGGGTTCGAAGATGCCGGTGTAGACGCAGCGGCCGAGGTGTTCGACGAAGGAGCCGAAGAGGCGGGGGTCGACCTCGCCGACGGTGAAGGCGGGGTCCAGGGTGAAGCGGGCGGTGTGCATGGTCGCCTTTCAGGGCTTGTTCGGCATTTCGAAAGATGCTCGCAAACTCGAACGGAACCGTAGAAAGGAAGCCCTTGCCAGTCAATCGTTCTCGCTTACTTGAACCGTCATCGGAACCCATGACGTGAGCACTCCCCGCCGCGTACTCTCGGACGAACTGCCGTGCGGTGGTGAGAAGGGGGATCGATGGACATCGCGGGCGCGCGCACCAGAGCGGGGCGGATCGCCGCAGCGCTGCGGCGGGCGAGAAGCGGTTCCGCGATGCGTGATCTGGCGGGCGAGCTCGGCGCCGCCGTGCGGGCCAGGCCGCGGCCCCCGGCCGGGGTGCACGAGGTGTGCCGGGCCCTGTGCGAGGCGATGAGCGTCCGCCGGGGCGGGCGGCCCGTGGAGCTGCGCTTCGAGCGGTTTCCCGACGAGATCGAAGTGACCGGCCTGTGGGTGGAGTTCCAGGACTTCGACCTGGTCATCGTCGAGGAGCGGGCCGAGGCGGTGCAGCAACTGGTCATCCTCGGCCATGAACTGTGGCATCTGCACGCCGGGCACCGGCACGGGGTGGGCCCGGCCGCGGCCCGCGCGCTGGCGGGCGAGCCCGACTGGAAGGACGCCCTGACCGTCGCCGCCCGTGACGGCTCCCGGCAGACGGACGAGGCCGAGGCCGACGACTTCGGACACCGGCTCGCGGCCGTCTTCCGGCCCTATCTGTCGAGCCACGGCGGCCGGCAGCACCTCGCACCGCTGGAGCGGTCCCTGGGCTATCGCGGACGCCGGGGCACGGACCGGTGAGCGACAGCACCCTGGCCGCCGGAAACCTCCTCAGCGGCATGTACGTCTCCTTCTGGCTGCCCACCGCCGTACTGACCGCCGCCCTGGCGATCAAGCTGCCCAGCATCCTCAAACTGTGGCGGGACCCGCTGTTGCGGGCCGTCGGCGGCCTGCTGCTGTTCGCCTGCGCGGTGTTCGTCTTCGCGGCCCCCTCCACCATCGCCTGGACCAACCGCGTCACCGGCGTCCCCAACATCGCCGCGCCCTGGGTGTACTCGCTGCTGACCGCGCTGTGCGCGTCCTGGCTGCTGCTGGTCGTGCACTGGCGCAACGGCCGTACCGAACGCCACGCCCAGACCCGCCGCGCGACCCGCTGGGTGATCGCCGTGTACGCGGCCGTCGTCGCCGCGCTGTGGATCCTGTTCGCGCTCGCCGACGTGCCCGTGGAACAGATCCGGGACCTGGACACGTACTACGCCTCGACGCCCTTCATGCGGGAGCTGATCCTCCTCTATCTGACCGCGCACACCGTGGCCAGCCTGGTCACGTCCCGGCTGGTGTGGAACTGGATCCGCACCGACGGCCTCGACGCCTGGCTGCGCTGGGGACTGCGCTTCCTCGGCATCGGCTTCGCGACGAACCTGCTGTTCAGCGCGGCCAAGCTCACGGCAGTGGCGGCCCGCTGGACCGGGCACGACCTGGACTGGCTGAACACCAACGTGGCGCCCTCGGCCGCCTGCATCGCCGCCACGTTCGTCGCGGTCGGCTTCATCGTGCCGCACGCCGGCCAGTACCTCCAGGAGCGCTGGCTGGTCCGCCGCCGCCACCGCGGCCTCGCGCCGCTGGCCCGCCTCATGCGGACCGTCGCGGGCAGCCGCGAGCCGCTCGGCCTGCGGGCGACCCCCGAGATGCGGCTCATCCGCCGCGAGACGTTCATCCGCGACACCCTCCTCCAGCTCGCCCGCCGCCTCGACGAGGGCCTGCGGACCCGGTCCTACGACGCCGCCCTCGCCCTCGGCTTCCCACCCGGCCGCGCGCAGGCCCTCGCCGCCGCCGTGACCATCCTGGACGCGGTGGAGGCCGAGCGCTCCGCTGAGAGCGCGGTGACGGGTCGTCGGTCCGCTGCGGAGCCGTCGTGGCCGGTCGCGCCGTCCCCCGCGCCCCTTCAGGGCGTTGCCGACACCACCTACCTGCTGCAGGAGATCCAGGCCGTGTCCCAGGCCCTGCGCAAGCCCGAGGAGATCAAGGCGGTACGCGCCCGCGCGGCCGTCCCGGCAGAGAGCATGTCCGCGCATGAGCGATAGTTCCTCCCCTGTCAGAGTCGCCGTCGTACTCGGGGGATCCCACACCGGCATGCTCGCGGCCGCCGCCCTGGCCGGGCTCGCCGAGCGGGTCGTCGTCGTCGAGCGCGACGAACTGCCCGTGGCGCCCGCGCCCCGCAAGGGCTGCCGCAGGCCCGGCACGCCCACATGCTGTGGTCGGGCGGTGTGCACGCGCTGGAGAAGCTCCTCCCCGGTGTCACCGCCGAACTCCGCGCCGCCGGGGCCCGCCGGGCGCCGGTCACCACGGACATGGTCGTGCTGTCGGCGCACGGCTGGTTCCGCCGCTGGCCGGAGTCCCACCACGTCGTCCTCGCCGGGCGCGACCTGTTCGACGCGACGCTCAGGGCCCGGGTCCTCGCCGACGAACGCGTCGAACTCCTCGACGGCACCGAGGTGTTGGAGCTGGCCGGCAGCTCCGAGGCGGTCACCGGGGTACGGGTCCGCGGACGGGACGGGCAGGAGCGGACCCTCGACGCCGGGCTGGTCGTCGACGCGAGCGGGCGCGGCTCCGGGGCGCCGCGCTGGCTCACCGGCCTCGGACTGCCGGCGCCGGAGCAGCGCGAGGTCGACTCCGGCCTGGCCTACGCGAGCCGGCTCTATCTCGCCCCCGAGCAGGCCCGTGACGGCTTCCCGGTCGTCAACGTCCAGTCCGACGCCCGCGGCGACGGTCCCGGCCGCGCCGGCTTCCTGCTGCCCATCGAGAACGGCCGCTGGATCGTCACCCTCAACGGCACCCGCGGCGGCGAACCGACCTCCGCGAACGCCTCCGGCGACGACTTCGCACGCTTCGCCCGCGAGGAGCTGCGCCACCCCCTCATCGGCCAGCTCCTCGCCCGCGCCGAGCCGTTGTCCGAGGTGGCGTTCACGCGGACGACGGTCAACCGGCGGTACTTCTACGAGCGGATGCCGGCCTGGCCCGACAACTTCACCGTCCTGGGCGACGCGTTGGCCGCGTACAACCCGGTGTACGGACACGGGCTGGCCGTGGGGGCGCAGAGCGCCGTGATCCTCCGGGATGTCGTACGGCGGCACGGCTGGGGGGCGCCGGGGGGTGGCCCGTCGCGTGCAGAAGGCGGTGGCCCGGCCGGTGGGGGGCGGCGTGGGACCTCGCGACCGGGCAGGACGTGTTCTATCCCGGGGCGACGGAGGAGGGGCCCACGGGGCGGGACCGGCTCGTGGCCGCGTACGTGGACCGGCTGATGTACACGGCCACGGGGAACGGGCGGATCGCCCGCCGGGTGACGGATGTGACGTCACTGGAGCGGCGGGCGGAGGTGCTGCTCAGTCCGGGGGTGTTGCTGGCGGCGGCGGTGGGGCCGTTGAAGCCGGCCCTCACCGCTCCGCCGCTGACCGCCGAGGAGTTGAAGCGGGCGGGTCTGCAGTGACCTCCCCCGCAGCGCGGCGGGTGCTCAGACGTACGGCATGAAGGTCGCCACGAACAGGTTCTGCCCTTGGCCGTCCGCGGCTTTGCCGAAAGTGCCGCAGACACCTGCTCGGTCAAGGCAGTCGAAGTTCTAGCGTGGTCCATCCCGCCGCCAGCAGCGCTGCCTCGATGCTCTCGGCGGGGTCGTCCGGTGACGACACCGAAATGAGGGCGTACGCGTCCTCCCAGTCGCTTCCCGGACTCGCACCGTTAATTCCATCCAGTCGCGAAGGAGAATCCACCCGGCGGCCAGGGTGACGGCGGTCAGCACCGTTGCAGCAATGCGGATCACGCCCGCCTTTTGCCGCATCATCCACACCCCCTGGCGACGCTGGAGCGGAGCTTGTACGTGGCCCTACCCGGCGAACGAAGGCTGTCTCACGCCCTTGCCCGCGCCGGGCACGACCAGCAGTGAACCCGCCACCGGATGCGGGGAGTCGAGGCCCACCCTGGCCGTCGTGATGTACAGGTCCGTCAGGTCCGCGCCGCCGAACGCGCACGCCGTCACCCTCGGGGTAGGCAGGGTGATCACGCGGTCCAGCTCGCCGGCAGGCGTGTAGCGGCGTACCGCTGCGCCGTCCCACAGGGCCACCCACACGCAGCCGTCCGCGTCGACCGTGAGGCCGTCCGGGAAGCCCGCGCCGTCCTCGATCTCGGCGAAGGGGCGGCGGTTGGACACCTTCCCCTCCTCGTGGTCGAAGACGTCGACGCGGCGGGTCGGGGAGTCGATGTAGTACATCAGGCGGCCGTCCGGGCTCCAGCCCGTGCCGTTGCTGACCGCCACGTCGTCGAGGACCGTCTCCACCGTGCCGTCGGCCGTGAAGCGGGACAGGGTGCCACCGCCGGGCGCCTCGTCGTAGCGCATGGTGCCGGCCCAGAGGGAGCCGTCGGGGGCGATGGCCGCGTCGTTGGCGCGGCGGCCCGGCACCGGTTCGTGGTGGAGCCAGTGGAAGGTGTCGTCGGGGTCGAGGAGGGCGACGCCGTCGCGCAGGTTGAGGACCAGGCCGCCGTTCGCGCGCGGCTTCGCCGCGCCCACGTGCTGGTCGGTGACGCGGACCGTGCGGTGCCCGGTCGCCGGGTCGTAGGTGTGCAGGCGGGCGCCCAGGATGTCCAGCCAGAGCAGCCGGCCGGTCGCCGCGTCCCAGGTCGGGCCCTCGCCGAGGGTCGCCTCGGCGCGCACGGCGACCTCGTAGTCGTACGTCTTCGAGGTCATCCCACGCTCCGGTGGCCCAGGCGCTCGGACAGCTCGACGGCGCCCTTGGCGGCGAGCTGCTCCAGCTCCTCGCGGCGGTCCTCGCTCCAGCGGATCATCGGCACCGAGATCGACAGCGCGGCCACGACCCGGCCGGTGCGGTCGCGGACCGGGGCGGCCACGCAGGAGACGTCCGGGTTGGACTCGCGGCGCTCCACGGCGAGACCCCGCTCACGGATCTCGGCGAGGGCCTCGCGCAGAGCGGCCGGGTCGGTGATGCTGTTCGGAGTCATCGCGGCCAGGTCCGCGTCGTCCGGGATGCGGGAGCTGAGCTCCGGGTCGGGCAGCGAGGCCAGGAGCATCTTGCCGACGGAGGTGCAGTGGGCGGCAGCCGGCGTCCCGCGGCGGACACCATGCGCACCGCGTGCGTGGAGTCGACCTTCGCGATGTAGATGACGTCGGTGCCCTCGAGGATGGCCACGTGGACGGTCTCGTCGCAGGTCTCGGCGACCGAGCGGGCGACCTGCTGGCCCTCGGCGGCGAGGTCGAGCTGCTCGGCGTAGCGGCTGCCGAGCTGGTACGGACGCACGCCGAGCCGGTAGCGTCCCGGCTGACCCGGCACCGGGACGATGTACGACCGTGCGGCGAGCGTGGTGACCAGCTCGTGCACGGTGGTGCGCGGCAGCTGGAGCTTGCGCACGATGTCCGGGGCGGAGAGCGTGCCGTCGCCGTCGAGGAAGAGCTCGAGGATGTCGAGAGCCCGGGTCACGGCAGGTACGAGACGTCCCACGTTCGGCCCCCTCCCTGTGAGGTGTCGGTGGAGTTCGGCGCCTGTCGAGCATCCTTCACGGTGTTCGAAATTTCAACAGGCGATCGGAATAGCGAACACAGGCTACTCAACGGGAGTTTCCCCCGGCAATGGTCCTGCGGGTCGGGCATTGCGCGGCCGGTCCGTTTCGACAGGAACGGCACGTGTACGAGCCGCCGGTACTACTGTGTCCGTGTGTGACGCGTCACAGTGCGTGGCGGGTCTTGGGGGATGTGGTTCCTGGGGGGAATCTCGTGCGCGACATGACCAAGGGGTCCAATGCCGCCCTGTCGGCCCTGAGTGACAACACCGGTTCGGTAATCGTCAGCCTGGGCTGGAGCAGCCCGGCGGGGGACGGCGACGCGGATGTGTCCGTCTTACTTCTCGGCCCGGACGGCAAGGTCCGCAGCGACGCGGACTTCTACTTCTACAACAACCCGGTGGCCGCCGACGGAAGCGTGCACCTGCTGGACAAGACGCCCACCGAGGACGGCAACGAGGACCGGATCAGCTTCGACCTGACCGTGGTGCCACCCGGGGTCGACCGTGTCGTCGTGGCCGCGAGCCGTTACGGCGACGCGCACTTCGGCGAACTCGACGACCTCCGGGTGACCCTGTCGGACGCGGTGGGCGAGAACATCCTCCGCTTCGCCGTCGACGACCCCGGCAAGGTGAGCGCGATCATCTTCGGCGAGCTGTACCGCCGCGCCGGGGAATGGAAGTTCCGAGCCGTCGGGCAGGGGTACGACTCCGGGCTCGCCGGCCTCGCGACGGACTTCGGGGTCGACATCGACGACGAGGACGAAGAGGCGGAGGGGACGGCGGCCCCGGCGACGCCGGAACCGACCGGGAACGACGAGCCGGTCGGCCCGCCCTCGGCCCCGCCCCCGGAGCCGGCCCCCGAGCCGGAGCCGGCCGGGGCCCTGAACGCCGTACCGGCTCCGCGCCGGACCGCCGACGAAGCCAAGCCGCGCAAACCGGCCGCCCGGCCCCGCACCGCCAAGAAGCGGGCGGCCCCGCCCAGCGCCCCGCAGAAGTCCCTGGGGGAGAACGACTCCTGGCGTCCCGCCAGGCTCTTTCCGCTCTCCACGCTGAAGAGCGACCGGGACCGGGAGATGCGCGCCACCTCGGTGCTGCTGTCGGTGATGACCCAGGTACCGCGGTTCGGCCGGCGGCTCACCGCCGCGTTCGGCGCGCCCTCGGGCCGTATGGAGACCTTCACCGAGGTCACCCTGCCGCACGGTGACACACCCCGGCGACCCGACGGAGTGATCCGCATCGAACGGGCCGGCAAGCTCTGGACGGCGCTCGTCGAGACCAAGACGAACGGCAACGCCCTCAAGGCCGACCAGGTGCAGGCCTACATGGACATCGCCGCCCGGCGCGGCTACGAAGCCGTGATCACGTTGTCGAACGACGTCGCGCTGGAGGGCAGCCCGCTGGTCGACGTCAGGATCGACCGGCGGCGCAAGCACCAGGTGGCGCTCTGGCACCTGTCCTGGGCCGAGGTGGCCCACCAGGCACAGCTCCTGATCCGGCACGAAGGGGTGGGCAACGCGGCGCGCACCTTCCTGCTCCAGGAACTGCTCCACTACCTCCAGCACGAGAACTCCGGCTGCCACGGTTTCCAGAACATGGGCTCCGCCTGGGTACCGGTACGCAACGGCATCAACGACGAGACCCTCTGCCAGGGCGACCCACGGGCCCTCGAGGTCGTCGAGAACTGGGAGCGGCTCATCCGCCAGGTGTGCCTCAGGCTCGGCGGCGAACTCGGCCAGAAAGTGCTGCCCGCGCAGCGCGTCAGGCGCGGCACCGATCACGGCACCCGCCGGGCCCAACTGGCCGACCAGCTGTGCCTGGAAGGCCGGTTGCAGGCGCAGCTGCGCGTCGAGGAGGCGCCCGGCCTGCTCACCGTCGGCGCCGATCTGCGCACCGGCAGGCTGCGCACGTCCATCGAGATCCCCGCACCCGAGCAGGGGTATCCCCTGACCTGGGTCAAGCGGCTGATCCGCCGGCTCGCCGAGGCACCGGCTGACCTGCACGTGGAGACCCTGGTCGAGGGGGACGCCCTGGGGCCGCGCGGCACCCTGGAAAGGCTCCGCCCGGAACCCGCCGACCTGCTGCCCAGGAACGGCACGCAGATCACCGGCTTCCGGCTGTCCCTTCTGAAGAGCATGGGCAGCACCCGCGGCAACGCCGAGTCCGGCTTCATCCGCAGTGTGGACGACGCCGTCCACCGCTTCCACAAGACCGTCGTGATCCATCTGGACGGCCGTCCACCGACGCACCCCCTTGCCCGCCACCTCCGATGTGACAAGGTGACGTCACGTCGACGAGGTGGGGGTAGGAGCTGTGCCGGAACTTCTCAAGGGCGGGAACACCACGGTCGGGGCGGCGCCGCTGACCGTCGAACTGCGCTCCGCGGGCGATCCGGTCGATCTCAGCGCCCTGCTGGTCGGCGCCGACGGCAGGGTCAGGTCCGACGCCGACCTCGTCTTCTACAACCAGCCCACCGTCGAGTCCGGTGCCGTCCGCCACCTCGCCGCGGACGCCGGTGCGCCCGAGCGGATCGCTGTCGACCCCGGCGCGCTGCCCGCCGACGTGGACCGGGTGGTGCTGGTCGCGAGCTGCGATCCGGACGACCTGTCGCGTACGTTCCGCACGGTGGCCGACGTCGAGGTGCGCGGCGTCCAGGAGGGTGCCGGTCCCGCCGACCCCGTCGTCTTCCGGCAGCCGCCGTTGGTCGACGGGGAGCGGGCCGTCCTGCTGATGGAGCTGTACCGGCGGGGCGACGGCTGGAAGCTGCGGGCCATCGGGCAGGGGTACGCGGAGGGGCTGGCGGGCCTGGCGACGGACTTCGGGATCGACGTGTCGGAGCCGGAGTCACCAGCGGAAACAGCGCCCGAACCCACACCCGCCCCTGCCCCCGCATCCACTCCCACACCCACACCCACCAGTCTCGTCAAACCCCCGCTCGGCAAGGTCAGCCTCGACAAGGGCGGCCAGGTCGCGATCAGCCTGGACAAGCAGGACCGCGAGCTGGTCGTCACCGTGACCCTGGAGTGGGACGGCGGGAGCGACCAGCGGCGCCGCCGGGGTGCCGACCTCGATCTGTACGCCCTGTTCGTGCCCGCGTCGAAGGTGCGGCGGGGCGGGTCCGAGGCGCCCGGCACGATCGTGAAGACCGGCCTGGCGAAGAAGCCGCCGGAGAAGGTCGGCAAGGACGACAAGGGCCCGAAGGCCGACGTCGTCTACTACAAGAACCTCGGCTCGCTGAAGCAGGCTCCTTACATCCAGCTCGACGGCGACTCCAAGGCCCCCGGCCGTGAGACCGTCCGGATCGTCCGGCCGGACCAGCAGGGATTCGTGCTGCTGTGCGCGTACTCCGCCCTCAGCAACGGCTTCGGGTCCTTCAAGAGCTTCGGCGCACAGGTGGTCGTGGACGACGGCCGCGGCTCCAACGTCACGGTCCCGCTCTTCGAGAACACCAAGACGCGCTACTGGGTGGCCATCGCCCTCGTCGACTTCACCTCGCCGGACGGCGCCGCGATCCACCACATCGAGGCGTACAGCGGCCGGATGACCGAGCGCCGCCCGGTGCTGCATCCGGACGGCACGATCGAGATGAACGCCGGGCCGGTCGAGTTCAAGGGACGGGACTAGGGCCTGTCCTGGGCACGCCCCGTCATGCCCAGCGCCCCTCTCAGTCGCTGCGCCCTGAGGACCAGTTCCAGTTCGAAGCGGCGGTCCGGGTCGTCGATCTCGGCGCCCCAGAGTTCGCGGATCTGACGCAGGCGGTAGCGGACGGTCTGGGGGTGGACGCCGAGCCGGGCGGCGACCTCCGGGGCGCCGCCGCGGGTCTCCAGCCAGGCCAGCAGGGTTTCAGCGAGGCGGCGGCCGTGGGTGGGGCCGCAGTGGGCGAGGGGGGCCAGGCAGCGCAGGGCCAGGTCGTCGATGAGTTCCTCGGGTTGCAGGAGGACCAGCGCCTCCGTGTGCTCGGTGCAGTACAGGACCTCACCGGCCGGCAGCAGCCCGCGTTCCATGAGGCTCACCGCCGCCTCCGCCCAGCGCAGCGACTTCGCCGCGTCGGCCAGCGGGACGGGCGGGCCGATGGCGCCGGCCCAGCCGGTCAGGGCGCGGTGCAGGAGTTCGGGGCGGCCCGCGCAGTCGGGTTCGGGGACGACCATGCGGGGCTGCTCGTACTCCATGTCGAGGAGGACGCCCTGGCCGACGGCGGGTGCCATGGCCTCGCGGGCCGGGCGCAGCAGTACGCCGACGGCGACCTTCTCGGGAAGGGCCCAGCCGATCCGGGCGGCGCGTTCGGTGAGCAGGTCGTCGGGGTTGCCGCCGCGGTGGCGTTCGGCCAACAGCAGTTCCATCAGCCCGCGTTGGAGGCGCAGGCGTTCGCCGGCCTGCCGCGCGGCCGCTTCCGCGTAACCGCGGACCGACTGGTCGACGAGGCCGTCGAGATACTCGTAGCCCGCGTCGACGAGTTCGTACATCGCGGGGGGCGGGATCTCGACGCGCTGGCCGATCTCGGCGAAGCGGCGCCAGGCGAGCCGTACGCCCATGCGGTAGATCGCCTGGAGGGAGTCCAGGCTGCGGCCGCCGAGGCCTTCGCCGCGGCCGAACTCCTGGAAGACACCGGGCGGCACGGTGGGGCGGCCCTCGGCGGTCTCCAGGTGCTGGACGAAGACCTCGATGGCGCGGCGGATGCCGACGAGGGCCATGGGCTCGCCGGACTCGTCGAGGACGACGGGCAGATGGGGGTACTCGCGGCGGATCTCGCGCAGGATCTCGTCGGCGAGTTCGGGGGCCTCGGCCATGGCGATCGCCGCGAACCGGCGCACCTGGAGGCGGGGTACGTCGAGCCAGGCCGAGCGGGAGTTGACGGTTGCCGGGCGGGCCGTCACGTCTCAACTCCCCTGGCCCGCTTGCTCGTACGTGATCAAGGGGGTGTTGGGCTGGTCGGGTGTGGCGTCGAGCAGGGCGACGATGCCGAGCGCGGCACCCACGGCGAGCACGGCGGCGGCCGCGACGGTCAGTGCGGCGGCGAGCAGTCTGGACATCGCAGGGTCAGCCTCTCAGTGGCTCTCTTCCGGCGGTTGTCCCCACCCCGGCGTCCCACCCTGTCGGTCCGCCCCAGTGTCGACACGAGATTGACACCTCGTCAAGAGACCTCTACGGTTCCCGGCCCAAGGGCCCTGTCGTCACACTCCCGCCTGCCCCGCGACGCCCGGCACGCGCACCTGCGGCGTTGTCGTCGGTCGCCGACGCTCCGCGTCGCCCGCCGCGGCAGCGGCTGATGTAAAAGTCTCCTCCGCCTTGCAGTTGCACGCACCG
The DNA here is from genome assembly GCA_002027195.1 of Streptomyces sp. GKU 895. GTDB lineage: Bacteria > Actinomycetota > Actinomycetes > Streptomycetales > Streptomycetaceae > Streptomyces. The sequence goes on along the minus strand of MWJO01000097.1, from coordinate 13,304 downwards.
GACGCCGCGGGGCCCGCCCTCCGGGCGGACGACGGAAGTGTGACGACAGGGCCCAGAGCGGCCCGAACTCCGTAACCTCACGCCCCTGGAGTGCCCGGATGCGCCGTACAGCCTCACCACTCTCCCTGATTCTGCTGGGACTCGGCACGTTCCTGCTGGTCCTGGCGCCCCTGCTGGCGTGGTACGTGACCCCGCGGGCCGCCGTGAACCCGATCGACATCGACCAGACCGCCGTCTACAAGGGCACCGGCAGCGTCTTCGACACCGACAAGGTCGAGACCGTGCCCGACCAGGAGATCACCGTCACCCAGCGGGTGCGCGGCAACGTCGAGGACAGCGAACGCAGCGGCGACGCGGTCTGGGACGTGACGACCACGGTCGACACCGACAAGTCGCTGCCGGCGGCCGATCCGCACGACGCGCTGGAGTTCATCCCGCACCGCTGGGTGATGAACCGCAAGACGACCAAGCCGGTGCACTGCTGCGGCGAGAAGCCGTACATCGAGGGCGAGGCCTATCTGAAGTTCCCCTTCGACGTGCAGAAACGCTCCTACCAGTGGTGGGACAACTCGCTGGGTTCCACGGTCGTGTTGAGCTACCGGGATACCAGGAAGATCCAGGGGTACACGGGTTACCGGTTCACCGGCACGGTCGCCCCGGCGAAGGTCGGCACCCGGCTGGTGCCGGGCACGCTCGTCGGCCTGAAGAACCAGCCGCAGGTGCTGGCCGAGGAGTGGTACTCCAACCACGGCATCGAGCTGGTCGTGGACCAGCGCACCGGCCGGGTGATCTACGCGCAGGTCGGCCCCAAGCGCACGCTGCGGGCGCCGGGTTCGAAGAAGGACGCGGTGGTGCTGCTGGACAGCGAGAGGATCGCGTTCACCACGGCGACGCAGAAGGAGGCCGTACGGCTGGCCAAGCGGGACAGCGGTCAGCTGAAGGCGATCGGCGTGACGGTGCCGATCGGGGCGGCTGTGGGCGGGTTCGTCCTGGTGGTGGCCGGTTCCGTTTTGTTGGTACGGGGGAGGCGGCATCCCGGTAATTCCGATACGCCCGATCCCGTGCTCACGATGTGACGTGACGTCAGCTCTAATAAGCCCGGAAATTGTCATCCTCGTGAGTAGCAATGAGGAACGGGTGGGCGAAAACTGTCCACCCCCACCCCAGCACAGTCCGCCCACACCCTCCTCGTAGGAAGCACTCAAATCCCCCACAGGAACGTAAAGCACTTCCCCACGCTTCGAGTTCCGCACCCTGAGACGAGTTGGAGCACGCATGCCCCAGCACGTGCCTTCGTCGCTGCACGCCACGCACCCCGCGGCATCGCAGCACCCCTCGGCGCTCCCCCCACCTCCGCGCCGAATCGTTTTCCTCGCCCATCGTGACCTGGGCAACCCGGCCGCCGGGGGCTCCGAGCTCCTGGTCGACCGGCTCGCCGACGGCCTCACCCGTCTCGGCCACCAGGTCACCCTGCTGTGCGGCGGTCCCGCGTCGTACCGCGACTACCGGGTCGTCTCCGCGGGCGGCGAGCTCGGTCACTTTCTGCGCGCCCGCTCCGCCTTCTCCCGTCAGGTCGGCGACTGCGATCTGCTGGTCGAGGTCTGCAACGGGATGCCGTACTTCGCGCCCGTCTGGCATCGCGGTCCCACGCTGTGCCTGGTCAACCATGTCCACACCGACCTGTGGAAGATGCGGTTCGGCGGGCCGATGGCCCCGGCCGCGCGGCTCGGCCGAAGACTCGAGCACTGGGCGCTGACCGGTGCGCAGCACCGGAGTCTGCTGGTGGCCGTCTCACCGTCCACGGCACACGCCCTGCGGGCGATCGGCGTGGAGCGTGATCGTATTCGTGTCGTCCACAACGGCGTTGAGGAGCCGGGGCCGCGGGCCGACCGGTCGCCGGAGCCGTTGTTCGTGGCCGTCGGCCGGCTGGTCGAGTACAAGCGGATCGATCTGCTGTTGCGGCTGTGGGAGCGGGTGCGTCCCGTGACCGGTGGGCGGCTCGTCATCGTCGGTGACGGTCCTGAACGGGAGCGGCTGGAGCAACTCGCCGGTCCTGGTGTGGAGTTCAGAGGCCATGTCTCCGAGGCCGAGAAGCACCGGCTGCTGTGCGAGGCGTGGCTGCTGATGCATCCGTCGGCGCTGGAGGGGTGGGGGCTGGTCGTGACCGAGGCCGCCACCCGCGAGACGCCGACGGTCGCCTTCGACGTGCCCGGGCTTCGGGATTCCGTCGTGGACGGGGAGACGGGTGTGCTGGCGCGGGGCGAGTCCTCCTTCGCTGCCGCCTGGTGCACGCTCGCGTTGTCCGGTGAGCGGCGGGAGTTGATGGGCAAGAGCGCCCGGGAACACGCGGCACGCTATCGCTGGGACCGGACCGTCAGACAGTTCCGCGCGGTGGCCGCCGAGGCGGTGAGGAGCTGGGCGCCATGACAGGCACCGCTCTCAAAGACCCGTCGTTCCGCAGATCCCTCGCCCTGTTCCGCGCCTTCCGCCACGAACAGGACGACCCCGAGGCCTGCTACTCCCTCCTCGCCCGCGACTCCGTCAACCAAGTCGAGGCCTACGACGGGCCCGTCGCCGGCCGGACCGTCGTCGACGTCGGGGGCGGCAGCGGGTGTTTCACCGAGGAGTTCCGGCGGCGCGGCGCCCACGCCTACCTCTTCGAACCGGACGTGGAAGAGCTCGGGGCCAAGCCGCCCGACGGGGCCGTGATCGCCGACGGGTATCTGCTGCCGCTGTACGACGGGGTCGCGGACGTCACCTTCTCCTCCAACGTCCTCGAGCACGTCGCCGATCCGCAGACCTTCGTCAGTGAGCTGGTGCGGGTGACACGGCCCGGCGGGCTGATCTATCTGTCGTTCACCAACTGGCTGTCCCCGTGGGGCGGTCACGAGTGGGCGCCCTGGCACTATCTGGGCGCCGAGCGGGCGCGGGCCCGTTATCGGCGCCGTACCGGCAGGGCCGCGAAGCACACCCTCGGCGAGAACCTGTTCGCCGTGCACATCGGCCCCACCCTGCGGCAGGTGCGCGCCCGTGACGACGTACGGATCGTCTCGGCGCGCTCCCGCTACTGGCCGTTCCTCGCCGAGACCGTGGTGAAGGCGCCCGGGATCCGTGAGGTGGCCACCTGGAACCTCCTCCTCATTCTCCGGCGGTGTCCACCATGACGACATCCACGGTCCAGGCCCCTCCTCCGGCCGCCGTCCCCTCCACCGCGCGCATGTCGGGCCCGCCGGAGGGCCCGCGGTCACGTCGGTGCTGGTGGGGTTCTGGGCCGTGGTGTTCGTGCTGTTGCTGGCGGTGCACCCGGGGCGGCAGACCTTCGACACCAAGCTGGGTGTGACCGTCGACCCGGGCCGGTTCTTCGACGATCTCGGGCAGCTGTGGCAGGACCAGGGGTCCTTCGGTGGGATCTCCGACCAGTACACCGGCTATCTGTGGCCGATGCTGCCGTTCTACTGGCTGGCCGACGCCGTACGGCTGCCGGTGTGGCTGGCGGAGCGGCTGTGGCTGTCGCTGATCGTGTCGGTCGCCTTCTGGGGTGCGCTGCGGCTCGCGGAGCGGCTGCGGATCGGCAGCCCGTCCTCCCGGCTGCTCGCGGCGGTCGCGTACGCGCTCTGGCCGGTCTTCACCATCGTCGTCGGGTCGACGTCCGCCGCCGCGCTGCCCGGCGCGTTCCTGCCCTGGGTGCTGCTGCCGCTGGCGGACGAGCGGTACAGCGCGCGGGTCGCCGCCGTGCGGTCGGTGCTGGTCGTCCCCTTCATGGGCGGCGTGAACGCGGCCGCCACGCTCGCCTCCCTGCTTCCCGCCGGGCTGTATCTGCTCACCCGGCCGTCCGGGCCACGGCAGAGAAAGCTGCTCGCCTGGTGGACACCGGGGGTGATCCTGGCGACCGCCTGGTGGTGGATCCCGCTGCTGCTGCTCGGCGTCTACGGGGAGAACTTCCTGCCGTACGTCGAGAGCGCGCAGACCACGACCGAGACCATGTCGGCGACCGAGGCGCTGCGCGGCGCCGGGAACTGGGTCGCTTATCTGCACTTCGGTGAGGCGTGGCTGCCGGCCGGGTGGACGGTCGCGTCGTCCGTGATCGTGATCGTCTGCTCGGCGCTGGCCGCCGGGCTCGGGCTCGCGGGCCTCGCGCGGCGGGACCTGCCGGAGCGGCGCTGGCTGACGCTCACGGTGATCGTGGCCGCGCTGATCCTGCTCGCCGGGTACGGCGGCGGGTTCGGGGCGCCCTTCCACGGGGTCGTGCAGGACTGGCTGAACGGGGGGCTCGCGCCCTTCCGGAACATCTACAAGTTCCAGACGGGGCTCGCGCTGGCCCTGGTGCTGGGGCTCGCCCATCTCGCCGGGGTCGCCGCCGAGACGCGCGGGGCGCGGCCGGTGCGGGGGCGGCGGTTCGCCCCGCTGGTCGCCGCCGTGCTGATCCTGCCGGGGCTGATGTGGCCGTACCTCAACGGGTCGATCCTGAACCCGGGTTCCTTCCAGGAGATCCCCAAGTACTGGAAGTCGACGGCGACCTGGCTGGAGAAGTTCTCCCCTGACGCCCGTGCGCTCGTCGTCCCGGCGACCGCGCACGGCATCTACACCTGGGGCTCGACCATCGACCAGCCCCTCGACGTGGTCGCCGAGTCCCGCTGGGCGCAGCGCGATTACGTCCCCTTCGGCACGGCCGGCAACCGGCGCGCCATGGACGCCGTGGAGGACGCCCTGACGAGCGGCGGCGAGGTCCCCGGGCTCGCCGACTTCCTGGCCCGCTCCGGCATCCGGTACGTCGTCGTCCGCAACGACCTCGACCCCGACCAGATCGGCTATGTGCCGACGACCGTGGTCAAGCGGACCCTGGAGCAGTCCGGGTACAAGCGGGTCATCGGCTACGGCCCGATCATGACCGGGGGCCGGATCGTGCACGACGCGCCGCTCGCGGTGGAGGGGCTGTACCCGAGGCAGCGGGCGGTGGAGATCTACATGCCGCCCGACGGCACCCCGAACCCCGGACACGCCGGACTGCTGCCGGTCGCGGACACCGCCACCGTCTCCGGCGGCCCCGAGTCGCTGCTGCCGCTGGCCTCCGAGCTGCGCGGCCGGGCGACCGTCCTGACCGGCGACAACCACCCCGGGCTCGGCACTCCGCAGCTCCAGATCACCGGCGACGGACTGCGCCGCGCCGACACCCGGTTCGGGCTGGTCGACTCCAACACGTCGTACACGTACACCAGTGACGAGCGCAACGCGGCGGACGCCTCCGAGGACGCCGGGGAGAAACCGCACCAGATCCTGCCGACCAAGGGCCTCGACCACCAGACGGTCGCCCAACTGCGCGGCGCGCGCTCGGTGACCGCGTCCTCGTACGGCAACTGGCTCTTCCACCTCCCGCAGTTCGACCCCGTCAACGCCTTCGACGGCAACCCCGACACCGCGTGGGTGGAGGGCTCGCTGGGCTCGGCGGACGGGCAGTGGCTGCGGATCGGGTTCACGGACGACGCGTACGACATGCCGTCGTCGTTCAAGGTGACGCCGCTGCCGCAGGAGAGCGTGCGCGCGGCGCCGACCAAGGTGCGGGTGGAGACCGAGAACGGCTCGCGGACCAGCTTCCTGCGCCCCGACGGCATGACACAGAGCGTCAAGGCACCGCCAGGGCCGACGAGTTGGATGAAGCTGACCATCCTCGACTCCGTCGAACGCCGCTCCGGCCTGCTGGGCGCGGGCTTCTCCGAGATCGGCCTGCCGGACGTCCAGGTGACCCGGCTCCTCCGGCTGCCCACGGACGCCGAGGACACCGACGCGGGCGCGGACCTCATCTCCCTGCACCGCGCGGCCGACGGCACCGAGGCCGGCCTGCACCGCCGCTTCTCGACGGCCACGGCGGGTACGTACGAGGTGAAGGCGAGCGCGACCACCGTGCCGGGCGCGGAGCTCGACAAGCTGCTGTACGAGGTCGCCCCCGACCAGGACAACCGCATCGTCGCCACCGCCGACTCCACCGCCGCCCTCGGCACCGGTCTGTCGGCCCGCAACCTCACCGACGGCGACCTGACCACGGCGTGGATCGCGGGCGACCGCCCCACCATCCACCTCAGCTGGGACGGAAAACAGCCGGTCAGCGAGCTGGTCCTGGCCCCCGCCGGAGGCCTCGCGACCCGCCCCACCCAGGTCGACATCAGCTCCCCCGACGGCTCCACGACCGCCGGCGTCGACGAGAACGGCTGGGTCCGCTTCCCGGCCATCACCACCGACCGCCTCGACATCACCATCACCGACACGGCCCCGGTCACCCTCTACAACCCGGTCGTCGACGAGAACCTGCGTCTCCCGGTGGGCCTGACCGAGGCCTACATCCCCCTCCCTCGACCCAGTACCGCACGCCCCCAGCCCCGCGACACCCGCACGTTCTCCCTGCCGTGCGGCGAGGGACCGGTGGTCTCGGTGGACGGCGAGCTGTACCGCACGAGCGTGAAGGGGACGGTGGCGGACCTGCGCGAGCGCCGCCCGGTGTCGGTGACGTTGTGTCAAGAAGGCCGTTCTGAGGCCGGGTTGGAGCTGACCGCCGGTACGCACCGGGTCGAGGGCGGCGACGCCGGCCCCCTGGCACTCACCGACCTGACCCTGACCCGCGGCACGGTCACCGAGCCCACCCCGGCGGGCCGGGACCTGAGGATACGGGACTGGCTCGGCGACCGGCGCGAGGTCACGGTCGGCTCGGGCGCGGCCACCTATCTGACGACGTACGAGAACTACAACGACGGCTGGAAGGCCACGCTGAACGGCAAGGAACTGTCGTCGGTACGGCTCGACGGCTGGCAGCAGGGCTGGCGCGTACCGGCCGGGGCGGGCGGCACGGTCAAGCTGTCCTACGAACCGGCGGTGACCTACGACGGTGCCCTCATCGGCAGTGGCGTGGCGCTGCTGCTCCTGCTGGGCCTCGCCCTGTGGCGGCGGCACGCCCCCAACCCCGACGAGCCGCAGCCGGTGGCGCCGCCGCCGGGGCTGTGGCTGGGGACGGTCGCGCTGACGGTGGTGGGCGTGGTGATCGCCGGCTGGTTCGCCCTGCTGGTCCCGGCGTTGGCGCTGCTGGCACACCGACGCCACGCCTGGCTGGTGCCGATCGCGTTCGTGGCCCTCGCGGGGGCGGGGATCGCGGCGGCGACGGGGGCGGGTGAGCCGGTGGCGGCGGGCGACGGCGCGTTCAGCCGCGTCGCCCAACTGCTGGCGCTGATCAGCCTGTTCGCGGCGGTGGTGAGCGTGCGCGAACCGGACGACGACGGGGGCGCGGACAGGTCGGAGGCACCGACACGGGTGCTGCCCAGGGCCGAGGGGGGAGAGAAGGCGTGAACGTGCGGACCATTCCGTTCCCGGTCGTGGACGAGGTCGCCCGGCACTGCCTCCAGGAGGAGGAACCGGAGACCGTCCACATCGAGGTCCACCTCCCGGGCCGTCTGGACCCGGCGGGCCTGCGCAAGGCCTTCCACGAGGCCCTGCTGCGCCACCCGCGCATCCTCATGCGGGAGGCGCGGGGGCGGTGGTACCGGCGCCGCTACGAGTGGGAGCTGACCGAGCGCCCGGACGTGGAGGTGGTGACGTTCCCGGCACCGGGGAGGGACACGCTGAGGGACGCGCGGACGCGGGCACTGACGACGGCTCCGCCGCTCACGGATTCACCGCCGGTGCGGTTGGAGGTGGTGGAGAGGGCGGGCCGAGTCGAGGGCAGCGAGGCGACCGACGCCGTCGGCTCCGCCGGCTCCGCGTCCGCACCTGCCGACCCCGCTGCCGTAGCTGCGGGCAGTCGTGCCGCTGGGGCGGCACGGGTGGGCGCAGCGGCACCCCGCAAGCGCGGGCAAGCGGAGCCCACCCCCGCCCAGCACCAAGGCACGGTCCTGTTCCTCACCGTCAACCACCGCCCTGGACGGCCGGCCTGCCTGCGTCCGCGACCGCAGCCGAGATCTACGGCGGCAGGACAACTCCCGCCGCGCCCCACCCGCGCCCGACCTCAACCGCTTCCCGGACACCTTCCAACTGGTCACCCCGCCCGAGAAGCCCCGGCACCCCGAGCCTCCCCGCAACGGCCTGCTCGTCACCGAACTCCCCTCCCCGCCCAGGCGCCCCTACACCGTCAACGACCAGCTCATGGTCACCACGGCCCGACGATCGCCACTGGAACAGGAACACGGCGCCACCCCCCCCTCCGCATCACGATGCGGTGGACGACCGCCCCGGGACCTCACCATGCCCATCGGCAACGGCACCCGCCTGGTGGAGGTCCTTCGCGCCAGACGAGCTGAAGACCTCGACATCCAGGCCTTCACCCGCACCCACCGCACCGCGAACCCAGTCCCTCCCCGCCCCAACTCGGCCACGGCGCCGCCCTCCTCACCCCCCGTCACCCCGTGGCCTGGCGAGCGGCGCTCACCCGCGGCCTGCGCCGCGCCGCCGCCCGGACGTCCACCACCCTGCTCAGCAACATCGGCCGCATCCCGTACCCCCTGGACTTCGGCGAGGAGGCGGGCCGCGCGCACGCGGTGTGGTTCTCGGCACCGGCCAGGATGCCGCGCGGCCTGACGGTCACCACCGCGTCCACGGCCGGCCGGCTGCACCTCGCCCTGCGCTGGTCGCGGTCCCTGCTCAGCCACGGCGACGGCGCCCATCTGCGCGACCTGTTCGAGCACTACTTGCACACCACGGACGTGGAGCAGTCATGACCACCGCCCAGACCGACCGTGCCGCCGCCCAGCCCCGTGAACTGCGCGACTTCTACGAGAACCCCGCCGTCCCGGTCGCCTCCGGCACCCCGCGCAGCCTCCGCCAGGCCCGCATGCTGGCGACGGCCCTGCGGACGCGCCCGGCGCAGACGATCCTGGACATCGGCTGCGGCGACGGAACGGCCGCGGCCACCGCCGCGCCCCTCCTCCCCAGTCACCGCCTCGTCGGCGTCGACTGGTCCCAGGACGCCCTGCGCCGCGCCCGCACCCGGATCCCGTACGCCGTGCGCGGTGAACTCACCGGCGGGGGGCTGCCGTTCGGGTCCGGCTCGGTCGACGCCGTGCTGTTCAGCGAGGTCGTCGAGCATCTCGTCGACCCGGACGCGGCGATGGACGAGATCCGCCGGGTACTGCGCCCGGGCGGTCATCTCATGCTGTCCACCCCGAACTTGGCCGCCTGGTACAACCGCGCCCTGCTGCTGGCCGGGGTCCAGCCGGTGTTCTCCGAGGTGAGCCTGCGGGCGATCCACGGGCGTCCGGGGCGCGAGGTCGTGGGGCATCTGCGGCTCTACACCGCCCGCGCGCTGCGGGAGTTCGTCGCCGCGGCCGGCTTCACCGTCGTACGGCTGGAAGGGGCCCCCTTCCACGGCGTACCGCGTCCGCTGCGGCCGTTGGACCGGCTGGCGTGTCGCAGACCGTCGCTCGCTTCGATCCTGTTGTTGCACGCGCGGAAGACCTAGGGGGCGTGGACGATGTGGTGGGGAGTGGCGGCGGCCCTGTTGGCGAACACCCTGTACAGCATCGGTTTCGTCCTGGAGAAACGGGCGCTGAGCGCTCTGCCGGAGGTGTCGATCCGGCAGCCCGCCCGGCTGCTGCGTCTCGTCCTCGGCAGCCCCCTGTGGATCGGCGGTTCGCTCGCGCTGGCCGCCGGGTTCGGGGCGCAGCTCGTGGTCTACCGGACGCTGCCGATCGCCGCCGCGCAGGGCATCTTCGTCTCCGGTCTGGTGCTGCTGGTGCTGCTGTCGGCGCGGCTGCTGGGCGAGGAGACGACCGGGCGGGAGCGGTACGCGCTCGGGGCGATCCTCGGGGCGCTGCTGATGGTGGTGCTGTCGCTGGACGAGCGCGCGGACTCCGTGAGCCAGGCGGCGCCGTATCAGTTGATCCTGCTGGTGTGTGTGCCGTCGCTGGCGGGCGGGGTGTGGCTGTACGGGGCGGCGGAGCGCCGTTCCCGGCACCGGCACCGGCTGCCGACGACCGGTGTCGAGTACGGCGTGGCGGTGGGCCTGCTCTACGGGGTGAGCTCGCTGGCCATCAAGGGGGTGTCGACGCGGCTGACCTCAAGTGGGCTAGGGACGGCGGTGGTTGACGTCCTGCGCTCTCCCTATCCGTATCTCCTGCTGTTCACCGGCGTGTTCGGGCTCGTCATGTCGCAGGCCGCGCTGCAGCGGTGCCGTGCCTCGCTCATCGTGCCGGTGTGCACGACGGTGACGTGTCTGTTCACGGCGGTGCTCGGCACGCTGTCGTTCGGCGAGACGCTGCCGCACGACCCGCTGCGGCTCGCGCTGCGCCTCGCGGGCACGGTCCTCGCCGTCGCCGTCCTGCTGTCCATGCCCCGGCACGACCAGCAACTCGACCCTCAACCCCCCATCGGTGCCAAGGAGTTGACACCCCCATGAATCCCGATGACCCGCTGTTGCAGATACTGGCGTGCCCGCTCGACAAGGGCCCGCTGCACCTCGTCCTGCCGGACGGCCCGGCGGCACCGGACGAGGTCCTGTACAACCCGCGGCTGCGCCGCCGTTACCCGATCGTGGACGGCATCCCGCAGCTGCTGCCCGCCTCCGGGGAGCAGGTGTCGGACGACGAGCACGAGGACCTGATCAAGCGGATGGCGCGAACAGCAGGAGAGACGGGGACGACGGGGACGGCCTCATGACACTGGCCGCGAGGATCGCCCCGCTGCTGCCCGACCGGCTGGTGGCCGCCGTCGCCCGGGCGGTGTACCCGCGCTTCGAGCCGGAGCTGGCCCGGCTGCCCGAGCTGTGCCCGGAAGATGCGGCACGGCCGTGGACGTCGGCGGCTGGTACGGCCCCTGGACGCGCCGCCTCGCGGGGCGGGCCAGCCGGGTGGTGACCGTGGAGCCGGTGCCGCGGCTGGCCCGGCTGCTCGCCGCCACCGCCCCGTCCAACGTCCGGGTCGTGCAGGCCGCCGCGGCCGAACGCCCCGGCACCGCCCGGCTCTGGCTGCCCCCGGACGACACGGGCGAACGCGGGGTGTCCTCGCTGGTCCGCCGGGACATCCACCAGCGGGCGCTGCACGTCGGCTGTGTGACCCTCGACGAACTCGGCCTGAAGGACGTCGGGTTCATGAAGGTCGACGTCGACGGCAGCGAGCTGGCGGTGCTGCGCGGCGCGACCGGCATCCTGGCCCGCGACCGCCCGGCGCTCTTCGTCGAGCTGGAGTCCCGTATCCAGCCGATCGGGCCGGTGGTGACGTATCTGGAGCTGCTGGACTACCAGGGCTGGGTGCTGCCGGGCGACACCTGGGTGCCGCTGCGCTCCTTCCCGCTGGAGGCCCACCAGGAGGGCGCCTCGTACGTCGTCTCCCACGGGCTGCTGCGGCGCGTGCTGCCGTTCCGGGGCCCGCGGTACGTCAACTCGGTCCTGTTTCTCCCGGACGGCCGCCGTCCCGCCGGTCCCGTGGGCGACCATGGGACGCATGCCGTCCGCAAAGCCCCCCGCCAGCCCCTTCGGCCCCGCTGACTTCCAGCTGGTCCTGCTGCGCCGCATGGCCGACCACAACCCGGACCTGGTCGAGGACGCCCGCCGGGAACTCGGCGCCTCGCTGGCCGAGATGCGCGAGGCCAACAAGCGTTGGCAGGCCATGCTCCACTCCCCTCGGGCGCGTGCCGCCGCCTCCCGGTACCGCTCGGTCCTCGGCGCCCCCGAGACGGTTCTCACCCGCAAGGTCGGCGACATGGAGTGCGAGGCCTGGCTGTGGCCGCTGCCGCTCTGGCCCGACCTGCGCTTCGAGGTGCTGCTGGCACCGACCGGGTCGGCGGTGTGGAACGAGTGGCTGGTCCGGGCACCAGGGGCGCCCGGCCCGGCCCTGCGCACCCTGGAGGACCTCACGCCCTGGTCGTGCACGGTCGACGAGGCCGCCCGCGCCTTCGCCCCGGCCCGCCCCCTGGAGGGCACCGCCCCGACGAGGTGGGGGCTGGCGTTCACGGCGCCGGACGCGAAGGGCGTACGCCGGGAGTGCGCGGCGGAGTTCACCTGGGGCCTGCTGCAACGGCTGGCGGTGCGCTGAGCGCCGTACCGGCATGGTCACGCGCAGCCCTCGTACGGACGTACTCGATCACCTCTGCCCCATGTCCGCTCCCGAACGGGCAAGAAAAACGGACAATGCCGGACATGCGGCAGCCCTCGCTCCACATCGCCCTACGGTCCGAAGGTGAGTTCTGAGCCGAGGCAAACCGTGGGAGGCGACCCGATGACCGAGACGACCGAGCATCCGGACCCTCCCGGCCGGACCGTGCCGGTCGAGCGACTGAAGCCGGGCGACCACGCCTGCATGGCCCTGCGCGGGAGCGAGCCGCCGTGGAAGGTCTTCACCGCCTACACCCGCACCAGCCTGGCCCGCGGCGAGAAGGTCCTCCTCGTCATGGACCCGGACGACCTGGCCGACGACGAGGTGGTCTCCCTCCTGGACGGCGGCGACGGCCGGGTCGCCGAGGCCCGGAACAGCGGCCAGCTCGCCCTCGGACGGAACACCGAGATGTACGTCCCCGACGGCCGCTTCCGCGAGGACCGCACGATCGGCCGCTACACCGACGAGGTCAACCGCGCCCAGAGCGAGGGCTGGGCGGGGCTGCGGCTCACCGCCGACATGAGCTGGGCGCCGCGGGTCGGGATCGGCCACGACCGGCTGCTGGACTACGAGGCCTCCGTGGCCCCGCTGTTCGCCGATCCGCTGTTCACCGCCATCTGCTGGTACGACCGCGAGCGCTTCGGCGACCGGCTCCTGCACGACATGGGCAAGGTGCATCCGCTGCGGGTCATGGAGAACCTCGACGAGCTGGAGGTCACCCGGACCGCGGACGGCGGCCGGATCGCCGGGTCCGCGGGCCTCGACACCCGCACGGAGTTCGTCGAGGCCCTGCGCGAGGCGCTGAGCCACGGCAACTCCTCCGGGCCCGTCCGGCACGTCCTCGACCTGCGGGACCTGTGCTTCATGGAGGCGCACTGCGCCTGGCAGCTGCTCAGCCTCGCCGGCTCGCTGCCGACCGGCAGCGAGGTCACCGTGCGGTGCGGGGAGCTGCTCGGGATGGTGCTGCGGCAGCTGGGCGCCGACGAGGTGCCGCAGCTGGTGATCGGCGTGGAGGGCGATGAGGTGGCGGTGTGAGCGGGCGTTCGTACGTGCGGTGGTGCACGGGGGAGGATGCGACGCGGTCGAACTACACGTGGTGGCGCGCATGTTGGAGTACCCGGTCATGGCGGCGGGGCCGGGTCTGCCTGCGCAGACACTGACGTGGCGGAGCGAAGTCGGCTGCGGTCGGACAACCCCGCCAAGGGGCGCGGGGAACTGCGCGACCAGCCACGACGGCGCCGC
>MWJO01000096.1 GCA_002027195.1 Streptomyces sp. GKU 895 | reverse complement strand
GGCACGGGGCGGTGCCGGCCGCCGGCGCGGGCGGGCGACCGGGGCCTGGCTGGTGCCGCCGCGGGCCGGGGCGCGAGTCGAGGTAGCGCCGGGCGCCCCAGCCGAGGACGGTCTCGGCGAGCAGCACCTCCAGGCCGCCGTCGAAATGGCTCAGCTGCTCGGCGGCGTGCCGGCAGTAGCGGCACTCCGTCAGATGCTGCTGGACATCGGGCAGCAAGGCGCCGCCGCGACGGATCGGGACGTCGAGGAGGCGGTTGTAGAAGCGGCATTCCTTGGAGGGCGCGAGTTCCCGGTGGGCGCGCACACAGCCCTGCCGGAATTGCTCGCGGGCCTGTTCCAGGGCGTCCGTCGCACGGGCGACGTCCACACCCAACAGACCGGCTGGTACGGATATGGGCTCGGCTTCGACCTCGATGTGCCACAACAGGCATTGCGAGGCTCCGGGAAGCGTCTGGAATGCCCGTTCGGCGAGCTGCCGCCTTTCGGATGTGACGCCGCGTGCCGCGCGCAGCCCGCGCCCTCCGGTCGGCTTGCCCAGTTCCGGCAGAGCCGCGGAAATACGGTCCTCGGCGGCCCAGTTCTTCACCGTCTCCCTTACGGCGGCCAGGAGTTGAGGGCGTACGGCGCCGCCGGTCGCGCGACCGAACACCTGGTGGAACGCCGCGGCGGCCACGAGTTCGGCGGAGTCGGACGACGAGGCCAGGCAGATGACCGCGTAGTCATGTGTCGCCCGCCAGTGCCGGGCGAGCAGCAGGGCGACCGCGCGGGCGCCGCCCTCCGCTCCGCCCAATTGGGCGACGAGATTACGGTCGGACTCCCCGGGGCTCGCTCCTGGGCGTGGCGGGTAGGGGGGTCGTGGGGGGTACGGGGATTGCACTGAACCATTTCCTTCCAAGCCGCGGACGCGCGGGGAAACACGTACTCGGAAAAGCAGGTGCGTGATTGGTGCATACCTATGCCGCGTCAGCTACTGAGCGATCACCAGGGGGCGCTCACTTTCGCACAGACGAATCACGAGAAACAAGAAGTTCGAGTGACCGAAGTTCAAAACGCCGGGAATTCAGATAAGTTACCGGCGGTATCCGTACCCGCATTCGAAAACCGCGCGGACGGCGGGACCTCAAGTTGTGTGCGAGCAGGGGTGGTTGGCGCACGAAATCTCCAACCTTCGCACCGCTCCCGCCGGATGCGCATGCGAAAGGGGTGGACCGGCGCCGTCGCGCCGGTCCACCCCTCCTGTCCGCTATGGGCCGCAGCTCAGCTGTTGGGACGCAGCGTCCACAGCACGGTCATCTCACCGGTCACCGCACCGTCGCCGCGCCGGATCTCGATCGCCACCGGGAACTCGGGGCGCTCCCCCGCGTCCAGCTCGGCGACGACGTCGGCGGCGGGACGCCCGAGCGTCGCGGTGGCCGTCACGGGACCCATGGCCAGCTTCTTGTAGGCGATCTCGGCGCTGACCGCGAGCGGCACGGCGCGCGAGAGCTGGTCCCCGAACGCGGCGAGCACGATCGCACCGCTGGCGGACTCACCGAGCGTGAACATCGCCCCGGCGTGCGGGCCGCCCACGTGGTTGTGGAACTCGCCCTGATCCGGAAGGGAGACTACGGCCTTCTCCGGCGTGGTCTCCAGGAACTCGAGGTTCAGGGTCCGGGCCATGGGCACCGTGGCGGCAAGCATCTCGCCGATGGACATCTGGTCTGCGCTCATGACGAGCATGTTACCCACGAGTAGCGTTTGCTGGCCAGAGCCGCGCGACGACTACGGTTCTGCTTGCTACGTCCCTGACAAGGGTCGGTGACCGAACCGATGCACAGGCGCCACTAAGGTGGCCTCCCATGTGGCCAGGACAGCAGCCGCCCGGGGGCGAGCAGAACCCGCAGGACCAGAACAACCCGTACCAGCAGCCGGGATACCAGCAACCCAATCCCTACCAGCAGCCCGGCTACCAGCAGCCCAACCCCTACGCGCAGCAGCCGCCGCAGCCGCCGACGCAGTGGGACGCCCCGGGCGTTCCGCAGCCCGCGCAGGGCGGCGGCAGCGGCGGGGGCGGCAACCGTACGAAGGTGACCGCGATCGTCGCGGCCCTCGCGGTCGTCGTGGCCGCCGGTGTCACCGGGTTCCTGGTGCTCGGCGGCGACAAGGACGACGAGGCCGACGGCGGCTCGGGCAAGGGCGGCCGGTCGGCGGCCCCGTCCGAGTCCGACGCCACGGACCCGAGCGCCTCCGCCTCGGGCTCGGACGACAATCCGCGCGGCGGCGAGGCGGAGAAGGCGACGATCCCGGGCTGGAAGGTTGTCATCAACCCCAAGTGGGGCACCGCCTTCGACGTACCGGCCGACTGGAAGGTCGAGTCGCCGGGCATGCTCATCGGCTTCGAGAAGGACGACGCCAAGGCCGGCGACAAGCCCATCATCACCATGTCGGCGCCGGCGTACCTCAAGGAGAAGTGGTGCACCTCCGACGACGACAAGAACGGTGACACCGGGGACACCGCCCTCGCCACCGCGGGCACCAAGGGCGCGAACGGCGCCAAGGACACCGCCGAGGTCGCGGTCAACCAGGTGCCGTGGTGGGTGTACGGCGGCTATACGCAGCCGGACAAGAAGAGCATCACGTACGACGAGAAGGCCAAGGCGTTCACGACCACGTCCGGCGTCGAGGGCAGCATCGCCTGGGCCCGCTCCAAGAACACGCCCCGCAAGGGCAAGTGCGCGACCGACGGCAAGGCGGTCACGTTCGGGTTCAAGAACTCCGCGGGCGACTTCGTGGCGTTCAGCCTCTACGGCGCCACGGGCGTGAAGGACGAACTCCCGGACTCCACCATCATGAAGATCCTCGGGACGGTACGACTGCACGGCGAACCCACGGAGTGACCGGCGGGACCGGCCGGAATTCGCCGGACGGGCGCGGGCGGCGGCGGGGACAGTCGGCCGGTGAGACCGGCAGCAGGACGGTGCTGACACAGCCCGCCGGCGCGGCTTCAGCCGATGCCGAACGTGCCGTCGGGGGGCTCGGGTGACGGCACCGCGTCCTCGTCCCGCACCGGCCGCGCGACGCCGGTGAACCTCCGCAGGGCGTCCCCGTGCTCGACCCGGGCCGGGAAGGCGTCCGCGGCGGTGCGGCGGGCCAGCGCGGCGGTGTCGAGGGGATGCCGGGCGGCGACGACCACGGCGTTCCCGAACCGCCGCCCGCGCAGCACCCCCGGCTCGGCGATGAGCGCGAGCTCCTCGAACACCGTGCCCAGGGTCGCCAGTTGGGACCGCAGGAACGCGAAGGGCGCGGCGTCGGCGAGGTTGGCCAGGTAGACGCCCCCGTCCCGCAGCACCCGCCCCGCTTCCCGCGCATACCCCACGGATGTCAGATGCGCGGGCACCCGCGAGCCTCCGAAGACATCGGCGACGAGCACGTCCGCGGAGTCACCGGGCGCCCCCTCCAGCCACGTGCGGGCGTCGGCGGCGTGCAGCGCGATGCCGGAGCCGTCGGCGAGCGGAAGATGGTCGACCACCAGCTCCAGCAGCCCCTGATCGGCTTCGACGACGTCCTGCCGGGAGCCCGGCCGGGTGGCGGCGACATAGCGGGGCAGGGTCAGCGCTCCCCCACCGAGGTGCAGCACGTCCAGCGGCTGTCCGGGGTCGGCCACGAGATCCAGGACATGGCCGAGCCGACGCGCGTACTCGAACTCGAGATGCGTCGGCTCGTCCAGGTCGACATACGACTGAGGCGCCCCGTCGACGGTGAGCAGCCAGGCCCGTTCGCGATCGACGTCGGGCATGAGCTTGGCGAACCCGTGATCGACGGCACGGGCGACGGGGATGGCTTCGGTCACTTGTCCATTCTGCCTGCGCTGCACGCCCCTGAAGGCGCGCGGGGCTGTGTCCGTCTGCGGCTCCGCGCGTGGGCGCGACCAGCCACAACGGCCCGCAGTCCCCCACGCGCACCAGCCACCCTCACACGACGGCGGTCACGGTCCCCGCCCCCACGGTCCGACCACCCTCACGAATGGCGAACCCGAGCCCGGGCTCGAGCGGCACCTCCCGTCCCAGCTCGACGGTCATGCTCACCGTCTCCCCGGGCCGAGCGACCCCGGCCTCACCGAGGTCCACGTCGCCCACCACATCCGCGGTCCGGATGTAGAACTGCGGCCGGTACCCCGTCGCGACCGGCGTCGTACGCCCACCCTCACGCGAGGACAGCACGTACACCTGCGCCGAGAACCGCCGCCGCGGCTCGACGGACCCCGGTGCGGCGACAACATGCCCACGCCGCACCGCGTCCCGTGGGACGCCCCGCAACAGCAACGCCACGTTGTCCCCGGCCTGCGCCTCCTCCATGGGCTTGCCGAAGGTCTCGAGGCCGGTGACCACGGTGTCCACGGAGGCGCCGAGCACTTCGACCCGGTCACCCACCTTCACGGTCCCCCGCTCCACCGCACCGGTGACCACCGTCCCCCGGCCGGTGATGGTGAGCACGTTCTCGACGGGCAGCAGGAACGGCGCGTCGACGTACCGCTCCGGCATGGGCACATACGTGTCCACCGCGTCGAGCAGCGCCTCGATGGACGCCGTCCACCGCGGGTCCCCCTCCAGTGCCTTGAGCCCGGAGACCCGTACGACAGGGAGCGTGTCCCCGCCGTAGCCCTGCGAGGTGAGCAGGTCGCGGACCTCCAGCTCGACGAGGTCGATGAGCTCCTCGTCACCCGCGTCGGCCTTGTTGAGGGCGACGACGATGTGGTCGACGCCCACCTGCCGGGCGAGCAGGACGTGTTCGGCGGTCTGGGGCATGATCCCGTCGAGCGCGGAGACGACGAGGATCGCCCCGTCGAGCTGCGCGGCGCCGGTGACCATGTTCTTGACGTAGTCGGCGTGGCCGGGCATGTCCACGTGGGCGTAGTGCCGGGTGTCGGTCTCGTACTCGACGTGCGCGATGTTGATGGTGATGCCGCGCGCCGCCTCCTCCGGGGCCCGGTCGATGCGGTCGAACGGGACGAAGGTGCCGGCGCCGCGGTCGGCGAGAACCTTGGTGATGGCGGCGGTCAGGGTGGTCTTGCCGTGGTCGACATGGCCCATGGTGCCGATGTTCAGATGCGGTTTGGTGCGTACGTATGCCGTCTTGGGCATGGCTGTACCTCGAAGTCTCTTCGTCAGGAAAGCGGGGACCCCAAGGACGTGCCGACCCTCCCCCTGCGGGGTCCGCCGGACGATCCGGAGAGGGTCAGCTTCGGGCGCCGTCGACGGCTGTCAGAAAGACGGGAACGGCAGCCTTCGGCGCATCCGCGACTGCGGATGCTGCGAGGAGGAAGGCGTGCCGGAACATGGGGTCGATCATTGCCGACACCCGGCCCGACGTCGAACGATTTTTCCCCGTACGCGACTTCAGGCCCCGATACTCCTCATGCCCCGAACTCCTCATGCCCCGATGTTCTTCAACGCCTCCCGCACCGACAGCGGCGCGAACCGGCCCTTCTCCCGCGCGAGGAAGCTCCGTACGGCCTCCGGGTCGGTCTTGGCGTACTCGCGCAGTGTCCAGCCGATGGCCTTGCGGATGAAGAAGTCGGGGTGTCCTGACTGGTGGAGGCAGTAGGTGAAGAGGCGTTCGGTGTCGGTGCGTTCCTTGTAGCGGAGTTGGTGGAGCAGCGCGGTGCGGGCGATCCACAGGTCGTCGTCGACGATCCAGGCGTCCATGTCCGCCGTCAGCGCCGGGTCGGCCGCGACGAGGGCGCCGACGACGTGCGCGGCCAGCAGGTCCACGGTGTCCCACCAGGGGACCGTGGAGACCAGGTGGCGGGCCACGGGCAGGAAACCGGACGACAGCACGCGCGCGTGGCGGCGCAGATAGTCGACGGCGAAGTACTGGTACTCGCGCTCGGGCAGCCGCCAGCAGCGCAGCGCGATGGCCGTGCAGTCGGTCTCGTCGGGGCGGGGCGTGCCCTCCACCACGGTGCGGGACAACGCCCGACGCACGGGCGTGGTCAGGCCCAGGAAGGGGGCCACGTCCTTCATGTACGCCCGCAGTGGCGACGCGCGCGGGGTCGGCCGCCGCCCCGTAGGCGGCCGTGAGCCGCTCCAGCACGGTGTCCGCAAGAGTGCTGCGCGGCAGTGAGGGAGATCCCACACCTGTGACGCTCATGAGACGAACCATACGGCGATCACACACATCGGTCGGTTAGTGTCACCGGATGCTCGATGCCACCACCCGCTCTGGGGGCACCGCCACGGCCACTCCCCCGGCCGCCGCCACGGAGCTCGCGCTCACCGCACCGGTCCCGGCAGGTCTCGCCGCCCGCTGGACGAGAGTGCTGCTCTCGCCCTGGTCACGGCTGTCCCTCCTCGTCGCGCTGCTCGTGGCGGCCGCCTCGACCGTGCTGCTGTTCGAGCCACAGCAGCTGCTGGCGGACGGCTGGCCACCCCAGCTGGGCGGGGCGGCCGCGGCGCTGGTCTTCGCCGGGGCGTACGGCCTGTGCGCGGTGGCGTTCGTACCGCGCCCCCTGCTGAACCTCGCGGCCGGCGCGCTGTTCGGCTCCCAGCTGGGCATCGGCGCCGCCCTCGCGGGCACGGTGCTCGGCGCCGGCCTCGCCTTCACCCTGGGCCGGGTACTCGGCCAGGACGCGCTCCGCCCGCTGCTGCGCGGCCGCCTGCTCCAGGGCGCCGACAGCCAGCTCAGCCGCCACGGCTTCCGCTCCATGCTGGCGATCCGCCTCTTCCCGGGCGTCCCCTTCGCCGCCGCGAACTACTGCGCCGCGGTCTCCCGCATGGGCTACGTCCCGTTCCTCCTGGCGACGGCACTGGGTTCGATCCCGAACACGGCGGCGTACGTGGTGGCGGGGTCACGCGCGTCGACACCGACGTCCCCGGCGTTCTTGATCGCGATGGCGGCGATCGCCGTACCAGCGCTGGCGGGCGCGGTGGTGGCCTGGCGCAAGCGGCATCACTTGCGGGGCCGGTAAGGACAACGCCCTTAGGGGCGCGGGGCTGTGTCGATGTGCGGCTCCGCCGCGTGGGCGCGACCAGCCCCACAGCCCCGCAGCCGCTCACACGAGCTCAAGCACCATGGCGTTGGCGAGTCCCCCCGCCTCACACATGGTCTGCAACGCATATCGCGCGCCCCGCTCCCGCATGGCATGCACCAACGTCGTCGTCAGCCGCGTACCGCTCGCCCCCAGCGGATGCCCGATCGCGATGGCGCCCCCGTGCACATTGACCTTGCCCAGATCCGCCCCGGTCTCCTGCTGCCAGGCCAACACCACGCTGGAGAAAGCCTCGTTGACCTCGAACAGATCGATGTCGTCCAGCGACAGTGAGGCCCGCCGCAACACCTTCTCCGTGGCCGGGATGACACCGGTCAGCATCAGCAGCGGATCGGACCCCGTCACCGCGAAACTGTGCAGCCGCGCCAACGGCCGCAACCCGAGACGAGCAGCCGTCTCACTCGACGTGATCAGCACAGCCGACGCCCCGTCGTTGATCGGGCTCGCGTTCCCCGCCGTGACGTTCCACTCGATCTGCGGGAACCGCTCGGCGAACCCGGGGTCGTAGTACGCCGGCTTGAGCCCGCCGAGGACATCGACCGTGCTGGACGGCCGTACGCACTCGTCCCGCGCCACCCCGTCCAGCGGAGCCACCTCCGCGTCGAAGAGGCCCGCGGTCCACGCCTCGGCCGCCTTGTGGTGCGAGGACACCGCGAAGGCGTCCATCTGCTCGCGGGTGATCGACCACTTGGCCGCGATGAGCTCGGCGCTGATGCCCTGCGGGACGAGGCCCTCCTTGTAGCGCTCGGCGACGCCGGGGCCGAAGGGGTCCTTGCCGGGCGGCACGTTGGACCACATCGGCACGCGGCTCATCGACTCCACGCCACAGGCCACGACGAGGTCGTACGCGCCCGACATCACGCCCTGCGCGGCGAAGTGCACGGCCTGCTGGGAGGAGCCGCACTGGCGGTCCACGGTGGTCGCCGGGACCGTCTCCGGGAAGCCCGCCGACAGGACGGCGTAGCGGGTGGTGTTCATGGCCTGCTCGCCGACCTGGTCGACGGTGCCGCCGATGACGTCGTCGATCAGGGCCGGGTCGACGCCGGAGCGCTCGACGAGGGTGCGCAGGGTGTGGGCGAGGAGCTCGACGGGATGGACGTGGGCGAGGGAGCCGTTCGGCTTGCCCTTGCCTATGGGGGTGCGTACGGCTTCGACGATCACTGCGTCACGCATGGTGCGGCCTCCGCGGTCACCAGACAGCTACTGGTCAGTAGGAAATCCGAACTCACCATAGCTCTGTGAGTTGGAAAATCAAACCCTCCCCTAGAATCGGCTCATGGCCGCCACCAAAGACCCGCGCCCCTGTTCCATCGCCGACGCCCTGGCGCTCGTCGGCGAGAAGTACTCCCTGCTCGTCCTGCGCGAGGTGTGCCTCGGCAACGGCCGCTTCGACCAGCTGGTGCGCAACATCGGCGCCCCGCGCGACGTCCTCGCCACCCGCCTGCGCCGGCTCGTCGACGCCGGGATCCTGACGAAGCGCGCCTACAGCGAGCGGCCGCAGCGCTTCGAGTACCGGCCCACCCAGGCGGGCCTGGAGCTGGAGCCGGTCCTGGTGACCCTCATGGCCTGGGGCGACCGGCATCTGCGCGGGGACGACAACCGGCCCATGGTCATCGAGCACTCCTGCGGCAACGAACTGCTCCCGGTCGTCACCTGCCGGACCTGCGGCGAGGCCGTGCGCCACGAGGACCTGAGCGCCCATCCGCAGGTCCCGGGCTGGACCGTGGCGGGGCCGACGGCGGCGTGAGGACGCGGCCGGTCAGCCGTGCGCGCGGCAGAACGCGCGGACGGCCTGGTTGAAGTGCTCCGGCGCCTGGAGGTTGCTGACGTGCCCGGCACCGGGCAGGACCACGAGTTCGGTGTCCGGGATCGCTGCCTCGAACGCGTGGGCGACTTCCAGGGGCGACCGCTCGTCGAGCTCGCCCCACAGCAGCAGGGTCGGCACCTCGATCCGGGGCAGCAGGTCCCGTTGGTCCGTCTCGGCCATCAGCAGCAGCTGCGCCCCCAACGTCGCCCGGCGCACGTCCTGTGCCAGCGAGTCGAGCAGCGGCACGTACTCGACGGGCGGCCTCCCCGCGAAGAGTCCGGGCAGCGTCGGGTCGAACTCCTCGGGAGGCACGTCGAGCATCCGTCGTGCCCCTTCGACCCGCCGGGCCACCTCCTCGGGCGGCAGTGAGCCCTTCCAGCCGGCGTAGGTGTCGGCCAGCAGCAGGGTCCTCACCAGGTCCGGACGGTGCCGGTACAGCTCCAGCACGACCGTTCCGCCCCAGGAGAGTCCGCCGACGTGGGCCGGGCCGAGTCCCACGTCCTCGATCACCGCGGCGAGGCAGAGGGCGTAGTCCGCGAGGGTGAAGCCGGGCGGCAGGTCGGAGGAGCGTCCGGCGCCCGGCTCGTCCCATGCCACGACCGTGAACTCGTCGGCCAGTCCGGTCAGCTGCGGCCGCCATATCCGCGCGGCGTCCCCGGCGCCGTGCGCGAGGACCAGCAAAGGTCCCTGGCCGACGCGGTCATAGGCGATCTCCACGCCGCCCACCTGCACCGTCGCCATGTCTCCAGGCTAGACGTGGGCACCGCCGATGTCGCGACGGACCGCGATTCTCAGCCGCCCCGGTAGACGTCCAGCCGCCCGCACATCCCGAACTTCCCGCGCTCGGAGGGCTGTTCGGACCGCACGACGGCGTCCGCGAGATGCGAGACGTCGCCCCTTTCCAGACGGTCGAGCTGCTCCTCCGTCGCCGCCGCGGCGGCCGCGGCACCGGCACGCCAGCGCTCCCGCCATGCGGCGAGCCGAGGCCGTACGAGGTCGGCCGCGGCCCGGTGGAATGCGGCCAGTGTCTCGGGGCCGTCCGCCTCGCGCAGCAGCCGGTACCCCTCCAGGGCGAGGTCGCGCCGGGCCCGGGCGATCCGCTCCCGCTCCGCCTCGGGCGCGTCCGCCGGGATCGTGGTCGCGGCGGCGTACGTCTCGGGGTCGGTCAGGTACTCCGGGGGCAGCGTCAGCACCGCGTCCCCGGCCTCCGGCAGTCCGCTGTTCTGCATGAGGACGGTGATCCGCAGCTCGCCCTCGTTGACCAGCCGGTGGATGGTGCCCGGCGTGAACCGGGCGACCGTGCCGGGCACGAGGGGGCGTGACCTCGTACCCGGACGTCGTGAGCGTCTGCACGGCGCCCCGGCCGCCGGTGACGACGTACGCCTCCGAACAGGCCAGGTGCAGATGGGGCGTTCCGCCGTGCCGGCCGTCGGCGGCGGGCCAGTCGTAGACGCACAGGTGCGACACGGCGACCCCGCCGGGGAGCCCTTCGTAGGAGGTCACGCCGGTCACCAGGGGTGGGTCTGCAGGTACTTGGTGATCTCCTCGCGCTCCCAGGCGCCGTCGGCGACGACGACGCGGTAGCGGCGGGTGAGGGTGGCGCCGGGGGCGAGTTCGAGTTCGTCGTAGAAGGCCCAGGAGGGGGCCACGCCGGCGAACGGGTCGTTGCGGACGAACCAGTGGGCGGGGTGGGTGCCCTGGGTGCCGAGGTGGTCGTTCTCGGGGGCGTGCTCGAAGACGAGGGTGGCGTGGCCGTCGGTGCCGTCGTGCTCGCCGGAGAAGGCCAGCCAGGGGGCCTGGGCGCCGAGCAGACCGGGGCCCTCGGCGTCGGGGGCGGTGATCCGGCCGTCGCGGAAGGCGCGCGGGCCGCGCCAGAACAGGCCGGTGTATCCGGCGAGTTCACGTCCGGCGGTGGTCGGGCTGCCGAAGACCAGCGGCTCCTCGCGCCGGTTGGTGATGGCGCTCGTCCAGGTCAGCGCCCAGGAGCCGGACTCGGGGTCCACGTCATGGATCTCGATCCGGCGCCGCTCGTCGGCCCACAGCTCGCCGCTGTACGGGTGCCAGGTGAGTCGCTCGGCGATGACGACCCGGTCGTCGTGCGCGGCGACCTCGTCGAAGGCGACGTGGGCCATCGAGCCGACCCGCTCGGGGAGTTCGAGGTACCCCTCGCCGTGCACATAGGAGTTGCCGCCCCACAGGTTGGCGCCCGAGACATGGGACGCGGTCAGGGACAGGCCCTTGTGCCAGCGGTGGTCGTTCGGGCGGTAGTCGGTGACGACGTCCCCGGCCAGGGTCCGCAGCGGGTGGATGTACGGCTTGGGGGCCTCCCAGGCCGCCTCCGGGCGGTAGACGTACGCGAGCAGCTCGACGCCGGTGGCGGGGTCGGTGACGGTGATGCGGTCGCCGTGCGCGTGGACGATGCGCAGCGCGCTCATGCGGGCACCCCCTCGCCGGCGACGGGGGCGGTGGCCGCCGGGGCCCAGCCGGGGGCGTCGCCGTGCATGGCCGTGTAGAACGGGTCGCCGGGACCGATCTCGCCGGCCTTCACCGTGACGTCCGTGAACGCCGACTTGTAGAGGGCGGCGACCAGTTCGAGGCTGGTGCGCCCGTCGGCGCCGCTGCTGCGCGGGCGTTCGCCGGCCCGCATGCTCGCGACGAGTTCGCGCAGCTGCTCCCGGTGCGAACTGGGCACGTCCGGGCCGAAGTCCAGCCAGGCGCCGGCCTCCTCGCGCGGCACACCCCTGGCGGGGGTGATGTGCCAGTTCGCGTTGGAGTGGCCGTACAGATGGGTGAGTTCGACGGTCGCGCGCTCGCAGTCGATGCGGATGCGGCTGACCTCGTCGGGGCTCAGGACGCTGTTCACGATCGTGGCCATGGCGCCGTTCTCGAAGCGGACCAGGGCGGTGGAGACGTCCTCGGTCTCCACGTCGTGCACCAGCCGCGCGGCCATGGCGCGCACCTCGCTCCAGGGGCCCAGCAGGTCCAGCATGAGGTCCATCTGGTGGATGCCGTGGCCCATGGCCGGGCCGC
Organism: Streptomyces sp. GKU 895; assembly: GCA_002027195.1. Lineage (GTDB taxonomy): Bacteria > Actinomycetota > Actinomycetes > Streptomycetales > Streptomycetaceae > Streptomyces. Next base: position 21,177 of record MWJO01000096.1, on the reverse strand, counting down.
CGCCCTCGGTCGCCCAGCGGCCGCGCCAGGGCACGGAGTAGTAAGCGGTGTCGCGGTACCAGGTGGTCTGGCAGTGGACGACGAGCGGCCGGCCGAGGGCGCCCTCGGCGAGCAACCGGCTCACATGGCGGGTGCCCGAACCGAAGCGGTGCTGGAAGACGATGGAGGCGTACGGACCGCTCTCCACGCCCTCCTCCGCCTCCACCGCGGCGTAGTCGGCCAGCGTCGGCACCGGCGGCTTCTCGCACCAGACCCAGGCCCCGGCGCGCAGCGCGGCGATGCTCTGCTCGCGGTGCAGGGTGGGCGGGGTGCAGATGGTGACCAGGTCGGGCCGCTGTTCGCGCAGCATGCGGTCGAGGTCGGTGTAGGCGTGCGGAATGCCGCCCGCGGCGCAGAAGCTCTCGACGGACATGGCATCGATGTCGACGGCGGCGACCACCTCGGTCTCGCCCTCCTCGGCGAGCCTGGCCAGCGCGGGCAGATGGGAGTCGCGCGCGATGGCACCGGTACCGATGACGGCCACCCGGATACGGCGCCCGTCGAGGGGAGTGAGGGGGGACATGGGCGTGATCAGCACTCCTCTTACGAACGGCGGACGGCGCCGACGCCTGCCACCCGACCAGCAAGCGCTTTCTCTCCGCAGCAACCTAAGCGGCCGGACTATGACCGGTCAACAGGTCGTACCCCGGCCCACGGGCACTTCTCACACCCTGGTCACCACCTGCCCCCGAAGCCCCCGTGGCGGGCCTGTCACCGCCGGACGCTAGGCTGCCCTCCGCACCTGTGATCACCGTGGCCCGGCGGCTCGGTGTGCCCGTCGCTCCTCCCACGATCAGCGCTTGGACTCCGTACCTTCATGTCTTGGTTTGAATCGCTCATCCTCGGACTCGTCCAGGGGCTCACAGAGTTCCTTCCGGTCTCCTCCAGCGCGCATCTGCGGCTCACGGCGGCCTTCTTCGACTGGAAGGACCCGGGGGCGGCCTTCACGGCGATCACCCAGATCGGCACCGAGGCGGCCGTGCTGATCTACTTCCGCAAGGACATCGGGCGGATCATCTCGGCCTGGTTCAGGTCGCTGACGAACAAGGCGATGCGCAGCGATCACGACGCACAGATGGGCTGGCTGGTGATCGTCGGCTCGATCCCGATCGGTGTGCTCGGCGTCACGCTCAAGGACCAGATCGAGGGCCCGTTCCGCGATCTGCGCATCACCGCGACCATGCTGATCGTGGTCGGCATCGTCATCGGCATCGCCGACCGCATGGCCGCGCGCGACGAGAGCGGCGGCAAGCACCGGGCGCCCACGCAGCGCAAGTCCCTGGAGGACCTGGGCGTCCGGGACGGCCTGATCTTCGGCCTCTGCCAGGCCTGCGCCCTCATCCCGGGCGTCTCCCGCTCCGGCGCCACCATCAGCGGCGGCCTCTTCATGGGCTACCGCCGCGAGGCCGCGGCCCGCTACTCCTTCCTCCTCGCCATCCCCGCCGTGCTGGCCTCCGGCCTGTTCGAGACCAAGGACGCGCTGGAGGGCGGCCATGTGGAGTGGGGACCGACGATCTTCGCGACGATCGTCGCCTTCGCGGTCGGATACGCCGTAATTGCGTGGTTTATGAAGTTTATTTCAACCAAGAGCTTCATGCCGTTCGTCTGGTACCGCATCGCGCTCGGCATCCTGGTCATCGTGCTGGTGTCGGTCGGCGCGCTCAGTCCGCACGCGGCGGAGTCGGCGGGCTGACGAGCCGCGGCACGACGGGGACGGATCGCGGTCGTCACTGGCTGCGGAGACCTCGGTGCGACCGATTGTCAGTGCCGTCCGGCAGGGTGTGCACGTGACGAATCGAGACGAGGAACGCGGCGCCCCCCTCTGGTCCGGACTGCCTTCGCCGGCCGGAGAGCTGCTCATGGCAACCGAATGGGGCGCTCTGCAGCACGCGTACGGGAGCGCCGAGGACACCCCGCCGTACCTGTGCCAGCTACTGAACGAGGATCCCGAGGCACAGGCCGAGGCACTGGGCATGCTCGACATGTCCGTACTGCATCAGGGATCCCTGTACACCTCCACTGCGCCGGCCGCACTGTTCGTCGCGGCGATCCTGACCGACCCCCGGACGTCGGCCGAGCACGAGAGCTTCTTCCCCTGGGACGACCGGACCCGGCCCCTGCGGGCCGCACTGCTCGACTGGCTCGGCAACATCGCCGACTCGGCCTCCTACGGCGAGGACCCCGGAAGCGAGGACGAGTACGCGGCTGAGGACGACGGCGAGGACGACGACGAGCGCGAAGCGATCCAGGCGTGCCGGAGCATCCGGCGCGAGCTCTACGACGCAGTCGCACCGTTCCTCGACGATCCTCATCCGGACACCCGGGAGGCAGCCCTCGGAGCGGTCACCCTGCTTCTGAAGGCACCCGACCTCAGCGAGCTCGTGCCGCACGCCACCCACCGCCTGCGCAGCGTTCTCGCGGCGGACGGCAGCCGCCGGGAACGCGCCTCCGCGGTCCTGGCCCTGGGCGCCTGGGGCCAGGACACCACCGGCCTCCTCGACGATCCAGATCCCGCCGTGCGCACCTGCGCCGCTCTGGCCACCGGGTGCGCGCATGTCCCACGCGCCACCGCCGTCCTGCTCGAAGCCCTGCGAAATCCGGTCGAGGCAGACCACTGGTTCCCCGACCGACTCCCTCACTTCGACGGCTGGCCCCGCTTCACCCTCCTGAAGGCCGTCCTCGACCGCGTCGACGCTTTCGAGGACCTGGCTCCGGCAGCCATGGCCCTGATACCACTCGCCAGCGACTACACCGTCGACCGCGACTGGGGTCCGCTGCTCGTCAAAGCCTTCCCCACCGGCTACACCCCCGGCCTGCCGCTGTCGGCCGCGCAACGAGAGCTTCTGAAAGCCGTCACCGCCAATGACAAATGCTGGGGGGACATCGGCAACAAGTTCCTCTGGCTCAGGAAGGCCGGCCTGCCGGACCAGCGCGACGCCATCCGGGCCCTGCTCTGACCAAACGGAATTCAACATGTTCGCCCAGTGAACTCCGTGACCAATCACATACGTTGTGCGTAGCCGTTCGGTAGCGCAGTGTCAGTGCTTGCCCCTAGGCTTGTCCGCATGTCCCCCGATTCCATGGCCTCTGGTTCCGTGCGGTCTGCTGCCGAAGTCAACGAGCAGATCCGTGCGCTGTGGCTGCGGGCGGGCGGTTCGCTGTCGACCCAGGAGCGCGAGGAGTACGAGCTGCTGGTGGTCGAGTGGGCGGCCGCGATCCGCGGCAATGTCATCGAGGCGGCCTGACCCGGGCCGCCCGGTCAGTCGTTGACGGCTCCACAGCGCAGATTCCCGCCGCTGGGCAGCAGATACACCATGCCCCGACTCTCGGGCAGCACACCGCCCAGTGTCTCGGCGTCCGTCAGGCCGGAGACGCTCCACCCCACCAGGCCGAGGCTGAAAGGCGCCTCGCGGAACGCGTCCTGACCGATGCCGGCCAGCCACCCGTCAGCCGCGGCGGACCGGAAGTACGGACCGTCCTCGAACTCCACACCGGCCTGCCCCAGGGCCGACAGCGGCACTCCGAACGCCAGCCAGTCGCCGCCGTCGTCGTCACCGCCCCGCACCGCCGAGACCTCGCACACGACCGGCTCCCCCGAAGGCAGCCGGGCCCGGCCGAGGAGTCGGCCGAACTCCTCCAGTGAGGCGACCGTGCGCGGCACCGTCTCCTGTTCCTCCGGCTCCCGGTCCTTGTGCCCGTAACAGCCCCGCGCCCCCGCCGCACCCCACACCGCGTCCAGGACGGCCTGCAGACGGTCGTCGTCCGCCGACCCGACCTCGATGGCCAGCTCGTACGTGCCTTCGCCCCAGAACTGGTGGCAGAAGAGGGCGGCATGATTCATCCCGCCATCATCGCCCACCGCCGCGCCTCTCTAAGATCCACCCCATGGAGCACCTCGACAGCGTCCCCCCACGCCAGGGCCTCGTGATCTTCCTGAACGGCACCTCCAGTTCGGGCAAGTCGAGCATCGCGGCCGAACTCCTGCGGGTGCTCGACGAGCCGTACTTCCACCTGCCCGTCGACGCGTTCCACGCGATGCGGTCGAGCGCGCCGGTGCCACCTGAGGAACTGGGCACCGTGCTGCACCGCACCTGGCAGGGCTTCCACCGCGCGGTCGCAGGGATGGCCGCCGCCGGGAACAACGTCGTCGTCGACCATGTGCTGAGCGCCGAGTGGCGGCTCCGCGACTGCCTGTCCCTGTTCGTCCCGCAGGACGTGGTGCTCGTCGGTGTGCACTGCCCACCGGAGGAGCTGGAGCGCCGCGAGCGCGAGCGCGGCGACCGGCCGGCCGGGCTCGCGGCACGTCAGCTGGAGCAGGTGCACTCCCATGGCGTCTACGACATCGAGTGCGACACGAGCCGGGCCACGCCGCTTGAATGCGCCCTGCACATCAGGGACTTCCTGCCCGGCCGGCCGACACCGACGGCGTTCGAGCGGCTGCGCGCAGCCGGGTGACCGCCCGCGGATCAGTGATCGTGTGACCGCCCGGGGATCAACGGTCGGGCGGCGCGCGGACCGTTGACGGTCACGCCTCAGCGGCCGAGCAGCTCACCGGCTTCGCGGAAGTCGTCGTACGCCTCGCCGTACTGTTTGGCCGCGACGAGGAACATGGCCCGGTCCGTCAACGCCTCGCCCAGCACCCCGGGCCGGGCGAGACGACGGGCGAGCGCCACCCGATCGTCGAAGAGGGGGCGCAGTGGCTTGAGGATGCGGTGGTGACGGCGCTCCCGGTACACGGCGGTGCGGACGACCAGTCTGCGGTGCTGGACGATCAGGTCGGGCAACGGGGTGGACGGGTCCTCGCGCAGCGCGGCCACATGTTCCTCCAGCGGTCCCAGACCCTCGAAGTAGGCCTCCCTGACATCCGGCGACCAGTCCAGGCAGGGCACGCCGAATCCGGGCCCCGGTGCCTGCGCGGTCGGGACGGGCTCCGCCGGCCGGCCCGACAGGGCGAACAGAGTGACCCACCACGACAGGATGTTGCTCCAGCTCTTTCGCTCCCCGGTGAGATCCAGCTCGGCGAGAAGACCGAGGGCCTCCTGCCGGACCACCGCCGCTTCCTCCTGACGACCGGCAGTCGTCAACATGCGGGCCAGATGGACCAGTTGCCACACCTGGATCGCCAACGCGGAGCTGTCCGCCGCGACTTTCGCCCGGGTCACGTCCACCAGCTCGGCAAAGGCGTCCAGAGCAGTCTCCCGCCGTCCCGCGGCCTCCAGTGCGGCCACCCACTCCACCACCGACCAGAACGAGTGGCCTCCAGGGGTCAACGGGCGTTCCGCCTCGACCGACTTCCCGCAGACCTCCGCCGCCTCCCCGTACCGTCCCTCCTCGGCCAGGACCACCGCCAGCCGTCCGTGCCCGTACCCGGGACTCTTCACCTGCCCGTGCTCGAACCCCCAGCGCCCGGCCGCGGCCATCTCCTCGCAGACGGCGTACCCCTCCGCCCGGCGCCCGAGGGTGTAGAGCCCGTGCTGACAGGCGTCCAGTGCCCGGACCAGCAACTCGGTCCGCCGCGGGTCCCCTTCGTCGACGCGCCGCGCCACGGCGGCCGCCTCGGCGTGCCGGACCAGCCGTGCCTCCGGCAGATCACGGACGTCCGGCTCGTATCCGTACGACACCAGCGCGTCGGCCAGTTTCGGCACATAGGTCAGCGGGCTCACCGCCGCCAGCACCCGGTACGCCTCGACCTGCCGCGCGAGGCTCGGCCTGCCCGACTCCAGCAGCATCGTCCGCGCCCTGAGCACCGCATCCTGATCGACCTTCTCCGAGTGGTTCATGACGGCGATTCTCAGATCCGGGGCAGGGCTCCGACAAGGCTCCCGAGCAGTGCCGCTCGTCCTACGAAAACCGGCGCTGACCTGTCATGATGGAGACGTCTTCAGCCCCGAGGTCCGCCTCCCCCGCCCCGCCCGGGGATGCCCGAAATGCCTCGCACCCCACCGGAGCCGTCTTCGCTACCGTCGTGCCATGCGAGCGATCGTCATGGGCGCGGGCATCGGAGGGCTGGCCGCGACACTGGCACTGCGCCGGGCCGGGGTCGAGGTGACCCTGGTCGAGCAGACCCCGCGGTACAGCGAGGCAGGTGCCGGTATCCAACTCGCCCCGAACGCCACGCGGGTGCTGCGACGGCTGGGGCGGCTCGACGCGGTCGCCGCGCTGTCGGGGCCGCCCGGCCATCTCAGCTTCCGCACCTGGTCCGACGGGACGGAGATCTGCCGTTACACGCTGGGGCGTGAGGTCGACGACGAGTTCGGCGCGCCGTATCTGCAGGTCCACCGGGCCGACCTCCAGCAGGCGTTGGCCGCCGCGGTGCCGCCGGAATCGGTACGGCTGGGCACCGAGGTCGTCGGCATCGACCAGGACGACACATCGGCCACCGTGACGACCGCGCACGGTGAACGCCTCAGCGCCGACCTGGTGGTGGCCGCCGACGGCATCCGGTCCGCCGCCCGCCAGTGGCTCTTCGGCGCGGACGAGGCGGTGTTCTCGCGAACGGCCGCCTACCGGGCGCTGCTTCCGGCCGGCGCGGTCGCGGATCTGGAGCTGCCGGACACCGGGATATGGCTCGGTCCCGGTCGGCACTTCGTCCACTACCGGCTGCGCCGGGGTGAACTCCTCAACGTCGTGGCCGTGTTCGGGACCCGGACCGCACACGAGTCCTGGACCGAGCGGGCCGAACCGGGGGAACCGCTGCGGGCGTTCGAGGGGTGGGACGACCGCGTGATCCAAGTCCTCACCCGCGCGGGGCAGATGTACCGCTGGGGCATCTACACCCGCACCCCGCTCTCCCGTTGGAGCATCGGCCGGGTGACCCTGCTCGGCGACAGCGCGCATGCGATGGTGCCGTTCCAGGCGCAGGGGGCCGCGCAGGCGATCCTCGACGCGGCCGTGCTCGGCGACTGCCTCACCGACGTGGCCTCGGACGACGTACCCGAAGCGCTCGACCGGTACGTACGACGGCGGCTGGCGGACGCGACCGGGATGCAGGCCCGTTCCGCGAGCGCAGGCGAGGAGTTCCATCTGCCGGACGGCCCCGAGGCCCGGGCCCGCGACGCCCGACTGGCGGCCCACGCGGCGGAGCACCGATTCTGGGCGGCGTCGAGCGCCTGGCGCACGGACGCCTCGAAGACCCGGCTCCGCGATGAGGACCGACCCGACCGGCCACTCCACCGACGCCCGCGATGAGTGCCGCGCCCCCAACCCGCCGCCCCCGCCGTCCGATTGTCCGCGCACACCCCTTGGCCCGGCCCGCCCCATGCCCAACACTCGGCCCATGACGCAGCGTGTGGAGCTCGCCACCGTGATGGACCGACTGGCCGTCGACGAACTGATCACCGACTACGCCGTGGCCGTGGACGACGGGGGACTGGGCGGCCTACCGGCGCCTGTTCGCGCCGGACGGCCGCGCGGACTACCGGTCCGCGGGCGGGGTAGAAGGGGACGCGGAGCAGGTCGCGGCCTGGCTCGCGGAGAGTCTGAGCCTCTTCTCCATGCGGCAGCATCTGATCGTCAACCGGCGCGTCACCTTCGGCCCGCTGGACCACGACACCGGCGACACGGCCCGCGTCCAGGCGGACTACGTCAACCCGATGCGCTTCGTGCAGGACGGCGACGGCGCCGAGGGCTCTTCCGCGCCCGACTTCGTGTGCGGCGGGCGGTACGCCTTCGGGCTGCTGCGCACGTACGACGGCTGGCGGCTGCGTGAGGTGGTCGTGCAGGAGAAGTGGCGGCGTCTTCCCGGTCCCCGGCCCGCGCCCGTGATCAACTGAGCCGATGCCCTCTGTCCCCGGGGCGTCGGAACCGAGCACACTGGAGGGACGCACGGGGTAGGGAGGCGCCGCATGAAGATGCCCGGCCACTGGCTCACCACCCCGTGGCGGAGATCCGCGGTCGCGGCCCTGGCCGGCGCGCTGCCCGTGCTCGCGTTCCCGGCCCCGTCGCTGTGGTGGCTCGCCTACGCCGGCCTGGTCCCCTGGATGCTGCTGGCCCGCTCCGCGCCGACCGGGAAACGGGCGGCGTACGACGGCTGGGCGGGCGGCTTCGGCTTCATGCTGGCGATGCACCACTGGCTGCTGCCGAGCCTCCATGTCTTCACACTCGTCATCGCGGCCCTGCTCGGCGGACTGTGGGCGCCCTGGGGTTGGCTGGTCAGGCACTTCCTGACCGGCGCCGGCCGGCGGATCGCCGGCGCGTTCTTCGTGCTGCCGTCGGGCTGGCTGCTGGTGGAACTCGTGCGGTCCTGGCAGGGGCTCGGCGGGCCGTGGGGCGTGCTCGGCTCCAGTCAGTGGCAGGTGGAGCCCGCGCTGCGGCTGGCCTCGGTGGGCGGCGTGTGGCTGATCAGCTTCCTGATCGTGGCCGTGAACGTCGCGTTCGCCGTCCTGGTGGTCCTCCCCCGGTCCCGCGTCCCCGCCCTCGCCGCCCTCCTCGCCACCGCCGCCGCCACCTCCGCGGCCTGGATGTGGTCACCGCGCCCCGACACCGACGGGCGGGTCCGGATCGCGGTCGTACAGCCGGGTGTGATCGACGGTCTCGGCAGCGGTGACAAGCGCTTCGCCCGCGAGGAGCGGCTGACCCGGGAACTCGCCGGGCAGGACGTCGACCTGATCGTGTGGGGCGAGAGCAGCGTCGGCTTCGACCTCAAGGACCGGCCCGACCTGGCCGGACGGCTCGCCGCGCTCTCCCGGGAGACCGGCGCCGACATCCTCGTCAACGTGGACGCCCGCCGCTCCGACAAGCCCGGCATCTACAAGAGTTCGGTGCTGGTCGGCCCGGACGGGCTCACCGGCGACCGCTACGACAAGATGCGGCTGGTGCCGTTCGGCGAGTACATCCCGGCCCGCTCCCTGCTCGGCTGGGCGACCTCGGTCGGCAAGGCCGCGGGCGAGGACCGGCGGCGCGGCAGCGAACAGGTGGTCATGGACGTCGGGCACGGGCTGAGGGTCGGCCCGATGGTCTGCTTCGAGTCCGCGTTCCCCGACATGAGCCGCCATCTCGCCGAGTCCGGCGCCGAGGTGCTGATCGCGCAGTCGTCGACGTCGTCGTTCCAGGACAGCTGGGCGCCCGAGCAGCACGCCTCGCTCGCCGCCCTGCGCGCCGCGGAGACGGGCCGCCCGATGGTGCACGCGACGCTCACCGGGGTGTCGGCGGTCTACGGCCCCGAGGGACAGCGCGTCGGTTCGTGGCTCCCCACGGACGCGAGCACGTCCGCGGTCTACGACGTCCCGCTGGCGACCGGCGTCACCCCGTACGTCCGCTACGGCGACTGGCGACGCACGTTGCGCTGCTGATCCTGGCCGGCTGGTGCGTCGTCCAGGGGCTGAGGGCCGTACGGCTCAGGCGGCCCGCTCCCGCACCGCGTGTACCACCCGCTCGCACAGCTCATGGGTCGCCAGCGCGTCCCGGGCGCTGAGCACCTTGCCCGCGCGCACGGCGTCGAGGAAGGCGAGCACCGCCTGCTCGATGCCGCGCTGCCGGGCCACCGGCACCCAGTCGCCGCGCCGGCGCACGGTGGGCTGGCCCTTGTGGTCGATCACCTCGGCGAGGTTGACGACCTGCCGCTTGGTGTCCTGCCCGGAGACCTCCAGGATCTCCTCGGCCGAACCGCTGAGCCGGTTCATCACGCCGAGCGCGGTGAAGCCGTCCCCGGCGAGCTGGAGGACGACGTGGTGCAGCAGTCCGTCCTGGACACGGGCGCGCACGGTGACGTCGTCGACCGGGCCGGGGGCGAGGAAGCGCAGGGTGTCGACGACGTGGATGAAGTCGTCGAGGATCATCGAGCGCGGTTCCTCGGGCAGCCCGATGCGGTTCTTCTGCATGAGGATCAGCTCGCGCGGGTGGTCGGCGCACTGCGCGTACCCGGGCGCGAACCGCCGGTTGAAGCCGACCGCCAGCGACACCCCGCGTTCCTCGGCGAGCGCCACCAGCCGCTCGGAGTCGGCGAGTTCGTACGCCAGCGGCTTGTCGACGTATGTCGGTACGCCCGCTTCCAGCAGCCGCGTCACGATCTCGGGGTGCACGACGGTCGGCGCGTGCACGAAGGCCGCGTCGAGTCCCGCGGCGAGCAGCGCGTCGAGGTCCTGGTGCCGCTGTGCCTCCGGGAGGCGCAGGCCGTCGGCGACCCGGGCGAGGGTGGCGGGCGTCCGGGTCTGGAGGTGAAGCTCGACGCCGGGGAGGCCGCCCAGCACCGGCAGGTAGGCCTTCTGGGCGATGTCACCGAGTCCGATGCAGCCGACCTTCACTGGTGTGTCTCCTCTTTCGCTCGCCCGTCCCTGACACGACCGCAGCATACGGCGACTGCGGTGGCCGCCAGCCGGCGATGCCGTCGAAACCTCGCAGGAGGACGGCTGGGCCGACCTGCGACAGCGTGGCCGTCGCCATGTCGCGTACGGCCATCAGCGCCCGGTTCCCGGTCATGACGGCCTGGCGGGCGATGGACGTCGTGCGGTGCAGACGGCGAGGTCCGCGCAGCACTGGGCCAGGACCACCGCGTCTTCCAAAGCCTGATGTTCTCCTGCGTGGCCGGGTCTTTCGGCGGGGCGCAGGTGCCGAGCCTGGATGAAGTACGGGCGGGACTGCGGGAGTTGCCGGACGGCATGCCGGAAGCGTGATGTCGCGCATCGACCGTCCCGCGGCACGTCACCTCCGACGGTGCCGCGCCCTCCGTACGGGGCCGGAGATCACCCGTGCGGAGCAACCTGCGCTTGTCCGCTGTCCCGAACCCGGCGGTAAGCAGCAGAGTGACGCAGATGCATCGAACGACGACCACCGCAACGCTCCTGGTCACCGTGGCTGTCTCGGCCCTCTCCGGCTGTGTGACCGTCCAGCGACCGGCCGCTCCCGGCCACCGGCGGCGCCTTCGTGCCGGCGCCCCGACCGGACGGTCAGGGCGAGCCGCAGATCGTGCAGGCGCACGCGGGAGCCCTGGGCTCATCGGACGTCCGCAGGCGAAACCGAGGCGCCCGCCACCACCGGCGGCGCCGCCGTCCCCGCGCAGGGCAGGCGCCGCGCGGCAGTCCCGCGCACCACGAGCACCGCCCACCGGCGCATCGGAACCGGCAGCCACGCGCCGCGTCGAATCCCGACGTGGCGACAGCGGTACCGAGAACCGGATGTCTGCGGCCTCGGTACGGCGGCTGCGCGGACAGCCCGAGGCGGGATCTGCGAGCAGACGACGGCCGCTGGCCTTCGGCGGCTCACGCGCTGTCTGGGCGGCGCCCATCCGCTCCCCGCCGAGCCTCCAGCCGCAGCTCCGGCGGCTGATCGCGTCACCCCGTCGCCGTAGCTGTCGTCGGCGAGGGCGTCGGCCGCCCCGCGCGCCCGGCGGAGGTGGGTGCGGGCGGCGTCGGAGCGGTCGAGTTTCACGTAGTCGGCGGCCAGATTGAGATGCAGCGAGGGGTACAGCGCGCGCACCGCGAGCGTGCTCTCGTGCTCGGCGAGGCGGTCGTCGCTGAGTTCCTCGGCGGCCGTCAGCGCCCGCAGGTCCCAGGCCAGTTCGTCCGAGGGATCGTCCTGGGCGTCGGCCATGTAGTGGGCGAGGGTGCAGCGGTGCAGCGGGTCGCCGTCCTCGCCGATCTCCGCCCACAGGTCCAGGAAGCGGTGCCGGGCCTCCTCGCGGTCCCCCGCGTGATGCAGCATGACGACCTGCCCGATCCGCGTCATCACGGCATCCGGCGCCGCCTGCTCCTGTCGCTCCGCCACCGCGCCCTCCACACCGTCGGACCGTCCTGTCCCTCCGACGCTAATCGGGCGCACTGACAATCACGGCGAGGCGGGGCCGACCCGGTGGATCGGCCCCGGGGCGGTCAGCCCAGGTCGGGGATCGTCCAGTCGATCGGCTCGTGGCCCTGGAGCGCCACCGCCTCGTTGATCTGGGTGAAGGGGCGGGAGCCGAAGAACTTCTTCGCCGACAGGGGCGAGGGGTGAGCGCCCTTCACGACCACGTGCCGGGTCTCGTCGATCAGCGGGAGCTTCTTCTGGGCGTAGTTGCCCCACAGCACGAAGACCGCCGGGTCGGGCCGGTCGGCCACCGCGCGGATGACCGCGTCGGTGAACTTCTCCCAGCCCTTGCCCTTGTGCGAGTTGGCCTCGCCGGAGCGGACGGTGAGCACCGCGTTGAGCAGCAGGACACCCTGCTGGGCCCACGGCAGCAGATAGCCGTTGTCCGGGATCGGCGTGCCCAGCTCCTCCTTCATCTCCTTGTAGATGTTCCGCAGGGACGGCGGGGTCTTCACGCCGGGCCGCACCGAGAAGCACAGGCCGTGGCCCTGGCCCTCGCCGTGGTACGGGTCCTGACCGAGGATCAGGACCTTCACCTGGTCGTACGGCGTCGCGTCGAGCGCGGCGAAGACCTCCTCGCGTGGCGGAAAGACGGGACCCTTCGCCCGCTCCTCCTCGACGAACTCGGTCAGCTCCTTGAAATAGGGCTGCTGGAGCTCGTCGCCCAGGACCCCGCGCCAGGACTCGGGCAGCATGGCGATGTCGGTCACGTCAACGTCCTTATGTCGTGCGGTCACTTCAGTGCTCAGAACCTACAGGCGACCACTGACAACGGACCGCACACCCCGAAAGCCCCCACTCACCAGCTCGTCTTGCGGTACAGCTCGCCCATCATCATGATCGTCGACGGGTCCAGGGCCTGCTCGCCGCCGGAGATGTCGTCGTTCGCGGCGACGTACTGCCGGCCCTGCCACAGCGGCAGCAGCCGGGCGTCGTCGGTGATGATCTGCTGGGCCTCCTCGAAGTCCTTGACCACGTTGGCGCGGTCGCTCTGGCCACGCGAGCGCGGCAGCAGGATGCCGGTGATCTTGGGCTCGGGGTAGGGCGTGCCGAGGGCGTTCTTGTCGCCGACGAACGGGGAGATGAAGTTGTCGGCGTCCGGGAAGTCGGGGAACCAGCCGCGCCCGAAGACCGGGTACTCGCCGTTCTGGTAGCCGGTGACGTAGGTCTTCCAGGGACGGCTCTCGAGGGTGATCCGGAAGAGCCCTGAGTCCTCCAGCTGGGCCTTGAGCTCCTCGAACTCGGCCTTGGTGGCGGAGCCGTAGCGGTCCGTGGTGTACCAGAGGGTGAGCGGGACGGTCTGGGTGATCCCGGCGTTCTGGAGGATCTTCCTGGCCTTGGCGACGCTCGGGTTGCCGTAGTCGTCGAAGTAGTCCGTGGTGTGGCCGGTGAGGCCCTTGGGGACCATGGAGTACAGCGGCTCGACGGTGTCCTTGTAGACCTTGTGCGCGATCGCCCCGCGGTCGACGATCTGGGCGACGGCCTTGCGGACGGCGAGCTTGCCCGCCCAGGGGTCCTTGGGGTTGAACACCAGGTAGCTGATCTCGGTGCCGGAGCCGTCGAAGAGCTGGAGGTCGGTGTCGTTCTGCTCCTTGTCGAGGGTGACGATGTCGTCCGCGCCCAGTCCGCGGAAGGCGACGTCGAGGGAGCCGTCCTTCAGGCCCCGCACCATGGGCGCGGATTCCTTGAAGTAGCGGATGGTCACCGCGTCGTTCTTGCGCTCGGCGTACCCCTCGTAGTCGCCGTACTTGACGAGTTCGGCCTTGTCCTCGCTGTACGACTTGAGGGTGTACGGCCCTGAGCCCACGATGCTGTCGCCCTTGCGCAGCGCGTTGGCCGGGTACTCGTCGGGGTCGACGATCGACATGGCGGGGGTGGCGAGGACGAACGGGAAGGTCGCGTCGGGCTTGTTGAGGTGGAAGACGACCTCGCGCTCGCCGAGTGCCTGCACGCGTTCGAGGCTGCCGAGCAGACCGGCGGGGCCGCCGTTGACGTTGATCTTCCCGATCCGGTCGATGGAGTGCTTGACGGCCTTGGCGTCGAGCGTGTCGCCGTTGGAGAACTTCAGTCCCGCGCGCAGCTTGCAGCGGTAGATCCGGCTCGAGGTGTCGGTGAACCCACAGCTCTCGGCGGCGTCGGGTTGGGGCGTGGTGGCGCCCGAGGGGTAGCTGAGAAGGGTCTGGTAGATGTTGCGGAACAGCTCCCAGGAGCTGTCCCAGGAGGCGGCGGGGTCCAGGGTGCTGGGGGCGCTGGTGGTCCCGACGACGATCGGCCCCTGGTCGTCGGAGGAGTCCGACGACAGGACACCGCACCCGGCCACCAGCGACGATATGGACGCGAAGGCCGCCATCCGACGAAGGCCTCGGTTCCGGTTGAACACGCGCACGCTCCTCGATCTGCCATGCCAAGGGTTGGCAGACCATACCGCAGCCTCGGGCGAGCCGAACCGGGTCATCCGGCTGGTTCTCGACCGCTGAGATGGTGGCAACGCTGTCAGGAATCTGTGCGGTTGTTGTACGTCTCCCTATGGGCCGTTTGTACGTCGACACGGGCGCCGTTTCTGTCGAGCGGCGCCCGTGCCGGTCGTACGTCGTGGGTCAGCCGACGCCGGCGTTGAGGAAGATGCCGCCGTCGACGACGAGGGTCTGGCCGGTGATCCAGGCGGACTGCTCGGAGGTGAGGAACTCCGCGGCGCCGCCGATGTCGGAGGGCACACCGAGCCGGGCGAGCGGGTAGGCGGCCGCGGCCTCCTCCTCCCGGCCCTCGTACAGGGCCTGGGCGAACTTGGTCTTCACCACGGCCGGGGCGATCGCGTTGACCCGCACCTTGGGCGCGAACTCGTGGGCGAGCTGCTGGGTCAGGTTGATCATCGCGGCCTTGCTGACGCCGTAGGCGGCGATGAAGGGCGAGGGCGCGATGCCCGCGACGGAGGCGATGTTGACGATCGCGCCGCCGTTGTCCTTCTGCCAGGCGTGCCAGGTCTTCTGCGCGAAGCCGAGCGCCGAGATCACGTTGGTCTCGAACACCTTGCGGGCCACGTTCAGGTCGAGGTCGGCGATCGGGCCGAACACCGGGTTCGTACCGGCGTTGTTGACCAGGAAGTCGACGCGGCCGAAGGCCTCCATCGCGCGCTCGACGGCGACAGCCTGGTGGGTCTCGTCGTGGGCCTTGCCGGCGACGCCGATGACGCGGTCGGCGCCGAGCTGCTCGACGGCCTCCTTGAGGGCGTCCTCGTTGCGGCCGGTGATGACGACCCGGTCACCGCGGGCGACGAGCGCCTCGGCGACGCCGTAGCCGATGCCGCGGCTGGCGCCCGTGACGAGGGCGACCTTGCCGGAGAGTTCGGGGAGTTCCACCGAAGTCATGTTCCTGTTCCCCTAGTCGAGCGGTCCGCCGGCCACGTACAGCACCTGGCCGGAGACGAAGCCGGCGGCCTCGTTCGTGAAGAAGGCGATGGCGTTGGCGATGTCCTCGGGCTCGCCGACGCGGGCCACCGGGATCTGGGTGGCGGCGGCCGCCTTGAACTCCTCGAAGCCCATGCCGACGCGGGCCGCGGTGGCCGCGGTCATGTCGGTGGCGATGAAGCCGGGGGCGACGGCGTTGGCGGTGATGCCGAACTTGCCGAGCTCGATGGCGAGGGTCTTGGTGAAGCCCTGCAGACCGGCCTTGGCGGCCGAGTAGTTGGCCTGGCCGCGGTTGCCGAGCGCGGAGGACGAGGACAGGTTGACCACGCGGCCGAAGCCGGCGTCGACCATGTGCTTCTGGAC
Organism: Streptomyces sp. GKU 895; assembly: GCA_002027195.1. Lineage (GTDB taxonomy): Bacteria > Actinomycetota > Actinomycetes > Streptomycetales > Streptomycetaceae > Streptomyces. Next base: position 5,593 of record MWJO01000096.1, on the reverse strand, counting down.
GTACTTCGTCATCAGGAAGGAGCCGCGCAGGTGCACGTTGAGGACGGTGTCCCAGTCCGAGGCGCTCATCTTGAACAGCAGGTTGTCGCGGAGCACGCCCGCGTTGTTGACGAGGATGGTCGGGGCGCCCAGCTCCTCGACGACCCGCGCGACCGCGGCCTCGACCTGCGCCTCGTCGGAGACGTCGGCACCGACGGCGATCGCCTTGCCGCCCGCCGCGGTGATCTTCTCGACGGTGTCCTTGCAGGCGGCCTCGTCGAGGTCGATCACGGCGACCGCGCGGCCCTCGGCGGCCAGTCGTACGGCGGTGGCGGCCCCGATGCCGCGCGCGGCGCCGGTGACGATGGCTACCCGCTGCTCAGTGGTGGACATTGCTGCTTCTCCTCGCCCTTGAAGAATGTGCGGCCCGGTCGGTGAGCGACCGCTTAGTACCTTCGGCAGACGTGACGCTAGAAGGCCTGGCACCCGGTGTCAACGCCACGCGGCCCGGGTGTGATCCATTACCTGACCAGGAGGTCCAGCAACCGCTCGGTCTCGCCCGCCGGATCCAGCGTGAGCCCGGTGTGCACGGGGCCCGGCTGGACGACGGTGGAGCGGGGCGCGATCAGCCAGCGGAAACGCCGCCCGGCGTCGTCGGAGCCCGCCTGCCCGGCGCCGTCGCCGCCCCCGCAGACCCGCTCGACGGCGCTCAGCGCCGCCCTGATGCCGGCCACGTCGGCCGCCGGGTCCAGGGCGCGCAGGCGGGTCTCGTCGAGGTGCGTGCGGGCACCGACGTACCCCTTCGCACGGCAGTAGACGAGCACCCCGGCGTTGATGCACTCGCCGCGCTCCACGCGCGGGACGACGCGCAGCAGGACGTACTCGAAGACGTCCCGGTCGTTGCCCTCGCCGCCCTTGATGATGTGGCGCTCGACCACGCTGCCGGCCATGTGGATGTGGCGCTCGCTCATTTGATCCCCCGGATGCGGTCGTGGATGACGGCGGCCCGGGCCAGCAGCGGCCGCGCGTAGGCACGGCGCAGGTCGTCCGGGGTGTCGAAGCCGGGTTCGCCGGCCAGCCAGGCCTCCGGGATCTCGGCGGTGACCTCGGCGAGGAGGTCCTCGGTGACGCGCGGGGCCAGGTCGGCGGCGGCGCTCGCGAGGTCGGGGGCGAAGCGGGCGAGGGCGTGGTCGGCGGCGTCGTAGGGGCGGGCCGCGGAGGCCTCGGCGCCGGGCCAGTTGTGGTGCCAGATCATGGTGGCGCCGTGGTCGATGAGCCACAGCTCGCCGTGCCACATCAGCAGGTTGGGGTTGCGCCAGGAGCGGTCGACGTTGTTGATCAGCGCGTCGAACCAGACGATCCGCCCGGCCTCGGCCGCGTCCACCTCGAAGGCGAGCGGGTCGAAGCCGAGCGCGCCGGAGAGGAAGTCCATCCCGAGGTTGGTGCCGCCGCTGGCCCGCAGCAGATCCTGCACCTGCTGCTCGGGCTCGCCGAGTCCGAGCACCGGGTCCAGGTCGAGCGTCACGAGCCGCGGCACCCGGAACCCGAGCCGCCGGGCGAGTTCACCGCAGACGACCTCGGCGACCAGCGTCTTGCGGCCCTGTCCGGCGCCGGTGAACTTCATGACGTACGTGCCGAGGTCGTCGGCCTCGACGAGTCCCGGCAGCGAGCCGCCCTCACGCAGGGGCGTGATGTAGCGGGTCGCGATGGCTTCCTTGAGCATCGCCCCAGGTTACTGGGGCTGCGCTGAACAACCCGCACTCCGGGCCCGTACCTCAGGGCAGTTCACGAGGTATCCGCGGAAGGGACGTCAGCATGGCCAGCGAATCGCTTCATCCCGCTTCGGCACCGAGCCGCCGTACGGTCGTGGCGGCGGTGGGGGCGGCAGGGCTCGCCATCACGCTGAACGCGTGCAGCTCGGACGACGAGGGGTCGACCGCCGCGGCCGGCACCGCGCTCGGGAAGACCTCGGACATCCCGGAGGGCGGCGGCAAGATCTTCGCGGACGAGGGCGTGGTGGTGACCCAGCCGACGGCGGGCACGTACAAGGCCTTCTCGTCCAAGTGCACGCATCAGGGCTGCGCGGTGACGGGGATCGCCGACGGGGTGATCACCTGCCCGTGCCACAAGAGCGAGTTCTCCGTGGCCGACGGCAGCGTGAAGAAGGGGCCGGCCACGCAGCCGCTGCCGGAGGAGAAGATCACCGTGAGCGGGGACTCGATCACCCTGGCCTGAGGGTCACCCGCGTCGGCGCCGGTTCAGGCAGGGCACGAGGTCGGCCGTCGTCGTGAGGGTGGCCACCAGGGCGAGGGTGTTGCGGATCATCACCGGGGTGTAGTCGGAGGGCACCCCGGCGATGGCGTCCGTGGGCACGACGGCGGTGTAGCCGCGGTTGACCGCGTCGAACACCGCGTTGGGGATCGCCACGTTGGCCGAGACGCCGGTGACGACGAGGGTGCGGCAGCCCAGGTTGCGCAGCAGCGGGTCGACGTCCGTGCCCTGGATCGGCGACAGTCCGTGCAGCCGCCGGACGACGAAGTCCTCCTCGGAGACCTCGATCGGGGCCGCGACCCGGACCGCACTGGTGCCGGACAGCTGCTGGACGGGGAGGCGTTCGGCGGCGCGGAAGAGGCGGGCGTTGCGGTTGGCACCGCGGCCGTCGGGGCGGCGTTCGGCGATCGCGTGGACGACCTGGACGCCGCCGGCGTGGGCGGCCGCGACCAGCCGGGCCACGTTGGCGAGGGCACCCGACGACCGTGCCTCCTTGGCGAGTTCGGGGAGCGCGCTGTCCGGGCCGACGACGCCCTGCTGGCACTCGACCGTGAGCAGCACGGTGGTCGCCGGGTCGAGGAGTTCGCTCAACTGCTCGTGCGACGGCACGTTCTGCCCCCTTGTCGCCGACGGTGTGGGCGGGCGAGCGTAACCACCATTGCGTGTTGAGGGAAGACACCGCATTGTTTTCTGACGCATCGTCAGAAACCGAGCAGGAAAGAGGGGGGCGGATGACCGTCACTCAGCGTCGGGGCCGGAAGATCATGATGACGCCGGGCGAGCTGGACGAGTTCCTGACCAGCCAGCGCACCTGCCGGGTCGCCACCGTGTCCACGGGCGGCGCTCCGCATGTGAGCACGCTCTGGTTCGCCTGGGACGGCACCTCGTTGTGGCTGTACTCGGTGGTCAAGAGCAAGCGGTGGACCGATCTGCGCCGCGATCCGCGGGTCGCGATCGTGATCGACACGGGCGAGGAGTACGACGAGCTGCGCGGCGTGGAGCTGACGGGTGCCGTGGAGTTCGTGGGCGAGGCGCCCAGGGTCGGGGATCTGTACGCCGAACTCGACGTCCCCGAGACGCTGTTCGCGCGCAAGAACTTCGGCCTCGACGAGATGCCGCACGACGGACGGCACGCGTGGGTGCGGCTGACGCCGGACAAGATCGTGTCGTGGGACTTCCGCAAGCTGGCTTCGGTATAGGGAAGTTCAGCCCGGACAGGGAAGTTCAGCCCAGTTTCGCCGCGGCTTCCCTCAGTGCCTCGACCGCCGCCCTGATCGACGGGCGGCGGTCCGCGTCCGCGCGCCAGACGACGTACACATGGCGCCGGACCCGCTGCTTCAGCGGGACGGTGACGACGCCTTCGGGCATCGGGTGCCGTCCCAGCAGCGGCGCGATGCAGACACCCAATCCGGCCGCCACGAGCCCGAGTTGGGTGTGGGTCTCGGCGGCGCGGTGGCCGACGATGGGCTCGATGCCCTTGGAGCGCAGGGTGAACATCAGCCATTCGTGACAGAACTCGCCCTGCCCCCAGGTGATCCATTCGTCCCCCGCGAACTCGGCGAGGTCCACCTCGTCGCGGTCGGCGAGCCGGTGCCCGACCGGCAGCGCCACGTCCGCCGGGTCGTCCAGGACGGAGGCCTTGACCAGGCCGTCCGGGAGCGGCATCGGCTTGTTGTACCAGTCCAGGACCACCGCGAGGTCGAGATCGCCGCGGACCACGCCCCTGATGCCGAGTTCCGGCTCGAGCTCGCACGAGCGGACCCGCAGGGACGGGTGGGCGGCGACCAGTGCGGAGAGCGCGGCCGGGAAGAGCCCGCGCGCGGCGGTGGGGAACGCGGAGATGCGCAACTCGCCCACCACCTGGCCGCGTTGGGCCTCCAGGTCGGACTGGGCGAGGGCGACCTGCGACAGGATGCGGGCCGCGTGCTCGGCGAGCAGCCGGCCGGCGTCCGTGAGCCGCACCCCCCGGCCGTTCTTGGCCAGGAGCTGCTGGCCGACCTCCCGCTCCAGCTTGGACATCTGCTGGGAGACGGCGGACGTCGTGATGTGCAGCCCCTCGGCGGCGCCGCTCACCGAGCCGTGCCGGGCGAGGGCGTCGAGGGTGCGCAGGCGCTCCAGGTTCAACATGTAAGCAATGCTACGAGATATCACGTTGGACATCTCGATTGTGCTACGAGATTTTGGGCGTCATCCGTGGTCCCCATGACCACCACCTCCCCCACCCGCCCTCCTTCCCTCGACTGGCGACTGCGTTTCGCCGCGCTGTCCCTGATCTGGGGTTTCAGCTTCCTGCTCATCAAGGTGGGTACGGAGGGGTACGCCCCCTTCCAGGTCGCCTTCGGACGGCTGCTGTTCGGGACGCTCGTGCTGGCGGCCGCGATGGTGGTGAAGCGGGAGCGGTTGCCGCGCGGGGCCCGGACCTGGGGGCATCTGGCGATGGCCGCCCTCCTCCTCAACGCCCTGCCGTTCTCGCTCTTCGCCTACGCGGAGCTGACCATTCCGTCCACGCTGGCGGGCATCTGCAACGCGACCTCGCCGCTGTGGGGGATGGCCCTGTCCGTGGTCGCCCTCTCCGAGGACCGGCCCACGCGGGTCCGGGTGGCCGGGCTCGGGATCGGGTTCCTCGGGGTGCTGACGGTGCTGGGCGCCTGGCAGGGCTTCCACGGCCTGGACGCCGGGGGCACGGCGATGGCACTGCTGGCCTCACTGAGCTACCCGATCGGCTGGATCTACCTCCGCCGCACACTGGCCGGGTCGGGTCACTCCCCTCTCTCCATGACGGGGGCCCAGTTGCTGTTGGCGACGCTGCAACTGGCTGTCGTGACGCCGCTGTTCACGTCCGCCCCGACGCGCTTCGCGGGCGTGCCGCTGCTGGCGATCGCCGCGCTGGGGTCGCTCGGCACCGGGCTGGCCCTCCTCGTCCAGTACGGCCTGTCGCCGAAGTCGGCCCCACGACCGCCCAGATGGTCACGTACTTCATCCCCGTCATCGCCACGGCAGCGGGCGTCGCGATCCTCGGGGAGCCGCTGAGCTGGTCGACGCCGGTGGGGGCGGCGATCGTACTGGCGGGGGCGGCACTGACCCAGGCGAAGCCGGGTCCGCGGGCCGACAGCGTGGCGACGCGGCCCCGGGTGCGGCATCCGATGCGGCTCCAGGTGCGACGGCCGACGCGGCCCCAGGTTCAGCACCCGACGCGGCCCCAGGTTCAGCAGCCGACGCGGCTCCAGGTGCAACAGCCGACGCCCTCCGACAGCACGCCGCACACCACGCCGTCCTGCAGAACGTCTCCGCAGTCGGCGCCGGGACGCTCTGCAACGACGTGGCCTGGCCGACGTCAACGGCC
>MWJO01000095.1 GCA_002027195.1 Streptomyces sp. GKU 895 | reverse complement strand
CGACACCCAGCTCTACGTCAGCCGCGGCGCGGGGCGCCTGGGGGGGTGGCGGCGCAGGCGGTGAGCGCGGCGCCGAGGGCACAGACGGCGGCGACTTGTCGTACTCGAATGATCACCCTACGAACATAAAGGGATGAATCGGGCGGAACTCGGATCGCCGCACGTCATGCCCGGTGAAAGCCCTCGATCAGGCGCCCTTCAGCAGCCGCTTCCGGCATGCCTCGACGTCGAAGTCCGCCTTCGGGTACTGCGGGTCCAGGGCCTCCAGGTGCTCCAGGAGGAGGCGGCTGACGGCCCAGTTGCGGTACCACTTGCGGTCGGCGGGGATCAGGTACCAGGGCGCCCGCGGGGTGGCGCAGCGGCGCAGGGCGAGCTCGTACGCCTCCTGGTAGGCGGGCCACAGTTCGCGCTCGTCGATGTCGCCGGGGTTGAACTTCCAGTGCTTGTCCGGGCGGTCGAGGCGTTCGAGGAGGCGGGCGCGCTGCTCGTCGTAGGAGAGGTGCAGGAAGCACTTGATGAGGGTCACGTCGTTCTGGGCGAGGGACTGTTCGAAGCGGTTGATGCGGGCGTAGCGGCGGGTCAGTTCGGCGCGGGGGGCCAGGCCGCGGACGCGGGCGATCAGGACGTCCTCGTAGTGCGAGCGGTCGAAGACGGCGATCTCGCCGGGGGCCGGGAGGGCCTGGCGGATGCGCCAGAGGAACGGGTGCTTCAGCTCCGCGGGGGTCGGGGCCTTGAACGCCTTGATGCGGCAGCCGGACGGGTTCAGCAGACCGATGACGTGCTTGACCGTGCCGCCCTTGCCGCTGGTGTCCATGCCCTGGAGGATCAGCAGGACGCGGCGCCGGTCGCCCGCCGTGCTCGCCGCCCACAGGCGCTCCTGGAGGTCCGCCAGGCGTGCGCCCATCTGTTCGATCTCCGCCAGAGCCGCCTTCTTGTCCTCGGGGGCGCCGGGGGTCGCCCGGGCGTCGTAGGAGCCGAGGTCGACCCGCTTGCCGCCGTCCGGCACGCGGAGCAGCTCGCTGAGGCTCTGCTTCTCCTTCTTGGCCTTCTTGGCCTTCTTGGACCCCTTCTCGGCCACGGCGCACCCCTTCCGGTCCGGTCGTCCCTCGATCGTGCGCCCGGAGGGAAGGGGCCGCCAGCCGGGGTGCCCGAAACGCCCCGCCGTCCGCCGCCCTACCTCCGCCAGGGCCCCGTCACGGCGAACGTGGTCCCCGGCGTATAGCAGTTGACGAACATGGTCCGGCCGTCCGGCGAGAACGTGACCCCCGCGAACTCACCCCATTCGGGCTCCTCCGCCGTGCCGATGTTCTGCGCGTTGCGGGCCATCGCGTAGACCTCGCCCCGCCGGGTCACCCCGAACACGTGCTGTGCCCCGTTGCCGTCCTCGCAGACCATGAGGCCGCCGCTGGGGGCCAGGCAGATGTTGTCGGGGGACTCGCTGGGCAGCTGCACGTCGGTGTCCGGGCCGAACACGATCACCAGGGTGAGGTGGCGGGCGGCGGGGTCGTACCGCCAGATCTGCCCGTAGTGGTCGGCGGCCGAGCCGTCCGCGCTGCGGGCGAAGGAGGAGACGAAGTAGACACAGCTCCCGCCCCAGTAGCAGCCCTCCAGCTTCTGCGCGTGCGTGATGCCCTTCGGGCCGAAGTCCTGGAGACGGACGGGCGTCTGCGCGGCGAGCGGGTCCGGTACGTCGACCCACTCGATGCCCTCGAAGCACGCACCCGTCTCCTGGATGGAGGACAGGTCGGGTACGCCGGGCACGCGCATCGCCTGGAGCCGGCCGCCCGCGCGCAGCGAACCGAGGCCGCCCAGCGGCTTGTCGGGCAGGAAGCGGTAGAACAGGCCGAACGGCTTGAGGAACGCGTCCTCCGTCTCGTAGACGATGCCGCGCTTCGGGTCGACGGCGATCGCCTCGTGCTGGAAGCGCCCCATCGCCGTCAGGGGCACCGCGCCCGAGCGGCGCGGGTCCGCCCCGTCCACCTCGAAGATGAAGCCGTGGTCCTTGGTGTAGCCGTTGGTGCCGGCCTTGTCCTCGGTCTCCTCACAGGTCAGCCAGGTGCCCCAAGGAGTGGGCCCGCCCGCGCAGTTGACGGCCGTGCCGGCGATGGCGACGCGCTCCGACAGGACGTTGTTGCGGGCGTCCAGGGTCAGCGCCGTACAGCCGCCCTTGCCCATCGGGTCGTAGGTGAGGCCGTCGATCGTCGGGACCGGGACCTTGCCCGTGACGCGGTTCTCGTGGTTGCGGACCAGGTGGGTGCGGCCGTGTCTGCCCGCGAAGGCCGACATGCCGTCATGGTTGGAGGGGACCTGGCCCTCGCCGGAGCGGAGCTGGTCGCCCTCGCGGGAGAGGACCTGGTAGCGGAAACCTTCCGGCAGATCGAGCAGACCGTTCGGGTCGGGGACGAGCGGGCCGTAACCCGTGTGGCCCAGGTGCTGTGCGGCGGCGGTGCCGGTGAAGAGCTCGGAGAGGGCACCGGTGAAGGCGATCCCCACCCCCAAGGCGCCGGAGCGGGCGAGGACCTGACGTCGCGTTGCGGACATGGAGCAGCAACCTTCCTGCTGGCGGACAGGATGTGACGCCGCTGTGTCTATCACCTGCGCCGGGTCACGGGAACCACGCGCGTAGCACGTGTCACCGGTCGAGGCCTCGGTCGGCCGGGTGCTCCTGGGCCTTCTCCAGGAAACGCAGCAGTTCCACCGGGAAGGGCAGCACGAGCGTGGAGTTCTTCTCGGCGGCGACCGCCACGACCGTCTGGAGCAGCCGCAGCTGGAGCGCGGCGGGCTGCTCGGACATTTCCTTCGCGGCCTCGGCGAGCTTCTTCGACGCCTGCAGTTCGGCGTCGGCGTTGATGATGCGGGCGCGGCGCTCCCGGTCGGCCTCGGCCTGGCGGGCCATGGAGCGCTTCATGGTCTCGGGCAGCGACACGTCCTTGATCTCGACGCGGTCGACCTGCACGCCCCAGCCCACGGCCGGGCTGTCGATCATCAGTTCCAGGCCCTCGTTGAGCTTCTCGCGGTTGGACAGCAGGTCGTCCAGCTCGCTCTTGCCGATGATGGACCGCAGCGAGGTCTGCGCCATCTGGGAGACCGCGAACTTGTAGTCCTCGACCTTCACGAGCGCGCTCGCCGCGTCGACCACCCGGAAGTAGACGACCGCGTCCACGCGCACCGTCACGTTGTCCCGGGTGATGCCCTCCTGGGCGGGGACCGGCAGCGTGACGATCTGCAGGTTGACCTTGTGCATCCGGTCCACCAACGGGACCACCATGGTGAACCCCGGCTCCCGTACGTCGTGCAGCAGCCGGCCGAGCCGGAAGACCACCCCGCGCTCGTACTGCTTGACAACCCGCGCCCCGGCGGCGACGTAGATCACCCCGGCGGAACCGGCGGCCACGGCCACGGTGAGCAGCTCCTGGAGCATGACGACCCCCTCGGTGAGAGGCCTGTTCTGTCCGCTCCTGCAACGATATGCCCGGTGCCTGGCAGGGGGCCAGGCACCGGGCGGGGGACCGGTCGGGGTACTACGCGGCGATCAGCGGGGGGCTACGCGGCCGTCACCTTCACCGGCTCCGTCCCGACCGCGCTGTGGCGTTCGGCCCAGTTCTCCAGGGCCGTGCGGCAGGCGTGGTCGAGGTGGTGCAGGCCGGAGAGGTCCAGCTCCACCGGGCGGTCCTGGGGCAGCGACTCCAGGCTGTCCAGGATCTTCGGCAGCCGCAGGAAGGTCGCGTTGCCCGAGAGGTACGCCTGGACGGGGCCGGCACCCTTGTCGACGACCTCCAGCTTGAGGTGCGAGGCCTCCCAGGCGGTCTTGGCGACCGCCAGCGCGAGACCGATGAGCACGCCCTCGAACATGCTGACCGCGACGATCGACACCGCCGTGACCATGAGGATCAGCGCCTCACCGCGGTGCTCGCGCCACAGCGAGACGACCTCCCGGACGGGGATCAGCTTGGCGCCGGAGTAGACCAGGATGCCCGCGAGGGCCGGGATCGGGATGTAGGCGAGGACGCCCGGCAGCAGCGCCGCGAACAGCAGCAGCCACACACCGTGCAGGACCCGGGACGCCTTCGTCCGCGCGCCCGCCTGCACGTTGGCCGCGCTGCGCACGATCACCGCGGTCATCGGCAGCGCGCCGAGCACACCGCACAGCGCGTTGCCCGCGCCCTGCGCGACCAGCTCCTTGTCGTACTCGGTGCGCGGCCCGTCGTGCAGCCGGTCCACGGCCGCCGCGCAGAACAGCGACTCGGCGGACGCGATCAGTGTGAACGCGACGATCGTGGCGAGCACGCCGACGCTCGCGAGCTCGCCGAAGGCCGAGGCGGACGGCGGCTGTACGGAACCCAGCAGCCCCTGCACCTCGACGGTCGCCACCGGCATCGAGAACACCAGCGCGGCGAGCGTGGCCAGGCCGACCGCGGCGAGCGGGCCGGGCACGGTACGCACCGCCGCCGGCATCCGCTTCCACAGCACCAGCACGGCGATGGTGCCGGCGCCGAGCCCGAGCGAGGCCAGCGCCCCGCTGTCGCCGACGGCGTCGACGAGCGCGCCGGGCAGCCCGGCTATCTTGCCGAGGCCCGAGGCGGGCGCCTCGGTGTCGGCCATCGCGTACAACTGCCCGGCGATCAGCACGAGTCCGATACCGGCCAGCATGCCCTCGACGACGGAGACGGAGATGGCCCGGAACCAGCGGCCCAGCTTCAGAGCGCCCATGAGCATCTGGAGCAGGCCGGTGGCCAGCACGATGACCCCGAGGACGGGCAGCCCGAACTCCCGCACCGCCTCGAAGACCAGCACCGTCAGACCGGCGGCGGGCCCGGAGACCTGGAGGCTGCTGCCGCGCATGCAGCCGGCGACGATGCCGCCCACGATGCCGGTGACCAGGCCCAGTTCGGCCGGGACACCGGAGGCGACGGCCACGCCGACGCACAGCGGCAGCGCGACCAGGAAGACGACCAGGGAGGCGGCGAAGTCCTGCCGCAGGTGAGGGTATTTGGTCATCATGCCGATCACAGCGCCTCGAACGCGTCGGTGTCCGCGCGGTGTTCGCGGACGGCGCCGGTGTGGACCTCGTAGTACCAGGCCCGCACGGTGAGTTGACCGGCCGACAGCTTCTTGTCGATGAAGGGGTAGGAGCGCAGGCGCAGGACCTGGGCCAGGACGTGGCTCTGCACGCCGTCGGCGACCGCGGGGTCCTCGGCGGCTCCGGCCGGACGCGGTTCGGCGCGGGCGAGCCAGTCCCGTACGGCGGGTACGGCGTCGAGGTCGTCGCCGCGCACCAGGGCGCCGACGGCGCCGCAGTGCGAGTGGCCGCAGACCACGATGTCGCTCACGCCGAGGACCTCGACGGCGTACTCGATGGTGGCCGCCTCACTGGTGGGGTGCTCGGAGACGTACGGGGGGACGATGTTGCCCGCGGTGCGCAGCTCGAAGAGCTCGCCGGGGCGGGCGCCCGTGATCAGGGCCGGGACGACCCGTGAGTCGGAGCAGGTGATGAACAGAACCTGGGGGGATTGGCCTTCGGCGAGCTTGGCGAACTCCTCAGGGCGCTGTCCGAACAGGCGGGCGTTGTCGATGAGGGGCTGCATGCGGTGACTCCTCCTGGCGCGCCACGGCGGCGCGTCGGACGTACATGACAGTGGGGGGTCAGGCAGCCGGTTCCGGTGTCACGGCGGCGGAAGACCTGAAGGGCCGCCGGGAACGGGCTGCCTGGGCTCTGAGGGCCCGTCGGGAAACGGGCCGAGCCGTGCGATGAGCTCTGGACTGAGCTTTGGGCTGAACATCACGGATGGTGTGCGCGGTTGCGAACGGATCCGCGGGAGTGAACGGCCGAGGGGTGACCGGGGCGGCGGTGCGAGGCGAGAGCACGGTCGGTGCCGTCGTACCTCGAAACATGCGCCCCCCTTCCGGCAGTTCACGGCTCACGTGCAGACCAAGCGTTGGTCAACGGCTGGTCAAGAAACACGTTAACCCTGCAAAGTTGTTTGCAGGGTTAACTTAGCGTTTCGAGCTGAAGAGAGCCTGAAAAGCGTAGGTGGTGTGGCGAGAACTGGCCCTTGACCTGGGAGGTTTCGCCGGGCTATGCGGACTCGACGAGCCGCTTGCCGTCGCGGGCCAGCGCGGTGAGCCGGGAGATCGCCCGGAAGTACTTCTTGCGGTACCCGCCGTTGAGCATGTCCTCGCTGAACAGCTGGTCGAACGGCAGCCCCGAGGCCAGGACCGGGACTTCACGGTCGTAGAGCCGGTCCGCGAGGACCACGAGGCGCAGTGCGGTCGACTGGTCCGGGACCGGACGCACCTCCGTGAGGCAGACCGCGTTCAGGCCATCGGTCAACGCACCGTAGCGGCTGGGGTGGACGCGGGCGAGGTGCTCCAGCAGCTGCGGGAAGTCGTCGAGCGAGGCGCCCGCGGTGGCGTACGCCGTCTTCGTCACCTGTTCGTCCGAGTACGGCGCCGGCGCCTCGGGCAGGCCGCGGTGGCGGTAGTCCTCGCCGTCGATGCGCAGGGTGCGGAAGTGGGTGCTCAGCCCCTGGATCTCGCGCAGGAAGTCGACCGCCGCGAAGCGGCCCTCGCCGAGCTTGCCCGGGAGGGTGTTGGAGGTGGCGGCGAGCGCGACGCCCGCGTCGACGAGCTTGCCCAGGAGGCTGGAGACGAGGACGGTGTCGCCCGGGTCGTCGAGCTCGAACTCGTCGATGCACAGCAGGCGGTGGTTCGAGAGCGTCTGGACCGTCTGCTGGAAGCCGAGGGCGCCCACGAGGTTGGTCAGCTCGACGAACGTGCCGAAGGCCTTGAGGGAGGGCTCGGCCGGGGTGGCGTGCCAGAGGGAGGCGAGCAGGTGGGTCTTGCCGACGCCGTAGCCGCCGTCGAGGTAGACGCCGCGCGGGCCGGCGGCCCCCTTGGCCCCCTTGGTCCTCGGCTTGTCCTTGCCCTTGCCGAACCCGAAGAAGCCGCGTTTGCCGCCGGTGACGGCGTGCGCCCCGCCGAGGCCGCCCGCGAAGCCTTCGAGGACCTTGACGGCCTCGAACTGGCTGGGCTGGTTCGGGTCCGGGATGTACGTGCTGAAGCGGACCGAGTCGAAGCGCGGCGGCGGCACCATCTCGGCGACCAGGCGGTCGGCGGGGACGTGCGGCTCGCGGGCGCACAGGGACACGGGGGCCGCGTCTGCTATCGGGCTGATCCCGGAGGCGGCGGAGGAGGACGACACGGTTCCCCATGGTAGGCGTCGTGCCACACTGCACGACATGCGACGCCTGTTCCTGTGACCGACCAGACAGCGACGACGGCCTCCGGCGGGGGCCGGGATGAGGGCGGGGTGCGGGGAGGCTTCTGGGGCTAGGGGCTCTCGGTACCTCGAGGTCCCGGGGTCGGCCTGAACGACCGGGAGTGGAGCCTTGCGGAGCTGTCCGCCGCCTACGCCTATCCCGAGTCGGTCACGGACCCCGCCGGCGCCACGGTTCCCTGGCTGCGGGCCAACATGGTCTCCACGCTCGATGGGGCGGCCCAGCACGACGGGAAGTCACAGCCCATCTCCACCGCCGCCGACATGCGGATCTTCGGCACGCTGCGGGGGCTGGCGGACGTGGTCGTCGTCGGCGCGGAAACGGTACGCCAGGAGGGGTACCGCCCGGCACGCGCGCGTGCGGAGTTCACGGCGGCCCGGGAGGCGGCCGGGCAGGGACCGGCGCCGGCGATCGCGATCGTCAGCGCGAGCCTCGACCTCGACTTCTCCCTTCCGCTTTTCACCTCCCCCCTGGTCCCCACCCTGATCCTGACCGGCGCGGCCGCCGCTCCCGACCGGGTCGCCACGGCGGAGAAGGCCGGCGCCCGGGTGGTCGTCGCCGGTGACGGGGTCGGCGTGGAGCCCGTGCGGGCCGTGCAGGCGCTCGCCGACCTCGGCTTCAGCCGGCTGCTCACCGAGGGCGGGCCCCGTCTTCTCGGGCAGTTCGTGGCCGCCGGGGTGCTGGACGAGCTGTGTCTGACCGTCGCCCCGATGCTCACCGCGGGCGACGCCCAGCGGATCGCCGGGGGGCCTTCTGTCGCGGTTCCGCAACGGTTCGCACTGGTGTCCCTCTTGGAGGAGGAGGGGTTTCTCTTCAGCCGCTACCAGCGCACTTGAAATTCGATCAGTGGTACCGCCGGTCCCGAAAACGGCGGAATCAACCGTTCCGTTTAGCTTCCGACGGGCACACTGAATCTCGCAGTCCCCGTGAGATCACGGGGCAGGATGGTTTCCGCAGAAGGGGCGCGCGGTGTTCACAAGCGTTTTGATGATCGAGAAGGCCCTGACGTCCGCCGACGTGGAGTTCGTCACGACGTTGCACGGGGACGAGCAGGTCTCGTTCCATGTGCTCCTCCAGCCGCGCGGCGACCAGGCCGACCGGCTGCTCAGGGCCATCGACGACGTGGCGCTGGGCGAACTGGACGAGGCGGCGCGCGAGCGGGAGGTCCCCGAGGGCGAGGCCGCGAAGGACTTCGGGGAGCGGGCGCTGGAGGTGTCCCTGCAGGCACTGCGGGGCTCCGGGAGCGAGGCGGAGGGTCGGCTGATCGAGGACCACCCGCTGGACGCGCTGAAGTCGCTGGTGGAGGAGATCGGCGCGGACGAGGTGATCGTGCTGACCGATCCGCACTACGTGGAGGAGTTCTTCCACCGGGACTGGGCCTCGCGGGCCCGGCACAAGGTGGGGGTGCCGGTGCTGAAGCTGTTCTCGCACAGCAAGGCGTAGGTCCGGCCGACGGGCGGCGGGTCCGTCGCTGTCGGCGGCTCGGCTTAGGCTTGGCCCAGCCTTATTTCATATGCACAGGGAGACACGCATGGCACCCGGCCTTCCCACCGCCATGGACCGACCGCACTTCATCGGCATCGGCGGCGCCGGGATGTCGGGGATCGCGAAGATCCTCGCGCAGCGCGGGGCGAAGGTCGCGGGCAGCGACGCCAAGGAGTCCGCGACCGCCGAGGCGCTGCGCGCGCTGGGCGCGAGCGTGCACATCGGACACGCGGCGGAGCACCTCGCCGATGACGCGAGCTGTGTCGTCGTGTCGTCGGCGATCCGCCGTGACAACCCCGAGCTGGCCCGCGCCGCGGAGCTGGGCATCCCGGTGGTGCACCGCTCCGACGCCCTCGCGGCGCTGATGGAGGGCCTGCGCCCGATCGCGGTCGCGGGCACCCACGGCAAGACGACCACGACGTCGATGCTGGCCGTGTCCCTGACCGAGCTCGGCCTGAACCCGTCGTACGCCATCGGCGGCGACCTCGACGCCCCCGGCTCCAACGCGCTGCACGGCGAGGGCGAGATCTTCGTCGCCGAGGCGGACGAATCGGACCGCAGCTTCCACAAGTACGCGCCCGAGGTCGCCATCGTCCTCAACGTCGAGCTGGACCACCACGCCAACTACGCGTCGATGGACGAGATCTACGAGTCCTTCGAGACCTTCGCCGGGAAGATCGTCCCCGGCGGCACGCTGGTGATCAACGCCGACCACGAGGGCGCGCGCGAGCTGACCCGGCGCCTGGCGGGTTCGGTGCGGACGGTGACGTACGGAGAGGCGGAGGACGCCGACGTACGGGTCCTGTCGGTCGTGGCGCAGGGCCTGAAGAGCGAGGTCACGGTCGTCCTGGACGGCACGGAGCTGGTGTTCACGGTCTCGGTCCCCGGCCGCCACTACGCGCACAACGCGGTCGCGGCCCTCGCGGCGGGCGTGGCCCTCGGCATCCCGGCGGACGAGCTGGCGCCCGCGCTCGCGGCGTACACGGGCGTGAAGCGGCGCCTGCAGCTGAAGGGCGAGGTGGCCGGGGTCCAGGTCATCGACTCCTACGCCCACCACCCGACCGAGATGACGGCCGACCTGGAGGCGATGCGGGCCGCCGCCGGTGACGCGCGCATCCTGGTGGTCTTCCAGCCCCACCTCTTCTCCCGCACCCAGGAGCTCGGCAAGGAGATGGGTCAGTCCCTGTCCCTCGCGGACGCCTCCCTGGTCCTCGACATCTACCCGGCCCGCGAGGACCCGATCCCCGGCATCACCAGCGAGCTGATCATCGAGGCGGCGCGGGTGGCGGGCGCGGACGTGACGGCGGTCCACGACAAGGCGGAGGTCCCCGCGGTCGTGGCGGGAATGGCGAAGCCGGGCGATCTGGTTCTCACCATGGGCGCGGGTGACGTGACGGACCTGGGCCCGCAGATCCTGGACCGCCTGTCGAAGTGAGGGGCTGAGCTTCATGTCGTACGACGTCGAAAAGCCGGAGGAGCAGTGGCGGGCGGAGCTGACCCCGGCCGAGTACGCCGTGCTGCGCCAGGCCGGCACGGAGCCCGCGTTCACGGGTGAGTACACCGACACCAAGACGAAGGGCGTCTACTCCTGCCGCGCCTGCGGCGCCGAGCTCTTCACCTCCACCACGAAGTTCGAGTCCCACTGCGGCTGGCCCTCCTTCTACGACCCGAAGGACACCGACGCGGTCGAGCTGATCGAGGACCGGTCGCACGGGATGGTGCGCACGGAGGTGCGGTGCGCGCGGTGCGGATCGCACCTCGGGCACGTGTTCGAGGGCGAGGGGTATGCGACGCCGACGGACCAGCGGTACTGCATCAACAGCATCTCGCTGCGGCTGACGCCGGACGAGGGCTGATCCTCGGGGCCTCGGGGCGTCGCCGGACGATCTGACGCGCGAGGCCGCCGGGGTCAGCGGAACAGGCTCGGCACGGGGCAGGTTTCCAAGGGGGCGTTCGCGCGGTCGGACCACTGCCACCAGATGTGTCCGGTGGGGCATTTCCACAGGGCCCGGCAGGTTCGCTTGCCGTCGTCCTCACGGAGGGTGAGGACGAGGCCGCGGTCCTTCAGGGGGCGGCCACATGCGGGGCACTGGGGAGGGGCGGGCATGCGGCGCACCCTAGTCGAGCGTCTCCCTTGCCCGGGCGGCTGGGAGGGGTCTCGCCGCCCGGACGGCGGTCGCCCCGGCTGACCGGAACTCGGTCGGTCCGTCGTGCGGGACGGGATACTCGGGTCTTCCAGGCATGGGCGACCAGGGGAGCTCAGCGGTGAATTCTGCCGGAGGGACGGGCCGTTGGGGCGGCCGGCATGCGGTGGTCGTGGGTGGCAGTCTCGCGGGACTCCTCGCGGCGCACGTGCTGGCCGGTCACGCCGATCGGGTCACACTCGTCGAGCGCGACCGGTACCCGGACGACGGCGGGGCACGCTCCGGCGTCCCGCAGGGGCGGCATCCGCATGTGCTGCTGCAGGGCGGCCAGACCGCCATGGAGTCGCTGCTGCCGGGCTTGATCGCGCAGCTGCGGGAGGCGGGCGCGCCCCGGGTGGGCATGCCGACGGACATGGTGCTGTGGCAGAACGGCCGCTGGTTCCGCCGGGTGCCGACGTCGACGTACATCTACACCGGCTCCCGCGCGCAGTTCGAAGGGCTCGTGCGACGGCGGGTTCTCGCCAATCCGGCGATCAGGGTCGAGGAGGGCGCCGACGTCGTCGGGCTGACCGGTGACGCGTCCCGGGTGCGGGGGGTTCTCGTGCGGGACCGCTCCGACGACAGCCGCGCCGCACCCCGGGTCCTGGACGCCGACCTCGTCGTCGACGCCTCCGGCGGCGGCACCAAGGCCGCGCAGTGGCTCGCCGGGATCGGCGCGTGCCCCCGCACGAGGAGACCATCGACACCGGGCTCGCCTACGCCTCCCGTGTCTACCGCGGCAAGGCGGGCGTCCTCGACGGCGACACCGTCGGCTACTACGTCTATCCGGGCACCGAACAGGTCCACGGCGGCGGTGCGCTGCCGCTGGAGGACGGCACCCATCTGGTGATCGTCTCGGGGCTGCGCGGCGACGAACCGCCCACGGACGACGACGAGTTCGTGACGTACACCAAGCGGCTCGGCCATCCGCTCCTGGACCGCTGGATGGCGGACGCCGAACCGCTCTCCCCGGCGTTCGGCTACCGGCGCACCGCGAACGTCCGGCGCCGTTACGACCTGCCCGGCCCTCCCGCCGGGTTCCTCGCCACCGGCGACGCGCTGTGCGCCTTCAACCCGATCTACGGGCAGGGCATGGCCGTCGCCGCGATGAGCGCGGTGGCCCTGCGGGACGCGCTGGCCGACCGGCGCCGGAGGCCCACGACGCGGCGCGTGCAGCGGGCGCTGCTCGGGGCGTCCCGGTTGGCCTGGGACATCTCCGCCGGGGCGGACCGCAAGATGCCGGGCGCGGTCGGCAACGCGCTCGACGGCCGGTCCACGGACCGTGTCACCGGCTGGTATCTGCGCCGGGTCCAGGAGCGCTCGCCCGGTGACGTGGTCGTCGGGGACGCCTTCCGCGCGGTGCTCCACCTCTCCGCGCCGGTCACCGCGCTGTTCGCGCCGGCCGTGGCCAGGGCGGTGCTCTTCGGTGCACCCGCGCCGACACCGACGGAGCTCCGGAGCGGCCGGAGGCGGCGGAAGCTCGGTAGCGCCGGGGGCCGGCAGCGGTTCGGTCACACCGCCTTGAGGACGCCGTACACCAGCGCCGCCCCGCCCAGCAGGGCGATGAGCTTGACGACGCTGAAGGCGAAGGCCGTCCAGGCCACCATGGCGAGGAGGGCGAGGGCGAGCAGCCAGGCCAGGGCCGGGGCCAGCCGGGAGATCTGGGTGAACAGGCCGGACGGGGCCTTGACCGGCGGCCTCGGCGGCGTGCCCTCGCGGATGTAGCGGACGACGTCCGGGAGGCGTTCGCCGGTGAGTCCGGCGCCGTGGCCGCCGGCGAGGTTCAGGAACTGCACGGTGCCGGACGGGGTGACGTCGAAACCGCAGAACCCGCCGACGCCGATGTCCCGCATGCCGAGCCCGCGCAGTCCGCTGCACAGCCAGCCCACCGGCTTGTCCGCCGCCCCGCAGGCGTTGACCAGCGTGCCGACCTGCTGCCGGTCGGCGAAGTCGCGCCAGGCGAAGTCACGGGGCAGCACACTGCCGGCGAGGTAGACCCGGTCGAAGCGCAGCGAGCGCACCTGGGAGAGGGACTGCCCGAACATGTACGTGCCGTTGCTGTGCCCCACGAAATGGATCTTCGCCTCGGGATGCCGGGCGGCCTGGTAGCTGTACTGGTCCTGGAACCAGCGCAGGGTCCGGCGCCGGCTGACCGGGAAGGCGAAGTTGAACGCCGACAGCCAGCCGTAGGAGGCCCGTACCACCAGGGTTCCGTCGGGTCGGCCGCCGTTCTGGAGTGCGTCGCCGAGGTCGGTCACCCAGGTGCCGATGCCGGCCCGGATGCCGTGCAGGAGGAACACCACGCGTTCGATGTCCCGCTCCTCCGCGGGCAGCGGGCTCGGGTCGGTGATCTCGACGTCGCCGACGATCGCCCGGCGCAGGATGCCGTAGCGTTCCCCGGGCCTGTCCTCCGGTACGCCGCTGATCCGCACGATGTCCTGGTGGCCCGCGCGCGGGATGTACAGCTCCGCGCCCGTCACGCCGCCCTCCACGTCCCGGCTGTCCTCGGGTTCGATGAGCGGGTCCGCCAGCCCACGCACCTGCACCACCAGGGGTGCCTGGTGGCCGAGTTCACGGAAGAGCCGTATCCACTCGAGCCGCAGGTCGGTCATGAAGGGGGCGCCGGCGAGCAGTTCGAGCGACGCGAACCGGCGGGCGACACCGGCCGCGAGGACCGTGGCGAGGCGTACGGGCCGGCGCAGCCTGGCCGGTTCGACGCCCCGGTTGGGGGCGGCCAGCAGCACGATGCGGGTCACGTGGCCGGTCCACGGCGCTGCCCGGCCGCCCAGTCGGCCGCGTCCGCGGAGATAGGCGTAGCGCAGCAGCACGCCGCCCGCGCTGTGGCCGACGAGCACGATCTCGGGCGGCCGGCCGGCCTCCGTCCAGTAGGCGCCGATGCGCTGATGGAGCGTGTCCGCGAGGGCCGCGAGCGAGCCGCGCGTCAGCGGCCGGAGCGGGTCCGGGTACGGCCACACCTCGTCGTCGGCGTGCCCGGGCTCACTCCGCAGCCGGGCGAACAACTCGTCGGCGGCGCCGGGCTTCTCGGTGAGACTCCGGACGTAGACGATCAGCCGCCCGGTCTGCGCGGGCGCGGGTGCGTCGGCCATGGTGTTCCCCCGTTCGTCCATCCGTCCCGTCCATGGACAGTCCTGCCTTCAGAGTGGCGCAGGTCACATTCGTCTGTCATCCGGGCGTGGGGGAGGGGATGCGGAGAGGCGCCGCGGGCGACGGCCGCGGACTTCGAGTTGCCGGCCGGACACCCCCGTGACCTCATGGGAGGCATGGTCAGTGTGTCGACGGCCGGTGCGGACCGGGTGGCCCCCGATGCAGGCGGCGATGAGCGGCCCTCCGCCGCGGCCTGGCGGAATCTGGTGGTGTCCACCGCCGGGTTCACGCTCACCTTCTGGGCGTGGAACCTGATCGCGCCGCTGGCCGGCCAGTTCGACGACGACCTGCACATGACGTCCTTCGCCCAGTCCGTGCTGGTCGCCGTCCCCGTGCTGGTCGGCTCACTGGGCCGGGTGCCGGTCGGCGCGCTCACCGACCGCTACGGCGCCCGGCTGATGTTCCCGCTGGTCAGCGCTCTGACGATCGTGCCGGTGCTGCTGCTCATCCCCACCCACACGTCCTATGTGTCGCTCGTGCTGGTGGGCTTCGTGCTCGGCCTCGGCGGCACCACCTTCGCCATCGGGGTTCCGCTGGTCAACTCCTGGTTCCCGCCGAAGCAGCGGGGCGCGGCCCTCGGCATCTTCGGCATGGGCATGGGCGGTGTCGCCCTGTCCGGGTACTTCACGCCCCGGATGTACAAGCACAGCGAGAACCTGCCGTTCCTCGTGCTCGCCGTCGCGCTCGCCGTGTACGCCGTCCTCGCCTATGTCTTCATCGACGACCGGCCCGGACGGCCCGTCCCCAGCACCCCGCTCACCACCCGCCTCGGCCGGGCCGGCCGGCTCCGGGTGACCTGGGAGCTGTCCGCGCTGTACGCGATCGGATTCGGCGGCATCGTCGCCTTCGGCGTCTACCTGCCGACCTACCTGAAGACCTGGTACGGCCTCGACGCCACCGACGCGGGCACCCGGGCCGCCGGGTTCGCCCTGGTCGCCGTGGTGTTCCGGCCCATCGGCGGATGGCTGTCGGACCGCGTCCACCCGGCCGTGGTCACCTCGGCCGCCCTCGGCGCGGTGGCCCTCCTCGCCGTCGTCCAGGCCTTCGACCCGACGCTGGTGCCGACCGCCACCGTCTGCCTGCTGGTGATGGCCGCCGCCCTGGGCGCGACCAGCGGCGCCGTGTTCGCCCTCGTCGCCCGCGTCACCCCGCAACCCCAGGTGGGCAGCGTGACCGGCATCGTCGGCGCGGTCGGCGGCCTCGGCGGGTTCGTGCCGCCGCTCGTCATGGGCGCCGTCTACAGCGCCAAGGACTCCTACTCCATCGGCTTCATGCTGCTGTCCGACCTGGCCCTGGCGGGGTGCGTGTACGCGTACGGGCGGATGCGGGACGCCGGGCGGGAGAAGGAGCAGGCCGGCTGACGGCACCGGCGGCGCCCGGTCAGCCGTCGTACCCCAGCTCCCTCAGGGCCTTGTCGATCCGCGCCCGGTGGTTCTCCTCCCAGGCGTCCAGCGACTCCGCGGCCTCCTTCGCGAGCTTCGCCCGCGCCGCCGCGAGGATCTCCTCCTGGCGGGCCGCCGGGGTGACGACGACGCCCTCCTCGTCGGCGACCACGATGTCACCCGGATGGATCAGCACCCCGCCGACCCTGGCCGGCTCACCGAGCGCGCCGCCCTTGTCCTTGGTGCCGGGAATGGGGATGACACGCGCGCGAAGACCGGGAAGCCGGCCTCGCGGACCTCGCCGAGGTCGCGGACGAGGCCGTCCAGCACGAAGCCGGCCACGCCCCGCCGCCGGGCCACGGCACACACGTTGCCGCCCGCCAGCGCGTAGTCGAGGTCGCCGGACTCCACGACGATCACCGAGCCGGGGTCGGCGCGATGAATCGCGGCGTGCAGCATCAGGTTGTCCCCGGGCAGGCACCGCACGGTGTACGCGGGTCCGGCGATACGGGGTGCGTCCCACAGCGGGCGGATGCCGATGTCCATCACCTGCTCCCGGCCCAGCAGGTCGGCGAGGGTGGTCGGGGGAACGTCCTTGAATGCGGTGTCCATGGCGGTTGTCGTCCCGTCGTCGGTCCAGGTCGGTCAGGCCCGGTCCCATTGGATCGGGGCACCGCCCAGTTCCTCAAGATCGGCGGGGCAAAGACATCGCCTACAGCACTGTGCGCTGCACCCGCGGGAGACGGGCGGAGGGGAGGCGGGGAGGGGAGCGGGGTGGAGCGGGCGGAGCCGGGGACGAGCGAAAGGTGCCCCGGCTGCGTGACGGCCGGGTGTCCGAGGGCCGAACCACGGGGACGAGTCGCCGGAGCAGAGCCGTCGTGACACAGCGTGATGAATCAAACAATCCATACCCATCCCGGTCGAGGAGGCCCGTCCCCGACACGACCATCGGGTGCAACGGTGAAGTCGTCGGCAACCTTGACGGTCCGGATGTTACCGGTAACATTTCTTGGCGTGCTGCGAGAGACCCGTGTAGTCGAAGCTCCGGTGTTCAGCCCGGCCGCCGTCGTCGCCTCCTGTGTCGGCTTCGTGCTGATCGGCGTGCTCCAGGCCCTGTACGGCCCGGCGATCCCCGCCCTCCGCGAGGAGTTCGGGCTGTCCCCGTCGGCCGCCGGGCTGGGGCTGAGCGCGCACTTCGTCGGCGGGGTGGGTGGGGTGCTGCTGTTCGACCGGTGGATCGGGGTCATCGGCAACCGGCGCATCCTCGGGGCCTCGTATCTGCTCATGGCCGTGGGCGCGGCGGGTTTCGCGCTCGCCCCGCAGTGGCCCCTCGCCCTCGCCGCCGCCCTGCTGGCCGGGCTCGGCTTCGGCGGTATCGACTACGGCCTCAACCAGCTGTTCGCCGTCGGCTTCGGCCACCGCTCCACCGCGATGCTGAACATCCTCAACGCCCACTTCGGCGTCGGCGCGATCCTCGGCCCGGCCCTCATTGGCGCGGTCGGCGCCCGGAACTACCCCGCGGTGTTCCTCGTGTTCGCGCTGGCCAACCTGCCGTTGCTGCTGTGTCTGAAGGGCGTGCGGGACCGGGCCCCGCAGCCGTCCGAGGGCACCTACGACGCCGGTGGCGCCCTCGGCCGCAGCCTCGCCTCCGTACTCGGCGTCTTCGTCGCCCTCTACGTCCTGCACGTCGGCATCGAGGCGGGCGTCGGCGGCTGGGAGCCCACACATCTGGAGACCGTCGGCTACGGCGCCGGGGCCGCCGCCACCGCCACCTCCGTGTACTGGCTGATGATGACGGTGGGCCGGTTCCTGGTCGCCCCGATCGCCCTCAGACACTCGCCCCAGGCCATCATCACCGTCTCCTGCACCGGCATGACGATCTGTCTGATGCTCGCGTCCCTCAGCGACGTGGCGCCCTACGCCTACGCCGGCGTCGGCCTCTTCATCGCGCCGATCTTCCCCACCGGCCTGCCCTGGCTGCACCGGGCCGCCCCGCGCGCCCGACGCGCCGGAGCCCTGGTCATCGCCGCCTCGATGGCCGGCGGCGTGGTGGCCGGACCGGCGCTCGGCAAGGCCATCGAGTGGTCCGGCGTCGAGGCCGTACCGCTGCTCCTCGGGGGCGTCGCGGCGCTGTGCCTGGCCGCGACGCTCTGGCTCATCCGCAGTACACGATCCGACTTGCACGGATCCGACTTGCACGGATCCGACTCGCACGGATCCCACTCGCACTGATTTCACGCGCACTGAAGGGGAGCCCCGCATGTCCGCGCTCACCACCACGTCCGACGGATTCCTGCTGCACGGCGAGCCGTTCCGCATCGTCTCCGGCGCCATGCACTACTTCCGCGTCCACCCCGACCAGTGGGCCGACCGGCTGCGCAAGGCCCGACTGATGGGCCTCAACACCGTCGAGACGTACGTCCCCTGGAACGCCCATCAGCCCGATCCCGACGGTGAGTTGGTCCTCGACGGCATCCTCGACCTGCCCCGCTATCTGGACCTCGCCCGCCAGGAGGGCCTCCATGTCCTGCTCCGGCCGGGCCCGTTCATCTGCGCCGAGTGGGACGGCGGCGGCCTGCCCGGCTGGCTCACCTCCGACCCGGACATCGCGCTGCGCAGCTCCGACCCCCGCTTCACCGCCGCCATCGACCGCTACCTCGACCTGCTGCTGCCCCCGCTGCTCCCGCACATGGCGGCACGCGGCGGCGCCGTCATCGCCGTCCAGGTGGAGAACGAGTACGGCGCCTACGGCAACGACACCGCCTACCTCAAGCACCTCGAACAGGGCTTCCGGAGCAGGGGCGTCGAGGAACTCCTCTTCACCTGCGACCAGGTCGACCAGGAACACCTCACCGCCGGCAGCCTGCCCGGCGTCCTCACCACCGGCACCTTCGGCGGCAAGGTCGACGCCGCCCTCGCCGAGCTGCGCACCCACCGGCCCGAAGGCCCGCTGATGTGCGCGGAGTTCTGGGTGGGCTGGTTCGACCACTGGGGCGGCCCGCACCACACCCGCAGCGCCGCCGACGCCGCCGCCGACCTCGACCGGCTGCTGTCCGCGGGCGCCTCCGTCAACATCTACATGTTCCACGGCGGCACCAACTTCGGCTTCCACAACGGTGCCAACCACCACCACACCTACGAGCCCACCGTCACCTCCTACGACTACGACGCCCCGCTCACCGAGTCCGGCGACCCCGGCCCCAAGTACCACGCCTTCCGCGAGGTCATCGCCCGCCACGTCCCCGTCCCGGACGAGCCGGTCCCCGGCGCCCGCCCCCAAACTCGCCCCCCTCACCGTCGAGTTGGACCACCGCGCCCCGCTGCTCCCGCACGCCGCCACCCTCGCCGCACCCCTGCGCACCGAGAACCCGGCGATGATGGACGAACTCGGCCTGGCCTCCGGCTACGCCCTCTACCGGGCCGTCCTCCCGACGGCGGGCCAGGGTCTGCTGCATTTCGCGGGCGGCGTCGGCGACCGCGCCCAGGTGTTCCTCGACGGCGCCCCCGTCGGCGTCCTCGAACGCGAACGCCACGACGAGACCCTGCCCGTCCACGTGCCCCGCGCCGGCGCCACGCTGGACGTACTCGTCGAGAACATGGGCGGCGTCAACTACGGCCCCCGCATCGGCACCCCCAAGGGCCTGCTCGGCCCCGTCACCTTCAACGGCACCGGCGTGCACGGCTGGGACTGCCACCCGCTGGCCCTCGGCGACCTCACCGCCGTGCCGTTCGCCCCCTCCGCCGCGGCCACCGCCTTCGAACCGGCCTTCCACCGGGGCGCCTTCGAGGTCACCGAACCCGCGGACACCTTCCTCGCGCTGCCCGGCTGGACCAAGGGCCAGGCCTGGATCAACGGCTTCCACCTCGGCCGCTACTGGAACCGCGGCCCCCAGCACACCCTGTACGTCCCCGGCCCGGTCCTGCGCGCCGGCGGCAACGAGCTGATCCTGCTCGAACTGCACGCCACCACCGACACCCGCGCCCGGCTGACCGACACCCCGGACCTCGGACCGGTGAACCCCTGATGGTCCACCACCACCTACACGTCCCCGAGGCGTCCGCACCCCCGCTCACCGGCCATCTGCCCTTCGCCGACGCGCCCGGCGTGCCCGACCCGATCGAGGTCACCAGCCGCTGCCTCACCCGCGGCGGCCGCCCCTGGTTCCCGGTGTCCGGCGAGTTCCACTACTCCCGTTACCCGGCCGCCGAGTGGGAGGAGGAACTGCTGAAGATGAAGGCGGGCGGAGTGACGGCCGTCGCGAGCTACGTCATCTGGATCCACCACGAGGAGGCCGAGGGCCGCATCCGCTTCGACGGCGACCGCGACCTGCGCCGCTTCGCCGGGCTCTGCGCCCGCCACGGCCTGGACTTCATCCCGCGGATCGGCCCCTGGGTGCACGCCGAGGTCCGCAACGGCGGACTGCCCGACTGGGTCCTGGCCCGCGACTGCGTGCCACGCACCGACGACCCGGCCTACCTGGACGCGGTGCGACCCTGGTACGCGGCGATCGCAGAACAGCTCGACGGCCTCGACCGCGCCCACGGCGGCCCGATCATCGCGATCCAGATCGAGAACGAGCTCTACGACCGGCCCGGCCACCTCCTCACCCTCAAGCGCATGGCCCAGGAGGCCGGGCTCAACGCCCCGCTGTGGACGTCCACCGCCTGGGGCGGCGTCCGGCTCCCGCCCGACGAACTGATGCCCCTCTACGGCGGCTACCCGGAGACCTTCTGGAGCGAGGCCGACGGCGGCTGGCCCGACACCTGCCGCAAGCACTTCTTCTTCACCCACCAGCGCGACGACGAGGGCATCGGCGCGGACCTGCGCCCGCTGACCGCCGTCCGGGGCAGCGCCCCGGACGCCCTCGCCGACCGATTCCCCTGGGCCACCTGTGAGTTGGGCGGCGGCATGGCGGTCTCCTACCACCGGCGCCCGCGCGTGGCCGCCGCCGACATCGCGGCGCTCGGGCTCACCAAGATCGGGTGCGGGTCGGTGTGGCAGGGGTACTACATGTTCCACGGCGGCACGAACCCGGTGGGGGAGCGGACGACCCTCCAGGAATCGCACGCCACGGGGTATCCGAACGACCTGCCCGTGCTGACGTACGACTTCCAGGCGCCGCTCGGCGAGTACGGGCAGTACCGGGCGGCCTACGACGAACTCCGGCTCCAGCACCTGATGTTGGCCGACTTCGGCCATCTGATCGCGCCGATGGAGTCCGTGCTGCCGGCGGAGCGGCCGCGGGGGCAGGACGACCGGGAGACGTTGCGGTGGGCGGTGCGCGGGGACGGTACGGCGGGGTTCCTGTTCGTCAACAACCACCAGCCGCACGAGCCGTTGCCGGATCACCCGGGGACGTCGTTCAGCGTCGGCTTCTCGGACGGAGAGTTGAGCTTCCCGTCGGTGCCGGTGACGGTGCCGTCGGGCGCCTCGTTCTGCTGGCCGTTGCGGCTGGACGTGGGTGGGGTGCGGGTGGAGTGGGCTACCGCTCAGCCGGTGTGCACGGTGCGGGGACGGGGGAGCGGGTGGTGCTGGTTCTGGCCGCGGTCGAGGGCATCGATCCTGAACTCGCCCTGAGCGGTGCGGCTTCCGTCGCCGCCCCGTCAGGGGAGGTGTCCCACGTGGAGGGGGCGGGTGCTGGTCACGGGGCTGCGGGCCGGGACGACGCGCTCGTCGAGGTGGAGTGCGAGGGAGGCGAGCGGGTGGGGCTGCTCGTGCTGGACGCGGCTACGGCTCGTACCGCCGTATCGGGGTGTGCTGTGGGGAGCCGAGCGGTTGGTGCTGGCGGACGGCGGGGTCGTCTTCGACCGGGAAGAGATGCGGGTGCACAGTGCCGTCGAACGGCCGTCGTACGCCGTGTTGCGGGACGGGGTGTTCATGCGGTTCGAGCTGGGAGAGGGGCGGGCGGTCGGGGAGGCCGCCGTCCGTCTTGTCCGGGCCGCTGGTGTTGCGCCTGAGCCGGTGACGGGGGTCATGGGTCGGGCGAGTGTGCCTGAGGACAAGTGGTTCGACACGGTGGCTGCTGAGTACGTCGTATCGCTGCCGGATGACTTGCCTGGCGGGACCTTGTTGCGGATTCACTGGGCCGGGGATGTGGGGCGGGCGTATGTGGGGGGCGTCCTTGTTGCCGATCAGTTCTTTTCGGGGCGGGTGTGGGACATCGGGCTGGATCGGGTGCCGGTGGGGGAGCTGCGGGTGCGGATTCTGCCGGGAGTTGAAGGGGATGTGTATGTGGCGGAGGGGAGTCGGAGTTCGGCTGTCATCGAGCGGGTGGAGCTCGTGACTATTCGCCGTTGGCGTGTGCGGTGAGTTGTTGGGTGCGGGTTCGTTGTGGCTGGTCGCGCAGTTCCCCGCGCCCCTTTGGCGGCGTTGCGCAGCCGTATGCTGAGGGGCCCCGGCCCCCTCCAGAGGAAGTACGTCGATGAGCCCTCCCCCCGCGGACTCTCCCGCCCCCAAGGGCCGTAGTCGTCGCAACTTCGCGGGGGCCCGGCCCGTCATGGATGACGTGGCGCGGATGGCGGGGGTGTCCAAGCAGACCGTGTCCCGGGTGCTCAATGATCATCCTGCCGTGCGGGAGGAAACCCGGCAGGCGGTGCGGGACGCCATGCGGGTGCTCGGGTACCGGCCCAGCGCCAGTGCCCGGTCGCTCGCCAGTGGGCGGACCCGGATGGTCGGGGTGATCTCCTTCGACGCGGCCCGCTACGGGCCCGCCAGCATCCTCACCGCCATCAACACCGCCGCGCAGAAGGCCGGTTACCTGCTCAGCTCCATCGCGCTCGACGACACGGCCGACCACGCCACCGTCGCCGAGGCGGTGCAGCGGCTGTCCACCGAGGGCGCGGACGGGGTGATCGCCCTCGCCCCGCAGCACCGGGTGGGGCAGGCGCTGGCCGAGACCCGGCTCGGTACCCCGCTGGTGGTCATGGAGAACGAGGTCAGGGGCGGCACCCCGCTCGCCACCGCCGACTCCCGGGGCGGCGCCCACCAGGCCACCGAGCATCTGCTGAAGCTCGGGCACGCCACCGTGTGGCACATCGCGGGGCCGGCCGGCTGGACCTCCGCCGACCAGCGGGTGGCCAGCTGGCAGGACACGCTGAAGGCGGCCGGTGCCGAGATCCATCCGCCGCTCGTCGGCGACTGGAGCGCAGAGTCCGGTTACGCACTGGGCCGGGAACTGGCCCGCCGTGCGGACGTCACCGCCGTGTTCGCCTCCAACGACCAGATGGCCCTCGGGCTGCTCCACGCCCTCCACGAGGCGGGCCGCCGCGTCCCCGACGACATCAGCGTCGTCGGGTACGACGACATCCCCGAGGCCGCCCACTTCCTGCCCCCGCTGACCACCGTGCGGACCGACTTCGCGGAGATCGGCACCCGGCTGCTGCGACTGCTGCTGGACCGGATCGACGGGCGCGCCGAGCCGCCGAGACGGGGGGCGGGCCGATGATTCCCGTCGAGCTGGTCGTGCGCCGCAGTTCCGGAGCGCCGGATCAGACGCCTTCGCGCAGATAGAGGTCGCGCAGCAGGCCGATCTCGCCGCCGTGATGGGTGACCTCCTTGAAAGCGTGCAGCGCGAGCTTCAGATAGGTCTCGTCTGCCCAGCCACCGGGGCCGATGCCGATCGGCTCCAGCAGGCGCTTGTCGCCGAGGGCCGCGATCCGGGAGATGAAGTGCTCCCAGTCCTCGGCGAGCGCCGCGACGCCCTCTTCCGCGGTGCCCGGCCACGCGTCGCGGTCGCCGTACTCGGGGGCGTCCTCGAAGAAGTAGGTCACATAGCCGCGCAGGCAGAGGCTGCCGATGTGCCAGATGCGCCAGGCGATCGTCGTGACGGGGTCCGGCTCCTCCGGGCCCGATTGCGGGATGAGCTCGGCGACGCGGAAGACGCCGTCGTCGCCGGGGCGGATGCTGACGCAGTCGGGCACCGGCTCCCAGAGGTACTCCGCGTCGGTCAGGCCCTTCATCCGCTCGAACAGCCGGAACCGCACGTTCTCAAAGGCCGCGAGCAGGTCCCGTGTGACGGGGTCGGTCACGGTCGTGTCAGGCATGTCCCCTCCAGCGCTCGGTCGCCGCGGGCAGCACGGGGCTGTCACCGCAGGTGGAGGATCAAGGTATCGGCAGCCCTTCGGGGCGTGGACCCCGGGTGATCTCAAGATCGCCCCGGGCCGTCGTCCACCGGAGCTGTCGCCGGCTCGAGCGGAAGCGTCACCGTGAAGACGGTCCTGCCCGGCTCACTGGCCACCTCCACCGTGCCGCCGTGCGCCCGCACCAGGGAGCGGGCCACGGCGAGACCGAGGCCGCTGCCGCCGCGGTCCCGGCTGCGGGCCTTGTCGACGCGGTAGAAGCGGTCGAAGACCCGCTCCCGGTCGGCGGGCGGAATGCCCGGGCCCGAGTCCATGACCTCGACCCGCGCCCGCCCGGAGCCGGCCGACACCGTCACGCACACCGGCGTCCCGGCCGGGGTGTGCACCGCCGCGTTGGTGAGGAGGTTGTCCAGCACCTGACGGATGCGGTGCGGGTCGACCCGCACCGCCACCGACGCCGGGCCGTCCGCCGGCGTCAGCGGCCGGTCCGGGTGCGCCGCGCGGAACGCGTCCGCCGCGTCCTGGACCAGCGTCACCAGATCCGTGTCCGCCGGCCGCAGCGGGGTCTCCACCTCCGCCGCGTCCAGGCGGGCGAGCAGCAGCAGGTCGTCGAGGAGGACGCCCATGCGGGCCGCCTCGGCCCGGAGCCGGGCCAGGTGCTTGTCCCGTTCCTCGGGGGCGTTGGCGGCGGCGTACTGGAAGAGGTCCGCGTAGCCCCGTACCGACATCAGCGGCGTCCGCAGCTCGTGGGAGGCGTCCGCGACGAACCGGCGCAGCCGCTGCTCGGCCTCCGAACGCACCGCGAGGGAGCGGTCGATGTGCTCCAGCATCGAGTTGAACGCGGTCCGCAGCTCCTCGACCTCCGGGCCGCCGCCCTTGCGGTCGGCGCGCAGCGGCAGCCGGGCCGCCGACTCGGTCAGGTCGTGCGAGGCGATGCCGTGTGCGGTGGACGCCATGTCGCTCAGCGGTTTCAGCCCGCGCCGCAGCACCTTCCGGCCGAACAGCACCAGCGCCAGCAGGGCCAGGCCGAACGCGACGACCTGGACCGTGATCAGCTGCCCGACGGTGTCGTCGATGTCGTCCATGGGCGCCGCGCTGACCAGGATCACGCCCGGCTCGACCTCGCAGGCACGCAGCCGGTACTCACCGGCGCCCGCCAGATGCTCGGTGCGCGTGATGTCCGTGTCGGCGGCGGTCTTGGCCTCGGCGACCGCCGTGAACTCGGCGACGTCCTTCGGCAGGTCGGTGGGGTCCTCCGGCGTGCGCAGCACCGGGGTGCCGTTCCGCACGTCGTACACCGCGTAGTACCAGCGCCAGTACTTCTTGTCCGCCAGGCCGCCGGACTCCGCGATGCTCTTGGACTGGGCGACCTGCGCGATCGACAGCTGATCGTTGAGCTGGGCCGAGAGGTAGTCGCGCATGTACGTCGTCAGCGCCGTGCCCACGACGCCGAACACCACCAGGGCCAGCGCGCCGAGCCCCAGCGCGAGCCGGGTGCCGAGCCGCATCCGCCGGTACGCCGAGCGCAGCCGCCCGATCACTCCGCGGCCTGCCGGATGACGTACCCGAAGCCCCGTACGGTCTGGATCAGCGGATCGTCACCGGTCTCGTCGAGCTTGCGGCGCAGTCGGCTGACGACCAGCTCGACGACGTTCGAGCGGCCCCCGAAGCCGTACTCCCACACATGGTCGAGGATCTGCGCCTTGGTCAGCACGGTCGGCGACTTGCGCATGAGGTAGCGCAGCACCTCGTACTCGGTCGGGGTGAGCGTGAGCAGTTTGCCGCCGCGCCGCACCTCGCGGGTGTCCTCGTCCATCGTGAGGTCGGCGACCCGGAGCACCGAGCGCTGGAAGCCGGGGCCCGCGGCCCGCCGCAGGACGTCCGCAGCCGGGCCATCAGCTCCTCGACCGCGAACGGCTTGACCAGGTAGTCGTCGCCGCCCCGGGTCAGCCCCGCCACCCGGTCGGCGACGGCGTCCCGGGCGGTGAGGAACACCACCGGCACCATCGTCCCCGAGCGCCGCAGCCGGTCCAGGACCCCGAAGCCGTCGAGGTCGGGCAGCATCAGGTCGAGCACCACGATGTCCGGGTGGAACTCGGCGGCACGGCTCAGCGCCTCCTCACCGGAGTTCGCGGTGACCGCCTCCCAGCCCTCGTAGCGGGCGACCGTCGCCACGAGATCGGCGATCGGCGGGTCGTCGTCCACGACGAGGAGTCGTACTTTTTCCACCCGTTCATAGTGCGGCACGCGGCCCCGCAGACCAGAGCCGTATCCTCCCCTGGACCACATCGATAAGACCTTGAAAGTTGTACGACAGCTTTTCGACAGGTCGCCCGGGCGAAGCTCGAGTCCCAGGCCCCGATCAAGGAGCTCCGTTCCGTGACGACGACCGTCAAACCGCCCAGCGCGCCCCCCACGGCGATACGGCCCAAGGTGGTGGCCCGCACGGGCCTGTACGCCGTACTCGCCGCGAACGTGGTCGCCGTGGCCGTCTTCTTCGCCCAGGCCGGCTTCGCCTCCAACGCGCTCGTCGTGCTGGGCCGCCTCTTCGGCCTCTACGGCGCCCTCCTCATGGCCTTCCAGCTGCTGCTGGTGGCCCGGCTGCCCTGGCTCGACCGCCGCATCGGCATGGACCGGCTGACCTCCTGGCACCGCTGGACCGGCTTCGGCATCCTCTGGACGCTCCTCGCGCACGCCGTCTTCATCGCCTTCGGCTATGCCGAGGGCACCGACGTCGGCCCCATCGGCACCCTCGTCGACCTCGCCGAGACCACCGAGGGCGTGCTCCGCGCGATCGTCGCGCTGGGGATCATCATCGTCGTCGGCGCCGTCTCGGGCGCTGGGCGCGGCGCCGGCTGGCCTACGAGACCTGGCACTTCATCCACTTCTACACGTACGTCGCCGTGGTGCTCGCCATCACCCACCAGATCGCGGCCGGTACGACGTTCACCTCGTCGTCCGTCGCCAGGACGTACTGGTACGGAGTCTGGACCGTCGCCCTCGGCGCGGTCGTGCTGGGCCGCGCGGTGCTGCCGCTGTGGCGGAACCTGCGCCACCAGTTCCGCGTCGAGGCGGTCGTCCCCGAGTCCGACAACGTCGTCTCGATCTACATCACCGGCCGCGACCTGGACAAGCTGCCCGCCCGCGCCGGCCAGTTCTTCCTGTGGCGGTTCCTCACCAAGGACCGCTGGTGGCAGGCGAACCCCTTCTCCCTGTCGGCGGCCCCCGACGGCCGCACGCTGCGCCTGACCGCGAAGGCCGCCGGCGCCGGCAGCGCCGCCCTGCGGCACGTCAGGCCCGGCACCCGCGTCTTCGCCGAGGGCCCCTACGGTGCCTTCACCGCGCTGCACCGCACCCGCACGGAGTCGGTCCTGATCGCCGGCGGCGTCGGCGTCACCCCCATCCGCGCCCTCCTCGAGGAGCTCCACGGCCACGCGGTCGTCATCTACCGCGTCGCCACCGACCGCGACGCCGTCCTCTACGACGAGCTGCGCGAGCTGGCGGCCGCCAAGGGCGCCGTCCTGCACCTGGTGACCGGCCCGGTCCAGCCCGACAAGCTGGCCCCCGCCGAGCTGCTGCGCATGGTGCCGGACATCGCCGACCGGGACGTCTTCCTGTGCGGGCCGCCGCCGATGATGAACGCGGTGCTGGCCAACCTGCGCAAGCTGGACGTGCCCAGGGCGCAGACCCACTTCGAGCGCTTCAGCCTGGCGGGATGAGGAAGAGATCGTGAAGCGAGCCATACCTGTAGTCGTCCTCAGCATCGCGGGCCTGGTCCCGGTCTGGCGCTACGAGCCGTCGATCGGCGGCGGTACGTCGACGGCGCAGGCGACCCCGGCCCCGTCCGCGTCTTCCTCTG
This sequence comes from Streptomyces sp. GKU 895, assembly GCA_002027195.1. Classification (GTDB taxonomy): domain Bacteria; phylum Actinomycetota; class Actinomycetes; order Streptomycetales; family Streptomycetaceae; genus Streptomyces. The sequence continues at coordinate 5,789 of MWJO01000095.1, read as the reverse complement.
GAGGCACCTCCTCGGGCACGGTCGTCAAGGGGACGACCGTGAACACCGAGAAGGGCCCGGTGGAGGTCCAGGTGACCTTCGAGGGCGAGAAGATCACCGCCGTGAAGATGCTCCAGCAGCCGAACCATCCGCAGACGACGGCGGCGGTGCCGAAGCTGATCGCGGCGACGCTTCAGGCGCAGAGCGCGGACATCGACACGGTGTCGGGCGCGACGATCACGAGTGAGGCGTACAAGGAGTCGTTGCAGGCGGCGATCGACGAGAACGCGAAGTCGGCCTCGGCGTCCCCCTCCCCGTCGGCGTCTCCCTCCCCGTCGGCCGCCGCCTCCCGGACGGTCGACGGCTCGGCGCTGAACACCGAGAAGGGCCCCGTCCAGGTCCAGGTGACCTTCGAGGGCGACAAGATCACCGCCGTGAAGATGCTCCAGCAGCCGAACCATCCGCAGACGACGGCGGCGGTGCCGAAGCTGATCGCGGCGACGCTTCAGGCGCAGAGCGCGGACATCGACACGGTGTCCGGCGCGACGATCACGAGCGAGGCCTACAAGGAGTCGCTCCAGGCCGCGATCGACGCGAAGGGCTGATCATGCACAGGGTCGAACACGTCATGGGCTTCCCGGTGTCGTTGCGCGTGGACAACGAGGGCGACTTCGAGCCGGCCGGGGACAGGGTCTTCGCCTGGCTGCGCGAGGTCGACGCCCGCTTCAGCCCGTTCAAGCCGGACAGCGAGGTGTCCCGGCTGGGCCGCGGGGAGCTGGCGGAGTCGGAGGTCAGCACCGACCTGCGACTGGTGCTCGACCTGTGCGAGCACTACCGGGCCGCGACGGGCGGCGCGTTCGACGTCCGCCTGCCGGGCCGGGGTCTCGACCCGTGCGCGGTGGTGAAGGGCTGGTCGGTGCAGCGCGCGGCCGAGCCTCCTGAACGGCGGCGGGCGCACGCCGCTTCGTGCTGAACGCCGGCGGCGACGTGGCCGCCGCCGGCGGCCCCTGGCGGGTGGGCGTACGCCACCCCGAACAGGCCGACAAACTCTGCACGGTCCTCGACCTCACGGACGGCGCCGTCGCCACCTCCGCCCGCTACGAACGCGGCGACCACATCATCGACGGCCGCACGGGACGTCCGGCGACGGGGCTGCTGAGCCTGACGGTCGTCGCCGAGTCGCTGACGGAAGCGGACTCGGTGGCCACGGCCGCCTTCGCGATGGGCCCGGAAGGCGTCGAGTGGGCGGCCTCGCTGCCGGGCATCGAGGTGTTCGCGGTGGACGCGGAACGCCGGGTGCTGCGGACGCCGGGGTTCCCGGTGGCCCGGGAGGGCTCGGCGGCCGCCTGAGAGCGGGGCCGGGGCGACGTCTTCGCAGGTCCGAAACACAACGGGTCTACACTCACCGGAAACGGCCGGTCCCACCGGGGCCGAAAGCGGGCAACTCATGCCAGACCCGAAGGGTATTCGGCGTTTTGATACGGATAGATTCAGTCACCAAGCGGTACCCGGACGGCACGGTGGCGGTCGACCGGCTCTCGTTGGAGATACCCGACGGCTCCATCACGGTCCTCGTCGGCCCCTCGGGCTGCGGCAAGACCACCACCCTGCGCATGATCAACCGGATGATCGAGCCCACCGAGGGCACCATCCTCATCGACGGCAAGGACAGCCGGCAGCAGCCGGTCAACACCCTGCGCCGGTCCATGGGTTACGTCATCCAGAACGCCGGCCTCTTCCAGCACCGCACCATCGTCGACAACATCGCGACCGTGCCCCGGCTGCTCGGCTGGAAGAAGGACAAGGCCCGCGAGCGCGCCCGCGAACTCATGGAGCGGGTCGGCCTCGACGCCTCGCTCGCCAAGCGGTACCCGTACCAGCTCTCCGGCGGCCAGCAGCAGCGCGTCGGCGTCGCCCGGGCGCTCGCAGCCGACCCGCCCGTCCTCCTCATGGACGAGCCGTTCTCCGCCGTCGACCCCGTCGTGCGCAAGGGGTTGCAGGACGAACTGCTGCGCATCCAGGCCGAGTTGGGCAAGACCATCGTCTTCGTCACGCACGACATCGACGAGGCGTCAAGCTCGGCACGATGGTCGCCGTACTGCGCACCGGCGGCAAGCTCGCCCAGTTCGCGCCACCCGCCGAGCTGCTGTCGCACCCGGCGGACGAGTTCGTGGAGGACTTCCTCGGCGCGGACCGGGGCGTGCGGCGGCTCTCCTTCTTCCCGTCCACGGGACTGGAACTGACCATGGCGCCCGTCGTCAAGGCGGGCGGCGGCGCCGAACGGCCCGTCACCGACGCCGAGTTCCTCCTGGTGACGGACGCCGACGGCAGGCCGCTCGGCTGGACCAAGCCGGAGGACCTCGCCGCCGACGGCCGACTGCTGCCCTACGGGCGCCCGTTCGTCGTCGGCACCGACTCGCTGCGGGCCGCGCTGGACTGCGCGGTGCTCTCGCCCACCGGGTGGGCCGTGGCCGTGGACGCCGCCGGCAAGGTGACCGGCGTGGTGTCCCAGCAGACGATCGCCCAGGCGATCCGGGGCGCCCACGACGAGGGCCGTACGGACGCGGACGCGAAGGTCACCGGATGAACTGGGACCGCCTCTTCGACATCCCCAGCGACCTCCAGCACAGCTGGCTCGGCCTGGTCGGCCTGCATCTGCGTGAGGCCCTGCTCCCGGTCCTCGCCGGGCTGCTGGTCTCGCTCCCGCTGGCCCAACTCTGCGTCCGCTTCCGCTGGTTGTACCCGCCGGTGCTCTGGGTGACGACCATCCTCTACGCGATCCCCTCGCTGGCCTTCTTCGTCCTCCTCATCGACTACACCGGCCAGACCGAGCTCACGGTGATGATCCCGCTCACCGTCTACAGCCTCGTCGTGCTGGTCCCGGCGATCGTCGACGGCGTCCGCTCGGTCCCGCAGGAGACCCTCGCCGCCGCGACCGCCATGGGCTTCGGACCCGTACGCCGTTACGTCCAGGTCCAGTTGCCGATCGCGGTGCCCGCCATCATCGCGGGCCTGCGGGTTGCCACCGTGTCCAGCATCAGCCTGGTCAGCATCGGCAGCATCATCGGCAACCAGGGCGCCCTCGGCAATCTCATCAACGACGCCAACATCTACAACCGGCCCGAGCTCGCCGTGAACGCCGTGCTCAGCATGGCGCTGCTGGCCCTCCTCGCCGACGGCACCCTGGTCGCCGTACGGCTGGTGCTGACGCCGTGGATGCCGCGCCGGGTGACGCGTGCGCGGACGAGTGCGAAGGAAGTCTGATGAACCTGTTCCACTTCATCGACGCGTTCTTCAGCGACAACGCGCACTGGCACGGCTACGACGGCATCCCCACCCGGCTCGCCGAACACCTCGGCTACACCCTGGAGGCGCTGGGCCTGGCCGTCCTGATCGGCCTGCCGGTCGGCCTGGTCACCGGCCACTACGGCCGCGGCGGCAACGCCCTCTCCCTCATCGCCACCGCCTGGCGGGCGCTGCCCACCTTCGGTCTGCTGGTGCTGCTGACCCTGCTGTACGGGTTCGGCCTGGTGAACGTCATGGTGCCGCTGGTCGTCCTCGCCGTGCCGCCCATCCTGGTCACCACGTACGAGGCGATGCGCTCCGTCGATCCCTCGCCGGTGGACGCGGCGCGGGGCATGGGCATGAGCGAGGCCGGGGTGCTGTTCCAGGTCGAACTCCCGGCCGCGCTCCCGCTGGTGCTCAGCGGCATCCGCTCGGGCGCCATCCAGATCGTGTCCACGGCCACCATCGCCGCGTACGTCGGCCTCGGCGGCCTCGGCCGGTTCATCATCGACGGGCTCTACCAGCGCGACTACGAGAAGGTCGTGGGCGGCGCCACCCTGGTCGCCGGGATGGCGCTGGCGACGCTCGGGGTGTTCTGGGCGGTGGGGAGGGTCGCGGTGTCGCCGGGGGGTGCGGCGCAGCGGCTGAGGACCCGGACGAACGTGGTCCCGAACGTGGTTGCCCGGTTCCTACGAACCGGGCAACCACGTTCGGGTGATCCGCTGCGGGTTCAGGACTCCGTGCGGGCCAGGGCCAGTTCGAGTACGACGAGCAGCGCGTCCCGCACCGAGCCGGTCTCGCGTGCGTCGAAGACGACGACGGGGACGTGGTCGGCCACGTCGAGCGCCCAGCGGACCTCGTCCAGGGTGTGCTCGACCTTCCCGTCGAAGGCGTTGGCGGCGACCGCGAACGGGATCCGCTTGTGCTCGAAGTAGTCGACGGCGGCGTAGCAGTCGTCCAGCCGCCGGGTGTCGACGATGACCAGCCCGCCCACCGCGCCCTCGACGATGTCGTCCCACATGAACCCGAACCGCTCCTGCCCGGGCGTGCCGAACAGATACAGCTTCAGGGTCGGGTCGATGGTGATGCAGCCGAAGTCCATCGCCACCGTGGTCGTGGTCTTCTGCGGGGTGAGCGAGAGGTCGTCCACACCCGCCGCGACCTCGGTGATGGCCGCCTCGGTGGTCAGCGGCTCGATCTCGGAGATCGAGCCGACGGCGGTGGTCTTGCCCACGCCGAAGCCGCCCGCGATCACCATCTTGACCGGCAGCGGCGGTCGTACGGCGGCCGGTTCAGCCGTTGTCGCCGTTGTCACGGAGTTCCTTCCCGGAGTCGGGGATGGCGCGCAGGCCATCGATCAGTCTGCGCAGGACGGAAGCGTCGTGCGTGGCTTCGGAGTCGGGCACATGCACCGTCAGCCGCCCCTCTTCGCGCAGGTCCTCGGCGAGGACCCGGACCACGTTCAGATGCAGCCGCAGCCGGGCCGCGAGCTCCGCGATGGACTGCGGGCGCCGGCAGGCGGCGACGATGTCGTGCTGTTCGAAGGAGAGCCCGTCGAGCGCGCCGAGACCCTCGACGGTGGCCACCACCTGGGTCTCGACGGGCATCGCCCGCCCGGTCGGACCGGCCGCCACCCGGCCGGCGGTGACCAGGAACGGCCGTACGGCGGGGGCGGGGCCGACCGGGTCGCCGCCCGGGGGTGGGGAGCCGTCCGCCATGGAATGTGTCCGTCCCGGTCTACAGGGCCGAAGGTGAGCCGACGCTGTTCTTCAGCGCGAGCACCAGCTGGGGACTGAGCGCGGTGCCGGCCCGGTTGGCGAACACCGTCATCTCGTAGGCGATGTTGCCGAGCTTGGCCTCCTTGTCGGTGACCACGCCGAGGACGGCGCCGCTGCCGATCGCGGAGACCAGGACGTGGCCGCCCTCCAGGTCGATGATGACCTTGTTGAGGCCGCCGAGACCGTAGTTGCCGGAGGCGCCCGCCGCCAGGCTGGTGATGCCGGAGACGATCGCGGCGAGGCGTTCGGAGTCGGCGTGCTCGCGGAGCTCGGAGACCGCGATGAGCAGTCCGTCGGAGGAGACGGCGATGGCGTCGACGACGCCCGCGGTCTCGGTCGCGAAACGATTCAACAGCCAGGTGAAGTCGGCTGCGGCGGCCTTGAGTTCGGCCGAGATCGGCTCACTCACTGCTCCGCTCCTTCCGGGAGGTGGTTCTGGTCTTGCGGGGTGGGGGGGTGCCGCGGGCACCACGACGTTGTGCGTGCCCGTGTCACGGTGAGCGCGTTCCACGGCGGCTTCGAACTCGTCCAGGGCGGAGCGGACGGCCTCCGCGTCGGCGGGGCGGGCCTCCTGCCGGACGACCGGTTCGGCGACCGCGCCGGCGGTGGTGTGCAGGGTGGCGCCGCGGACGCGGCGGCGCAGCGGACGGGAGGCGCCCGGGGAGTCGGTGGCGGGCGGCGCGGAGATCGCCCGCTACGACCTCTCCGAAGACGCCTCGACCGAGACCGCGATGGTCTTCGGCGAGC
>MWJO01000094.1 GCA_002027195.1 Streptomyces sp. GKU 895 | reverse complement strand
GGGTCGCCTGCGCCTTGGGTGTCTCAGCCATGAGGCAAGCGTAGTCCACCGCACAACCAACTGGATGGTTCAGAAAAACCAACTAGATGGTTGCACTCTCGTCGCGACTCCTCTACGGTCTTTCACATCGGCCCCGCCACCCCGGAAAACCCGGTGCGGAAGAGGCGGCAGGCCCCTCATGTCAGCTGAGGAGAAACGCATGTCAGCCACAGCCACCCTCCGGACCCTGCTGCTCGTCGGTGACCGTTTCGCCGGATTCGCCGCCCAGCAGGACGTCCTCACCGTCAGCCAGTTCATCGAGGAGATGCGCCTCGGGGTCTATTCCTGGGACAACCGACCGGTCCGGGTCCGCGCGGGTCAGGGCATCACCGCCGAGGACGCGGACATCGTCAGGGACGCGGCCCTGCTGCTCGGTCTCGGTGACCGTCTCGACCTCGACTTCCGGGCGCCGGCGCTGGCCGGCCGCGGCGAGGCCCACAAACACCGAAGCTGCAACACCCTGATAGCCGACCTCCGGCGGGACGGGGCGGACCTCTTCTCCGCCACCCTCCGGGTCCACAACGACAACGAGCTGCTCATCGACCACCAGACCGGCGAGCACGTCCAGGGCATGGTCGCCGTCGAGGCGGCCCGGCAGATGTTCCTCGCGGTCAGCGAGCGCTACCACGCCTGCCGCTACCTCGACCGCTCGTACTACTACGTCATCGAATCGATGAACACCGACTTCGAGAACTTCCTCTTCCCCGTCGACGCCACGATCGTCTACCACTCGCTGCGCGCCGAACTCGACGACCCCGACCGGCTGTCCTTCGCCGCGGAGATCTCCCTCCACCAGGCCGGCCGCCGCGCCTCCATCACCACCGTCACCTACACGGCCTTCGACGCCCCGGTCATCGAGGCCAAGGAGCACCGCCGGGCCCAGTTCGCCGTCGAGCACACGGTGCGCAACGCCCGCGTGACGATCACGCCCGCGGAGCCGGTGCCGGCCGCCGTCTGAGCACCGTACGAGCACGTCAGGAACGTACTCACGTACTCACGCAGTCACGCACTCACGCACTCACGCACTCACGCACTCACGCACTCACGCACTCACTCACTCACCCGAGGAGAAACGCCATGTCCGCTTCCGCCGCCCTCATCACCGCCACCGAGCTGTTCGCCAAGCCCGAGCAGATCGACGCCGTCGCCGAGGCCTGGCAGGCCCACAACGACGCGTCCGGTTTCGACGGCCGCATCCTCTACCGCGGCCTGGAGAGCAACTCCGTCCTCGAACTCGCCCCGCTGCACAACGGTTTCGAGCAGATGGAGGAGCTGCGCGCCGACTGGTGGAAGCTGTGGGAGGCCGTCGGCCCGCTGGGCGAGGGCGACTTCCGCCGCCAGTTCCTGCAGTTCGTCGAGGCGCCCAAGCCGGCCGCCGGCGCCCTGCCCGACACGCACTACGTGCAGATGCGGCACGTCGAGGTCGTGCCGCGGGTCTACCGGCAGTACCGCGCCTGGCGCGAGGAGACCATCTTCGACGTCGTGCGCACCACGGACGAGGTCAAGAGCTTCCAGGCGTTCCACTCGCTGGCCAGCACCGAGCCCGGCGTGATGTTCGTGTCCGGCTTCGACGCCGACCCCGCGAAGTACATGGAGGCCTTCACCTCCCCGCGCTACCAGCAGATCGTCCGCGAGGCGGGCGACACCTACATCACCGGAGGCGACAACGGCCTGTACACCCGCATCTACGAGCGCGTCACCGCCTGACGCCCACCGGCCCCGCTCCTCCCCTCCCACGGCCGGCCGCGGAACTCCTGTGCACTGAGCGCGGCGTTGCGCGGCGGCGTCTCCGGCTCTCCCCCCGTCCATCCACCTCTCCACCTCGCGTCCGCGAAGGAGCACCGACATGACCCTGAACCCCGTGGCCCCCGCGCCCGTCGCGGCCGCCCCCATGACCCGGACCTACGACCTGAGCGTCACCACCCAGGGCCCCCTCTACCCGCCGAGCGAGATCGTCGACGAGAACGGCGACTTCGTCGTCATCGGCCGCGTCAACCGGCCCGGCCCCGACGGCGGCACCGTCTCCGCGTGGGGCGGCGCGGTGGTCTCCCCGGACAGCCCGCTGCCGCCGCTCGGCCAGAACCTGCCGTACGACATCGTCCGCGAGCTCGACCTCACCGACCCGACCGGTCCCGACGCCCAGGTCCAGCTCTTCACCCTCCCCCTCCCTCTGCCCTGCAACAACTACCCGATGCTGTTCGCCCCGGAGCAGCGCCCCGACGCGCACGACGTGCGCCGCCCGAGCTATCCGCTGCACGGGGCGCCCATCCCGGACCTGCGCGAGGAGGACGGCCCGAAGGTGCGGGAGCCGATCACGCTCGGCCAATGGACCAAGGCGCGCGGCCAGTTGGAGGTGCATGTGCCGGCGCACCGGCGCAGCGCCGACTTCTCCTTCGCCTTCACCGGCCTGATCCCGGACAGCCTCTACACGGTCATGTCGCTGCGCGAGCACGACCTCGACCCGGCCGGCCCGACCCGCCCCGGCCCGCTCGGCGTGCCGAACGCCTTCATCAGCGACAGCAACGGCATGGCCCACTACCGGGCGACCCTGCCCAACCCCTTCCCGGCACCGGGCACCCCCGGCTCCAACCGGGTGATCAACGTGGTCGTGCTGTGGATGAGCTACCAGCAGAACTACGGCGGCGCCATCGGCCACTTCGGCCTCGGCGGTGACATCCACGCCCAGCTGAAGCTCCAGGGCCCGAGCTTCGGCGAGTTCACGACCGAACCCGCCGGCTGACCGTCCCACTGACCCGGAACTGACCTTTCTGCCATGCCACGTGACCCTCAGGAGAGACCATGGACGGCAATCCGATCGGCATCATCGCCACCGGCTCCTACCTGCCCGCGACCGTCGCCCACAACGACGAGGTCGGCGCCGCGGCGGGGGTGACCGCCGAATGGATCGAACGCAAGACCGGCATACGACGACGACACCGCGCCGCCCCGCACGAGGCCACGTCGGACCTGGCGGCGCACGCGGCCCGGCAGGCGCTGCTCCAGGCGGGCCTGACGCCGACCAGATCACGTACGTCGTCCGTCGCCACCTCCACCCCCGACCCACCCCCAGCCCGCCACCGCCGCCATCGTCACCGACCTCATCGGGGCGCGCCGGGCCGCCGCCTTCGACGTCAACTCGGTGTGCAGCGGCTTCATGTTCGCGCTGACGGCCGCCGACCGCATGCTGCGCGCGAGCCGCGCACGGCGTCGGAGCAGGGACCGTACGCCCTGGTCATCGGCGCGGACGTCTACTCCCGCATCCTGGACCCGGCCGACCGCAAGACGGCCATCCTGTTCGGCGACGGGGCGGGGGCCGTCGTCCTCGGGCCCGTGCCGGCCGGGACCGGCGGCATCACCACCAGCCTGACGACCCGGGGCGACCAGCACCGCCTGATCAGCGTCCCGGCGGGCGGCAGCAGGCGCCCGGCGTCGGCGGACACGGTCGCGGAGGGCGCGCACTGGTTCACGATGGACGGCCGCGGGGTGCGCGGCTTCGTGCACGACAACCTGCCCGGCGCGATCGGCGAGTTGCTGGCCAAGGCGCGCGTACCGGGCCGCGCGGTACGGCACTTCGTCCCGCACCAGGCGAACGGGGTGATGCTCGCCGAGGTGTGGCCCGCGCTCGGCCTCGACACCGCCCGGATGCATCTGGCCCTCGCCCACCACGGCAACACCGGTGCCGCGTCCGTCCCGATCACCCTCGACGTGGCGCACCGCCGGGGCCTGTTCACCGAGGGCGACCTGACGGTGCTGTCGGCCTTCGGGGGCGGCATGTCGGTCGGCTCGGCCCTGTTCCGCTGGGCCCCGACGGCCCACGCCCGCCCGGCACGCGATCGTACGACGGCCGAGGTACGGGAGCCGGTGCTGGCCGGGGCGAGGTAGCGGACGGGGACCATCACCCGGCCGGCACGGACGCGCCCACGACGGAGAAACACCACGCGTGCACAGACCACTGACGTCACCGACGCCCCTCAGGAGCAGCAATGATCACCCTGCAGAAGACAGCGAGCGCCCAACGCCCCCGGCTCCCCCGCCTGTACGTCCTGGCCAACGGCACCCTGGCCTCGGTGCAGCACGGCGGCGCCTGGTACCTGCTGGACACCGGCCCCGAGGCACGGCGGCCCGTCCTCCACCTCGCGGGGGACGCGGACGACGCGGAGCTGGAGCCCCACATCTGCCGGAGCATCGACTGACCCCGCACACAGGTGGAGGGGCGGAGGCCGTCCGGGCCCTCCGCCCCTCCACCCCTGTGTGCTCAGCAGAGCGGCAGGGCGCAGCCCCCCGAGCAGCCCTCGGAGTGCTCGTCGCGGCCCATGGACCAGCAGGCGAGCGCGCACCCGGAGACGGCGGCCGCGGCCCGGTCCGCACGCCGGGCGAGATAGCCGCGTACGACGGGGTCGTCGCCGACGCCACGGGGGTGGCCGACGCAGTCGAGGAGGGGGAAGTCGGAGGGGTGGTCGCCGTAGGCGAAGCAGTCGCGCGGGTTGACGCCCGGGTGCTCGGCGAGCATCCGCAGGGCCGCCGCCCGCTTGCCCTCGCCGATCACGGGCTCGGCGAGCTCACCGGTGTAGCGGCCCTCGCGCACGACGGGCGAGGAGCACAGGACGTGCCGGGCGCCGACGCGCTCGCGACCGGTCGAGGCAGGGCGGGAAGGACCCGGAGACCAGCACGATCTCGGCGCCGGCGGCGCGATGGCGGTTCAGCTCGTCGACGGTGGAGGTGATGAAGAAGCCGGGGTCGGCGGCGGCGAGGGCGATCCACTCCCGCCCGAGTGCGGCCATCTCCTCGACGCTCTCCCCGGCGTAGGAGCGGTAGTAGGCCCGGTTCACGTCCTCCCGGGGCACGCCGGCGGCGGAGCGGCCCTTGAGGTCGGCCTCGACGAGGCGGTACCGGTGCTCTCCCTCCTCACCGAACCGCCGCACGAGCTGAAAGCGCAGGAACTCGAACATGCTCTTGCAGTTGATGAGCGTCTCGTCGACGTCGCAGAAGACCAGGTAGGCCGGCCGATGCGCCGCGTCGGTCCGCACGCCGCCGGCTATGTCCGCTACCACCGTCATTCCCAGAACCTCCCCCTCGGGGCCCGGCACGGTACCGGGCGCTAAAAAAATTCCTTCGTGAAGGTATCACTCACCGGATGCTGTTGTCAGTGGCCCCGGCTAGCCTCCGAAGGAGTACCGGCACCCCATACCGGGAGGTTTCCATGGCCTCGCGCCTCAACCCGTACCTCAGCTTCGAGGGCACCGCTCGACAAGCGATGGAGTTCTACCAGGAGGTGTTCGGCGGCACGCTGGCGCTGAACACGTACGGCGACTTCGGCCAGGCGGACACGCCGCTGGCCGACAAGATCATGCACGGCATGCTGGAAACCCCGTCCGGCTTCACCCTCATGGCCGCCGACGCCCACCCGGACATGCCGAACACCGTGGGCACCAACTACTCGATCAGCCTCAGCGGCGACGACGACACCGAACTGCGCGGCTACTGGGAGAAGCTGTCCGCCGACGGCTCGGTGTCGGTGCCCCTCGACAAACAGATGTGGGGCGACGTCTTCGGCATGTGCACGGACCGGTTCGGGGTGCCGTGGATGGTGAACATCACGGCGGCGGCGCAGGGCTGAGCGAGCCCGTGCGGCCGGACCCTGAGCACCCCGGCGCCTTACCCCAGCCCCCGTACCCGCGTCACCGCCTCCGCCAGATACTCCCGGGTCCAGGCGACGTGCCCCGCGTCGTCCGTGGCGCGGGGGCCGTCCTCGATGACCAGGATGAGGCCCAGGTAGAGCTCGTAGAGGGCGAGGCGGTGGTGGAGGGCGGGGGTGAAGTCGAGGGTGCCGCCGGCTTCGACGTAACCGGTGACGACGTCGCTGTCCGGGGTGACGTCGCCGCCGAAGGCGAGAGAGATCAGCTCGGCCGCCGGGTCGCCCCAGAAGGCGCGTTCGTGGTCGATGAGGCCGGTGATACGGGGGTGATCGCCGTCGTCGACGAAGACGTTGCCCGGCCACAGGTCGAAGTGGACCAGGCGGGGTTCGGTGACCTCGTCGAGCGCGTAGCCGCCCTCGGCCACCAACTTCCGTATCGTGTCCGGCTCTTCGGGGAGCGCCGAGTTCCAGTGGGCCGCGTCCTCCAGCAGCGCGTCCACCATCACCGTGAACGCCGTCCGCCAGTCCGGTGCCGACAGCCCTGACGCGGCCGCCGGGTAGCCGAACCGGCCGTCCTCGGACACCAGGGCGTTCAACCGGGCGGTGACCGCGCCCAGTTCGCGACGCAGGGTACTGGTGGCGGCCGGGGAGAGGGTCTTGGCCACCTTGTCCCAGGGGGTGCCGTCCAGAAGGGAGACCATGAGGAACTCGTCGTCGGCGTAGAGGAGTTCGGGGCCCGGCACCTGTCCCCGCGGGAGCTCCGCGAGCCTGCGGTAGACCATCGCCTCGGTCGCCATGATCCCGCGCTCGTACCGCAGCACCGGCACCTCCGGCGGCGGAGCGAGCTTCACGATCGCGGGGCGGCCGTCGTCGAGACGGACGCGGTAGGCCGTGTTGTAGCAGCCGTCGGTCAGTTCGGCCTCCGGCCTGCCCCCGATCCCGGCCGAGGCCCGCAGCAGGGCGTCGAGATCGGCGGGGGACAGCCGGCGTTTGGTCTGACTCTGCATGGGCCACGCTTCCAATCCGGGGTGCTGTCGGACAGCGGAGGGGCCAGCCGTCTGGGAGCGCTCCCAAGATGCCGCCCGCCCAGGACGGCGTCAAGAGTGACCGCGCGACGCACAGCCACGTCTCTCTCCGCCACGTCAGGGGTCACCGCGCGGCGCACAGCAATCGCCCTGCCCACCACGCCAAGGATCACCGCGCGACGCACAACAACCGCCCTGCCCACCACGCCAAGGATCACCGCGCGACGCACAACAACCGCCCTACCCACCCCACCAAGAGTCACCCCACGACGCACAACAACCGCCTGGGGCACTAAGGCAGTTCGACCGTCACCTGACCCGCCAGCGCTCGCAGGAAGTCCGTCGCGTCGAACATCTCCCCGGCCGACACCACACCCGCCCCCACCTCGGTCCGCCCCGTCAGCAGCCGTTCTGCCGCCTCCACCACCAGCGGCGCCGTGACGGCGTAGATGTCCCGGCCCCGCGCCACCGCCCGCCGCTCCGCCCCACCCGACCGCACGACCACGTCCACCAGGAAGGTCTGCGCCGAGCGTCCCGCCTCGTCCTCGTCCGCCGCGACCGGTGCCGGGGTCTCCGGTGCCGAAAGGTCCCGCGCCGCCTCCACCGTCATGTACGTCCGCACCTCGGGGATCGGCAGATGGCTCGGGACCGTCACCACGTCGGCCATCGTGAACTCCCCGATGACCTCCCGCGCCCCCAGCGGCTCCGGGAACACCCACTCCAGCACCGGCGCCGCGTCGTCCCGGTACTCCAGCCGCCCGCCGCTGAACCGGACGCGTCGCCCGTCCCGCCGCCCCCGCGACACCTCGCCCGCGATCCGGGTGCCCGGCGTCGGGTGCCAGCTGTTCAGGCCGTACGCGACATGCGCCTCGTCGGCCGCCGTCCACTCCCCCATCGCGGCCGTGGTGAGCAGGTCGCCGAGTCCGCCGTAGAACGCCATCGCGGGCACCACCGGCACGCCCGCCGCCCGGGCACGGTCCGCGAAGTGGGCGAAGGTGTCGACGTTGGCCTCGATCTCCGCCGCCACGTCCAGGTAGGGAATCCGGGCACGCAGCGCCGCCTCGATCACCGGCGCGGCCGTCGTCGCGAACGGCCCGGCGCAGTTGATCACGGCCGCCGCGCCGGCCAGCGCACGGTCCAGCGCGGCCGGGTCGTCGACCGACGCCGGACGCGCCTGAACGTCGTACTCGACGGCCATCGCCTTCAGGCGCACGGCGTCGCGGCCGGAGAGCAGCGGCACGAAGCCGCGTGCGATCAGTTCCGCCACGACGAAGCGCCCGGTGTGCCCGTACGCGCCGAAGACCGCGACCGTCCGTCCGGCTCCCGCTCCCCCACCCGCTGCCATGTCCGTTCCCCGCTTCCCGGCCGGCTGTTCCGTTCCCATGACGACCATCCTGGGCGGCCCGCGGACCGCGGCGTGAGCGTCCGGAACGACACGCCCCATACAATTACGGACATGACCACGGTCGCCCTCGCCGTCACCGACGGCATGCTGCACTTCGAGCTGTCCCTGGCGTACGAGGTGTTCGGCGCCGTGCCGGACGGGGTGACCGTCCCCTGGTACGAGGTCACCGTGTGCGGCTCGGCGCGGTCCGGGTGGGCCGGTTCCGGCTCGCACCCGATCACGGTCTCGATCGTCTGCGTGAGGCGGACACCGTGATCGTGCCGGGCTGGGCGGACGTCGAGGTGGATCCGCCCGCCGAGCTGGTCGAGGCGGTGCGCGCGGCGCACGCGGCGGGGGCGCGGGTGGCCTCGCTGTGCACGGGCGCGTTCGTGCTGGCCGCGGCCGGTCTGCTGGACGGCAGGCGCGCGACCACGCACTGGGCGCACACCGACGAGCTGGCCGCCCGCCACCCCGAGGTGGAGGTCCGACCCGGACGTCCTCTACGTCGACAACGGCAGCGTGCTCACCTCCGCCGGGAAGGCCGCGGCGATGGACCTGTGCCTGCATCTCGTACGACTCGACCACGGATCGTCGGTCGCCAACGCCGCCGCCCGCCGGCTCGTCGTACCCCCGCACCGGGCCGGAGGCCAGGCCCAGTTCGTCGCCGCGCCCGTGCCCGCCCGCGACGACCACCCGCTCGCCGAGCTGCTGCCCTGGGTGATCGAACGCCTGGACCAGCCGCTGACCGTGACGGACCTGGCCCGCCGGGCCGGGATGAGCTCACGCCACCTCACCCGCCACTTCCACGCGGCCACCGGGACCACCCCCTTGCAGTGGCTGCTGACCCAACGCATCCGCCGCGCCCAGGAGTTGCTGGAGTCCACCGACGACGGCGTCGACACGATCGCGACCGCGACGGGCATGGGCACGGCCACGACGCTGCGCCGCCACTTCCACCGCACGGTCGGCGTCCCCCCGGACACCTACCGCCGCACCTTCCGCACCCGGCCCGCCGTCGCCCGGACGCCACCTCCGGGGACAATGGGCGCATGAGCATCGTGAAGATCAACGTCCTCACCGTTCCCGAAGAGCAGCGCGAGGTCCTGGAGAAGCGGTTCGCCGCCCGGGCCAGTGCGGTGGAGGGCTCGGACGGCTTCGAGTGGTTCGAGCTGCTGCGCCCGGTGGAGGGCACCGACACCTACCTCGTCTACACGCGCTGGCGTGACGAGGAGTCTTTCCAGGCCTGGCTCGAGGGCCCCATGCGGGCGGCTCACCAGGGCGGTGGTGAGAACGGCGGCGAGAAGCCGAAGCCGGCCGCCACGGGATCAACGCTGTGGTCCTTCGAGGTCGTCCAGCAGACCGAGCCCAGGCAGGCCTAGGCGGGCTTGCCGGGGCTCCCGTTCCGCGGCCAGTAGGAGAAGCCGTTGCCGGTGTACCAGTCCAGGCGGGTTTTGCCGCAGGAGCCGCTGTGCACGTCCAGGAAGTCGTAATTGACGGCCTTGATGGACTTCTTGGGGAACGTCACGGAGATCTCGTGGTGACAGTGCCGCGCGCGGGGATGGTGCCCACGGCCAGGGACTGTGAGTTCCACAGGGGCAGTGAGCCGTTGGTCCTGCTGTTCCAGTGCAGCGTCATCGAGTGCCAGGAGCCCCTGCCGACGCGCCAGCGCACGTGCGGCGCGGGGCCCCGGTTCTTCATGAGGTTGCCGATGGCGAAGACATACGAGGCCTTGGTCAGCGCTGTCTTCTCGGTGTTGTGGAGCCGGAGCTTGGCGTGGAGGGGAACGCCGGGCTTCTGTGCGGTGGGTACGACCGATCCGGCAGGGTCCGAGACCGATACGGCTCCGTACCGGCAGTCGTACTCCGTCGCGGCGTCCTTGGTCACCGCCACGGCACCGTGGGCGGTGAGCGCGCTCAGGATGCCGGCGGTGGCGGCGAGGACCGCGCCGTGGCGAACAGCAGTGTTCAACGTTTCCTCCTAGTCGCCTCGATGCGACAACGCCGCACGGCCTATCGTCAATGATCTTTGCGGGATCATTGCGATGGTCTTGGTGTCCCGTTCGTCGAGTTCATGGTCATGAACGGCAATCACATACACGTCTATTGACGCGTACAGAGCAGGCCCTTACGGTCCGGAGAAAGCGCTTTCCCCTTCTCTGGAACCCGCAACAGAAAGGGCACGGCTCCCATGACCACGTTCTCCGCTCCACGCACGAGACCCCTGGCCGCCGCAGCGACCATCGGGCTGCTCGCGGGCACCCTGGTCGCCCTGTCCGGCACCACCGCGAACGCCGCCACCACGCGCTACGAGGCCGAGACCGCACCCGCGGTCTGCATCGGCGCCGTCGAGACGGAATGGACCGGCTACTCCGGCAGCGGCTACTGCAACGGCACCAACGCCGCCGGCGCCTACAACCAGTTCACGTCTCCGCCCCCGCCCGGAGGCACCGCCACCGTCAGCGTCCGCTTCGCCAACGGCACCACCACGGCCCGCCCCATGGACGTCGTCGTCAACGGCACGACCGCCGCCTCGGCGTCCTTCGAGGGCACTGGGGCGTGGACGGCCTGGGTGACGAAGACGTTCACCGTGCCGGTGAACGCCGGCAGCAACACCCTCCGCCTCAACCCCACCGGCGCGAGCGGCCTGGCCAACATCGACTACATCGACGTGGAGACGTCCGGCACGACCACCCCGCCCTCCGCCACCGCCCTGTACGTCTCGCCCACCGGCACGGACGGCGCGGCCGGCACGGTGTCCGCGCCGACGACGCTGACGTCGGCGATCAGCCGTATCACGGCGGGCGGCACGATCTACCTGCGCGGCGGCACGTACACCTACGCGTCCACCATCACGATCCCGGCCGGGAGCAACGGCACGTCCACCGCCCGCACCCTCCTCTCCGCGTACCCGGGCGAGACACCGGTCCTCAACTTCTCCGCGCAGAGCGAGAGTTCGACGAACCGCGGCCTCCAGCTGTTCGCCGACTACTGGCGGCTCTACGGCCTCGTCGTCGAGCACGCGGGCGACAACGGCATCTACGTCGGCGGCAGCAACAACGTCATCGAGCGCACGGTGACCCGCTACAACCGTGACACCGGCCTCCAGTTGGGCCGCATCGCCTCCACCACGCCGAGCAGCGCATGGCCGTCGAACAACCTCGTCCTCAGCGCCGAGTCGCACGACAACGCCGACTCCGACGGCGAGGACGCGGACGGCTTCGCCGCGAAGCTGACGACGGGCACGGGGAACGTCTTCCGCTACGCGGTGTCCCACAACAACATCGACGACGGCTGGGACCTCTACACCAAGACGGACACCGGCGCGATCGGCCCGGTGACCATCGAATACTCCCTCTCGTACAACAACGGCACCCTCAGCGACGGCTCCCAGGCCGGCAACGGCGACCGCAACGGCTACAAGCTCGGCGGCGACTCCATCGCCGTCAACCACGTCGTCCAGCACAGCATCGCCTACGGCAACGGCCACCACGGGTTCACGTACAACAGCAACCCGGGCTCGATGACCATCACGGGCAACGTGGCCGTCGCCAACACCGAACGCAACTTCAACTTCGAGACCGGAACCTCGGTCTTCCGCTCCAACACGTCCTGCGACAGCGGCGCCAACGACCGCTACACCGGCGACGCCGACAGCTCCAACCAGTTCTGGTCCGGCACGAACGGGTCGCGGTGTTCGTCGTACACGGGCGCCTTGGGCTGGTCCTTCGCGTCCAACGGAAGCTTGGTGGTCACGTTCGGCGGCAAGCAGGTCACGCTGTAGGTCTCTCGGTACCCCGGGGCGGGAAGGCCAGGACGTATCTGACCTTCCTGCCCTAGATTTGGCGCCGTGCGGCACGCCGGAGGGGGCACGGTGGACTACGACTACGACGTCTTCATCAGTTACAGCCACAGAGGGCATGTCCGGGACTGGGTGAAGAACCACTTCAGCCGGGAACTCCAGCTGTATCTCGAGGACTTGCTGCCTTCCGACCCGCGCGTCTTCGTCGACTTCGAGATACCCGCGGGCTCGCCCTGGCCCCAGCGCCTCGAACAGGCGCTGCTGCGCAGCCGCTGCCTCGTGGCCATCTGGTCGCCGCCGTACTTCCGTTCGGACTGGTGCATGGCGGAGTGGAAGAGCATGCAGCTGCGCCAGGAGTCGCTGCCACAGGTCAACGGCCAGGCGCCGACACTCGTCTACCCGATCAACTTCATGGACGGCGAGCACTTCCCCGAGGAGGCGCAGAAGATCCAGCAGTACAAGGAACTCACCAAGTACGGCTACGACGGCCCCCAGTTCCGGGACACCCCCGCCTATCTCGGCTTCCAGGACCGGATGCGTACCGTCGCCGAGGAGATCGCGGCCTGTCTGGCCTGCGCGCCGGAGTGGCAGGAGGGCTGGCCGATCGTCCGTCCCGCCGCGCACGCGGAGTCCCCCCAGCGTTCCGTCCCGAGGCTGTGATGACGATGGGCCAGGGCCGGATCGCGACCTTCTACTCCTACAAAGGCGGCGTGGGACGGAGCTTCCTGCTCTCCAACTCCGCTGTGCTGCTGGCCCGATGGGGCTACCGGGTGCTCTGCGTCGACTGGGACCTGGAAGCCCCGGGCCTGCACTACTACTTCCGCCCGTACATGGACGTCCCCGCCACCGGCCTGACCGACATGGCGCTCGCCGTACGCGAGGGGGAGCGCGTCGGCGCGCTCGACCACATCACACCGGTCACCCTGGAGGACGGGGCGCGGCTCGACCTGATCGCCGCCGGCGGCGTCGGCAACGACTACGTGCCCAAGCTGCAGAGCATCGACTGGGAACAGCTTTACCTGGAGCACGACTTCGGCAACGTGCTGGAGGGCTGGCGGGAGCGCTGGCTCGACTCCTACGACGTGATCCTCATCGACAGCCGTACCGGGATCTCGGACTCCGG
Organism: Streptomyces sp. GKU 895; assembly: GCA_002027195.1. Taxonomy (GTDB): domain Bacteria; phylum Actinomycetota; class Actinomycetes; order Streptomycetales; family Streptomycetaceae; genus Streptomyces. Next base: position 20,944 of record MWJO01000094.1, on the reverse strand, counting down.
CGGCATCTGCACGGCCCAGCTGCCGCACATCCTGGCCTACACGTTCACGGCGAACCAGCAGAACGTCGACGGCGTACTGGACGTCGTACGCCGAGCCTCCGCCACCCGCAACACCCTCCCCTACGACCGCTCACGCCTCCTCACCCTCCCGCTCCTCTGCCGCTTCGACATGAGCGAGGAGTACGAACGGGCCGCCGAATGGCGCGAGAAGCTGCGCGGCGAACTCAAGTCCAGCTACGACGCCTGGGTCCCCGAAGGCTCCCCCGTCGAACGGGTCCTCGACAACTGCACGGTCCCCTACTCCGCGTACTGGTCCTTCGGCGAGGACCTCCCGGTCGTCACCGAGGACTTCCGCAACCCCCAGCTGATCAGCCACAGCATCGCGTCGATCGCCGCGCTGATCGCCCGCAACCTGGAGGACGCGCGGCTGTTCACGGAGAGCCGCGACGCGTATGTGGACGCGGCGATCAGAACGGGGCGTCGGGGCGGGCACTACCAGTACGACTTCTTCATCAGCGGTACGCCGAAGACGGAGAGCGCGGCCACCAGGCTCGCGGCGCTGCTGGCTGAGGCGGGCCTGTCCAGCTTCTCGGCCCAGCAACCGGACGCCGGCCCGCGCGAGAGCCTTCGGCCGGTCATCGACAGCAGCCGCCATCTCCTGCTGCTGGCCCGCGACTCGGTGGACTCCTGGCACCGGGACGAGCTGAACTACTTCCTGCGGCAGACGCTGGACGAGCAGTCGGACCGCACCGTGTTCCCGGTGGTCGGCTCGACGCGGGTGCTGCGTGACCTGCCGTCGCTGGTGCAGGCGCTGCCGTCCTACAGCCTTGCGGAGGACCAGCTGGGGGAGGTCGCGCGGGGGGTCTCGGCGCGGGTTCGGTCGGAGGCTTCGCAGCCCGGTTTCGAAGTGGCGTCTTCGTCGGGACGAGGGCGCGTGTTCGTGGTTCGCTCGTGGCCCGACCGGGCGTGGGAGGAGTGGGTCACCTGGATCCTGCGGGAGGCGGGGTACGAAGTCGCCCAGGGGTGGCCGGGGCGGCAGGAGGACAGCGTCCACACGTCTGTGACGAGCCTCCCGCCCGAGGACCGGATCGTGGTCCTGTACTCCGCCGCGCTCGCCAACGAGGGCCTGATGTCCGACGCATGGACGGCGGCGCTGCTGGCGTCTCCGGAGAAGTTCGTTCCGCTGCGCGTCGAGGAGGTCGAGGTGGCGGGACAGCTCCAACGGCACGGGTACACCGACCTGTTCGGCGTCGACGAGCGGGAGGCACGGGAGGCGCTGCTGCGAGCGGTCGCCAACCCGCGCAGCACACCCTCGGCTCCGCCCGCGTTCCCGGCGGCGGATGCGGCGGGCGCACGGGCGGACCAGCCGACCGTGTGGAACGTCCCCACGCGCAATGCCGGCTTCATCGGGCGGGACGACCTGCTGCCGCAGATCAGGACCAGGCTGGCGGACTCCACGGCGCCGTTGGTGCTGACCGGGCCGTGCGGGGTGGGCAAGACCCAGTTGGCCTTCGAGTACGCGCACTGGTTCAGCGGTGAGTACGACCTGGTCTGGTATGTGCCGCCGGGCGAGGACCGGGTCTACCATCTGGCGGAGTTCGCGGTGGCCCTTGGCTGCGCGCAGTTCGACACTTCACCTCCCGCGGCCGTGCGCGCCCTCCAACAGGACCTGCGCAAGCGGTCGGGATGGCTGTTGATCTTCGATGGCGTCGAGAACCCGGCCGACCTGGCCAGGGACCTGCCGAGCGGCGACGGGCATGTGCTGATCACCTCCCGCAACCCGCACTGGCATCAGGTCGCGAACACGCTCGACGTCGGCACCCTGCCTCCCCCGGATGCGGTCGCGCTGCTGACGGCTCGCAGTCGCGACCTGCCCGAGCGGCTGACGTTCGTACTCGCCGACGAGTTGGACCATCTGCCCCTGGCGCTGGTACAGGCCGCGGACGCCCTGTACGTCTTCCCCCCGGAGGAGTACCTGCTCCTGCTGCGACAGCACGCCGCCGAAGCACTGGCCGACGACGGGCCACCCGACTACCGGGGGTCCCTCGCCTCCCAACTGGAGTTGAGCCTGACGAGACTGGCCGCGGAGAACACCGAGGCCGCCCTCCTGGTGCGCGCCTGCACGCTGCTCGCCCCCGCCCCGCTTCCTCTGAAAGCCTCCGACCTGGGGTCCAGCCCCCGCGCCTTCCGACAGATGGTGATGACGGTCGAGCGGATCGGGCTGGCCCGGGTGTCCGGCGGCAGCATTCGGATCCCCCGCCTGGCCCAGGCCGTGCTGCGCGACCAGCTCGCCTCCGAGGAGCGGGCCCCCGCCGCCACCCTCGCCTGCCGACTGCTGGCCGCCGCCGTCCCCGGCGACACCGACCCGGACGCCTGGCAGCGCTGGCGTGACCTGTTGCCCCACTACCTGGCCATCGACCCGGGCGACCTCGTCACCGAAGCCGCGCGGCTCGCGACGCTCGGGGCCTGCTGGTACCTGATGGACCTCGGCGACAACGCGGAGGCACTGCGCAGGCTGGAGGAACTGTACGAGACCTGGAAACGGGAGCTGGGCGTGGAGGCCGTGGAGACTTTGGCCGCGGCCGGCTATCTGGCGCACGCCTATTCCGTCACGGACGACCACGAGAAGGCGTACCTGCTGGACACGGAGCTCCACGGCCGGCAGCGGAACCTCTTCGGTGTGGAGCACCCCGACACACTGCGTACCGCCACCAATGTCGCCGTCGACCTGTCGGCCCTCGGCCGGTACCGAGAGGCAGCCGACCTCGGGGAGAAGACCCTGATCATCCAGCGGGGGGTGCTCGGCCCTGAACACCCCGACACCCTGCACACCGCCCACAACCTCTCGATGGACCTCGAGCCCCTCGGCCGGCTCGAGGACGCGGAAAACCTCCGCGCGGAAACCCTCGACCGCCAACGCGCGGTACTCGGTGACAACCATCCGGCCACCCGGCAGACCATCGAGGTCCGCAAGTGGCGCCGTCCCCCCAAGGGCGCACCGAAGCTGACTCACCCCTGAGCCGCACGCCCACCCGTACAGCCCGTTCACGCAGAGGCGGTGTCGAACGCGCGCGCCCCGGCCCGCTGCCCCACGACCTTCCGCCGCCGCACCGGATACATGACCGGCTTCGCCACCGACCAGTACGCCGCCTTGCAGATGAGTTCCTTGTAGCGGGCGGCGCCGCGGCCCGTCCACGCTCGGTCCTCCACCGTGTCGTCGGGGGTCACCATCTGGATGAGGCCCTGGTTGCGGCCGAGGCTGACGCACTGGTGGGTGTAGCCGATCACGGTCTGCGGGACCTTCGTGCCGGCGAGGCGGGCGGCCATCACATCCGCCGCGAGCCAGGCGGCCGGGATGCCCGAGGCGCAGGACATGCGCAGGGGCTTGTCGCTGTGGCCCAGGGCGTAGGCGGCATCACCGACGGCGTACACGTCGGGGTGCGAGACCGAGCGCATGGTGGCGTCGACGACGATCCGGCCGGTGTCCGTGACCTTCAGGGAGGTCGCCGCCGCGACGGGGTGGACGGCGAAGCCCGTCGTCCAGATCGTCGCGGCCGCCGGGAGCGGGCCGGTGGAGGTGTGGACGGCGTCGGCTTCCACCGCGGTCACCGTCGTGTGCTCGTGGACCGTGATACCGAGGTCGGCCGCGACCTTGCGGACGTGGGCCCGGCCCTGCGGGGACAGCCAGTCGCCGAGGCCGCCGCGGGCGACGAGCGCGATGTCCAGGTCGGGCCGCGACTCGGCGAGTTCCGTGGCGAGTTCGAGACCGGTGAGGCCGCCGCCGACGACGACCACGGGGGCACCGGCGGTCAGTTCGGTGAGGCGTGCGCGCAGCCGGAGTGCGCCGGGGCGGCCCGCGATCTGGTGGGCGTGCTCGGCGACGCCGGGGACGCCCTGGTCGGTCCAGCCGCTGCCGAGGGCGTAGACGAGGGTGTCGTACTCCAGACGGCCCTCGGCGCCGTCGGCGCCGTCGGCGACAAGCATCACCGTCTTCGCCTCGGTGTCGACCGACGTCACCCGGGCGACGCGGACTTCGACGCCCGTGCCCTTGAACACGTCCGCCAGCGGGCGCGGCTTCAGCTCCTGGCCCGTGGCCAGCTGGTGCATCCGGACGCGTTCGACGAAGTCGGGCTCGGCGTTGACGAGGGTGATCCGGACGTCCCCGCGGCGCAGGCGGCGGGCGATGCGCCCGGCGGCGGTCGCTCCGGCGTAGCCGGCGCCCAGGACGACGATGCGGTGCTTCATGGTTCGGGCTCCTGTCCGGTTCAGGGTGGCGTTCCTGTTCGGTTCCGCACCTTGAACCGGACAGCCCGTGGATTCCTGACAGTTTCAGGAAGTGACCTGCGTCACCGCTCTCGCACAGGTGTGTCAGAAGGCCTGGAACAGGGGTTTCCCGTGGTCCACCGCCGCCCACCGCTCGGTCGCCCGCGTCAGCTTGTCGGGGTCGACCTGGTTGCGGACCGCGACGATGCCGTCGGCGGTGACCTCCAGGCACATCACCCCTACGACCCGGCCGTCCACCACCGCCACCGCGGCGGGCTCGCCGTTCGCCGTCCAGGCGTACATCTCAGGCCGGCCGCCCGCGTGGTCCCGCTTGATCTGGGCGGGCCTGAACAGGCTCCACAGGAACTTCGCGACCGCCACGGCACCGCTGAACGGCGTGGCGCGGACCGGGATCTTCCCGCCCCCGTCACCGACGCTGGTCGCGTCGTCGGCGAGCAGCCGGATCAGGGAGGCCGTCTCACCGCTGGTCGCGGCCGCGAGGAACTCCTCGACGAGCCGGCGGGCGGCGGCCTCGTCGATCTCCTCGCGGGCCGTGCGGGCCCTGCCGTCGGCGACGTGCTTCTTCGCCCGGTGGTAGAGCTGCTGGCTGGCGGCCTCGGTCAGGTCGAGGATCTCGGCGATCTCGCGGTGCGGGTAGTCGAAGGCCTCGCGCAGCACGTACACCGCGCGTTCGTTGGGGGTCAGGCGTTCCATGAGGGTGAGTACGGCGTACGACACCGACTCGCGCTGTTCGACGGTGTCGGCGGGGCCGAGCATGGGGTCGCCGCCGAGGAGGGGCTCGGGGAGCCACTGGCCGACGCAGGTCTCGCGGCGGGCGCGGGCCGAGGTCAGTTCGTTGAGGCACAGGTTGGTGAGGACCTTGGTCAGCCAGGCCTCCGGCACCTCGATGCGTTCGGTGTCCGCCGCCTGCCAGCGCAGGAACGTCTCCTGCACGAGGTCCTCGGCCTCCCCGACGGACCCGAGCAGACGGTAGGCCAGCGCCTGCAGGCGACACCTGGAGGCCTCGAAACGATCTACGTCCGTCACGGTCGGAGACATGTCCCCGACCCTAGGCGGCGGTTGTGGATCAGACCAGGGCGCTCACTCCGCGCTGAACGCCGCGGTGTCCAGGGCGGGGTACGGCGCGGGGAGGGGGAGGGTCTGACCGAGGCTGACCTTGGTGTCGGTGTCGTAGTAGGCCTCGGTGGGGTCGTCGCCGGGGAGGACCGGGTGGGTGTAGCAGTGGGCCGTCTTGGAATGACGGTCGATGAGGACGTAGGTGGGGACCCCGGCGGCGGCGTACGCGCGGAGCTTCGGGCCGGTGTCCGTTTCGTGGTTGGTCGAGGTCACCTCGCCGACGAGCTCGATCATGTCGATGGGATACCAGCCCTTGTGGGCTTTGCGGTACGACTCGTCGAGTTCGGTCGGCTTGCGGCGACGGACGTAGAAGTCGGGGATGAGCAGAGCCGCGGTCGCGCCGTCCTTGAGGACGGCCCGGTAGCCGTTGCCCATGCCCACGAGCCGGAAGCCCGCGGCCCGGAACTGGAAGCTCAGCTCGAAGGCGCCTTCGTTGTGGTTGTCGTTCGGCGTCGGCGGCACGATGGCCATCCCCTCGATGTACTCCGGCCGAATCGGCGTCTTGGACGCCTTTTCGAGCGCGATCAACAAATCGATGGGGTCCTGCGGCTTCGGCTGCTCCATGACCGGCTGCTCCCAGATGGGTTCGGCACTCATCCCTGGTTCTCCTCATCACGCTGATGCCAGGCTAAGCCCGCGGCGGGTGCCCCGGCAGAACGATGGGGCCCCGCCCACGACCCCTGCGCCGCGATGCCCCACGCTTCACTCGAACGAGCGTGCTGAACCGTTACGCCCTCCCCGACCCGGCCGAGAACCCCGTCCGACGACTACGTGAGACCGATCGCCGCACACCGCGCCGCATAAGCCGCCGTACAGATGTCCTTGACCGTGTAGACGCCGTCCTTGATCACCGTCTCCTTGATGTTGGCCTGGGTCAGGGCCACCACCGGGACCAGCATCGAGGGGATGTCGTTCTCGGTCGGGCTGTCCACGGTGTCCTGGGTGAGGGCGTCGAACATGATGTCCTGGCCCTGGATCTTGGCGACGGCCATGTCCGCGGCGCCGTTCGCCTCCTCCAGGAACGACTTGTAGACGGTCATGTACTGCTCGCCGGAGACGATCCGCTGGACCGCCGGCAGGTCGGCGTCCTGGCCGGTCACCGGCGGGATCTTCGTCGCGCCCGCCTTCTTCAGGGCGTCGATCGCCGCGCCCGCCATGCCGTCGTTGGCGGCGTAGACCGCCGCGATGTCGTTGAGGCCGATGGCCGCGACGGCCTTCCGCATGTCCGCCTCGGCGATCTTCGGCAGCCACTCCTCGACGTCGTAGGACTTGGCGATGGCGACCTTGTTCTGGAGCACGCCGAGAGCGCCCTGCTTGAAGCGGGCGCTGTTGGGGTCGGCCGGTGAGCCGTTCAGCATGACGATCTTGCTGCTCTCGGCCTTGTCGCCGAGCGCCTCCATGAGGGCGCGGCCCTGCACCTCGCCGACGAGCTCGTTGTCGTGGGATATGTAGGCGTCGATCGGGCCCTGGGCGAGACGGTCGTAGGCGATGACGGGGATGCCCGCGTCCTTGGCCTTCCTGACGTCCGCCTCGATGGCCTTGGAGTCGACCGCGTCCACGAGGATGGCGTCGACCGCGCGGAGATCATCTGCTCGAACTGCTTGCTCTGCCGCTTCGCGCTCGCCTCGGCGTTGGCGGAGCGGACCTTGCCCTTGCCGTGGGTGAGGGCGGCGACGCGGGCCGCGATGAGGGGGTGGTCGAACTTCTCGAAACGCGTCGTCTCCTTGTCCGGCAGGAGCAGCCCCACCGTGAGGTCGTCGCGCTTCGCCGGGCTCTGCGTGCTGCCCCCGCCGTCCGCGGCGTCGACGACACCGCAGGAGGTGAGCAGGAGGGCGGAACCGATGGCGAGGGCAAGACGAGCGGCGGTGCTGTGGGGGGTACGAGCGTTCACGTTCCAGGGCCTTCCGGGCGATTGCACGGCAGGGCGGCCGGATCACGTCACGGCGACATCGGCCCTGCGGGATCCCGAGCCTCTCGCGCGCAGGCCGCTCCCAGCAGTCGGGCGCGGAATCTCCCCCACCCGTCACGCCATGTTTCACAATTCCCGTGCACAGCGGGAGTGCGGGCCCCCGAGGGAGGCCCGCACAGTCGCTCACGCCCGCGTCAGGGCGCGTTGACCAGGTCGATCGGCGGGACCTGAACCGTGCGCTTGCCCGGCTCGCCGCCCAGGATCACCTTGCGCAGGGCCACGTTGTTCTTCAGGTTCGTCTCCTGGAGGCGCTTCTCCGGGTTGGCGATGACCTCGATGTAGTACGTGCCGTTCGGCAGGTCCGTCACGTCGAAGGACTGACCGGGGCGGTACTGGGTGTAGGTGTCGCCGGAGCCGACGTCGAGGACCTCACGGACCGAGATGGAGTTCTGCTGGCCGCAGGCGGTCGACAGATCGGTGTTGTACGGCTTGAAGTTGGCGTTCTTCACCGTGTAGTCGATCGCGTCGGTGTTGGCGAGGCAGAACGCCTCCTTGCCGCTCTTGACGATCTCGTGCTGGTCGGCGGCGAGCAGCCGGTAGCTGGCGAAGTCGGTGAAGTGCCAGTGCTCGTGGCCGACGCGCGGGTCCCACTCCATGGTGCCGGTGGGCGCGTAGCCGACCTGCTTGCCCTTGGCGTCGTAGAAGTACTGGTAGGCGTCCATCAGGTCGGCGCCCGGCTTGCGGAAGCCGTCGACGACCAGCGGCGCCGGTCCCGCGTTCCAGACGTTGGCGCTGAAGGCGAGGTAGTCCTTGCCCGGCGCGTCGCCGTCCTCGCCGTCGGTGATGGCGATGTCCCAGGCGGGCAGCGACCGCAGGTCGGGCTTGGGCACGCCCGCGGGGGCGCCCGCCCGGCCGGTGGGCCGCTGGCTCGCCGGCTTCAGCGCGGGCGCGATGCGGGAGCCGTCGGTGTGGCCGGTGCCGTCGCCCAGGTGGTGGGCGAGGCCGCGGTCCTCCAGCGCGTGCGAGAGGGCGCCCGGGGTGGGCTCGTCGGCGCCGCGCGGGCCGTAGTGGTGGGCCATGGAGTGACCCGCCATACCGCTCATGCCGCTCATGTCGTGGCCGCCGTGCAGGGCGGACATGCCGCGGCCCTCGCCGCCACCGCCGTCGCTGTACTGGCGGACGGTCACCTTGATGGTCCGCTGGTCGTTCGGGATGCCGAAGAGCTCGCGGTACTTCTTGGCGACGCCCACCTTCGCGGTGTACTCACCGGCCGGCAGATCGACCGGCTTGTCGTAGTCGACGGTCGAGGAGTTGGCCGCCCAGCCCTTCTCGACACCCCACACCGAGCCGAGGGTGAAGGGGTTGGTGGGGCAGCTCTCCGGGTAGTGCGAGGTCGCCGGGGCGTCCGGGCGGAGCCGGCCGGAGGCGTTGTTCGGGCAGAACGTGCCCTTGGGCTTGGCCACCTCCTGGCCCTGCGCGTTCTTGATGGACACCTCCAGGAAGTCGGGCAGTCCGGAGAAGTCCTTCACCAGCCCCGCGGGCAGGGCCTTGCTCCCGATCTTCTTGCCCTTCGCGTCGCGCAGGATCTGCCGCGCGACGACCGGGTCCTTGTACGACTTGCGCTTCACCTGGAACTCCAGCGGCGCGTTGTCGACGGTGACGTACGTCCCGAGGTCGAGGTAGACCCCCGGTTCCCCCTCGTACCGGTCGAGCGTCACGGCGTTCGACGCGGCGATCAGCTTCAGCTTCGGCTTTCCGGGTGTGGCGGCCTGCGCCGCACCCGCTCCGGGAGCGGCCCCGGCGCCGGTGGCGACGACGGTGAGTGCCGCCGAGGCGGCGAGCGCCACGCGTCGGGCGCGGCTTCGATGGTGCTGACTGGTCATCGGTTCCTCGTCTGCGAGTGCCATGGTCAGTGGCATCGGACTGGACAGCTCACCGGACGGCCGCTGATACGGGCGCGCCCCAACGCGCCTGGGCCGGTTCTGTGAGCAACCTGTGAGACTGGTAAATGGTGTGTCGAGGTTGCCTGTTGAACCGAAAGTCCCGCCCGGGTTCCTCCGAAGGAGGGACGGTTACGTTTTGCTCAACCCCTGGTTGCGAGGCGGTGAGCAGGCGACGATGGGCGCATGACGCTGGCCGAGCGCGCCCTGGAGCGCCTGCGAGTCTGGCCCGACCTCCGCACGGGACAGGCCAGTTGCGGTACCGGAAGCGCGCTGCGCGCCGGTCGCAGCGAGATCGTGCACTTCCACTCCGCCCACGAGGTGGACCTGCATCTCACCGACCGGGCACTCGACCGCTTCGGGGTCGACCTCGCGGAGTCGACGGCGATCCGGCTGGTCCCCGGCTCCCGCTGGGTCACCGTCCATCTGGACTGCGACACCGACGTCGACCTGCTGATGAGCCTGGTCAGCATGGCCCTCAAGGCCCATCAGGTGCCGCAGGCCGACACCACGGACGTGTGCAACTTCCGTCGGGTGACGGTCATCCCGTCGGCGTCCGCCAGGCCCGGTGGTGGTCGAGGATCGTCTCCTCGAACGGGCGGTAGGTGACGCCGAGTTCGGTGCGGCTGCGGCTGTTGTCGACGCGGAAGCGGATGCCGAGGTGCTTGCGGATGTAGTCCTGGGTCAGCCCGAAGGCGGGGCCCAGCAGCCGAACCGGCCAGTGCGGCAGGCGGGTTCGGGGCAGGCGCAGGTCACGGGGGTGGGCGGTGCGCAGGACGCGGGCCATGTCGTGGAAGGAACTCATGGTCTCCGCCGCGAGGATGTACCGGCCGTGCGCGGCCTCGTTCTCCGCCGCCGCGATGTGCGCGTCGGCGACGTCCCGGACGTCGACCGTGGTGAAGCTGAAGTCCGGGGCGCCGTAGAAGAAGTAGCCCTTGAACAGCTCCTCCAGGAGGAAGAGGCTGCCCGACTCGGAGGCGGGGGTGAGGGAAGGGCCCAGGATCAGGCCCGGGTTGAGGGCCACCATCCGCCAGCGGTCCTGCGCCTTCGCCGCCTCCCAGGCCGCCTGCTCGGCGACCGTCTTGGCGTAGTGGTACGGGTTGTTCGCCACCGTGCTGGTGGTGTTGACGTACTCCTCGGTGAGGACCTGGTCCTTCATCGTCTCCAGTACGTCGATGTAGTCACCGAAGATGGCGCCGACCGTGGACGTGAACACCAGGCGGCGGACGGCCGGGGTGCGTTCGACGGCGCCCAGCACATTGCGGGTGCCGAGCAGCGCGGGTTCGACGACGTCCCGCCGGCCGTCCTTGATCTTCTCCGGCATGAGGAACGGGGAGGCGACGTGGAAGACGGTCGCGCAGCCCCGCGCCGCCTCGTCGAAGGAGCCCTCGACGAGCAGGTCCGCCGCGAACAGGTCGAGCCTGCCCGGGAATCGGTCCTGCAACGCGATGAGCGGCCTGGTCTTGGCCGAGGGGGCGGTGGAGCGGACGGTGGCGTGCACCCGGTAGCCGCGTTCCAGCAGCCGTTTCACCAGATGGCTGCCGACGAAACCGCTGCCCCCGGTCACCAGGACCGGCGCCGCCGTGTCCACGTCGCCCACCCGCGCTCCTCCCGCCGGTCAGAGTCGTCGGCGTCCAGTATGGCGAGCGGGCGCGTGCTGCGCGGGTGCTCCGCGGAATCCCCGAATCCCGGGCTCCCGGGCTCCCGGAGGTCCGGAGGCCCGGACTCCCCTTTTCGGCCGTTTCGGTGATAATTGCGATATGAGTACGGCAGCGTTCGTAGTCGCGGCCGCGGGGAGCGATGTGCTCAACGTGATCGCCGCATTCGTCGGTGGCGCGGTCATCGCCGGGGCACTGATCTGGGCCGTACAGTTCGGGATGCGCGTCCGGGACCGGGAACTCCCCCGGCCGCGCCCCGAGGAACAGCCCAGTCTGCCCAGCACCGGCGCGATCCGTGAGATCAGGGAGATGCGGGAACCGGACGAGCTCCCGCTCGCCGAGCAGGAACGGCTCATGCCGTACCAGCTCCATCACTCGGGCACCAAACGCGGAAAGGACCAGAACCGCAGACGCTGGCTTCCGGGCTCCAGCGGCGGCTTCGGCAGCGGCGGCCTCGGCCACGTCTGACAGCCGGCACCCGGCAGGGGCTGCGCCGCCGGTCAGGCGGGGCAGCCCCTCTTCACACGGCCCGGCTCAGGCCGCTCAGGTCATGCCGCGCCGGGCGCCGGAGGTGTCGGGCGCCGTCGCGAGGGCCCAGATCACGAAGAAGTCGACGCCGATCATGAGCCCGGACCAGACGGGCGAGTACGGCAGGAACAGGAAGTGCAGCACCATCGCCGCCGACGCCAGGAAGATGCCGGTCATCCGGGCCCACCAGGCGCCCTTGAGGACGCCGTAGCCGGCGCCCACCAGGACCACGCCCAGGACCAGCATGATCCAGCCCCAGCCGGTGAGGCTGATCTTGTAGACGTAGTCGCCGATCCGGTCGTAGATGTCGTCCGCGGCCAGCGCCGAGATGCCCTGGAGGATCGCCAGCACACCGTTGACCAGCATCAGCACACCGGCGAAGACGACTCCGCCGGTGGCCCAGCCGCTGCCGGGGCGGTCGGGCGGCGGAGCGGGCTCGGCCTGCTGCCGGCTCTGGTCCCACCCGGGCGGCGTGGTGGGCGTGCTGGGCGGTGTCGTGTGCGGCTGCTGGGTCATGTCCGTACCCCGTCTCTCGCGCGGGTCCGCGCGTCGGTGTCGGTGATGCTTCGACCATCCGCGCGGTGCGGGGGCGGCGCCCGAGGGGCTGCGCCGTTCGGGTGACGGCCCGAGTGCGGCGGCGGGCGCGAGGACCTTCACTGGAGGACATGACCGGTAACCGGACGCACCGCGCCCCGATCACGCTCGTCGCGATCGCCGCGCTGACGGCCCTGACCACCTTGACGGGCTGCTCGGGCGACGACACCCCGTCCTCGGTCGCGAGCAAGGCGGCGTCCGCCGCCTCCCGGGCGACGGAGGTGTTCGCGTCGGCCACGGCGGCGGCGGGGAAGAAGTTCGACGACGTCAAGAACGGCGTCGACGTCAAGGACGACGTGACCCTGGGCACCCCGCGGACCGGTTCCGACGGCCGCACCACGGTCGAGATCACCGTCAGGAACTCCGCCGGCTCGCAGAAGTCGTTCCTGGTGCAGGTGAACTTCAGGAACGCCGACGGCGACCTGGCCGACGCGGCCGCGGTCACCGTCTCCGGCGTACCGGCGGGCGGCACCCAGAAGGCCACCGCCCGCAGCAACCGCGACCTGTCCGGCACGGTGAAGGCCGAGGTGGCGAGGGCGGTCCGCTACTGAGCAGGCCCCGGCGGCCACCCGGCGTGACGGCTCAGGCCATCCAGAAGAACACCGCCGTCATCCGCTTCTCCTCCAGCGTCGTACCGCAGTAGCCGGTCGCGCTGTGCACGAGGTTGGCGTTGTAGAGCAGCAGCCGGTTGAAGCGGTGCGGGACGCGTACGTCCTCCTCGAACGCGTCGGGCGCCACGAACCGGGTGCCGAGCGCCTCGACGAGGTTGTTGTGCGGGGCCTGCACGACATTGCCGCCGAGCCGGCCACCGGGCAGGGACTGGCGGTAGAAGCTGGTCCCGCAGTCCTTGGGGACGTCCGGGTTGAGGTAGAGCACCGCCGCGTACCGGCACAGGGCGCGGGAGTCGGTGTGCGGACGGGGTGTGCTCTCGCCCTGGCCGACGACCTGGACGCAGTTGTGGTTGAGGGTGCCGCCGCCGGGCGCCGACTGCACCCACAGCTCCTTGGCGCCGGTGGCCTGCCGCACCAGCCGCTCGACCCGGGCCAGCTCCCCGGGCTCCAGACCGGGCATGGCCCGCAGCCCCGGCCAGGTCTCCGGCCGGTGCGGGTATCCCTCCACCCAGTCGTCCTTGGCGAGACACCGTTCCCGTACGGCGTGCGCGTCGGGCAGGACATCGTCCAGGACCCAGTAGTCGCGGCCCTTGGTGGGCTTGCGGTACGGGAGAACGGGCAGCGTTCCGGAGGGGTGTGGGGGCATGCGCCGAATCTAGGGCCGGGCCGGTTCTGGACTCGCCCGCGAACCGGTCTGGACTCCCCCGCGAACCGGTCAATGAACGGTCAACGTGCGGACGGAATACGGGAGGTCACGCACTGAATCGTCCGCATTACGAACCCCAAGACTCAGTAATTCGCCAGTCACGCTCACTGCGTGAGGTCGTCCCCGCCCTGATAGCCCCCGGCCCGCCCGGCGCCGCCGACCGCCACATAGATCTGCTCGCTCACCGCGGTCACCCCGTTGAAGGTCGCCGTCGCCTGCAACCGGCCCGGGCCCGTCGGCAGTGCGGTGGAGGGGACGCAGGTCCACCTGCCGTCCCGGCCCGCCGTCGCCGTGCACACCTCGGTGCCCGGCTCCGGGCCCTGCCCGGTCACGCCCTCGTCCTTCGTGTCCTCGTACCGGACGGTGATCTGTGCCCCCGGGTAGGCCGCACCACCCGTCACCGGCCGCGCGGCGAGCGCGATCCCGGACGCCGGGCGGGTGAGGGTCGGTTCGGGCAGGCCGACGGTGACCGCGCAGGTCCCGACGTCCTTACGGGTGCCGCGCGCGTCCGTGAGACGCACCACGCAGCCGGCGAGCCGGGTGCCGGGCACCGCGTCGGCGGGCACGGCCAGCACGAACGGGAAGGAACGGCCCTGCCAGGGACGTCCGCTCGCCGGACCGGACCAGGTGTACGACGCGCTGTCGCCGTCGGCGTCGACCCGGCCCCGGTAGTCCTGGGCGCGCATGGGCGTCTGCGTCACCTCGGCGCCCTCCGGCGCGGTCAGGGTCAGCCGGGACCCGGCGCCGAGCGCGCCCCCCTCGTACCCGGCGATCTCGACGATGCCCTCCCGGCCGGGCAGGACCGTGACGTCTCCCCACAGTTCACGTGCGCTTTCCGCTCCCTGAGCGGGCGTCATCACGCCGAGCGCGGCGAGGGCGGAGGCGATGCCAAGGACGACGGTGTTCCTGGACCTGCTCATCGTGTGCGGGCTCCCTGTGCGGACGAGGTCGGTCGGGCCCACCCCCTGGTGCGATTGTCGCGGGGTGCCGTCCCGGGGCACGTGCGCTGTGCGGCCGTATGGCGGAAGCGGTCGCCTGATGGGGGGCATGACCTCAAGTGGCAGACCCCGCGTGGCTCCTGTCACAGCATGAACAACCGTGGCTCCTCGTCCGTACAGAGGGTCGTACGACCCCCGACCGGACAGGAGCCACGGTGCGCTTTTCGCGGAACGCGACGGGAACGCTCTTCGTGGGCGGTGCGCTCAGCCTGACGATCGTCGCGCTCGCCTATCCCACGATGCTCGGAGTCAGCAAGACGGCCACGGCCCAGGACCGCGTCATCGCACAGACGCAGTGGGGGCCGTTGACCGAGCAGGACCGCGACTTCGTGGTCAAGGTGCGGGCGGCGGGACTGTGGGAGTACCCGCTGGGGAAGGTCGCACTGGAGAAGGGCACGACCCCCGAGGTCAAGGAGGCGGGCCGGCATCTCATCGACGGTCACGCCGCCCTGGACGCGGCCTGCCGCAAGATCGCCCCGATGCTCAACGTCACGCTGCCGAACGTGGCGAGCCCGCAGCAGCAGGGCTTCGTCAACACCATCGAGACCAGCAACGGCAGGGAGTTCGACTCGAACTTCGCCAACATCCTGCGCACGACGCACGGTTCGATCTTCAACGCGATCGCCAAGATCCGCTCCACCACCAAGAACTCGCTGGTGCGCTCGCTGGCCGACATGGCCAACAACACGGTCCTCGACCACATCACGGTCATGGAGAAGACCGGCTTCGTCAATTTCGACCAGGCCCTCTTCCAGCAGACCACCCCGCCGAAGCTGCCGGACACCGACCTGACGCCGCCGGCCCCGCAGCCCGGCGCCCCCATGGTCGTGCTGACCCCGCCGCCGAGCCCGACATCCACCCCGATCGCCATCCCGGGCGAGCAGGGGGGCGCGGGCGCGACGCCGAGCCCGACCATCGGCTGACCGTTCGCTACGCCAGCCACACCGTGGTGTCCGGCCCCAGCAGCCCGCCCTCCAGCGGGCCGCTGGCGACCAGCACCTCACCCTCCGGCAGCGCGACGGCCGTGTCCGACAGGTTCGTCACGCACCGCCAGCCGTCGTGCCGGGCGAACTCCAGCACTCCCGGCGGGCCGTCCGCCACCCAGGTGAGCGTCTCGCCCTGAAGCAGCTTGCGGCGCAGCTTCAGGGCGGTGCGGTACAGCTCCAGGGTCGAGCCCTCGACGCCCTCCTGCGCCTCGACGGCGTACGCCGCGAAGCTCTCCGGCTGCGGCAGCCAGGCGCCGCCCGCCCCGAATCCGTACGAGGGGCCGGTCCGCGTCCACGGCAGCGGCACCCGGCAGCCGTCGCGGCCCTTGCGGACCCGCCCCGTCTGCTCCCAGACCGGGTCCTGGAGCACCTCGACGGGCAGGTCGGCGACCTCGGGCAGGCCGAGTTCCTCGCCCTGGTAGACGTACGACGAACCCGGCAGCGCCAGCATGAGGAGGGTCGCGGCGCGGCCCCGGCGCAGGCCCCGTTCCGGGTCGATCCCGGGGGCGTGGCCGCCGGACAGCAGCCAGGCGTTCTCGTCGGTGCCCGGCGGGAGCAACAGGCGTGAGGTGTGGCGTACGACGTCGTGGTTGGAGAGCACCCAGGTGGCCGAGGCGCCGGCCGCACGGGCACCCGCGAGGGAGTCGGTGATGACCTGGCGGAGCGCGTCGGCGTCCCAGGGTGTCTGCAGGTAGGCGAAGTTGAAGGCCTGGCCGAGTTCCTCGGGGCGGGCGTAGAGCGCGCGCCGCTCGGCGCTCGGGACCCAGGCCTCGGCGACGGCCATGCGGGGCGGGCGGTAGGAGTCGAGGACCGTGCGCCAGTCGCGGTAGATCTCGTGGACCTCGTCGCGGTCGAAGAACGGGTGGGTGCCGGGGGCGAACTCGGTGAGCGCGTCCTCGCCGCTGAGGGCGGGTGCGCCCAGGTCGCGCAGGGGTTCGGCGAGGTCCTTGGCGAGGGCGTGGGCGACGTCGACGCGGAAGCCGTCGACGCCCCGGTCGGACCAGAAGCGCAGGGTGGTGCGGAAGTCGGCGCGGACCTCCTCGTTGCCCCAGTCGAAGTCGGGCTGCTCGGGGGTGAACAGGTGCAGGTACCACTGTCCGTCCGGGACGCGTTCCCACGCGCTGCCGCCGAAGACCGACTGCCAGTCGGTGGGCGGGAGTTCGCCGTGCGCGCCGCGGCCGTCGCGGAACACGTACCGGGCGCGGGCGGCCGAGCCGGGCCCCGCCGCGAGCGCCTCCTGGAACCAGGCGTGCCGGTGGGAGCTGTGGTTGGGGACGAGGTCGACGATGACCTTGAGACCGAGGCGGTGGGCCTCGGCGGCCAGCGCGTCGAAGTCGTCGAGGGTGCCGAGCCGGGGGTCGACGTCACGGTAGTCGGCGACGTCGTAGCCGCCGTCGGCGAGCTCGGAGGGGTAGAAGGGGCTCAGCCACAGGGCGTCGACGCCGAGGGCGGCCAGGTGGGTGAGGCGGGCGGTGATGCCCTTCAGGTCCCCGAGGCCGTCACCGTCGGCGTCGGCGAAGCTGCGGGGGTAGATCTGGTAGATGACGGCCTGTCGCCACCAGTTCGGGTCCTTGGACGAGAGGTCGGGGGTCACGCGGCGCTCCTGGCTGATCCGTGCGGACGGAAAAGACATACAAAGGGGAATCTGTCCCCAGCTGTGCACGGGCGAACCCCGTGCATTTCGTGGAGCAGCGCGTTCCCTGTGTGGCGAAATTGTGATGACCGCCGAACCAACCTTGCATTCCCGCAGGTTGACAGGCTTCCGGCGGGAGATCCACGATGTCCGCACGCTGTTGTGCGTGTGACTCGTGTGACCAATGGGTCCAATGTTTCCGAGCGCCCTTTTGCGCTCCGCAGCGCTCCACAGCGCCTTTCGGTTCACTCCACCCTGATGGGATACGCATGTCCATAGCGAGATCTGTCACTGTGCGCCGCCTGCTGGGGACGGGCGCCGCGACGCTCGCCATCTGCGCCTTCACCGCTTCCGTCGCCTCGGCCACCGACTGCCCCGGCGGAAAGGGCTGGGACGACGGCGGCAGCTACAAGCCCGGCACGGGCGCCGGCACCGAGACCGGCACCGAGCTGTGCGAGTTCTCCCTCGACGGCAAGAACTTCTTCCCCTCCGTCAAGGTCGACGACCAGAACCTCAAGCCGACCGACGACGGCAAGGTCCACGTCACGGTCCGCACCGCGGGCAACGCGTCCACCTGCACGGCCTCGCTCGCCTCCTACCGGGCGCACGGTCCGACCTTCGCCACCTCCGGCGAGCAGGTCTTCCACGACTTCGACACCGTGACCGTCAAGGCCGGCGGGACCGACACCCTCGACATCGCCATCCCGGACCAGGGCTGCTACGCGCAGATCGACCTCTACCGGGGCAACACGAAGTTCGACGGCAAGCTCGACGCCAACGACGGCTTCCAGCACGGCGACCTGCCGAAGGGCCCGGACCACCCGGTCATCAAGGACAAGCTGATCGCGGCCTGGAACGGCGGCACCAAGGACTGCACGGCCCAGCCGTCGCCGACCCCGACGCCCACCCCGTCCGCCTCGGAGTCCACCCCGGCCGAGGAGACCACCCCGCCGGCGTCCGAGTCCGAGACCCCGACCCCGTCGGCTTCGGAGTCCACCCCGGCGGGCGAGGACACCCCGTCGGCGTCCACGTCCTCCACCGCCCCGGCCGCCACCCCGAACGGCGGCGGTGGCGACCTCGCGGAGACCGGCGCCAGCAGCAACACCCCGATCATCGCGGGCGGCGCGGCCGTGCTGCTGGCCGGCGGTGCGGGCATCGTCCTGGCGACGCGTCGGCGCAAGGCGACGCGCGCGTAAGGGATTCCGCCAAGGGAATCGACCGTCATCTGGACGCCGGGCAAGGGGACCTGCCCGGCGTTCAGTGCGTCCAGTGCGTTCTGGGCTGCCTAGCCCTCCACCGCACCCAGCCACAGCTTCACGTACCGCTCGACGTCGACGTCCAACGCCACGTCCACCAGGCGCAGCTCGCGCTCGCCCTCGTGGATCTCGGCCTCGCCGGGCCGCGGGCGGCGGTCGACGATGGTCTGGCCGCGGGTCGGGCCGGGGGCGAGGGAGACCTCGACGGGCAGGAGGCTGGTGGTGAGGCCGCCGGGGTCGGCGACCGCGCACACCGCGCCCGCGTCGCCGAGGCCGCCGGTGGGCGTGGGGTCGCCGGAGGTGGCCGGGTCGCGGTGGGCGAGCAGCTCGCCGGCCAGCCGCAGCCGGGGGTCGGAGCTGCCGCGCAGCCGCTGCACGTCCGCGGCGGGCACGATGACCCGCCGGAAGACGTCGAGGCCGTACATGGTGATCGGCACCCCCGCGGTGAGCAGGATCGCGGCGGCCTCCGGGTCGTGCCACACGTTGAACTCGGCGACCGGCGTGGCGTTGCCGACCTCCACCGCGCCGCCCATGAACACGATCCGCTCGATGTTGCGCGTCACCTCCGGGTGGGTCCGCAGCAGCAGTGCGATGTTGGTCAGCGGGGCGGTGGGGATCAGGGTCACCGGGCGCGGCGAGGCGAGGATCTCGCGCCGCAGCAGGGCCACCGCGTCGAGGTCCACCGGGCGCCGGGTCGGCGCGGGCAGCCCGAGGTCGCCCATGCCGTCCTGCCCGTGCACGTGCGAGGCCGTGCGCACCGGCTCGATCAACGGCCGCTCGGCGCCCCGCGCGACGGGGATGTCCCCGGCGCCGGCCGTCTCCAGGACGGTCAGCGTGTTGCGTACGACCCCGTCGACGTCGGTGTTCCCGGCCACGCAGGTGATCGCGCGGACGTCGAGACCGGGGTGCCGTACGGCGAACAGCA
Organism: Streptomyces sp. GKU 895; assembly: GCA_002027195.1. GTDB lineage: Bacteria > Actinomycetota > Actinomycetes > Streptomycetales > Streptomycetaceae > Streptomyces. The sequence continues at coordinate 1,800 of MWJO01000094.1, read as the reverse complement.
GGGCGAGCGCGTCGTCGACGCCGGTGTCGCAGTCGATGATCACGGGGAGGGGCTGGGCGGTCACGGGGACTCCTTCCGTCGTGTCACCGACCTTACGCAGCAGCCCATAGTTCGGCGCCACGATCCTCCACGACCGACCGGACGCGGTGCAGCAGCTGGTCCACCGGCACCGACCCAGGCTTGCGGCCGTCCCGCAGCCGTACGGCGGCCAGCTCGCCGTCGGCCTCCCGCTCCCCGACCACCGCGACGTACGGCACGAGCCGCGCCTCGCGCACCCGGGCGCCGAGGGTGCCGTGCTCCGGACCGGCGAGCTCGGCCCGCAGCCCGAGGTCGAGAGCACGCCGTACGACCTTCTCCGCCTGCGCACACTGCTCCTGCGCCACCGGCAGCACGACCAGCTGCACCGGCGCGAGCCAGGCCGGGAACGCCCCGCCGTGCTCCTCGACGAGATGCGCGACGGCCCGTTCGACGCTGCCGATGATGCTGCGGTGCACCATGACGGGGCGGTGCTTCGCGCCGTCGGGGCCGATGTAGTGCAGGTCGAAGCGTTCGGGCTGGTGGAAGTCGATCTGGACGGTGGAGAGGGTGGACTCGCGGCCCGCGGGGTCGGCGATCTGCACGTCGATCTTCGGCCCGTAGAAGGCGGCCTCGCCCTCGACGGCCTCGTACTCGACGCCGTCCAGGACCTGTTCGAGCAGTGCGGTGGCCCGGCGCCACAGCTCCGGGTCGGCCACGTACTTGTCGCCCTCCCCCGGCAGGGAGAGCCGGTACCGGGCGGCGCGGATGCCGAGGTCGGCGTAGGCGCGGCGGATGAGCGCGAGGGCGGCGCGGGCCTCCTCGACGGCCTGGTCCAGGGTGCAGAAGACATGGGCGTCGTTCAGCTGGATGGACCGCACGCGGGTCAGCCCGCCGAGCACCCCGGAGAGCTCCGAGCGGTACATGCCGCCCAACTCGGCGATGCGGAGGGGCAGTTCGCGGTACGAATGAGACCGTGACCGGTAGATGAGGGCGTGGTGCGGACAGAGGCTGGGGCGCAGCACGACGTCCTCGCCGCCCAGTTTCATGGGCGGGAACATGTCCTCGCTGTAGTGGTCCCAGTGCCCCGAGATCTCGTACAGCTCCCGCTTCCCGAGCACCGGCGAGTACACGTGCCGGTACCCGGCGCCGCGTTCCGCCTCCCTGACGTACTCCTCCAGGGTGTGCCGTACGACGGCCCCGTCCGGCAGCCAGTACGGCAGCCCGGCGCCGATGAGGGGGTCGGTGTCGAACAGGCCGAGGTCACGGCCGAGTCGGCGGTGGTCGTGTCGGGGGTTGTCGGCGTTCATGGCGTTGTCCTCCGTATCGAGAGACGAGCGCCGCCGCACAGCACGAACCCCGGGGCACTCGCCCCGGGGTTCGCGTCAGCTCAGGTGTCAGCGCGCCGGGACCATGTCCGGCGTCGTCGTGGAAGACGGGTTGGCGCGCTTCATGGGGGGACCGTAACAAGGGGTCGGCCCGAGGGCGACGGCTTTTTCTCCCGCTCTTCGGTGGCCGTCGCGTAACCCATACAGCCCGGACCAGTGGTGCCCCCTCAGCCGCGGTGATCCCTTGGGAGCATGACCCGTCGCGTCCTTCTCGCCGTCGCGCTCGTGCTGCCCCTCGCGACCACCGCCTGCTCCGCCATCCGGACGGAGAAGGCGGCCCCGGCCACCGCCACCCCGTCCGCCTCGGAACGCCCCAACGCCCTGTGCCACCAGACGGACATGAGCGGACGTCAGCTCATCGCGGCCATCGAGGTCGATCAGGCGCTGCACGGCGGCG
>MWJO01000093.1 GCA_002027195.1 Streptomyces sp. GKU 895 | reverse complement strand
CGCCCCCAAGCATCCACTCCAACTGAAAACCCGCAGGTCACAGGGCAACCACTACCCACACCCACCGAGCAACGACAGCTGTCCACCGCGCGAGTGGAAGGCCGCTACGGCCGCGTTTCTGCGGCACGGTTCACGACCACAACGTGACAGCAACCAGCCGACCAGCACACCAGCCATGGCTCAGGCAGTTGGCCTGGTCCTCAGCGGTACGACGATCTTTCGGCCGGTTGCCGTGTCGCCGAGGCGGTAGAACTTGACCTGGCCTTCGCTGTGCGTGTGCTCCAGCCATCCGGCGTCCGCCAACTCACGGCGGGCACGTGAGAAGTGTGGTGCGGGTACACCGATCAGCTCAGCGAGGTCAGCTGCCGTGCGCTCGACGCTGTGTTCCAGGCCGCCCAGGATGGCGTACGTCATCACGACGTTCTGCTTCAGATGCGGCAGCTTGCTTATGCGCTGCTGAAGAGTTTCGAGCTCGGGGTACGGGCTTGGGGATGGCATTCGTCTTGTCCTTCGATTCCGGGCCGGTGCGGCCCGGTAGAGTCGGCAGGTGGTAGGCGGCGGCCTCGGCGGACTGCTCGATGCCGGTGAGGCTGGAGACGATGTGCGGGCTTGCCCTGTACTTGATCGTCCGGCCGATCACCTCGGCGACCAGGAAGATCCTGTTCTCCGCCAGCTTCCTCGCGATCCTCCTCGTCGCCTGCGGGGTCAACCCGAGGAACTCGGCGGCCTCTCTTGCGGTGGCGCCGCCATTCTCGTACGTCATGATCCCGCAGTAGAAGAACACCCGTAAGTCATCGCCAGTGATACCGGAGTCCTTACCCAGCATGGCCAGGACCCGATCGAAGCTGAACTGCCCGAACCGGCCGCCGAAACTGTACGGCCGGCGGTCGCTGGTCTCGCCCAGCTCCCGCAGTTCATGGACCTCGCCGGTTTCCGTGTTGACCAGCTCCCGGCGGCGTCCACCACGTCGTTGATCCGGCACTCGCGTCCCCTGACCTGGGCTCCCCCCTGACAAGGGAATATTACCCCAGGCATCATGTCGTCGGTGGTCATCGAGGGAACCCCAGGGTTCCCTCGATGACCACCGACGACATGACTTTATGCGTCAGGTATCGGCATCCTAGGATGCCGATATAGGCATCGCAGGATGCCCATCCTGCACGCATTCATGCAGGTCAAAAGCGCGTTCAGGTTGCGCGCTCTGTATAGGTCGAGGAAGCGGTTGCATCCGGCCCACCCTCGAGGCATCACCACTGACTACGGGAACCTTGCCTACTTCCGGGACAGTTCAGCCTCAGCCACCGAAAGCCAGCCACGACGCTGGGAACGCCGAACCACCAGGCACGCGTATGCCTCCAGCAACCACCCACCCGCATCAACCACGCCTCTTCTGGAAACCCTTGTACGACAGCCCAGCCGCACCTGCCAATCTGACGCCTCGCCAGTGACAGCCCCCGGGTGACTGACGGCAACGCAAGCGAGGCGATCCGCATCGTCGATGCGAACAGAAGACCGCCCGCGGCCCTTGGACCTAAGGCCCCGAAGACCACGACCTCAGACTCGGTCGCGTACAAGCCCTACGGTCAGGCCCGCACATCGTTCCCCTCCAGGGGAAACCCCAACGTCAAGAACGGCATGGGCCAGCCAAGGCCAGCGGTGAACGCAACGGCTCGGCAAAGATGACAAGCCATACGCCTGGAGCGGCGCAGTCGCTTCTGCTCCTCGGCTGCGGGATCGGTGGCGGCGTGCCCCGGTGCTGGCGCAGGGGTCATAATCGGGGCATGGCTCTGGCTTCTACTCCTGCGTCCGCCCCGTCCGCGCGCGAGGTGCTGCGCGCTCGGTACGCCAGCCAGCTGCCCGCGCGCCTGGAGGAGCTGACCGGTCCCACGCACGGCACCGTCGATCTGCCACTGCATGTGGTGTGGTCAGGACTGTCCTCCTTCGATCTGGACCGCCCCAGGCTGCGGATGAGCCTGTACCGCACCGTGCTCGCCGAGGGCCTGCACGACGACCTGGTCGTCTTCCTCAACAAAGACCTGCTCATCGACCAGTGGCCCGTCCTGCGGACTCTCGTCAGCCGCGCGATCCGTGACGTGTGGGAGCACGCCTTCCCCGAGCTCGCTACCGCTCGGAACATCACAGCCGCGTGAACCTGTCCGACCTGCACCGCCGGCTCCTCGCCGACGTCCTCGCCATCGGCGCCCCCTACCCACTGGTCATCACCGGCGGGTACGCCGTCCAGGCACACGGCTTGGTCGACCGCCTCAGCCAGGATCTCGACGTCGCCACCGAGAATTCCGCCCCGATGGACGAGATCGTCGGCGCCGTCAGCGACGGCCTCACCCGGCGCGGCTGGGCCGTGCGTCAACTGCGGGCCGATCCGCTGTCCGGACGGCTGATCGCCACCGACCCGGCCACTGGGGATGCGTGTGAGGTCGACATCCTCAAAGAGGCGTTCTGGGCTCCGCCGACCGCCACCGAACACGGCCCAGTCCTCGCTCTCGACGACGTGATCGGCACCAAGGTCCGCGCTCTGGCCGACCGCGGTGCCGTCCGCGACCTCATCGATGTCCACGCCGCCTCCCACCAACGCACCACGGCCGATCTGGAGCGTCTCGGCCGCCGCCATGCCGCGATGAGTTCAGCCTCCACGACCTGCGCGACCGTCTTGCGGGCACGGACTGGCTGGACGACGACGAGTTCGCGGCCTACGGACTGACCCCCGAGAAAGTCCACAGCCTTCGTACCTGGGCTGCCGCCTGGGCAACCGAGCTCGACACCCGCCTGCACACCGACCACGCCGACGACGAATGGCCCACCGCCACAGGAAAGGCGAGGCCCTGGCTCGGAGGTGGTGGTTTCTCCGGGCCAGGGTCCCTGTCGGCGGCGGGTCCGCCGGGTGTGCAGGCGAGTCAGGAGACTCGCTCGGGCTTCTTGTGCTGCGCCTGCGGGGTCTTCTGGAGGCTTGTGCCCTCTACGTCGAGGTCGGGTAGGGCGCGGTCGAGCCAGGTGGGGAGCCACCAGGCGTGGCGGCCGGCGAGGGCGAGGACTGCGGGGACGAGGGTCAGGCGGACGGCGAAGGCGTCGATGACGACGCCGACGGCGAGCGCGAAGGCGATGGGCTTGATCAGGGCGTCGTCGAGGGGGAAGAACCCGGCGAAGACGGTGAACATGATCAGGGCGGCCGCGGTGACGACCCGGACGCTGTGCCGCGCGCCGTCGGTCACCGAGCTGCGGGCCGCGCCGGTGTGGACCCATTCCTCGCGCATTCCGGAGACGAGGAACACCTCGTAGTCCATGGCGAGTCCGAAGAGGACTCCGATCAGGATGATCGGCAGGAAGCTGACGACGGGGCCGGTGTGGGCGAGGCCGAGGGTGTCCGCCAGCCAGCCCCACTGGAACAGGGCGACGACCAGGCCGAGTGAGGCCGCGACCGACAGCAGGAATCCGACGGCGGCCTTGAGCGGGACGATCAGTGAGCGGAAGACCATGGTCAGCAGGATCAGGCTCAGGCCGACGACGATCGCGATGAACGGCAGCAGGGAGTCGCTGAGGCGGTTGGAGACGTCGATGTTGACGGCGGTGGTGCCGGTGACGGCGATCGTCGCTCCGGTTGTCTCGTGGATGTCCGGGGCGGCGGCGCGGATGTCGCGGACGAGCTGGCCGGTGCGGGTGCTGTCGGGGCCGGTCTTCGGGATGACCTGGATGACGGTCTGGGTGGGGTCGTGGGTGGGGGCGGGGGGCAGGACTGTCTTGATCCCCTTGAGGTTTCGGAGCTTCTGCGCGGCTTGAGCTCCTGCGCGCGTGCCCGAGCCCTTGTCGGTTTCGGTCAGGACGAGGAGTGGGCCGTTGAAGCCAGGGCCGAACTTGTCGTTGACGGTGTCGTACGCCTTGCGTTCGGTGGAGGTGACCGGGGCCGAGCCGTTGTCCGGCAGGGCGAGGCGCAGGTCCGTTGCAGGGAGCGCCAGGGCGACGAGGATGCCGGCGACGGCCAGGACGGTGAGCAGGGGCTTGGCGACGACGGTCCTGATCCAGCGGGCGCCCAGGGTCGCCCGGCCGGCGGATCCGTCGGGGTCGGTGGCCCGCTCGGCCTCCTTGCTGCCGGGCTTCGGGGTCAGCCGGGTGCCGGCGAATCCGGCGAGGGCCGGGAGCAGGGTGATCGCGGCCAGGACCGCGACGAGGACGGCTCCGGCGGCGCCGAGGCCCATCACCGTCAGGAACGGGATGCCGATGACGGTGAGTGCGGCCAGGGCGATGATCACGGTGCTGCCGGCGAAGACGACCGCACTGCCGGCGGTGCCGTTGGCCAGGGCGATGGACTCCTGAGGGTCGGTTCCGCGGGCGAGTTGCTGACGGTGGCGGGTCAGGATGAACAGGCTGTAGTCGATGCCCACGGCCAGCCCCAGCATCAGCGCGAGCGTGATGGCGGTGGAGGAAATGCTGAACGCCGGGGTGAGGGCCAGCAGTCCGGCGAGTCCCACGGCCACGCCGAGCAGGGCGGGCAGCAGTGACATGCCTGCGGCGAGCAGAGAGCCGAAGGTGACGACGAGGACGAGTACGGCGACGGCGACGCCGATGATCTCGGACGGGCCTATGTGCACGCCGTTGCTGCCGTAGGCACTGCCGCCGACCGCAGTCGTGAGCCCGCTCTTCTCGGCCGTCTCGGCCGCCTTCTCGATCGCGTCCAGGGATGAGGGGTGTACTTCGGCTCGCTGGACTGAGTACTGCACCTGCACGATCGCTGTGCTCCGGTCGGCGGAGACAGCTCCGGACTGGCTCGGGCCCATGACGGCTTTGACCTGGGGTGCTTTCGCGGCTGCCTTCTCGGTTCCGGCGATGGCCGCGGTGTAGGGGGCCTCGGTGATGTGGTGGCCCTCGGGTGCGGTGAAGACGATCTGGGCGCCCGCTCCGGAGGCTTCGGGCAGCGTCTTGCCGAGTGTGTCCAGGGCGCGCTGCGACTCGGTGCCGGGCACGGTGAAGCGGTCGTCGAGCTTGCCGCCGAAGACGCCGGCGCACGTGATGAGCGCGGCCAGGACCACGAGCCAGATACCGAGGACCAGCTTGCGATGGCGGTAGGCGCTGCGGCCCAGCCGATGGAGCAGGACTGCCATGGCGAACTCCCAAGGTCGGTAAGGGATTTGCCGACGTCGTGTTGCGAACGCGGGACGAACGGCGGAGTGGGGCGGCCCGTGCCGTCGGGCGGTTGCGGGCATGAGGCGTGCCGGTGCCGTGAGTGGCATCCGGGCTGCTTCGAGGGCCGACTTTATCACCTGCTCAAGTCGAGCGACCAAATCTTACGACCAAATCACCCAACTTGAACTAACGACATTGTCGATCGACCATGTCGTCTGTATGGTGATGGCCACCGGAGCCCACCGGCCCCGGGAAGAGCCAGGTCATGGGCCTGTGCCCCAGGACAAGGAGTGATCATGAGCAGCACGCAGAACAGGGACGTCGCCGCGGCGCGCCACGCCCGCAGGGCGGATGTGGTGGTGATCGGTGCGGGGCTGGCCGGTCTGACCGCGGCACGGGAGCTCGTCGCGGCGGGCAAGTCCGTGGCCGTACTGGAAGCTCGTGACCGGGTCGGCGGCCGGCTGCTCAACCACGACCTCGGCGACGGTCAAGTGACCGAGATCGGCGGGCAGTTCGTGGGCCCCACCCAGGACCACATCCTGGCGCTGGCCAAGGAGGTCGGCGTGGCCACCTACCAGGCCGCCGTCCCCGGCGAGACCGTCTACGTGCACGACGGCAAGGCCAAGCGGTTCACGGGGGACACCCCTCCGGACCTGTTCGCGCTGCCGGACATGGGGATCGCCCTGGCCCGCGTCGGGCACGCTGCGGCCAAGGTGGACCCGGCCGCCCCCTGGAAGGCGCCGAACGCCCGTGAACTGGACGGCATGACCTACGAGACGTGGCTGCGCAAGGCCGAGATCACCGGCGACGCCGTCGACATGATCAGCCTGTTCCTGAACTCCGCCTACGGCGGCGAGGCCCGCGACGCCTCCGCCCTGTTCAGCCTCTGGTACGTCTCGACGTTCGGCAACGAGGCCAACCCCGGCACCATGGAGCGCGGCACCGGCACCACGGGAGGCGCCCAGGACAGCCGCTTCGTCGGCGGCTCACAGCTCGTCGCCCAGCGCCTCGCCGAAGAACTCGACGGCCGCGTCCACCTGTCGGCGCCGGTGCGACGCATCAGCCAGGACTCCACCGGTGTCACCGTGGTCTCCGACGCCGGTGACTGGCGGGCCGACCGCGTGATCGTCGCCGTACCGCCGCTGGTGGCCTCGCGGATCATGTGGGACCCGCTGCTGCCCGCCCAGCAGGACCAGCTCTTCCAGCGGCTGCCGTTCGGCACCCTCATGAAGTGTGTCGCCGTCTACGACAAGCCGTTCTGGCGGCAGGACGGGCTCTCCGGCATGGGGCTGCTGCGCGGCGGCTCCCCCATCCGCGAGATGTTCGACAACACCCCGCCCGACGGCGGACCGGGCGTCCTGATGGGCTTCCTCGGCGGCAAGGAATGGCGCAAGTGGGCCCACCGCCCGGCCGCCGAGCGCCGGGGCGCCGTCCTGCGCTGCTTCGCCCAGGTCGTCGGGGACCGCGCCTTCGACACCGTCGACTACGTCGAGCAGGACTGGACCGCAGAGCAGTGGACGCAGGGCGGCCCCACCTCCGTCGCCGCCCCCGGCGTGCTCACCGACTTCGGCCAGTGGATGGGCCGCCCCCACGGCCGCGTGCACTGGGCGGGCGCCGAGTTCTCCCCGTACTGGAACGGCTACATGGACGGCGCGGTCCGCTCCGGCAGGCACACCGCCACCGAACTCCTCCACCAGAACTGAGCGCGAGAAGCACCGACCAGCAAGGGAACCCTGCCATGAACCGTTTCGTCGTCGCCGAGACCGCCGTCATCGACGCCCCCCTCGGGCGGGTCTGGGACGTCATCTCCCGCACCGACCGGTACGCCGAGTGGGTCGCCGGAGCCATCGAGGTCACCGACCACCACGGAATCGCCGAGGTCGGCAAGACGTACGCCGAGCGCAACCGCACCCTCGGTCCGCTGCGGGCCCGCTCTGTGTGGACCGTCAAGGAGATCGAGCCCTTCAAGCGCCGCGTCGACACCGGCACCGGATTCGCCCCTCTGCGGGATCTGACCAACGTCTTCGAGTTCCGTCCGGTCCAGAGCGCCGACGGCCGGGAGGCGACGGAGATGCTCTACCAAGTCGACTACGCCATCGGCCTCGGCCCGCTGGGTCTGCTCCTCGACTCCATACAGCAGCCCGCGATGCGCGCCGGCATGCGCACCTCCATGGCCAACCTCAACACCCTGCTCCGTTCCGAGGCGTCGAGGACCGCTCTCTGACGGGCGGCGCATGTTCCTGGGCCGGTGGCCGGTCGGACGGGCGGGCCGACTGGCCGGCCACCGGCCCAGGAACGGCCGTCATCATGTACCGACGATTTGTCGAGCGACCTGTTCGACAGACTGAGTCGCATAGGATCGCGTCATGGCTCACGTATCCGCGGCAGAGCGCCGCCCTCAACTGATCAAGGCGGCCATCGGCCTCATGGCCAGGGAGGGCGTCGCCGCCGGCAGCACCCGTGCCATCGCCGCCGAGCTCGGCGTGGCACAGGCGACCGTGCACTACACCTTCGGCACGAAGGAGGAGCTGTACCGGGCCGTCATGGAACAACTCACGCACGACCTCATCGACCAGGTGTCACAGGCCGCACCCACGGACGCGAGCTTCGAGGACACCATCACCACGCTCGCCGAAGCACTCTGGCGTACGGTGCTCGAACAGCCCGCCTCGCACCAACTGCTCACCGAGCTGAGCATGTTCGCCCTGCGCACGCCGCACCTGAAGGAAGCTCTTCAGAACCACTACAGCGAAGTCCTGGCGGTGACGACGAAGCTCGTCGAACAGGCCGCCGAACGCACCGGTCACCGGCTCGGCCAGCCCGCCGAGACGATCGCCAGGTTCTTCCTGGCCGGCTTCGACGGACTGACGATGCAGCACCTCTCCCTGCCGGACGAGGAAGCCGAAAGCGCCTGCCTGCGGTCCCTGGTCTCGGCCGTCCTGGCCATGGCCTGAGGTCGCTTCAGGATCGGTCATGGTTTCGCCGAGGTGGCGGGCGAAGCCGGGGCCTGAGACGTGGGCGGACTCACCGAGTGCGAGGGAGTGGCGGCGGGCGGGGCCGGGCCGTCCGAGGCGCCAGTCGTGAGGACGAGCAACAGCAGGGCGCAGGCAGCGGCGGCGGCCAGGCCGGACCATACGAGGACGGTCCGGCGAGAGGCACTGAAGAGCCTCCGGGGCCTGATGGGAGGGGCCGCGGGCCGCAGGTGTTCCCAGTCGGCGCTGTTTGCCCGGGCTTGAAGGGCGTCACGCAGTCGTTGTTCGATCGCCTCGCGGTGGGTCCGGCCGCTGCTCATCGGGGGATCTCCGCGAGCCGCCGGCAGAGCGAAGGACGGGAGTGCGACTGAGAGGGGTGCTCGGTCATCGAGGTATCTCCAGTTGTCTGCCGAGAGCGTCCAGGGCGCGGCTGGCGGTTGATTTGACCGTCCCGCGGGAGATTCCGAGAGTGTCGGCGATCTGGGCTTCGGTGAGGGCCGACCAGTAGCGCAGGACCAACACCTCACGCTGCCGGCGGGTGAGACGCTGCAGTGCGTCGATCACCTCTTGATGGGTCTCGGCGAGGAGCACGCTCTTGTCGGCGGACGGGACATGGCGTGCACGCTCAGGAATGTAGGCACGTGCCGTACGGCGTCGGCGCAGAACCGAGCGGGCCGTGTTGACCACACAGGTGCGCAGGTACGCCTCGGGGTCGTCCAGGTCCGCGAGCCGACGGCCATGGCGGCGCAGGAGCGCTGCGAACGCGTCCTGCACGACGTCCTCCGCCGTGGGAAGGTCGTCCACCAGAAGCAGGGCCAGCCGCACCAGTTCCAGCCGGCGATGGTGGTAGAGCTCGCTGAAGCCGTGGTCGTCCCCGGTTGTCGCCGTGCCGATGGGCGCGGCTTTGAACAGCTTCCTGCCGCCTTCCTGACGACTCGTCGGTGAACGCAGAGCGCGTCCGTCCTGCTGTCGGCGTCTCAGATCCAGTCGGCTGGACATGCTCCGCCACCAGGTCACCGGCGTTGCGGCGGTGGGGATCGTCGCTGTACTCACAGGTCTCCTGGATGTTGCGGGACCGGTCCGTCCGCCCGGAGACCCGGGCGGACGGACGTGCTGCCTGGCCTGAGCAATGCAGCGTGCCTTCAGGTGGGATCACCGAAAGACCTGACGTCGATCAGCGGGCCACGATGTTGAAGAGCGTCAGCGGGCCGGAGTGGTGACCTGCACGGCGTCCGCGTCGCAGACGTCGAGTCCTCCGGGGCAGGGCGGGGCGGTCTGCGCGGGCTTCGCGTCCGCGGGGACGTCCGTCTCGGAGCTCTCGTCGAGCGTCTGCGCCCCGGACGTGTGCGTCACGTGCGCCTTCTGCGGCTCGGCGGGGGCACTCGCCGTGGCCTGGGCCGAGGCGGCCGCGCCGAGGGCGAGCGTGGCGCCCACGACCGAGAGGCCCAGCGCGACACGAACCCGGCCCGAACGGAGGCCGCGGACAGCGGCTTGACGTACTGACATCTTCGATCCTCGAATCATCGGCTTCGATGTGTTGGCTGACCGTCCGCCATGGGTGGCTTCCCGTGCGGCGGCCCTCTGCTGGAGGCGCATCCACCCCGACAGACGTCCCAAGTCCCTCGGGGTTGTCGGTCGGACGAGACGGATACGGGGAAGATCCGGTGACCCGCGTCACTGAGACCGGAGGCGGTTTCTGAGCTACGCCCCTTTTCCTGTCCGGCAAGTCCCTTACAAGGGTTCTGCAATTGGGCTCAGGACACTGGGCGGCATGACCTCCAGCAACACATCCGAATCCACCGTGCACCCCTACACCCGCGAGATGGCGATGGTCCATCGGGTGTTTCGTCGTGAGTCGCGGCTGCTGGCCGAGCTCGTTCAAGGGGTGCGCCGGGGCGACAGTGCTCGTGCTCTGGTTCTTGCGGAGCACTGGCGGCTCTACTCCGAGGGCCTGCACACCCACCACACCGGTGAGGACGAGCTGTTGTGGCCGGTGTTGTTGCCTCAGCTGCATCTGGCCGCCGAGCAGGTTCTGGCGATGGAGGCGCAGCATCGCGAGCTCGACGAGGGGATCGCGGTGGTCCAGGGGCTCATGGACCGGTGGCAGCCGGAGGTACGGCCCGAGGTGCGTGACGAGCTGGTGGAGGCGCTGCGCAAGCATCACCAGCAGCTGTGCTCGCATCTCGATGAGGAGGAGCGGGAGGTCATGCCGCTGGTCGCCCTTCACGTGACCGAGCAGCAGTGGCGTGCGGTGGGAGAGCGGGGCCTTGCCGAGACGCCGCGGAACCGGTTGATGATCGCGCTGGGCGCCATTCTGGAGGACAGCCCGGCTGACGAGCGTCGGGAGTTCCTTGCCCGGTTGCCCTTTCCCGCCCGGCTGTTGTGGAGGGTGGTGGGGAAACGGCAGTACCGCCGTGAGATCCGGCGCGTCTGCGGCGAGGACGCGGCCGGTCGAGCGGTCTGACGGTCCCGACGTCCGCCCTGTCCCGTACCGATCGAGGAACTCCCACCGATGCGCATCGGATTCGCCGTCCCCCAGTTCGGCCCGTTCGCCGACCCTGACCACACCGCCACGATGTGCGCGGCCCTGGAGACGCTGGGCTGCCACAGTCTCTGGGCGGCTGATCGGCTTCTGGCTCCGATCATCCCTCCCGACGGGTACGCCGGTGGCAAGCCCATGCCGCTGCGGTACGGCACTCACCTCGACCCGCTGCTCGCGCTGACGGTGGCGGCCACGGTCACCGAACGGGTGCGGCTCGGGAGCAGCACGCTCAACGCCCTGTGGCAGCCTCCGCTGGTGCTCGCCCGCTCGCTGACGACGCTCGATCTGATCAGTCACGGGCGTTTGGACGTGGGGCTCGGGCTGGGCTGGATGCGTGAGGAGTACGCGGCCGCCGGGGTGCCCTGGCAGGGCCGTGGCGCGCGGCTGGAGGAGACGCTCGACGTTCTGGACGCCGTATGGCAGTGCGATCCCGTCGTTCACGCGGGCGCGTTGTGGCGGATTCCCGAGTCGACGATCCTGCCGAAGCCTCAACAGCGTCCGAGGCCGCCGGTGCTGCTGGGTGGCTTCACCCCGCCCGCGCTGGAGCGTGTCGGCCGGCGCGCGGACGGCTGGTTGGGGGCCTCGATGCCGTTGCCGTACTTCCGGGGTCTTTGGGCCGTCGCGGCCGAGGCGGCCGAGCGGGCGGGGCGTGATCCGGCGGGTCTGCGCCGGGTGTTCCGGGTCAACGCGGAGATCACCGCGTCCGGGGCCGATGCCGCGGAGTCGTTCCAGCGGGGGACCGTTCGCCAGATCTGTGACCATCTCCGGCTGATGTGCACGGAGGACAACGACGAGGTGCTCGTGGACCTCCAGCTGACGGCCGATTCACCTCAGCGGTTCCTCGAACTCGCGGCGGCGTTTGTGGCCGAGCTCGTCGAACGGGTGCCTGCGGGATGAGGGGCTGCTACGCGGACATCTGCGGCAGTCCTGCCAGGGCGGTTCGAGCGTCGTCCGCCCAGTGCGCGGAGTTCCAGGCGGTGGCCACCCGCTGCGCCTCAAGGTAGTGGTGGCGTGCCTGGTCCGGGCGGTCCAGGTACTGGGCGAGTTCGCCGAGGGTCTGCGCGACGGGCCGGAAGGCCATGGAGAGGTTGCTCACGCCTCCTGCCAGGGTGTGCAGGGGGAGCAGGTCCTGGTAGACCTCCGCGGCGAGTGTGCGGTCGTCGAAGGCGACCGCGGCCATGCCGCGCAGTTGGGTGAGGACGACGTAGGCGAAGTCGCGTTGGATGGGGAGGCGTTGGTCCAGGACGGCGCGGGCTTCTTCGAGGCGGCCGGCGACGGCCAGGGAGAGCGCGGTGAGGGCTTCGTTGACCGGCTGGTACTGCTCCCACACCGCGAGCAGCATGGGCAGCATCTCGGCGAGACGTCCTTGCTGGACCCGGATGCAGCCCATGCTCAGGGCGGCCAGGCCGCTGAGATCGACGGCTCCTCGTGCCCGGAGTTCGTCCACCGCCTCCGCCAGAGTGCGCTCGGCGTCGTCGAACCGGCCCTGTGCCATGGCGAGCATGCAGTGCCGTAGCCGGGCCACCGCGAACAGGCCCTGGAGCTCGTAGGTGCGGGCGATGTCGTCCGCGCGGGTGAGGCAACGCTCCATCTGTGCCGGGTCGTTGCGGCCGGCGGCGATCCGGGCGGCGATGTAGTGGCTCATCCAGGAGTACTCGGGGCTGTCCTCGGCGGCGGCCACCTCGGTGAGTTCGCGGTGGAGCCGCTCGTAGGTCTCGGGGTGGAGGTCGCAGTCGATGCGGCGCAGCAGTGAGGTCAGGGTCAGTCCTCGCAGCCGGGGTTCGCCCGCGGCGCGGGCCAACCGCACCGCCTGGTGTGCTACGTCCACGGCGCTCGGGTCGGAGTCGTCGAGGGCGTCGGCCAGCTGGTCGAGGAGCAGGCATCGTTGCCGGTCGGTGAGGTCCGGGCGCGCCAGCAGCATGTCCAGTTCCTCGACGGCCTCGGGGTCGGACACCGCGTAGGCGCGCACCCGCCAGGGGGTCGGTTCGGTCCAGGTCGTGTAGGCGGCGATCAGCAGGTCGGTGCGCGAGGCGGCGGGTTCGGTCTCGGGGGTCTCGGTGGGGCGGCCGGCCTGCCGTTCCGCCCGGGCCACGCGTACGGCTTCCTGTTGGGCCTCGCGCGCCGGGACGATCGCTCCCATGCGGATCCGGCAGTCCACCAGTTGGCCCAGGGCCGACACGCGCAGCCGGGCGGCGTCCTGGTCGGCGAAGGCTTCGGGGTGGCCGGTGAGGAGGTCGAGCGCTGCGCTCAGTATGGCTTCGGCGTTCTGCGGGGCGTAGCGGCGTACTGCCTGCTCGCCCGCGAGCAGGGCGTGGCGGACCGCGGGCCCGGCGTCGGCGGTGAGGACCGCAGCCGCCTGGAGGAGGTGGTGGGCGGTGGTGGCGACGTCGTCGGAGCCGAGGGACATCAGGGCCCTGCCCAGGCGGGAGTGCAGCCTGGCCAGCCCCAGGTGGGTGAGGTCGGCGGCGAGGGCGTCGCGTACCAGGGCGTGCGTGAAGCGGACGGTGCCGGGGCGGGGTTCGGTGAGCAGTCCTGCGGTGACGCCCGCTTCCAGGGCGTCGAGCAGCTGCTCGGGGTCCTTGTCGGTGGCGCGGAGAAGGAGGGTGAGCGGGCTTTCGCGTCCGGCGACGGCGGCGAGACGCAGTCCGGCCGTGACGGCGGGTGGCAGGAGGGCCAGTCGGCGCTTGAGGACGTCCTGGACGCCTTGGGGGACGGCTTCCAGCGCCTGCTGTTCGCCCTCGCCGGCCAGCAGGAGCGAGCTCTCCCGAAGGTAGAAGGGGTTGCCTCCGGTGCGTTCGGCCAGGGCCGCCGCGACGTGATCGCTCATGTCGGATGCACCGCGCCGCAGCAGTTCCGTCGCGTGGCCCTGCGACAGTCCGCCGAGGGCCACCCGTGCGGGCGCGAGGACGGCCAGGCGGGCCAGTGCACCGGTCAGGTCGCCTTCTCCGGGACGGTAGGAGCCCACCAGCAGCACCGGTACGTCGCGCAGCTGCTCGGCGCAGAGCAGGAACAGCTCGACGCTTTCCTGGTCGCCTCGGTGCAGGTCGTCCAGCACGATCGCCAGCGGGCGGCGCAGGGCGGTCTCCCGGAGCCAGCCGACGAGTGCTTTGTGCAGGCGGAACCGTTGGGCGGGGCTGCCGTCGGACTGGCCGAAACCGGCTGCGTCGTCGGGAGTGAGCAGCGGCGCCAGCGCCGCGGTGTACGGGCCGGGCGGGGCGACCCGCGCGAGGCCGGGCAGCATGTCGTGCCAGGCCCAGCCGGGTGGGGCGCCGTCTGTCTCGGGGCATTGCCCGAACCCCGTCAGCCAGCCCTGCCGGGGCAGTTGGCTGATGCCCGTCTCCAGCAGGCTCGACTTGCCGATACCGGCCTCGCCGGAGACCAGGACCACCTGGGCGTGGCCTTGCCGTGCCCGATCCGCCGCGGCTGCCAGGACCCCCAACTCGGCCTCGCGGCCCAGGAGACGGTCGGCCGCGAGCGTGGTCGGCGCTTCGGGCGCGGCGCCCGTCCCCGTCGCGCGTTGCAGCACGTCCCGGCGCTGGTGCAGCAGAGCCTGCTCCAATTCCACCAGGGAGGCGCCGGGTTCGACTCCCAGTTCCTCGTCGAGCGCGCGCCGGGCCCGTCGCAGCGCGCCCAGGGCTTCGCCTTGGCGTTCCTTGGCCCACAGGGCCAGCGCCAGCAGCCGCCAGGCTTCCTCGTGGAGCGGCTGTTCCTGCGTCAGGGCGTCCGCGTCGGCCAGTGTCTGGTCCACGAGTCCGGTGCCGAGGCGGGCCGCGGCGAGCCGCTCGCGGGCGGTTCGGTGCATCTCCTCCAGGCGGGCGCGCTCGCCGACGGTCCACGGCTCGTCCGTGAACTCCGCGTACGGCTGCCCGCCCCACAGGGCAAGCGTGTCGGCCAGCTCCGCGACGGCCTGGGGCGTCCGCTCCCCCGCCGGACGGTCCATCACCCGCCGCTCGAACACCCAGGCGTCCACCGCGTCCTGTTCCAGGACCAGGGCGTAGCCGTACGGCGCGCTGATCAGCAGTCGTGCGGGGGCCCGTGGGGGCCGTTGCGGTTCCAGGGCGCGCCGCAGACGGGCGACGTACGCGTGCAACGTCGGCTGGGCGC
Organism: Streptomyces sp. GKU 895; assembly: GCA_002027195.1. Taxonomy (GTDB): domain Bacteria; phylum Actinomycetota; class Actinomycetes; order Streptomycetales; family Streptomycetaceae; genus Streptomyces. Next base: position 20,242 of record MWJO01000093.1, on the reverse strand, counting down.
TGGGCGGGGTCTTCGCCGGCCACAGCCGCTCGATGAGCTGCTCCGTGGGCACCACGGTCCCGCGGGCGATCAGCAGTTGTGCCAGGAGCAGCCGGGGAAGGCGCCCGCTCACGTCCACCGCGTGGCCGTCGGCCTCGATCCGGAACGATCCGAGCACTTTTACTTTGATCATGACAAGCCCAGCCTAGTCTGCGGGCGCGGCACACCTTCGGTCATGGCATGCGGATCTGGGCGACCCAGGGGCGGGCGCCGAGACGCTCAAAGGCGGCCAGGGCGCGGCCGAGTTGTTCTCGTGCCTCCTGGGTGCGGTTCGCGTGGCGGAGCCAGTGGCCGTAGTCGGTGCGCACGCAGGCGCGTTCGAAGGGCCACTGTTCGCCGAGCGGGTCGGCCAGGGCGTACTTGTAGTGGGTCTCCGCGTCCTGGGTGGGGTGGGCGAGCAGGGCCTGGGCGTGGTGCAGGAGCTGGGTCAGGCGTGCTGAAGATGCATCGGCGAGCTGCTGTACGGCCTGGTCCACGGCGGTGCGGGCGTGGGCGATGCGGGCGGCGTCGCCGGTGTGCCGGGCGGCTGCGGCGAGGGCGGCCAGGCAGTAGTACGACTGGTAGTAGTGCTGGGGGCGTCCGTCGTCGGTGAAGGCGCTTGCCAGGTGGCGGTAGGCCTCTTCGTGGTCCTGGTCGGCCCAGGCGGCGAGGCCCAGGGCCCAGCGTGCGTGGATGTTGACTCTTCCGGTGGGGTGGGCGTCGACGCTGAGGGCGTCGTGCAGGGCCCGGCGGGCCTCCTGGGTCTGGCCGCGCAGCGCGAGCACGGCTCCGGCCAGGGAGTGGACCTGTGCGTCGGCGAGGCCGGGTTCTTCGCCGGGGGGTGTGTCGGCGGTGCGGGTGACGGCGGTCTGCGCCGCCCGGATGCGGCCCTGGTGGAAGGCGAGCCAGCCCAGTGAGCTGACCCGCAGCCGGTTGCCGGCGTTCTCGGTGTCCGGGTGGTCGGGGTCGGCCAGGACGGGGGGCACGGGGTGGAACGGGTCGGGCAGGTCGTGGATGGCGGCCACACCGCTGAGCAGCCAGGTGATGCGCATGTCCGGTTTCGTCGTGGTCAGCAGTCGCTGCAGCTCCTCGTGCTGGCGATGGGGCTCGTGGTGCGGCCGGCACATGGCCTGTGCGTAGAGACGTGTGACGGCGTCGTCGGGATGACCGGTGTCGAACTCGGCCGTGGCCGCCAGGACTTGGTCACGGTGGGCCGGTACCCCGGAGAACAGGGCCGCGGTGACTGCCGTGACGAGGGCGGAGCGGGCGGTGTCAGGGTCCAGCGGCGCCAGCGCCCGGGCGGCCGGCAGCAGGATCCGGATGGCCTCCGTCGGCCTGTTGCGGGCGAAAGCGGCCCACCCGCGCAGCAGGGTGAGCTGGAAGGTGATGTCCGGGTCGTCGGTGAGGGCCGCGATGCGGGTGGCCAGGTCGCTGACGTAGGCGGCCCGTTCCTGGTAGGTGGCGAGATAGGCGGTGCGCATCAGCCGCTGTGCCCGCGTGCGGGGGGTGGCGCTGAGTTGGGCGGCGCGTTCCATCGCGGTGAGGGCTTCAGTGCTCGCGCTGCGCCGCAGAGCGCGGTCGGCGGTGGCTTCCAGTGCTGTGGCCGCCTGTTCGTCGGTTCCGGAGGCGGCCGCGGCGAGGTGCCAGGCCTGCCGGTCGGGTGTCAGCTGCGGGCGGGCGGCGAGGTCTCGGTGCGCTGCGCGGCGCCGCTCGGCAGGGGCGCTGTGATAGACGGCGGAGCGCATCAGAGGGTGCCGGAACTGGACGTGGTCGCCGGTGAGCTGGACGAGGCCTCTGTCCGCGGCCGGCTGCCACACGTCCGGGTCGGTGTAGGGGGCGGGCAGGAGGCCGAGTTCACCGGTGTCGCAGACCGCGGCCAGCAGCAGGGCCTGCTGGGTCGGGGCGGGCAGCTGGGTGAGGTGCGTGGCGAACATGCTGGTCAGGCGGGTGGTGAGGGCGAGGCCGGGGGTCTGCCAGGGGGCAGGGGTCGTCGGCAGGACGCCGGTGCGGTCGGCGGCGCCCGGGCGAGTTCGATGAGGGCCAGCGGGTTGCCCGCGGCGAGGTCGAGGATCTGCTGTCGTGTCGCGCCTTGCGGGGGGTCGGGCTGGCGGTCGAGGAGTTCGGCTGCCCTGGCTGCGGACAGCGGCGCGAGTGTGCGGGTGGTGACGTCGCGGGTGAAGCCCGGCGGCGGCAGGGCGCCTCGGGCGGTGAGGAGCAGGCTGATGGGTTCACCGTCCACACGCCGGGCCAGGAAGCTGAGGACTTCCAAGGAGGCGGGGTCGACCCACTGCCCGTCGTCGACCAGGAGGGCAAGAGGGTTTTCGGCAGCGGCCTGGCAGAGCAGGGTCTGCGCGGCCAGCGACACGTACAGGCGTGCGGTGGGCTCGCCGCCGTGGTCCGGTTCGGCAAGTCCGAAGGCCTGCCGCAAGGCCGTTCCGTGGCGGGCGGGGAGATCCGCGGCCCGGGACAGCAAGGGGCGCAGCAGCTGGTGCAGGCCCGCGAACGCCAGGTCGTGCTCGCTTTCCGCGCTCCGCAGCCGCAGGACCCTGATTCCCCGGTCGGCCGCCAGCTGGGCGGCGGCCGCGAGCAGGGCGCTCTTGCCGACGCCCGGTTCACCGAGGAAGACCGCCACCTGTGCCGCATCGCGGTGGGGGGTGAGCAGTTCCTCGATGCTCAGGAGGTCCTCCTCCCGGCCCACCAGGGCTTCGGGCACGGACGGCCGCCGCTCAGCTGAGGCGACCGGGCGGCCCGGCAGCCGCACGGATCCGGCGTCTGCCGGAGCGGGGGCCACAGCGGCGTGCAGGACCTCGGCGTCCTGTACGAGGAGGGCCTGCTCCAAGTCGCCCAGTGCCTGCCCCGGGTCGAGGCCCAGTTCCTCGCGGAGGACGCGACGGCAGCGGCGCAGCGTGGAGAGCGCCTCGCCGCGGCTGCCCGACCCCCACAGGGCCAGCGTCAGCAGCCGCCACCCCTCCTCCCGCAGGGGGTGATCCTTCACCAGCGCGGCCGCTGACGGCACCGCCTGGCCCGCTCCGCCGGTCCGCAGGATCGCCGCCACCAGCAGTTCCTGTGCGGCCGCCCGCAGTTCATCGAGCCGGTGCGCCTCGGCCGCGGCCCACGCCCCGTCGGTGAACTCCCCGTAGGCGGCCCCGCGCCACCAGCTCAGCGCCTCGTGCAGGGTCTGCCGTGCCGTGTGCGCCGGCTGCGTGCGGGAGCGGTGCACGGCGTCCTCGAAACGCCAGGCGTCGACGGCGTCGTCGGCAGCCGAAGACAGTAGCCCTGAGCCGAGCTGAGCAGGACCGAGGCGGGCGCGCGCGGGGGCCGGTGCGGTTCCAGCACCCTTCGCAGGTGGGACACGTAGGCGTGTACGGAGATCAGGGGGCGCTGGGGCGGGTTGCCGTGCCACACGTCCTCGATCAGCCGGTCCGAGGAGACCGCGCGGCCTCGGTGCGAGGTCAGGACCGCCAGTACCGCACGCTGCCTGCGGCTGCCCAGATCGGCTGGGCCTCCGCCGACTTCAGCCTCGGCCGGGCCCAGTACACGAATACGAATCATGATGGCTCTCGTCGTCGGGCCAGCGGACCTGGCGCCATGGGTGTCAGTCTCAGACCGCGCCCGCTTGCCGGACGTGGCCGCTCTGCCGGACGTGGTCGTCTGGCCCGTGGGGTCAGAGGAGGAGGTTGCGGCGTTGGCCGTGCTGGTCGGCGAGTTTCGCGAGGGCTCGGTGGGCGGCTTCGGCGCAGTGCGGTGAGTTCCAGGTGCGGGCGGTGCGTTCGGCCGCGGCGTAGTGCCGGGCGGCTTTCTGCTGCTCGCCCAGGAGCAGGTACAGGTCGGCCAGGGCGTGGTCCAGGGGGCGGGTGGCGTAGACGGCGGCCGCGGCGGCGAACTGGCCGCGCAGCGGCAGCAGGTGCTCGACGAGCCCGGCGGCGCTTTCCAGGTCTCCTTGGAGAACGGCCAGTTGGGAGCGGAAGTCGAGTTCGATGCCGTAGAGGTGGTCGGTGACCGGCCTTTCGGGGAGGCGTACGGCCCGCGCGTCGTCGTGGCGGCCGAGGAGGGCGAGGATGAGGGCGTAGAGGACCCCTACCGGGGCGCCCACCGCGTCGTAGACGTCACGCATCATCGGCTCGATGTCGGCCGGGCGTCCCTGGGCGAGCCGGATGGTGGACACGCCGAGCGTGCGCATGCCCTGCGCCTGATGGGTGCCGACGCGCTGCAGCAGGACGTCGGCCTCGGCGTACTGGGCCTCCGCCTCGTCGAACCGGCCGTGGACGGCGGCGAGCATCGCCTTCGTGGCGGTGTTGATGCCTTGGGCCCACACCATCCGGTAGCGCTTGGCCAGTGTCAGGGCGTGCGCCGTGTACCGGTTGACCGCGGCCGGATCGTTGCCGGCGATCGCGGTGAGGGAGTCGAGGTGCTCGCAGATCCAGCGGTAGGCGGGCAGGTCGTGGGTGCGGGCGAGGTCGCGCAGTTCCGCGACCAGGGGGGTCCGCTCGGCGCCGTGCAGTTCGTGCGGGAAGAGTTTCGCCGAGGTCATCAACGCGGCGGCCAGCAGGCGCGGGTCACCGCCGGCCCGCGCCAACTGCAGCTGGGCGCGGGCGGCTTCGGCCGCTCGGGACGGATCCTTGACCGCCACCGCGTCGACGAGGGCGTGGAGGACGCCCGCGCGCGAGCGGTCGTCCAGGTCCGGGTCACAGGCGAGTTCGTCGATCCGTTTCAGTACGGCCGGGTCGTCGGGCACCGCCAGCCTGCTGTGCCAGGAGGAGGGTTCGGCCCAGGCTCCGTAGACCGCGGCCACGAGATCACCCCGGCCCGCCTGCTCGGCCAGCTCGATCGCGCGCTTGCGGGTGTGCCGTGCCGCGTCGGTCGAGCCGGCGCTCACCTGGGCGCCGAGCAGTCGCACCAGCAGGCCCACCATGTGTTCCGGTTGTTCCTCGGCCGCTCCGGGCGCCGCAGCCGTGGTATGGGTGTCGATGGCCTGCTCGATCAGTTCCACGGCCACCTCGTGCGCATAGCGGCGGGCAGCCGCCTCCGCGGCACGCAGGGCGTAGTCGACGGCCAGCGGTGCGTCGGCGATGTCGCCCGACCGGGCGAAGTGGTGGGCGAGGGCGGCCAGGTCGTCGGGACGGTGCCGGCGCAACACCTCAGCGGTGCGGGCGTGCAGCCGCGACCTGCGCACACCCGACAGGTCGGTGTACACCGTGTCGCGGACCAGGGCGTGAACGAAACGCACCCGGCCCGGGCGGGGTTCCACCAGCAGGTTCGCCACCAGCGCCGCGTCGAGTCCTTCGAGCAAGTCAGACTCGGGCACCTCGGCGGCTGCCGCGAGAACGGTGACTTCGGCCTCGATGCCGACCACCGCCGTCAGTTGTACGGCGGTCCGCGCACTGTCGGGGAGCAGGGCAAGGCGCCTGCGCAGCACGTCGCGCACGCCTTGCGGAACCTCCGAGACCGCGACGAGGGCGCCCTCGCTGGCCAGCAGTCGGGCGCTCTCCAGGACGTAGAAGGGGTTGCCGCCGGTGCGTTCGGCGAGCGCCGACAACGTGGCGTGGCCGACGCCCTCGCCGCAGACGGCCTCGACGACGGTGGCCACGTCGCGCGACGGCAGGCCGCCCAGCGTGATCCGGTGGGGAACGCCGGGGGCGAGTTGGGCCAGGGTCTTGACCAGGTGTTGCCCGGCTTCGGCGGGGCGGTAGGTGCCGACGGTGAGCAGCGGTACGCCGGTGACGGAGGCCGCCACCTCGACGAGGGCGAGTGTCTCGCTGTCGGCCCGGTGCAGGTCCTCCACGACGACGGCGAGCGGGGACGCGCCCGCCGCGGCCCGCATCCACTCGACGAAGGCACGGTGCATACGGAAGCGTCCGCTGGCGGCCTCGTCGGCCGTCGGGGCCGCCTCGTTGTCCGACTCGCCCAGCAGGGCCGCCAGTTCCTCGGGGCGGGCGGGGGGCGTGTCGCGGGCGAGTTCACCGAGCAGCTCCACCCAGGCCCAGGCCGGCGGAGCGCCCTCGTATTCGGGGCAGCGTCCGATGAGCACCCGCCAGCCCTCGGTGCGCAGGCGGTCGACGAGTTGGCCGATGAGGGCGGACTTGCCGGCTCCGGGTTCGCCTGTCACGAGGAGCGTGGCCCCACCGTGCCGGGCGGTGTTCGCCGCGCTGTGGGCGGTGCGGAGTTCGGCGCTTCTGCCGACGAAGAGGTCGTGCCAGCGCGGCCGGGTGGTGTCGGCGGTCGCGGGCGGACGGGGTCCGTCGGTGGTGGTAGCGGGCGGGCGGGTGCCATCGGGGACGGCGAGTGAGCGGGAACGGTCGGCCGCGGAGACGGGGTGGGGTCTTGAGGCTTCCTCGGCAGGCGAAGAGATGCTTCGCGTGTGCCCTGCGCGCAGGGCCGCCTGCTCGGGAGCGGACGTCGCCGTGCGCAGCACGTCCCGGCCCGCCCGCTCAGGGGCGGACGTCGCCGTGCGCAGCACGTCCAGGCGTTGCGTCAGCACCGCGTGTTCCAGCTTCACCAGCTCCGGGCTCGGCTCACAGCCGAGTTCCTCTCGCAGGGTCCGGGCCGCCCGGCGCAGGGTGGAAAGGGCGTACGCCTGCCGGCCGCAGGCCCACTGGGCCAGGGCCAGCAGCCGCCACCCCTCTTCCCGTAAGGGGTGCTCGCCGACCAGGGCTTCGGCCTCCAGCGCCGCCTTGGACACGCGTCCGGTGCGCAGGTCGGCGGCGACCGCCAGCTCGCCGGCCTCGGCGCGCAGTGCGGTCAGGCGGGCCACTTCGGGCCCGGCCCAGTCCGCGTCCGCGTGTTCCGCGAAGGCGGGGCCCTGCCAGCAGCGCAGGGCTTCGGCGAGCAGGGCGCCCGCTTCCTCCGGCTCGGCGTCGCGGGCTCGGGCGACGCCGGCTTCGAAGCGCCACGCGTCCACCGCGTCCGGCGGCAGCCGCAGCGCGTATCCCGGGGCAAGGGTGACCAGGATGCTCGCGGGGGTGCGCGGCGGGCGGTCCGGCTCCAGTGAGCTGCGCAGCCTCGAGACGTACACGTGCAGCGACGCCATGGCCTTTGCCGGGGGTACGTCTTGCCACAGACCGTCGATCAGGCGGTCCACCGAGACGACGCTGCCGCGAGCAGCGATCAGCAGGGACAGGACGGCTCGCTGTCGGGGGGCGCCCAGATCGACGGGCTTGCCGTCGACCTCGGCGCTCAGCGAACCCAGAACTCTCATGCGCAACACGTCGACGAAATCTACCCAGGGGTTCGAACACTCTTATGAACAGGCGATAAACGTCGACGCCATGGACGCGTCAAGCCGGCTTGCAAGTGAACGGTAAGCCGATGGCAAGCGGGCGGCAGCAGGCTGGGCGGACGTGACCCGTTTCCACTGCGTCGCGTCCGAACCATTGGAGCAAGCAAGCGTGTTCGCCAGCCGTACGACCGAACAACTCCCGACCGCCGACCGGCCCTACACCCACGAAATGGTCGTGGTGCACCGGGTCTTCCGCCGCGAGTCGGCACTCCTTCCCCGTCTGGTGCGCGCCGTGGCCGACGGCGACCGCGCCCGTGTCCCCGTCGTCGCCGGTCACATCCGGGAGTACGTGGCGGGACTGCACAGCCATCACGAGCTGGAAGACGAACTCCTGTGGCCGCTGCTGCGCGCCCGCTGCGTGCAGGACGACGACCTCGTCACCCGGATGGAGCTCCAGCACCTGCGCATCGACGGAAGCCTGACGGGCGTGACGCAATGGCTGCCCGAGTGGGAACGGACCACGGACAGCATCGCCGGTGAGGAACTGGCGCTGGCCCTGGACGCGCACCGCATCGCACTCGTCGAACACCTCGACGAGGAGGAGCAGTCGGTGCTTCCGCTCGTCGCCGAGCACCTCACCGTCGCCGAGTGGGACCTCCTGGGCGCACGCGGGATGGAGTCCATCCCCGACAACCGTCGCCTCATCGCCCTCGGAGCCATTCTCGAGGACGCCACACCCGAGGAGCGGGACTTCTTCCTCGGCCGGGCCCCGCTTCTCGGGCGCCTGCTGTGGCGGACCGTCGGCCGGCGCCAGTACGCGGCCCTCTGCCGTACCCTGCGCGGCCCGCTGGACGGGGAGTGACGGACATGACGATCCTCGAAGCGGCCCCGCTCGACGTGCTGGACGCCTACCGCACCTGTGAGTTCGTCACCCTGGGCCGCAACGGCGCTCCCCTCGTCTGGCCGACCGCGACGCTCCGGCACAAGGACGGCACGTTCCTGGTGACCACGTCCCTGGCCTTCGCGCAGAAGGCGTTGAACGTGCGCCGGGACGGCCGGGTCGCCCTGCTCTTCTCCGACCCCACCGGCAGCGGCCTCGCCCATCCCCAGCAGATCTTCGTCGGCGGTCACGCCGAGTGCGCCGACGACATCATGACGGGCACTCAGGGCACCGAGGACTACTGGCGGATGCTCTTCGAGAGGCAGCCGCACAGCCGGGCCTACGTCTCCCTTCCGATGCGTCGGCTGATGAGCTGGTACTACCTGCGACTGCTGATCACCGTGACACCTGAGCAGGTGATCGTACGGCCACCGCTGGATCCGCCCACGACCACACCGCCGGCCGCCTCCGGTACGCCCCTGGGGCACGCCCGCCTCGCCGAGTTCCCCTCCGCCGTGCTGGCCGCGCTCGACTCCGCCGGGGCTCCGGTGCTGGCGCGGACGGTCCCCGTGGCAACGGACGCCGGGTACCTCGTCGACGTTCCCGCGGACTGCGCGGTGACACCCGGGCAGGCGTCCCTGCTGGTGCATCGGCACGACGAGCTGCTGAACAACATGACCAACACCCTGGTCCGCGGGGAACTGCGCAAGGCCGGGGAGAGCTGGGAACTCATCCCGGCCAAGGTGGTGGAGCCGATGGGCTCGGGGCGCCTGAAGGACGCCGTACGGGTGTTGCGGCAGACCAAGCGCGCCAGCGACCGGTACCTGGAACGCCGCGGGCTGGCGCGGCCGGACGTGCGGTGGGACGAGTTCAAGGCGCTTGCCGCAGCGGCTCGCAAGAGCGACTCCGCCTGATCGGTCGCCGTAGACCCGGTGCGGGAGACCAATGGGGTTGGTCTCCCGCACCGCCTTTTGCACCATCCCCGCCGGTTACCCACGCTTCAACCGCATGGCCCACCGCTGGGAACCGGGAAGGCTGTCCCCTCTCGCGGGCAGTGGCTGCGCAGCGGAGGCCGGCTGCTGGTTCCGAGGGCTCGGCGCGCGCCCCGTGCCGGCACCTGGAGGTGCGACAAGCGCTGCTCGGTGGACGGAGCTCGCGTCGCCGTCGAGGCCGGAGTGCGGGGCGGTCCCGGGGGACTGTGTCATGGGCTGACCCGCGAAGTTCCCCTGTCCGAGAGGGGCGTGTCCTGCGGGAATGGCGGCGGCCGCAGCCACCGTCGGCGGCCGTGTCGGCACCGGCGGAGCGGAAACGCGCTGAGCGGCAAGGTACTGCGCGTAAGCGGCGGCGTCCCGCTCGATGATCCCACGCACTGCGGATTGAACGGGGTCCGCGGTCTGAGAGCGGGCCGTCTGCGTCCCGCCGCGCTGCTGTCCGGGCAGCCCACCGGCAGGAGGGGGTACAGGGGTCTCAGCGGTTTTGGATCCGCGTGGACCATTCGGGCGGGCCCGCGCCGCAGCAACCCTCGTGCCACGGGCCCGCTGATCGTCGGGCCGTCTCTTGGAGGCCCCGGCGCGCGCTGCGGACCTGTGCGCCGGGGCTGCCACTCGTCCCGGGAGATTGGCTGCGTACTGACGCAGCCTCTCGCTGTTGAGCCGAAAGCCCTGTCCCCTCAGCAGATTGGCCCGATCCTCGGGGGTGGGCGCGTAGAGCGTCAGGTTCAGGCGGAACGTGCCTTGTTGCCCGTCCGTGCCCCTGGGCACGAGGACACCCTGCTGGATGAGGTCGACGATTCCCTCGTAGGAACTGCGCTCGTCGAGCCGTTGGGCATGTGCCAGGAGAGCCTCACCGGTGATGTTCGCCTTGCTGGTATCAGGGCTCCCGTCAGGCAACCGTGGAGCGTCCATCAGCAGGATCTGCAAGGACGCGACCAAGGCTTCTCCTGGCAGCCAGTCGCTCGCGCTGTTCGGTGGGGTGGACATCTCGGCATCCTCTCGTGGTCGGCACGCACGCCTCTCGGTGGTGGAGCCGGTGCGGTGACCGGAACCTCCGGGGTGCGACAGGGTCAGGTGTCCCTGAGGCCGGGGCCGTCGGGCATGGTGCGTGGGGGTGGGCCGATGCCCTCCATGGAGGCGAACCAGGTCCGCACGCCTACGACATAGCTCTGCGCCTCCTCGGTGGCGGGGAGGCCGTGTTCCTCGCGTACGGCGTCCATGCCGACGTCGTAGGCCGCGAGGGTCAGGTCGAGGACGCTTCCGGTGGCCTCGCCGGCGTCGACCAGGCTCTGCGCCTGTGCGGCGAGTTCGCACAGGTAGGCGCCCTGAGCCTTGATGGACTGCTGGGCGTCGAGGGGATCTCCGTCCTTGTGGAGGCGCTCGAAGACGTCGGTCGGTACCTGGGAGATGCCTCGGGCACCGTTGGGTCCCACGAAGTCGGCGTCGAAGCCCGTCTCGTACTGGATCTGTGCGGCGATGGTGACGGGACCGATCACGTCGCAGACCGACCCGGCGTCCACGATCGCCTCGTAGAGGTCTGCCGGGACGGTGCAGGGCTGCGAGGGGCTGCTGGAGCTGGACGGCGTGATCTCCAGTGTGCCGAGGCCGTCGCCGAGCGCGATCTGCTGTGTTCGTGCGGCGAGTTGGTCCGCCGGCGTGTTCTGTGCGGCTTCGAGGTCCTCGCAGATGCGTTCCACCGGGGTCAGATCGGTGTTGAGACCACCGCCGAAGTCATGGGGCAGCAGCCCCTTGAAGAACATGATCAAAATGACCAGCGGCATGAGGAGGACTCCGAAGCCTCCCATGACAAAGATCGACGCGACGGCGAAGACACCTCCGACCGGAATCGCCAGACAGCCGCAGCCTCCGGCGGCGACCGCCGCCTGGACGACCACGTTGGAGCTCTCGCTCTCCTGGCCGCTGCCACCCGACGCCGTCATGTGCGGGTCACTTCTTCGCCGCCGGCGCCTGCGCCTGTGCCTGCGGATCGGGGCGTACGACGCCCAGGATCCGCATCGACGCGGCGGGCGCCACGGTGATCGTCCGCCCTGGCCGTGGCGCGTGGATGATGCGTCCCGCCCCGACGTAGAGGGCGACATGGCTGGCGTCGTCGAAGTAGATGATCAGGTCCCCGGGCCGCATGTCCTCGATGGCGACGCGCTTGAGCTGTTTCCACTGTTCCTGCGAGGTGCGCGGGATGGTCACGCCGGCCGCGAGCCAGGCCTGGGAGGTCAGGCCGGAGCAGTCGAAGGAGTCCGGTCCCTCGGCACCCCACACATACGGCTTGCCGAGCTGATCCGTGGCATAGGCGACGGCCTTCTTGCCGCCCACGCTCGCCGTCGTGCCCACCCCGTCGAGGACACCCGTCTTCAGCCACGCGGCCTGCGCCTTCGCCGCGTCCTGCTTCTCCAGGTCGGCCAGGCGTTTGAGTTCGTCGGCCTCGAGGCGGGCTTCGAGTTTGCGGGCCGCGGCGATCTGCCGGGTGACCTTGTCCCGAGCCGTGTCGCGGGTCTGCTGGATCTCCCGGAGCCCGTCGAGCTCCTCGGCCGCCTGCTCCGCCTTCGTCTTCAGCCGGCTCTCGGTCTCGACCAGCGCCACCAGCTGCCGGTCGGTGCCGAGTTGGGCCTGCCGGGCCAGACCCGCGGCGTCGAGGGCGTGCTCGGGATCGGAGCTGAGGGCGAACTGCACTTCGGCCGGCATGCCGCCGCCGCGGTACTGGGCGCGTGCGGCCGCCCCGACCAGGGCACGCAGCCGTACGAGCCTGGCGTCGGCCCGTGCCACCTGGGCGCCGAGCACGTCCAGCTTCTTCTCCTGGGCCGCGACGTCCTCACCTGCCGCGTTGTACTCCTCGGTGGCGACTTCGGCGTCGTGGTAGAGCGACTCCAGTTCGGCACGCACCTCCGCGAGGGTCTGCGGCCGGTCGGGGCGGGGCACCGCCTGGGCGAAGGGCTGGGTCGTACCTGCCAGAAGGCAGAGCAGACCGCCCAGCACCACGGTCCGTGGCCTGTGCCTCGTCATCGGTTTGCGTCTCATAGGGGGAAGGGCTCCTGGGGCGGTGCGGAGAGCCCGGTCTGCGCCGCGGGCTGCACAACACCGCACACAACGGCCAGGCCGGCGGCCCGGTTCACCCGGAGACGAATCCATCGGGCAACACCCTCGATATGAACCGCAGTGACCCGTCCCCCGTTGTGTCCGCGATGGCGGACACCGGGGCCCACCTGCGCTCCCGGCATCGCGAAAGGGGGCGACGCCTCTCATGCCGGACGAGTGGACGGTGAGCGTGTGGTGCGCGGCGGCGGGGGCCGTGTGCCTGGCCTTGGGCGTACGGGAGTCGGGGCGGCGGGTGCCGGCCCGGGCCATGGCCTGGTTCGCGGCGGCGACGATCGCTTTCGGGACGGCCGCGTTGCGGGGTGGAGGGTGACCGGCCCGCAGACGCAGTCGGTGGTGCGTGTCGCGGAAGCCGATGTGCTGCGCGGATTCGCCCTGTCGGGAGTGCTGTGCGTCAACGCGCTGCTGATGGCCGGTCCTTACACCGTGTACGGCGACGGCCCGGCCGCGGGGATGCTCGACGACGTCGCTGCCTGGCTGGTGAGCGCCTTCGTGGCGGGGAAGTTCTATCCGCTGTTCGCGTTCCTGTTCGGCTACGCCTTCGTCCAGCAGATGCGCGCCTGCCGGGCGGAGGGCATGGCGTTCGGGCCGCGTCATCTACGTCGTACGGCAACGCTGTTCGCCCTGGGCCTGCTCCACGCCGTGCTGCTGTACGCGGGCGACATCCTCACCACGTACGCGGCACTCGCGCTGCCGCTGTACGCACTGCGCGAGGCCTCGGCACGGCTGGCGATACGTGCGGCGGCGGCGCTCGTCGTGGTGCTGTCGCTGGTGCTCCTGTCGTACGGACTGCTGACCGTGCTGACCACCGGCCCCTCCCCCGCCCCGCTGCACGGTCCCGCGGTGGCCGACACGGTCGCGGCCTACCGGGGCGACGCTGTGTCGGTGATCGAAGCGCACCTGCACGCGCTGCCCACCGCCCTCAGCACAGATCTCCTGTACGCCCCGCAGGTGTTCGCCGCGTTCCTCACCGGCCTGGCGGCGGCCAGACTCCGGCTGCTGGAACGGTACGGACGCGACCGGCGCCGACTGCGCGCGACGGTACGGCGGTGTCTGCCCCTCGGGGTCGCGGGCGGCGCCACGACCGCGGTCTGTACGAACGGGCCGCTGGACGAACGGTGGTTCTACGTCGGTCAGGCGGTGGGTGTGACGACGGGGCCGGTGCTGACAGCCGCGTATGCCTGCGGGCTGTTGCTGTGGCTGTCGCGCCCGGGCGGTGGCGGGGGCCGGGGCGCCGCGGTACTCGCCGCGGACGGGGCGGCTGTCGCTGACCCACTATCTGACCCAGTCGCTCGTGCTGTGCGGGGTGTTCACCGGCGTCGGCCTGGGGTGGTACGACCGGGTGGGCGCGGCGGGGGTGGTCGCGGGGTGTGCGGTGCTGTACGGGGTGCAGGTGGCCGTGAGTGAGCCGCTGATCGGGCGATTCCGCCGGGGTCCGGCCGAGGCCGTCGTGCGACGGGCTACCCGGGGAGGCTGTGCGGCTCGGGGCCAGTCGACTGCCGTGGGCGAGCGGACACGCTGAAGAGCCGTGGGGCGTCCGTGACCGGCACCCCACGGCTGTCGGCCGCCTCAGACAAAGTCCGAGACAGGGAAGGCTTTCTCCCGGTGGTTTCCCGGCTTGCAGCCGGCGAACGTGCCGGAGGGGTCGCGGAGTTGGGCCATCGTGTGGGCGAGGTGGTCGCGGTGCCAGATCGCGGGGCCGGTGAGACCGGCCGAGGGCTGAGACAGCTCGAACCATGCCATCCACAAGGCGTAGAGCAGCGCGACCGCGTCCTTGTGCCGCCACCATTCGGGGCACCAGGGGGCCTGGGAGGTGACCTCCCTGCCGTACACGGGCAGGAGAAAGTGACCGACCCATACCGCCAATTGACTCAGGGCCTGGTCGTACTCCACACCGTCCAGGTAGAGGATGAAACGGACGCCATCTTCACTGGTCCCCTGGTCCGTCGGCGCTGTCGGCACCTCGGCGGGTTCCTGATCTGCGGGCCTCACCTACGCGGCTTCTGGCTCGAGGTCCCGGCGCCTGGGGCCGCGGGGGCCGGTTGAAAGATCTCCGCCTCCTTTCTCGGCCTGTGCCGGAGGTTCGTCTGGCCCGCCTCGGCCGCGCCGGCAACAGTGAAGGTGTTCGGCTGTTGACCCTGGTTCAGTGACGCCATGGAGCCCTCTACGGGCGAGTCGTTCACGTACGGCACAGGCAGCACGGTCCGGAAAGTGGGGATGTTCGCGTTGGATGCTTCACCGATCCCGACGAGGAGCGTGCCGACCCCGGCCGCGATGGTCGCGCTGCCCTTGAGGGCTGCCGCGGTCGTCGCCGGCAGCGTGGCCGCATGCGACTCCGCCTGAGCGTTCGCTCCGGCCGCCGCGCCCTGGAGTACTGCACCGAGGGTCATCAGGCCCGTGTTGACGTAAAGCTGCCTGTTCGTGGCGTTGATCACCTTGGTCTGCTCGGGTGTGTCACCGGTTCTGCCGTCGCGCAGCGTCACGAAGTGTGTCACCGCATTGGTGAGGGTGACGCCGGCACCGATAACGGGCATCACGGCGGCGGCAGTGGCAAGCGCCGGCTTCGGCGCCCAGGCCGCCGCAGCGGAAAGGCCCGTCCCGGCGAGGTTCGCCGCATGATTGACGGTGCTCAGAATGTGGGCCGAGTGCCCGGCGACCCACTGGCCGGTGTCCGACCACGTCCAGGTGCGGGCGGTGGAAGCGGCGGTCAGATCGGGAAGGCCGCCGCCTTGCTCGTTGAGGTGGAGGTCGGCGAGATTGTCGTCCGCGGACGGATTGGCGGGCTGCGGTGTCTGATCGATCTCCACCGCGGAGTATTTGCCCTCCGGAGAGCGGAACATCGTCGCGTTCTCGGTGGGCGGGGCCAGCGGCTGCGGCAGATCACCTGCCTGCTGCGTCTCCACATCCACCGGGGCGAAGCTGATTTCGTCGCCGTTCTGGCTGGCCTGCATGTAGACCGATCCGGCACTGCCTGTACTGCGTTGGCTCGCCGGAGAGTCCGCCCGTGTGGGACCGGGTCCTTCGCTTGGCGTGTCGTACACGCTCACGGCCTCGGCGTCAGGAGGAGTCGGTGTTGACATGTGTGTTCCCCTTGCAAGGTGTCCGGCACCGGTGGTGCCGTGGATGCCACGTGACAACGGCTGCTGTCGCGGGTGGGTTCAGAGCTCTGGTGTCGAGACCGGGGGCATCGTCAGCCCGTCTGTTGCCCTGCCACGTCACTCCTTGTCGACGCTCATGGCCTCGACGGCCGTGACCGCGCCGTCCAGCTTCGCCACCGCCCGCCGGGTGATGGCCGTCTCCTCCGCCTTCGCCGCCGTCGAGATGACCCCGGCGTCGGCCTCCTTGAACCACGGGCGGAGTCTGATCAGGGCCGGGCGGACGCCGGTGGCCAGGAGGAGGGCTGTGCCCTTGGGGAGGGCGCGGATCCTGTCGGGGGGCAGGACGGCTTCCTGGCGGTAGGAGTAGGAGCGTGACGTGCCGTCGCGGCTGCGGGAGATGCTCGGGGTGCGGACGTCGTGCTGGCCGACGAGGGTGGAGATCTTCTGGACGAAGTCGGCGTCGTCGAGTCCGGCGCCGAGGAGTTTGACGGTGGCCGCGCTCCACAGGGCGTCCATGCCGGCCTCGCCCCACACGCGGGCGCCTTGGCGGTAACTCTGCAGCAGGGTCACGACGTTGATGCCGCGGGAGCCGAAGTGTGAGTACAGGTCGGGGAGATCGGAGATGCGGCAGACGTTGGCGGCCTCGTCGAGGACCGCGGTCAGCGGCGGGTCCAGGCGGCCGCCCATGCGTTCGGCGGCGACGACTCCGGCGCGCAGGGTGGCATCGGCGAGGCCCGCGATGACGCCCGCCGCGGAGCCGCCGCCGTCCTTGGAGAGCAGGTAGAGGGTGTCGCGTCCGGCGACGTGCCGGTCGGGGCGGAACTCGGGCAGGTCGGGGTCGGGCGCGACCCAGGCGAGGATCTCGGGGTCGAGGAGGCAGGAGACGGTCTGGCGGGCGGTCTCGTAGATGCCGTCGCGGGTCTCCACGGCGCCGCGCACCGTGCCCTGCAACTGCTCGGCCATGGCGTCCAGTCCGGTGTCGCGCAGCAGGTCGACGGGGGTGCGGTCGGCCGGGTCGGCGAGCCAGGCCAGAAGGTCCTGGACCCTGGCACCGCCGCGTGCGGCGGCCAGGAACAGGGCGGTGAGGGTGTTCTGGGCGGCGGAGATCCAGAAGTCCTTCTTGGAGGCGTCGTCGTTGACGGATGCCACGAAGTGGCCGGCGAGCCGGCGGGCGCCCTCGATGGTGTGGCACTCCCCCAGCATGTTCCACCACATGCCGCGCGGGGTGTGGGCGATGCCCTGGGGGTCGAAGGTCCACACGGTGCCGGCCTTCTCCCGCTGGGCGCGGGTGACGGCGTAGACGTCGGACTTGTTGGAGGTCAGGACGACGGCGCCCTGGGCGCGCAGGACGCGTGGGATGGCGATGCCGGTGGACTTTCCGGCGCGGGGTGCCATGAGGTCGAGTTCGACGTCCTCGAAGCTGCTGCGCAGTTCGGGGCCGTTCGGCATGAGGTCGCCGAGCAGGTTGCCGGTCTCGTCGGCGTCGAGGCGGTCGCGGCCCTTGAGGGTGGGGCGCAGGGAGCGGGCCCGGTCGGTGATGCCGTCGGGGCACATGCCGGCGAGTTCGCGGCGGCCCGCCAGTCCCGGCGTGGTGTCGCGGCGGCGGCGCAGGGCCGCGGCGGCGACGCCCACGAGTGCGGTCAGGAGCAGCAGCGGCGCGGTCATGCCGGTGTAGACGGCCCAGGCGGGGGTGGCCGGCCAGTACGCGGCCGGGTCCGAGGTGGTCAGCCCGACGAGGGTGGACAGGGCGTAGGGAGGGTGGGTGAAGCCGTGGCCGGTGAACAGGGAGGCGAGTGAGCCGCCGAGCATGGCCAGGCTGAACAGGGCGAGGGCTCCGACGACGACGCCGGCCACCGCCCAGGTCAGTTCGTCGTGCGGGCCGCGTGCGCCGCCGCGGCCGGCGCTCACACCGTCTCCCCGGTCAGGCGGGGGTCGAGCGGCAGCGGGCCTTCCTGGGCGGCGCGGGCGACCTGCCGTGCGAGGTTCCTGGTGACGGGGTCGGCCGTCTCGTTGGGGGTCCAGCGGGTGTTGGTGTTGTGCAGTTCACGTTCGGCCTGGGTGATGGCGACCTTGATGGGGATGCCGGGGCGGCCGCCGACCTTGATGAGGAACCGGCCGCGCCCTGGGGGTTCCTCGTGCTCGGTGGTGACGCCCCAGCCGGGCGGGGAGGACCAGGAGGAGACCAGTTCGATCTCGCGCCGGGACAGTCCCACGACCCGGCCGAGGTCCTCCATCTCGGTTCTGGGCAGTCCGGCGCACACCACCATGCCGGCGCGTTCGACGAAGCCGCGGGCCTTGGCCCGGTCCGCGTCGGTGCCGAGCGCCTCGGCGTCCTTGAGGGTGTGGGTGATCTTGGCGTCGCCCAGGCCGAGGGAGCGGTTGAGCCGGGTCAGGGCGTCGATGCGGTCGACGATGCCGGAGGCGGCGCGCAGCGGGCGCCACAGTTCGTCGAGGACGGTGAAGAACCAGCGGCGCGGGGCGAGTCCGGCGTCGGCCAGGGCGTGCGAGGCGGCGACGGTGCCCAGGCCGTCGGACCAGGCGGCGAGCATGGCCGCGGCGGTCAGCTGGGTGTCGGCCTCGCCGATGCCGGAGATGTCGATGCACACCGCCGGGGAGTTCGGGTCGATGCGGGTGGAGGTCTCGGAGGCGAAGGTGTCGCCGAGGGGGCCGTCGAGGATGCCGAGCAGGGAGCGGTGCAGGGGGTCGACGGCGTCGCGGTAGCGGGCGTCGTTGCCCCGGTCGAGGGTGACCGCGCGAACCCGGTCCGGTCCCTCGGTCAGCACCCGGAGGAGGTCGGGAAGGAGGGCGGTGCGGCCGGGTGCGGTGCGTTCGCGCAGGTGGTGCAGGACGGCGGAGAGCACGGACTGTTCGTGGTCGTCCATGGGCCGGCCGCGCACGATGGTGATCAGGGCGGCGACCATGTTGAGGACGCGGCCGTGGGTCTCGGCCCGCAGGATCTCCCCGGCTTCGCCGCCGATGCGGTCGGCGGCCTGGCCCATGGCGCCGGGGTCCAGCACGTTGATGCCGCCCCGGCCGCGGCCGATGGAGATGACCTGGCCGCCCAGCGCGCGGACGGTGTCGGCGTAGTCGGGTTTGAGGTCGCCGAGGACCAGTGGGACCACACCGGTGGCGGCCAGTCCGATGAGCATGCGGTTGACCAGGGTGGACTTGCCCAGGCCCGGCATGCCGAGCATGAACAGGGAGGGGTTGGAGATGTAGCGGGCGCGGGTGAACCAGGACAGCGGGTCGCCGCAGACGGTGGCTCCGGTGAACAGGTGCTGTCCCAGCGGGACCCCGATCATCGGGGCGCCGGAACCGGCGGCGAACGGCCACATCCCGCAGGCCTGCACCGTGGTGGCCCGCCACATGGTGGGCGGGTCGAGGTGACCGACGCGGCCACCGCCCGGCCCGTACCAGCCGCGCGGCGGGATGAAGAGTTCCTTGGGCTGTGCGGGCGCTGGTTTGGCCTTCTTCTGGTTCTTCCGGTCCTTCTCGCCTTTCCGGCTCTCCCGGCTCACAGCGCCTCCTGCAGCTCGTGCGGGATGAAGGTCTGCTCCCACGGGAGGATGCCGACGGGCAGGGTGCAGGTGAACGCGGCGGCCTGCATCCGGTCGGCGGGACGCATCTGGACCCGGGAGGCGGCGGTGAGGTTGCGGACGGCGACGCCGGCGTCGGCCAGCTGTTCGGCGCTGTCGACGGTGACGGTGAGCATCAGCGAGAACTCCACGAGGCCGGCACCGGATGCCTCCTCGGCGGCGGTCTGTTCGGCGGCGCGTACCTCGGAGGCGGCGCGGGCCTGCACCATGCCGCGCCCGGAGGTGGCCATGAACTGGGCGGCGCGCCGGTCGGCCTCGACGATGCGTGCGGCGGTGGCCGGGTCGACGGGGCGGTAGACGAGCGCGACCCGCTTTCGGCGGGTGCCGGGCACGGCTTCGAGCATGCCGCGCAGCACCGAGGAGCGGACGGTGCCGCGGGGGGCGAGGGTCATCAGCCAGGTCCGTGAGACTCCGGAGTCGTGCTGGTAGCTGCCGACCGTCTCGACTGCGCCGGCGGGTCCGGCGTCGTCCCATTCCAGGCGCGTGCCCCCGTGTTGGGCGCGGGCTTCGAGGACGTCGGCGGCGACCGCAGGGTCGTAGGCGACGCGTACGACTTCGGCGATGCGTTCGGCCGACAGCGGGTAGGCGGCGCCGCCGCCGGCTCCGACCAGGCCGCTGAGCAGTCCGGGGATGCGGATGGCGAGGTCGGTGACGATGTCCTCCTTCTTGCGCTTGTTCCCGCCGGGGACCGCGTAGGTGAGGGTGACGTAGGTGTGCATCTCGGAGGAGGCCGTCGGGTAGCGCTCGACGACCTCGTGCATCACGGCGCGGGCCGCCGGCGGGGCGTCGGGGTGGATGCGTGGCAACACCTCGTTGGCGAGCCGGGTGCCGGGGTCGGGGGCGGTTTCCACGATGACGCCCGCCCCGCGCAGGCCGGGCTCGTGGGAGAGCCGGGCGAGCCATTCGCCCCACTGGGCCACCCACACGTCCACCTGCTCGGGGTCGACGAGCGAGCCGCCGTCCGGGTCGCAGCCGAGAACGATGGTGTAGAGGTTGCGGGCGGGGTGGTGGAGCACGCCGAAGGGACGGTCGTAGGCGTCGTGTCCCTCGCTGACGGTGACCTTGTTCAGCAGGCCCGG
Source organism: Streptomyces sp. GKU 895 (assembly GCA_002027195.1). GTDB lineage: Bacteria > Actinomycetota > Actinomycetes > Streptomycetales > Streptomycetaceae > Streptomyces. The sequence goes on along the minus strand of MWJO01000093.1, from coordinate 255 downwards.
CGGGCGGAAGCGGCCGCCGGGGCGCGGGGACAGCGGGCCGGAGACGTACAGGTGCGCGCCTTTGGACTTGCGCCGCAGCCATCCGATGCGCAGGGCCGTCAACTGGTAGACGTTGCGGCCGTCCTGGGTGCGGATCGCGAGGGGGATGAGGAACAGCACGACGGGGACGAGGACGACCAGGGCGGCGACGAGGGAGATCGAGGGAGGCGAGGAGGGTCAGGACCAGCCCGCCGAAGACGACGACGGTGGCCCGGC
>MWJO01000092.1 GCA_002027195.1 Streptomyces sp. GKU 895 | reverse complement strand
CGGCTGCGGCGCGGGCTGACGGTTGCGGCGCGGGGCGGCGGCTCGGCGCGGGCGTGACGGCCGGCACCGGCGACACAGATCTGTGGCGGAACCGGCGCAGCCGCCCCCGTACCCTTGTCCCGTGACCAGCAGCCCCACCCCCGACGCCCTCCTCGGCCCCGCCGACATCCGTGAGCTCGCGGATGTCCTCGGTGTCCGGCCGACCAAGCAGCGCGGACAGAACTTCGTCATCGACGCGAACACGGTCCGCCGGATCGTCCGCACCGCCGACGTACGGCCGGACGACGTGGTCGTGGAGGTCGGGCCGGGGCTCGGGTCGCTCACGCTCGCGCTGCTGGAGGTCGCCGACCGCGTCACGGCCGTCGAGATCGACGACGTACTGGCTTCCGCGCTGCCCGCCACCATCGCCGCGCGCATGCCGCGGCGGGCCGAGCGGTTCGCGCTGGTGCACTCCGACGCCATGCACGTCGAGGAGCTGCCGGGGCCGCCCCCGACCGCGCTGGTCGCGAACCTCCCGTACAACGTCGCCGTGCCCGTGCTGCTGCACATGCTCGACACCTTCCCGAGCATCGAGCGCACCCTCGTGATGGTCCAGGCCGAGGTCGCCGACCGACTCGCCGCCGGGCCCGGCTCCCGGGTCTACGGCGTCCCGTCGGTGAAGGCGAACTGGTACGCCGAGGTCAAGCGGGCCGGCTCCATCGGGCGCAACGTGTTCTGGCCCGCGCCCAACGTCGACAGCGGGCTCGTGTCGCTGGTCCGGCGGGCCGAGCCGATCAAGACCAGCGCCTCCAAGCGTGAGGTCTTCGCCGTCGTGGACGCCGCGTTCGCGCAGCGCCGCAAGACCCTGCGGGCCGCGCTGGCCGGCTGGGCGGGGTCCGCGGCGCGGCCGAGGCCGCCCTCGTCGCCGCCGGGGTCTCACCGCAGGCACGCGGGGAGTCGCTGACGGTGGAGGAGTTCGCGCGGATCGCGGAGAACAAGCAGGAGCCCACGCACCAGCCGGAGCCGGAGCCGATGCACCAGCCGGAGCAGGAGCAGGAGCAGGAGCAGCCGTGAGCGTCACCGTCCGCGTTCCCGCCAAGGTCAACGTCCAGCTCGCCGTCGGGGCCGCGCGTCCCGACGGGTTCCACGACCTCGCCAACGTCTTCCTCGCCGTCGGCCTGTACGACGAGGTCACGGTCACGCCCGCCGCCGAGCTGAGCGTCACCTGCGAGGGCCCGGACGCCGCCCTCGTCCCTCTCGACCGGACGAACCTCGCGGCGCGGGCCGCACTGATCCTCGCCGAGCGCCGCGGCATCGCACCCGCGGTCCACCTCCACATCGCCAAGGACATCCCCGTCGCCGGTGGGATGGCCGGGGGCAGCGCGGACGGCGCCGGTGCGCTGCTCGCCTGCGACGCGCTGTGGGGCACGCAGGCCTCCCGTGAGGAACTCCTCGACATCTGCGCCGAGTTGGGCAGCGACGTGCCGTTCAGCCTGGTCGGCGGAGCGGCGCTCGGGACCGGGCGGGGGGAGAAGCTGACCGCGCTCGACGTCGGCGGGACGTTCCACTGGGTGTTCGCGATGGCCGAGCGCGGGCTGTCCACCCCGGCGGTGTTCCGTGAGTTCGACCGGCTCACGGAGCACGCGGACGTGCCCGAGCCCGTCGCCTCCGAGCCGCTGCTCGACGCGCTCGCCGAGGGCGACCCGGACGCGCTCGCGGCCGCCGTCTCCAACGACCTTCAGCCCGCGGCCCTCTCCCTCTTCCCGGAGCTCGCCGACACCCTGGCCGCGGGCCGCACCGCCGGTGCGCTCGCCGCGCTGGTGTCGGGGTCGGGGCCGACGACGGCGTTCCTCGCGCGCGATCCGGAGTCCGCGGCGAAGGTGGCCGAGGCGCTCCGCGTGTCCGGTACGTGCCGCTCTGTGCGGGTGGCGTCGGGACCCGCGCCGGGTGCGACCGTGGTGGCCGGAAACTGACCCCCGGTCAAAGCCTCCCGGTGATCTCCCGATCCTCCTCGAACCCTTCACCGTCTCGTAGTTGACTGCATAAACATGCAGGTCAGATGTTAGCTGCGCCACAATACTTTAATGTTCACCAATACCCTCCATGGTCCTTTTTGGCGCCCTCTGTCCCAGGGAAACGGCTGACATGATTCGGCCAACTCCGGTCCCCCTTACCGGTGGTACTCCGTGGCGAAAGGAAGTCCCCCCATGGGCCACATGGATCACTTCAGTGCCGGCTGGGTCACCCCCGTCCTTTCCTATGTCATGGCGTGCGTCGGATCGGCGCTCGGGCTGCGCTGCACCGTCAGGGCGCTCGAAGCGGACGGTGCCTCGAAACGGAACTGGCTGACGCTCGCCTCCGTCGCCATCGGCTCGGGCATCTGGACCATGCACTTCGTCGCCATGCTCGGCTTCAGCGTCGAGGGCACGCCGATCCGCTACGACATCCCGCTCACCGTCCTCAGCCTGCTGATGTCCATCGGTGTGGTCGCGGCCGGCGTCTTCACCGCCGGGTACGGCAAGTCCCGTGTCACCTCTGTGGCGTTCGGCGGTCTCGGTGCGGGCGTCGGGGTCGCCGCCATGCACTACACCGGCATGGCCGCGCTCAACCTGCACGGCCAGGTCGACTACGACCCCGCGCTCGTCATCGCGTCCGTCGCGATCGCGGTGGTCGCGGCGACCGCCGCGCTGACGCTCACGCTGATCGTCCGCGGTGGTGTGCTGGCCGCACTCGCCGCGCTGGTCATGGGGCTTGCCGTGAGCAGCATGCACTACACCGCGATGTACGCCGTGAGCATTCGACTGTCGCCCAGCAGTGCGGAGTTGGGCGGCGCCACGCCGACCGAGTTCATCTTCCCGCTGGCCGTGGTGCTGGGGTCGTTCCTGTTCCTCGCCGCCGCGTACGTGGCGTTGTCGCCGACCGGGAAGCGGCATGAGTCGGCTGTCGCCGCGGAGATTCTTCGTGAGGTCGAGCTGGCTACTGCGTGAGCGCCAACTGATCTGCCACGTCAGGTGATGTGGCGCCTGCGGGCTCGTTGTGGCTTGTCGCGCAGTTCCCCGCGCCCCTCAGGGGCGTTGTACGCACCCGAACCACCCATCTGAGGTCCTCCATGCGCGTTCTCCGCACCACCACCGGCAGACTCCGCCCCAGATCCGTCCGAGCCAAGATCGTCTCCCTGCTCATGCTGCCCATCGTGTCGCTCATGGCGCTGTGGGGATTCGCCGCCGTGACGACCGCGTCCAGCATCGGTGACGCCGAGCGGGCCAAGGACGTCAACGCCGAACTGCTCACCCCCGTCGGTGAGTTCGTCACCGCCTTGCAGACCGAGCGGACCGCCGTCATGGAGCGTCGGACCGTGCCCGCCGATGTCCGCAGGTCCACCGACCGGGCCGCCTCCGCGCTGCTGGACGGCATCAACGCCTCCAGCTCGGACGCCGCGCTGCTCGACGCGCGTCTGCCCCGCCGCATCGAGAAGCTGAAGGGTGCGGCCGACGGGCTCGGGCAGACGGGGACCGAGGCGACCGCCAAGGGCGCCACGTCCGCGGTGGCGTACACGAAGTACTCCGCGGTCGTCGAGGACGCCTTCTCGGTCGCGGGCGGTCTCACCGGCGACCAGAGCACGGATGCCGCGTCCGACGCGCGCGTGGTGCTCGAACTCGCCCGCGCGCGGGAGGCGTTGGCCCAGGAGCAGGCGCTGCTCGGGGCGGCGCGGGCGGCCGGGACGCTGACCGGGCAGCAGTACACGCAGTTCGTCGGCGCGGTCGCCACCCGGCGCGGGCTGCTCGGGCCCGCGGCCGCCGACCTCAAGGCCGAGCACCGGACGGCGTACGAGAAGATCCTGGACGGCGACGCCTACGCCGGGGTCCAGGCCGTGGAGAACCGGGTGCGGAGCGCCGGTCCGGGGGCCTCCGCCGTGGCGTCGGGGCTGCTGCACGGCTGGGACGCGGACGTCGCCGGGACGCTGAAGGACCTGACGGCCGCCGAGACCGGCGCCGGTACGGGAGCCGCCGCGCAGGCCGACCCGTTCGGCTGGGACACCCTCGGCGCCTCCGGTGTCGCCGTGGTGCTGGGCCTCGTCGGTGTGCTGCTGTCGCTGCTGGTGTCCGTGCTCGTCGGGCGCGGGCTCATCGTCGAGCTGCTCGACCTGCGCAACGACGCCCTGGAGGTGGCCGGGCGCCGACTGCCGCAGGCCATGCGGAAGTTGCACGCCGGACAAGGCGTCGACATCGACGCCGAGGCCCCCTTGCGGCGCCTCGTCGGCGACGAACTCGCCCAGGTGGGAACCGCGTTGACCGCCGTACAGCGGGCCGCGCTCAAGGCGGCCTCCGAACGCGCCGAACTCCTCAGCGGCATCTCCGGCGTCTACGTCAGCCTCGCCCGCCGCAGCCAGGTCCTCCTCCACCGCCAACTGGACCTGCTGGACGGCATGCAGCGCCGCCGGCAGGAGCCGCAGGACCTCCAGGACCTGCACCGCGTCGACTACCTGGCGACCCGCATGCGCCGCCACTCCGAGTCACTGCTGATCCTGTCCGGCATCGCCCCCGGCCGCGGCTGGCGGGACCCGATCCCGCTGGCGGACGTGCTGCGGGCCGCCGTCGCCGAGATCGAGAACGCGCCGCGCGTGCAGATCTGGGCCGTGCCGAAGGTGTCCGTGCTCGGCGGCTCGGTCGCCGACGTCATCCACCTGCTCGCCGAACTCGTCGAGAACGCCGCCGCGTTCTCCCCGCCCAGCGCCAAGGTGCAGCTGCGCGCGGCCCGGATGCGCGACGGTGTGCTCATCGAGGTCGAGGACAGCGGCTTCGGCATGAACGAGCAGGCCCTCGCCGAGGCCAACGGCAAGATCCAGTCCGAGAAGGTCGACCTCCTCGACGCCAAGCAGATCGGCCTGTTCGTGGTCAATCGGCTGCGCGAGCGCCAGGGGCTGCGGGTGGAGCTGCGCTCCTCGCCGGGTGGCGGTGTCACGGCCGCGGTCCTCATCCCCGAGGCGCTCACGCGGGACGACATGCCGGTCGGCGAACTGGCCGCCGGCGGACGCGGACTGGCACCCGCGGCGGCGCTCATCCCGCAGCAGCGACCGGGCTTCGGCGGCGCCGGGATGTGACCACGTCTTCGCGCCATCTCCACACCAAGCACTGGGAAAGCGGCACTTGAGGGAAACCAAGGGCCTCTACGGTCACTTGCCACTTCAAGCGCCACACGGTGTCCGGCATGCCGAACGCCGCCCGGTGCCCTGACGAGTGACCCCCTTGAAAGGCAAGGCACGACCGTGTCCGAACAACCCCCACCCCCTCCCACCGCCGCAAGCGGCCCCTGTCCCGCCGCGGCGTCATCGGCGCCGCCGGAGCCGTCGCCGCCGGGGCCGCCCTGACCCCGGTGGTCTTCGCGGCCGGCTCCGACGCCGACTCCGGTACGGACGCGGCCGGTACGACGCCCGAGAAGTTCCCGACGACCGCTCGGACGCCACCACCGGCGCCGGCCCGGCCACCGTCGCCTTCGCCGCGTCCTACGTCGGCGTCCGCTGGGCCGGCGACCGGGACGGCGCCGCCCTGCGCCTCGCGGACAGCGCCTGGAAGACGCTGAGCGGCGGCTGCGCGACCGTCGACGACGGCGGTACGGCACTGGTCGCGGCCGGCGACGTCACGTCGTACGAGGTGAAGGCGGCGGACGGCACGACGGACGTGCGCTCGCTCGCCATCGACACCACCGACGGCCCGCGGCGCACCGTGCGGGTGCCCTCGGAGCCCACCCGGGTGCGCGGCGTGCAGTACCTCTCGCGGCCGGCGTGGGGCGCGGACGAGTCGAAGCGGTACAAGAACGGTGCGGTCAACTCGCCGGAGAAGTACTACCCGTTGCAGGCGATCACCGTCCACCACACGGACACCCCGAACGGCGACGCCGACCCGGCCGCGACCGTCCGGGCGATCTACGAGTACCACGCGATCACCCTCGACTGGGGTGACATCGGCTACCACTTCCTGATCGACGAGGCCGGAGTCGTCTACGAGGGCCGCTACTCCGGCGACGACGGTGTCCCCGCCTTCGACCCGGACGGCGACGTCGTCACCGCCTTCCACACCTCCGGCTACAACTCCGGCAACCTCGGCATCGCGCTGCTGGGCACCCTCACCGACCAGGGGCCGACGGACGCGGCGAAGGCCTCGCTGACCCGCCTGATCAAGGCCGTCGCCCGTTTCAAGGGCCTCGACCCGCAGGCGAGGATCACGTACACCAACCCGGTCAACGGCGTCACCAAGGACGCGACCACCGTCAGCGGCCACCGCGACTGGCTACAGACCGACTGCCCAGGACAGACGATGTACGGCCTTCTCGACGAGGTCAGGACGGCCGCGAGCCGCTGACCTGCGCGGGGATCGGTCCGTCAGTGGCGCCCATTAGGCTGGGAGGCTGATCGATCCCCCTCGTCAGGAGAGAAATGGCCGTCAACCTGGTCAATGTCGAGAACGTCAGCAAGGTGTACGGCACCCGTGCCCTGCTGGACGGCGTCTCGCTCGGCGTCTCCGAGGGCGATCGCATCGGCGTCGTGGGCCGCAACGGCGACGGCAAGACCACCCTGATCCGGATGCTGGCCAAGCAGGAGGAGTCCGACACCGGCCGGGTCACGCACTCCGGCGGACTGCGCCTCGGCGTCCTCACCCAGCACGACTCCCTGGACTCCACGGCGACCGTCCGCCACGAGGTCATCCGGGACATGGCCGACCACGAGTGGGCCGGCAACGCCAAGATCCGGGACGTGCTCACCGGACTGTTCGGCGGGCTCGACCTGCCCGGCTTCCCGCAGGGCCTCGACACCGTCATCGGCCCGCTCTCCGGTGGTGAGCGGCGCCGGATCGCCCTCGCCAAGCTGCTCATCGAGGAACAGGACCTGATCGTCCTCGACGAGCCCACCAACCACCTCGACGTCGAGGGCATCTCCTGGCTCGCCCAACACCTGCGCGAGCGCCGCTCGGCGCTCGTCTGCGTCACCCACGACCGCTGGTTCCTCGACCAGGTCTGCACCCGCATGTGGGACGTGCAGCGCGGTGACGTCTACGAGTACGAGGGCGGCTACTCCGACTACGTCTTCGCCCGCGCCGAGCGCGAGCGCATCGCGGCCACCGAGGAGACCAAGCGGCAGAACCTGGTCCGCAAGGAGCTGGCCTGGCTGCGCCGCGGCGCCCCCGCCCGCACGTCCAAGCCCCGCTTCCGGGTCGAGGCCGCCAACGAGCTCATCAAGGACGTGCCGCCGCCGCGCGACACCAGCGAGCTGATGAAGTTCGCCTCCTCGCGGCTCGGCAAGACGGTCTTCGACCTGGAGGACGTCACCGTCCAGGCCGGACCCAAGGTCCTCCTCAAGCACGTCACCTGGCAGCTCGGCCCCGGCGACCGCATCGGCCTCGTCGGCGTCAACGGCGCCGGCAAGACCTCGCTGCTGCGGGCCATGGCCCAGGCCGCCCGCACCGAGGGCGAGGCGCAGCCGGCCGGCGGCCGGGTCGTCGTCGGCAAGACGGTCAAGCTCGCCTACCTCTCCCAGGAGGTCGCCGAGCTGAACCCGAACCTGCGGGTCCTGGAGGCCGTCCAGCAGGTGCGCGACCGCGTCGACCTCGGCAAGGGCCGCGAGATGACCGCCGGGCAGCTGTGCGAGACGTTCGGCTTCTCCAAGGAGAAGCAGTGGACGCCGGTCGGGGACCTGTCCGGCGGTGAGCGGCGCCGGCTCCAGCTCCTGCGCCTGCTGATGGACGAGCCCAACGTCCTCTTCCTCGACGAGCCCACCAACGACCTCGACATCGAGACCCTGACCCAGCTGGAGGACCTCCTCGACGGCTGGCCCGGCTCGATGATCGTCATCTCCCACGACCGCTTCTTCGTCGAGCGCACCACCGACCGCGTCTTCGCCCTCCTCGGCGACGCCACCCTGCGGATGCTGCCGCGCGGGATCGACGAGTACATCGAGCGCCGCCACAAGATGGAGGAGGCCGCGGCCGCCGCCACGCCCGTCGCGCAGAAGGCCGTCCCCGAGAAGAGCGCGGCCGACCAGCGCGCCGCCAAGAAGGAACTGCAGAAGATCGAGCGGCAGCTCGACAAGCTCTCCGAGAAGGAGACCAGGCTGCACGACCAGATCGCCGCGAACGCGACGGACTTCGCGAAGGTGGCGGAACTCGACGCCCAGCTGCGCGACTTGGCCGGCGAGCGCGAGGAGCTGGAGATGCGCTGGCTGGAACTCGCCGAGGACGCCTGAGGCGCCCGGGGGCGGCGCAGGCGGGCGGCGCGCGCGCCGCGTGAAGAGGGCGTGAAGGCGCATAACAGTGGCATCACGGGCCGGTCCTCCCTTGGGTACAGGGGGTGATCGGCCCGGGTTTCTGTCAGTACCGAGTGATAGAAAGAGCCGTCTGAGAACTGTCTGAGTACGACTCTGAGCCGTTACGTACCTCAGGGCGTGGCTAAAAATCAGTGAACGAGGGGGAACGCGCTGATGACCCAGCCGCCCGGTTTTGGCGCACCGCAGGACCAGCCGCCGCAGGGGGGTTTCGGCGCACCGCCGCCTCCCGCGGGTCCGCCGCAGACGCCGCCTCCGCCGCAGCCCGGTTACGGCTACCCCCAGAAGGCCGACCAGCCCGGCCCGTACGGCCAGCCGCAGCAGCAGCCGGGTCCGTACGGCCAGCCCGGTCCCTATGGCCAGCCCCAGCAGCCGGGCCCGTACGCCCAGCCCGGTCCCTACGGTCAGCCGCAGCAGCCCGGCCCCTACGCCCAGCCCGGTTACGGCTACCCGCCCCAGCCGCAGTACCCCGGCGGCCCCGGCACCCCGCCCGGCAACTCCGGCTCCCGCAACCCCTTCAAGGGCAAGCCGGCCCTCGTCGTCGCCGCCGCGGTGGCGGGCCTGCTGGTCGTCGGCGGCGCGGTGTGGGCGGTCGGCAGCGGGGGCGACGACCCGAAGAAGCCGGTCGCCGAGGAGAGCGGCAGCGGCAAGCCCTCCGCCTCAGACGACCCGGTCAACCCCGGTGACGGCGACGGGGGCGACGTCAAGGAGCAGGAGGACCTCAACCAGGGCCGCCAGGCGGGCGAATCGAAGGTGCTCTGGTACAAGACCGGGCCGGACGCGCCCGGTTCCGGCGCCGACGCCCCCGGCATGTGGATCACCGACAAGACCGCGGTGAAGGCGGCGTACAAGCAGCTCTTCGGCTACCAGGTCGGCGACGGCAACCCCGCCTGGGACCCGATCACCTTCGACCAGAAGATCTGCGCGGTCACCCCGCAGAAGACCGCCGCGAACAAGATCGTCGTCGCCTACATGAGCGGCAGCAGCGACCGCGCGGAGTGCAACAAGCTCCAGGAGGTCGACCTCGACACCGGCGCCAAGGGCTGGACCGGGGAGGTCGCCGACGGCGACCTGTTCGACTCCACGCTCCAGATCGAGCTGACCATCACCGGCAAGACCCTGATGGTGGGCCGCTCGATGTCCGGCACCGCCTACGACGTCACCACCGGCAAGAAGCTGTTCGACAAGGAGAAGTACGGCGACGCCTGCTTCCCCAGCGCCTTCGCCGGCGGGCCCAGGCTGATCGCCGTCTCCTCCTGTGACGCCTCCGGGCAGAACGAGCACGACGAGGTGCAGGAACTGGACCCGACGACCGGCAAGGCCAGGTGGACCCAGAAGTTCGACAAGGGCTGGCGGGTCGCGCGCGCGTACTCCGTCGACCCGCTCGTCATCTACAGCACCAACGAGGACAAGAACGCCTGGAACATCTCCACGTTCACTTCGGGCGGCAAGTTCCGCTCCCAGGTCGCCTTCGACGAGAACTTCAAGCCCGCCTGCGACTGGGCGATCTTCGCGCGCGACCTGACCGGCTGCACCGGCACGGCCGCCGACGCCAACACCCTCTACCTGCCCACCGAGGCGACGACCGGCGCGAACGAGATCGTCGCGGTCAACCTCGCGAACGGCAAGGAGAAGTGGCGCGTGAAGTCCCCCGCGGACGACACGATGCTGCCGCTGAAGATCGAGAACGGCAAGCTCATCGCGTACGTCGAGCCGTCGTACGACGCGGGCGGCCAGGTCGTGTCCATCGCGACGACCGGCACCGACCACAAGCCGGCGAAGCTGCTCCAGAACCCGGCGTCCGTCGCCAAGATCGAGGACGGCTTCTACTCCAAGGCCATCGACTGGGTCGGCGGACGCTTCTACCTCTCGACCACCCGGCTGAGCGGCGACGACGACGCGCAGAGAAGCTGATGCTCGCTTACGGCAAGTGCCCTCCCGCCCCGTCACCCGCCCCGCTTCCCGAGGTACTCCGCCATGACCCAGCCGCCGCCCCGCCGAACCAGCCCCGCCCGGGAGGCTTCGGCCCGCCCAGGACAGCCGCCGCAGACCCGCCGCCCGCGCAGCGACCCGGCTTCGGCGCACCCCAGACGCCTCCGGCTCGCAGCCGCAGCCCGGCTACGGATACCCGCAGGCACCGCAGGCACCGCAGACGCCCCCGCCCCCGCAGGGCCCGCCGCAGTCCCCGCCCGGCCAGGGCTACGGCTACCCGGGCCAGCCGCAACCGCCGCAGCCGCAGCAGCCGTACGGCCAGCAGCCCGCCCCGGCACCGAACCCGTACGGCCAGCCACAGCCGAACGCCTACGGTCAGCAGCCCGGCGGCTACGGCCAGCCGCAGCCGAACCCCTATGGCCAGCAGCCCGGTTACGGCTACCAGCAGCCCACCATGCCGCTCCAGCCGCAGGCCGGGCAGCCGGCCGGCGGGCGGAGGATCAACTCGCAGCTGGCGATCATCGTCGCGGCGGTCGTGGCGATCGCCCTGATCGTCGGCGGCGGCCTGTGGTACGCCAACTCCTCGGACGACGACGGCAAGAAGGACACCGCGAACAGCGGCGGCGGCACCGGCGGTGGCGGCGACGAGAAGGGCGGCACCGGCGGCACCGGCAGCAAGGGCGAGGAGAAGGTCCCGGCGAACACCGCCGCCTCCGTCCTCTTCCAGGTCCCGCAGCCCGAGGTCAAGGCCGACACCACCATCACGGTCAACGGCTCCTGGCTGACCGACACCGTCTACGCCAAGAGCGGCATCGCCGAGGTCGTCGGCTACGACCCCGACAAGGGCACCGAGAAGTGGACGATCAAGCTGCCCGGCCCGGTGTGCGCGGCCAGCCGCCAGATGACCGACAAGCATCTGACCGCCATCGCCTACGAGCCCGCGATGCCGACCAAGGAGAAGCCGACGGCCGGGTGCAGCCAGGTCTCGGCGATCGACCTCGACGCGGGCAAGCAGCTGTGGACGAAGACCGCCAAGGCCGGTGACCGGCTGATCCCCTGGGACAACGTCACGGTCAGCGCGAACACCGTCGCCACCGGCTCCACCAGCGGCGGCGCGGCCTGGGACATCACCACCGGCAAGTCCCTGTGGACGCCGAAGCCGACCGACTCCTGCTACGACTCGGGCTACGGCGGCGGCGCGAAGCTGGTCGCGGTCCGCAAGTGCGGTGACTACGACGCCCGTCAGCTGCACATCCAGACCATCGACCCGGCGTCCGGGAAGGTGATCTCGGAGTACAAGATGTCGCAGGGCATCGAGTACGCGAGCATCGTCTCCACCGAGCCGCTCGTGGTCGCCGCCGAGGTCGGCGAGGACACCGGCGCCAGCGGTATCTCCGACGTCTTCTCCATCGACAACAAGACCGGCAAGCTGCGCACCCGTATCTCCCTGCCGGGCGACGAGTACGCGGCCCGGTGCGACGGCATCTACCGGCCCGAGTACTGCTTCCGGATCGCCGTCGGCAACGACCGGCTGTACGTGCCGACGGAGGAGCACCAGGGCGCCGGCAGCGACTACAGCCGCACCAACGAGATCGTCGCCTTCGACCTGGGCACGGGGAAGCAGACCGGCCAGCGCGCCGACGCGGGCGACGGCTACACCATCAGCCCGCTGCGCATGGACGGCGGCAACCTGATCGCGTACAAGCGGCCCCCGTACGACAAGGGCGGCCAGATCGTCAGCATCGACGGCGGCACCTTCAAGGAGACCAAGCTTCTGGAGAACCCGGCGACGGAGGCGGTGCGCGACGTGGAGACGAGCATGTCCCCCGAATCGTCCGAGTTCATCTATCACGACGGCCGGCTGTTCATGTCGGAGGTCTACGCGAGCGATTTCGGCAGCAGTACGGGTGAGAAGGAGTACCTGGCGATCGCCTTCGGCGCCAAGTGATCGCGCAGTCGTCTCTTCGCACTGCCCCGTCCCTGCTCAGGGGCGGGGCAGTGCGCGTACCACCCATCAATCTCGAATGACGGAAATTCCGTCGATCCGGGGCACTTCTCACCAGTAGGGGCAGCGCAACGTCGAACAAGCGTGTAGCTTCCGGGGGCATGAAGAGCGGGGGAGCCGGGAGGGGGCTCCTGTCCGTGCGGAGGGGGGACTGGGGGGTTGCTCGATGGGAGTGCGGCTCATGGTGGTCGACGACCACCGACTGCTGGCCGAGGCACTGGCCTCGGCGTTGAAACTGCGGGGGCATCGGGTCCTCGCCGCGGCGGCACCGGCCGCGGGGGCGGCGGAGCTGGTGATCACCCGGGCGCCGGAGGTGTGCCTGCTGGGCACGGCGACCCCGGCCGAGCCGGGCATCTTCGACCCGGTGGTGAAGATCAAGCGGGACCGACCGCAGGTGGCGGTCCTGGTGCTGGGCCCGGTACCGAGCCCGCGCGGCATCGCGGCGGCCTTCGCCGCGGGCGCCTCGGGTTACGTACGGCACGACGAGCGCATCGAGGGCGTCGAGCGGGCGATCATGAAGGCGCGGGCGGGCGAGGCGGCGGTGGCACCTCAGCTGCTGCAAGGGGCCTTCAGTGAACTGCTCAACCCCGCCGCCCAGCCCGACGACGAGGGCCAGCGGCTGCTGCAGATGCTCACCCGCGGGAGGTGGAGGTCCTGGTCCGGGTCGCCGACGGCGAGGACACCCGGCTGATCGCGGCGGGCATGGGCATCGCCCCGTCCACGGCCCGCACCCATGTGCAGCGGGTGCTGATGAAGCTGGGGGTCGGATCGAGGCTGGAGGCGGCGGCGCTGGCGGCCCGCACGGGTCTGCTGGACCGGGCGGGCCCGGTGCCGCACTCTCCTCCTGACCTGGGAGCGGGGCCGGAGTCGTAGCGGACTCCGGCCCCGTCCGGGACCAGGGGGCTATGCGCCCGGGCGGCCACCGGGGTGGGCGCCCGGCCCGTCGCCCGTCACGTCCTCCGGAGTGACCTCGGGCGTGGCCGGGGGCGTGGGCCGCAGCTTCAGCCAGACCAGGAAGAAGATGCCGAGGAGCAGCATCCCGATCCCGGTCCACAGGTTGATGTTGACGCCCTCGGCCTTGTCGAGGGTGGCGTCGGAGGGGTTGATGCCGGCGATCGTGACGATGACGCCGTACAGCACGAACAGGCCGCCGATGATGCGGCGCAGGTCGAAGATGCGGGCCGCGGTGGCCGACTTGGCCTGGAGTTCGGCGACTTCCCGCTGGACGTCCTGCTCGGAGTATCCGTGGTGCTCAGACATGGTTCCTCAATCTCCCTTCCCAGCAGAGTGCCCTCAGAACGAGAACGGGATGTAGCAGGCCGCGGCCAGCACGATCGCACCCCAGCCCAGCAGGGCCGGCCTGCGGTACCAGGCGTCGTCGCCCTCGCCGGGCGGCTCGGACATGCCGGGGGAGCGGGTGCCGTAGACCAGACCCTGGAGCTCCTCGACCGGCTTCGGCGCGGTGAACAGCGACACCGCGACCATCACGACCGCGCCCGCGACGAAGCCGACGATCGCGGAGACGAAGTTGGCGCCCTGGTCGGAGGGGATGTCGATGATGCCCTGCTTGTAGATCCAGAAATAGTTGACCATCGCCGCGACGGTGCCCGCGAGCAGGCCCCAGAAGCCGGACTTCACCGACGCCCGCTTCCAGAACATGCCGACGATGAAGACCACGAACATCGGCACGTTGAAGAAGGAGAACAGCGTCTGGAGGTAGCTCATGATGTTGGAGAAGGACGAGGCGAGGAACGCCGTGCCCACCGACGCGCACACGCCGATCACCGTGATCAGCCGGCCGAAGCGCACGTAGTACTCGTCCTCGCGGCCCTTGACGACGTACCGCCCCCAGATGTCGTTGGTGAACACCGTGTTGAAGGACGACACGTTGGCCGCCATGCCCGCCATGAACGCGGCCAGCAGACCGGTCACGGCGATGCCGAGCACGCCGTTCGGCAGCAGTTGCTCCATCAGGTAGGGGATGGCGTCGTTGTACTGGTAGCCGGACTTCTCCGTGCCGAAGCCGGGGATCAGGGCGGCGGCGGTCAGGCCCGGGATCATCACCAGGAAGACGATGAAGATCTTGGGGAACGCGGCGATCAGCGGGGTGCGCTGGGCGGCGCTCAGGTTCTTCGCGGACAGGGCGCGCTGGACCTCGGCGAAGTTCGTCGTCCAGTAGCCGAAGCTCAGCACGAAGCCCAGGCCGAGCACGATCGTCAGCCAGTTCGCGCCCAGCGGGTTGTCCGAGCCGATGCCCGTACCGCCCCAGGCGGTGGTGAAGTCGGCGCCGTGCTGCGCCGTCAGCTTGTCGGCCAGGCCGTCCCAGCCGCCGACCTTCTTCAGGCCCAGCACCACGATCGGGATGAGCGCCGCGAGGATCACGAAGAACTGCAGCACCTCGTTGTAGATCGCGGAGGAGAGACCGCCGAGGGTGATGTACGCCAGCACGAACGCGCCGGCGACCACGATCGCCACCCACTGCGGCCAGCCCAGCAGCGCCTCGACGACGATCGCGAGGGCGTACAGGTTCACCCCGGCGATCAGGATGGCGGCGAAGGCGAACAGGGCCGAACTCAACAGGTGTGCCCATTTGTCGAAGCGCAGCAGCAGCATCTCGGGGACCGAGCGGACCTTGCTGCCGTAGTAGAACGGCATCATCACCAGGCCCAGGAAGACCATGGCCGGGATGGCGCCGATCCAGTACCAGTGCACGGTGTACGCGCCGTACTGGGCGCTGTTGGCGGCCATGCCGAGGATCTCGGTGGCGGCCAGGTTGGCCGAGATGAAGGCGAGGCCGGTGATCCAGGCGGGCAGTGAGCGGCCCGACAGGAAGAAGTCGAGGCTGGTCTTCACCGATCTGCGGGCGGCGAAGCCGATGCCCAGGACGACGACGAAGTAGATGGCCAGGATCGTGTAGTCGAGCCAGTTCGTGGGGAGACGTAGCTCGGCCGCCAGATTTGTGACGTCTGTGGGGTTTTGCATGGGGGGATTGAACCCTTCGGCTGGCGCTCTTTGTTTGATTCTGATGTTGACGGTGCTGTCGAGTTATGGTTACTTGTGTTTAGTTCTGTTTGAGTGAAGGAGTCCGGCGGTGAAGAAGACCTCGACCCGGTTGGCCGACGGTCGCGAGCTCATCTACTACGACCTGCGCGACGACACCGTGCGGGACGCGGTCGACCGCCGCCCGCTGGAGCGGACCGTCACCACGTCCGAGATCCGCCGCGACCCGCTGCTCGGCGACTCGGTGGCCATCGCCTCGCACCGGCAGGGCCGCACCTACCACCCGCCGGCCGACGAGTGCCCCCTGTGCCCGTCCGAGGGCGACCGGCTGAGCGAGATCCCGGACTCCTCGTACGACGTCGTCGTCTTCGAGAACCGTTTCCCCTCCCTGGCCGGCGACTCCGGCCGCTGCGAGGTCGTCTGCTTCACCTCCGACCACAACGCGTCCTTCGCCGACCTCACCGAGGAGCAGGCGCGTCTGGTCCTGGAGGCGTGGACGGACCGGACGTCCGAGCTGTCGCATCTGCCCTCCGTTGAGCAGGTGTTCTGCTTCGAGAACCGCGGCGCCGAGATCGGTGTGACCCTCGGACATCCGCACGGGCAGATCTACGCGTACCCGTTCACCACGCCTCGCACCGCCCTGATGCTGCGCCAGGTGGCCCAGCACAAGGAGGCGACCGGCGGCGGGAACCTCTTCGACAGCGTGCTGGAGACCGAACTCGCCGGTGAGCGGGTCGTCCTGGAGAGTGAACACTGGGCCGCGTTCGTGCCGTACGCCGCGCACTGGCCCTACGAGGTCCACCTGTACCCCAAGCGCCGGGTACCGGACCTGCTCGGCCTCGACGAGGACGCGCGCTCAGAATTCCCCCAGGTTTATCTGGAACTCTTGAGGCGCTTCGACCGGATCTTCGGTGAAGGAGAGCCCGCCACGCCCTACATCGCCGCCTGGCACCAGGCGCCGTTCGGGCAGCTGGAGGAGTTCGAGGGTGTCAGCCGTGACGACTTCGCGCTCCACCTCGAGCTTTTCACCATCCGCCGCACCTCCGGCAAGCTGAAGTTCCTCGCGGGTTCCGAGTCCGGCATGAGCGTGTTCATCAACGACATCCGGCCGGAGGCCGCGGCCGAGCGACTGCGAGAGGTAGCGAGTTCATGAGCGGTAAGTACCTGGTGACGGGCGGCGCGGGCTACGTCGGCAGCGTGGTCGCCCAGCACCTGCTGGAGGCGGGCCACGAGGTCGTCGTCCTCGACAACCTCTCCACCGGCTTCCGCGAGGGCGTCCCGGCCGGCGCCACCTTCATCGAGGGCGACATCCGCGACGCCGCCAAGTGGCTCGACGCCTCCTTCGACGGCGTCCTGCACTTCGCCGCGTTCTCCCAGGTCGGCGAGTCGGTCGTCAAGCCCGAGAAGTACTGGGACAACAACGTCGCCGGCACCATGGCGCTGCTCGGCGCGATGCGCGAGGCCGGCGTCCGCACGCTCGTCTTCTCCTCCACGGCCGCCACCTACGGCGAGCCGGAGCAGGTCCCGATCGTCGAGACCGCGCCGACGAAGCCGACCAACCCCTACGGCGCCTCCAAGCTCGCCGTCGACCACATGATCACCGGCGAGGCGGCGGCCCACGGCCTCGGCGCGGTCTCCCTGCGCTACTTCAACGTCGCGGGCGCGTACGGCAATTACGGCGAGCGGCACGACCCGGAGTCGCACCTCATCCCGCTGGTCCTCCAGGTCGCCCAGGGCAGGCGCGACGCCATCTCCGTCTTCGGCGAGGACTACCCGACGCCGGACGGCACCTGCGTCCGCGACTACATCCACGTCGCGGACCTGGCCGAGGCCCACCTCCTCGCCGTCGCGGCCGCCACCCCCGGCGAGCACCTGATCTGCAACCTCGGCAACGGCGAGGGCTTCTCCGTCCGGCAGGTCATCGAGACCGTCCGCCAGGTCACCGGCCACCCGATCCCCGAGGTCGTGGCCCCCCGCCGCGGCGGCGACCCGGCGACCCTGGTGGCCTCGGCCGCCACCGCCCGCGAGAAGCTGGGCTGGAACCCGTCCCGCGCGGATCTCGCGGGGATCGTCGCGGACGCGTGGGAGTTCGCGCAGAACATCTCGAGGGAGCAGTAGTGCGGGCACAGCAGGTCCGGGCCGGTTTCGTGGAGCTCTACGGCACCGAGCCCGAAGGTGTCTGGTCGGCGCCGGGGCGCGTCAACCTCATCGGTGAGCACACCGACTACAACGACGGCTTCGTGATGCCCTTCGCGCTGCCGCACACCGCCCTCGCCGCGGTCTCCCGCCGCGACGACGGCGTGCTGCGGCTGCACTCGGCGGACGTCGACGGCGGGGTCGTGGAACTCCGGCCGGACGAGCTGACCCCGGAGTCGGACCGCGACTGGACCGCGTACCCGGCGGGCGTGGTCTGGGCCCTGCGCGAGGCGGGCCACGCCGTGACCGGCGCGGACATCCACCTCACCTCGACGGTCCCGTCGGGCGCGGGCCTGTCCTCCTCCGCGGCGCTTGAGGTCGTCGTGGCGCTGGCCCTGAACGACCTGTACGAACTGGGCCTGCAGCGCTGGCAGCTGGCCCGCCTGTGCCAGCGCGCCGAGAACGTCTACGTCGGCGCCCCCACCGGCATCATGGACCAGACGGCGTCGGCGTGCTGCGAGGAGGGCCACGCGCTCTTCCTCGACACCCGCGACCTGTCCCAGAAGCAGATCCCCTTCGACCTGGCCGCCGAGGGCATGCGCCTGCTGGTCGTCGACACCCAGGTCAAGCACTCCCACAGCGAGGGCGAGTACGGCAAGCGCCGCGCCGGCTGCGAGCGGGGCGCGGCGCTGCTGGGCGTCGACGCCCTGCGGGACATCCCCTACGCCGACCTCGACGCGGCCCTCGCCCGGCTCGGCGACGACGAGGAAGCGGTCCGTCTGGTCCGGCACGTCGTCACCGAGGACGAGCGGGTGGAGAAGGTCGTCGACCTGCTCGAGTCGGGTCGGACGCGGGCGATCGGCCCGGTGCTGGTGGCCGGTCACGCCTCGCTGCGCGACGACTTCCGCATCTCCTGCCCGGAGCTGGACCTCGTCGTCGACACGGCCCTGAGCGCGGGTGCCCTGGGCTCCCGGATGACCGGCGGCGGCTTCGGCGGCTCGGCGATCGTACTGGCGGACGTGGCCGACGTGGACACCATCACCAAGGCGGTCGAAGAGGCCTTCGCCGCGGCCGGGTTCACGGCGCCGCGCGTGTTCGAGGCGGTGCCCTCACCGGGGGCGCGCAGGCTGGCCTGACCCCGGACCGAGCCGCTTGGTGAGGGTGTACTCCGTGATCCCCGGCGGGTAGTCGGGGATCACGCACACCACGTCGTACCCCCGCTTCCGGTAGAACTCCGGCGCCTGGAAGTCCCACGTCTCCACCCGGGACATCGCGCACCCCCGTTCCGCACGGGCGACCCGCTCCGCCTCCGCGAGCAGCCGCGAACCCAGGCTCGCGCCCCGGTGGCGTTCGTCCACCCACAGGTACGTCACATGGAGCCAGGCCGTCCAGGTGTGGCCGACCAGTCCGCCGGCGAGTTCCCCCGCCGCGTCCAACACCCAGACATGGAGCGGAAGTTCGCGTTCGTCCGGGGTGCCGCGCAGGGCCCGCAGCACCGGGGAGGCCGCGGTGTTGGTCTCCCGCAGCCGGATACGCAGCAGATCGCGCCGGTCCTTGTCGACTTCTGTCTCCATACGAAACATGCGGCTCACCATAAACGCGCTGGACAGCCAGTTCTGCAAATTGCCTTCCGCTGCTGCCCCCCGGCCGTACCCTGATGAACAGCACCGGTGGGGGCCGGTGCTGATCAGGGGGCGAGACAAGTCGGGTACGACACCCGAAGTGGGGGTAGCAGTTCGGGCACGGCGGCGGCCGTGCGCAGCGCCATCGCGTTTCGGGCGTCGTACCCGCGCCTGGTCTTCCGTCTCCCGACGATGGGGTATCCCCTGCTCTTCAAGAGCTTGGGGAAGGGGGTTTCGTGGTTCGCATCCGAGTCCTGGTCGTCGACGACCATCGCATCTTCGCCGAGTCGCTCGCCGCAGCCCTGGCGGCCGAGCCCGACGTCGACGTCTCCGCGGCCGGCAGCGGTCCCGCCGCGCTGCGCAGCCTGGAGCGCGCGGCGGCCGAGGGCCGCCGTTTCGACGTGCTGCTCGTCGACGCCGACCTGGGCGGCAACGTCCAGGGCATCCGGCCCGCCGTGCCCGTCCAGGAGGCGGGCGAGGACGGTCTCGTCGACGGCATCTCACTGGTGGCCGGGGTGCGTTCCGCACAGCCCGGCGTCCGGATCGTCGTGCTGGCCGAGAAGGACGATCCGCGGCGCGCCGCGCTCGCCCTGCAGGCCGGGGCGTCCGGCTGGGTCGCCAAGGACTGCTCGCTGTCGAGACTCCTGAACGTCATCCGGGGCGTCCTGCGCGACGAGACCCATCTGCCGCCCGCCCTGCTCACCGGGGTGCTGCGGGAGCTGACCGCCGCGCGCAAGCACCGCACCGAGAGCGAACGGCTGGTGGAGTCGCTCACCCCGCGCGAGCGCGAAGTGCTGCGCTGCATGGTCGCCGGGCTGGGCAGAAAGGCCGTCGCCGAGCGGCTGTTCCTCTCCCCGCACACCGTGCGCACCCATATGCAGAACGTCCTCGGCAAGCTGGGCGTGCACTCCACACTGGCCGCCGTCGCACTCGCGCGGCGGGCGGGGGTCGGACCGGTGGATCTGGAGCCGGCCGGACGCATCCGGGCGGAGGAGACGCACACCGCCTGAGCGGTGCGACTCCTCAGCCGGGGATGTTGTCGAACGGGGCGGTCAACTGGCGCAGCAACCCCGCCAGTTCGCCCCGCTGGGCCCGGGAGAGCTCCGCGAGGATCGCCCGCTCCTGGTCGAGCAGTCCGGCCAGGGCCTGGTCCGCGCGGTCCCGGCCCTCGTCCGTCAGCCGGACCAGCACGCCCCGGCGGTCCGAGGGGTCCGGCAGCCGCTCCACCAGGCCCTTCTTCGCGAGCCTGTCGATACGGTTCGTCATCGTGCCCGACGTCACCAGGGTCTGCGTCAGCAGCTGGCCCGGCGAGAGCTGATACGGCGTTCCCGCACGCCTGAGCGCGGTCAGGACGTCGAACTCCCAGGGCTCCAGGCTGTGCTCGGAGAAGGCCAGACGGCGCGCGCGATCCAGGTGCCGGGCCAGTCTGCTCACCCGGCTGAGCACCTCGAGCGGTTCCACGTCGAGGTCCGGGCGCTCCCGGCGCCACGCAGCGACCAGCCGATCGACCTCGTCCTCCATGACGATCAGTGTAGTGGTTGTGTCGATGTGAAGTCTCTTGATGTGAAGTCTCTTGACGTCAAGATATATCGACGGGCACAGTGGGTCTCATGACGACTTGGGACCCCGCCCAGTACCTGCGCCACGCCGACCACCGCGCCCGCCCCTTCGCCGACCTCCTCGCCCGCGTACCCGACCTACCGGGCGACCCGGCCCGCATCGCCGACCTCGGCTGCGGCCCCGGCAACGTCACCGTCCTCCTCGCCGACCGCTGGCCCACCGCCCGCATCACCGGCTACGACAACTCACCCGAGATGCTCGACAAGGCCCATGTCGAGTACGCGGGCCCCACCCCGGGCGGCGGCGGCCTCGACTTCGCCCACGCCGACGTACGGACCTGGGCGCCCGAGGGGTCGTACGACCTCATCATCAGCAATGCCACGCTCCAGTGGGTCCCCGGGCACGTGGAACGCTTCGCCGACTGGATCGGCGCCCTCACCCCTGGCGGCACCCTCGCCTTCCAGGTCCCCGGCAACTTCGACGCCCCCAGCCACCGGCTGATGCGCGAACTCGCCGCCTCCCACGGCCTCTCCGACGTGCTGCGCCACGAGGACGCCGTCCACACCCCCGAGGCCTACCTCGCCCACCTCACCGCCCTCGGCTGCACCGCCGACGTCTGGGAGACGACGTACGTCCACCTCCTCACCGGCGAGGACCCGGTGCTGGACTGGGTGAAGGGCACCGGACTGCGGCCCGTCCTCACCGCCCTCGCCGACGACCTGGCGGCCCGCGAGAAGTTCCTGACCGCCTATCGCGCCGCCCTGCGCGAGGCCTACCCGGCGGGCCCGCACGGCACCCCGTTCCCGTTCCGCCGCATCTTCGCGGTCGCCCGCAAGGAGGCGTGAGGGATGATCGCCGCGCCATGTCAGGGAGTACGTCCATGATCACCGCCGTCGACCACGTCCAGCTCGCCGCCCCGCCCGGCTCCGAGGACCGGCTGCGGGCCTACTACGCCGGTGTCCTCGGCATGACCGAGATCCCCAAGCCGCCCGCGCTCGCGGCCAGGGGAGGGTGCTGGTTCCAGGCCGGGCCCGTCCAGCTCCACCTCGGCATCGAAGCCGCCTTCCGGCCCGCCCTCAAAGCCCACCCGGGGCTGCGGGTCACCGGCATCGACGGCTACGCCGCCCGCCTGGAGACCCGGGGCGCCACCGTCACCTGGGACACCGACCTGCCGGGCCACCGGCGGTTCTACTCCTACGACCCCGTCGGCAACCGGCTGGAGTTCCTGGAACCGCGCGTTTGAGCGACCGCGTCACGGTTCACCCGGCAGCCGGGAAACGCAACCAGTCGGGAGTGAGTGACAGTGGCGAAGGACCAGAAGGCCAAGGCCAAGAAGGAACAGGCCAAGGGCAAGGCCAAGGAGGCCGTGGGCCGCGCGGTCGGCAACGAACGGCTGACCACCAAGGGCCGGGCCGAACAGATGAAGGGTGACGCGCGCCAGGCGAAGGAGAAGGACATCTTCAAACACTGACGCCTTCACCGTGAGGGCGCCGCAGGGCTCAGCTCTTGCGGCGCCCTATCAGGTGCGGCTTCGCCTCCAGGCCGTCCAGGCCGTGCCAGGCCAGGTTCACCAGGTGGGCCGCGACCTCCGCCTTCTTCGGGCGGCGGACGTCCAGCCACCACTGGCCCGTCAGCGCGACCATGCCGACCAGCGCCTGCGCGTACAGCGGGGCCAGCTTGGGGTCGAAGCCGCGGCTCTTGAACTCGCGGCCCAGGATGTCCTCCACCTGCGTGGCGATGTCCGAGATGAGGGACGCGAAGGAGCCCGTCGACTGCGGGATGGGGGAGTCGCGGACCAGGATGCGGAAGCCGTCCGTGTACTCCTCGATGTAGTCGAGGAGCGCGAACGCCGCCTGCTCGCACAGCTCACGCGGATGCCCCGCCGTCAGCGAGCCGGTCACCATGTCCAGCAGCCGCCGCATCTCACGGTCCACGACCACCGCGTACAGCCCCTCCTTGCCGCCGAAGTGCTCGTACACCACCGGCTTGGAGACCCCGGCCTTCGCCGCGATCTCCTCCACCGACGTGCCCTCGAAGCCCTTCGCGGCGAACAGGGTGCGGCCGATCTCCAGCAGCTGGGCGCGGCGCTCGGCGCCCGTCATCCGCGTGCGACGGGTGCGCCGCGGCTTGTCATTGCTCTCGGTGCTGCTGGAGTCGGTCGCCACGGCGTCAATCATGCCGCCTCTACGGCGTCCTTCCGGCGTCGGGAGCCGTCTTCACCGGTGTTGCGGCGCGAATCGATACGCGAGCGTGACGGCCAGCGCACGTCGTACGCCCAGCCGGCCAGCTCGAACCAGCGGATCAGCCGCGCCGAGGAGTCCACCTGGCCGCGCATCACACCGTGCCGCGCCGACGTCGGGTCCGCGTGGTGCAGGTTGTGCCAGGACTCGCCGCACGAGAGCACCGCCAGCCACCACACGTTGCCCGAACGGTCCCGCGACTTGAACGGCCGCTTGCCCACCGCGTGGCAGATCGAGTTGATCGACCAGGTCACGTGGTGCAGCAGGCAGACCCGCACCAGCGAGCCCCAGAAGAACCCGGTGAACGCGCCCCACCAGGACATCGTCACCAGACCGCCGATCACGGCCGGCAGCGCCAGGGACAGCATCGTCCAGTAGATGAAGTTCCGGGAGATCGAACGGATCGCCGGGTCCTTGATCAGATCCGGCGCGTACTTGTCCTGCGGCGTCTGCTCCTCGTCGAACATCCAGCCGATGTGCGCCCACCACAGGCCCTTCATCAGCGCCGGGACCGTCTCGCCGAACCGCCACGGAGAGTGCGGGTCACCCTCGGCGTCGGAGAACTTGTGGTGCTTGCGGTGGTCGGCCACCCAGCGGACCAGCGGGCCCTCGACCGCCATCGAGCCCGCGATCGCCAGCGCGATCCGCAGCGGCCGCCTGGCCTTGAAGGAACCGTGCGTGAAGTAGCGGTGGAAACCGATCGTGATGCCGTGGCACCCGAGGTAGTAGAAGAAGACCAGCAGGCCGAGGTCCAGCCAGCTCACGCCCCAGCCCCACGCCAGCGGCACCGCCGCCAGCAGCGCGAGGAACGGGACGGTGATGAAGAGCAGCAGCGTGATCTGTTCGATCCCGCGCTTCTGCTCCCCGCCCAGCGTGGCGGAGGGCAGGGGTGAGCCGTCGGTCGCCTTCGGGGCGTCACCGATCACATCGGAACTTGTGGTCATGGGGCGTCCCCTGTGGGGTTCGAGGGTTGGAGAAGGGCCGTGGTACCGGTAACCACACGAGAAGCAGAGCGGGACTTCCCTACGGTTGCGTAACCTACGGCGTCGTAAGTATGGCAGCGCGTCGCCCGACGGCAAGAGCCCGAGAGCCTGCGCGTCCGCACCGGCACCTATCCTGGAGTCGTTCGGACAGCGCGGTCCGCTCTCATTTCTTCCCGGATGCCCGGCCCGTATGCGGCAGCCGCCGCGCGACGGTCACCCGGGTTCCCTCCAGGACGAGTTTCAACACTGCAAGGAGCCGCACCTGTGAGCAGTGCCGACGACCAGACCACGACGACGACCTCCAGTGAGCTGCGCGCCGACATCAGGCGGCTCGGTGACCTCCTCGGCGAGACCCTCGTCCGGCAGGAAGGCCCTGAGCTGCTGGAACTCGTCGAGAAGGTCCGCCGCCTCACCCGCGAGGACGGTGACGCCGCCGCCGAGCTGCTGCGGGGCACGGAACTGGAGACCGCCGCCAAGCTGGTGCGCGCCTTCTCCACCTACTTCCACCTCGCCAACGTCACCGAACAGGTGCACCGAGGCCGCGAGCTCAGAGCCAAGCGCGCCGCCGAGGGCGGCCTCCTCGCCCGCACCGCCGACCGCCTCAAGGACGCCGACCCCGAGCACCTGCGCGCCACCGTGCAGAACCTCAATGTGCGTCCCGTCTTCACCGCCCACCCCACCGAGGCCGCCCGGCGCTCCGTCCTCAACAAGCTCCGGCGCATCGCCGAGCTGCTGGAGACCCCGGTCCTGGAGACCGACCGCCGCCGCTACGACACCCGCCTCGCCGAGAACATCGACCTCGTCTGGCAGACCGACGAGCTGCGCGTCGTACGCCCCGAGGTCACCGACGAGTCCCGCAACGCGATCTACTACCTCGACGAACTGCACGCCGGCGCCGTCGGCGACGTCCTGGAGGACCTCACCGCCGAGCTGGAGCGCGTCGGCGTCACCCTCCCCAAGGAGACCCGCCCGCTCACCTTCGGCACCTGGATCGGCGGCGACCGCGACGGCAACCCCAACGTCACCCCCCAGGTCACCTGGGACGTCCTGATCCTCCAGCACGAGCACGGCATCAACGACGCGCTCGACATGATCGACGAACTGCGCGGCTTCCTCTCCAACTCCATCCGCTACACCGGAGCGACGGAAGAGCTGCTGGAGTCCCTGCGCGAAGACCTCGAGCGCCTCCCGGAGATCAGCCCCCGCTACAAGCGCCTCAACGCCGAGGAGCCCTACCGGCTCAAGGCCACCGCGATCCGCCAGAAGCTGGAGAACACCAAGCTCCGCCTCGCCAGGAACACCCCGCACGAGCCGGGCCGCGACTACCTCGGCACCAGCGAACTGCTGAACGACCTCACCCTCATCCAGACCTCCCTGCGCGAACACCGCGGCGGCCTGTTCGCCGAGGGCCGCATGAACCGTACGATCCGTACGCTCGCCGCCTTCGGCCTCCAGCTCGCCACCATGGACGTCCGCGAACACGCCGACGCCCACCACCACGCCCTCGGCCAGCTCTTCGACCGCCTCGGCGAGGAGTCCTGGCGCTACGCCGACATGCCCCGCGACTACCGCGGCAGGCTGCTCGCCAAGGAACTGCGGTCCAGGAGGCCCCTGGCCCCGACCCCGGCCCCGCTGGACGCCGCCGGCGAGAAGACCCTCGGCGTCTTCCACACCGTCAAGCGCGCCCTCGACGTCTTCGGCCCCGAGGTCATCGAGTCGTACATCATCTCCATGTGCCAGGGCGCCGACGACGTCTTCGCCGCGACCGTCCTGGCGCGCGAGGCCGGCCTCATCGACCTGCACGCCGGCTGGGCCAAGATCGGCATCGTGCCGCTCCTGGAGACCACCGACGAGCTCAAGGCCGCCGACACCATCCTGGAGGACATGCTCTCCGACCCCTCCTACCGGCGCCTGGTCGCGCTGAACGGGGACGTCCAGGAGGTCATGCTCGGCTACTCGGACTCCTCGAAGTTCGGCGGCATCACGACGTCGCAGTGGGAGATCCACCGCGCCCAGCGCCGCCTGCGCGACGTCGCCCACCGCTACGGCGTGCGACTGCGCCTCTTCCACGGCCGCGGCGGCACCGTCGGCCGCGGCGGCGGCCCCTCCCACGACGCGATCCTCGCCCAGCCCTGGGGCACCCTGGAGGGCGAGATCAAGGTGACCGAGCAGGGCGAGGTCATCAGCGACAAGTACCTGGTGCCGTCGCTCGCGCGGGAGAACCTGGAACTGACGGTGGCCGCCACCCTCCAGGCCTCCGCCCTGCACACCGCCCCCCGCCAGTCCGACGAGGCGCTCGCCCGCTGGGACGCGGCGATGGACGTGGTGAGCGACGCCGCTCACGCGGCCTACCGCCGCCTGGTCGAGGACCCCGACCTGCCGAACTACTTCCTCGCCTCCACACCGGTCGACCAGCTCGCCGACCTGCACCTCGGCTCCCGGCCCTCCCGCCGCCCCGGCTCCGGCGTCTCCCTCGACGGACTGCGCGCCATCCCGTGGGTCTTCGGCTGGACCCAGTCCCGGCAGATCGTCCCCGGCTGGTTCGGCGTCGGCTCCGGCCTCAAGGCGCTGCGCGAGGCCGGCCTCGACACCGTGCTCGACGAGATGCACGAGCAGTGGCACTTCTTCCGCAACTTCATCTCCAACGTCGAGATGACCCTCGCGAAGACCGACCTGCGCATCGCCCGCCACTACGTCGAGACCCTCGTCCCCGCCGAGCTCCAGCACGTCTTCGCCACCATCGAGGCCGAACACGCCCTCACCGTCCGCGAGGTCCTCAAGGTCACCGGCGAGAGCTCACTCCTCGAGGCCCAGCCCGTCCTGAAGCAGACGTTCACCATCCGCGACGCCTACCTCGACCCGATCTCCTACCTCCAGGTCGCCCTCCTCAAGCGCCAGCGCGACGCCGCCGCGGCCGGCGAGGAACCCGACCCGACCCTGGCCCGCGCCCTGCTCCTCACCGTCAACGGTGTCGCGGCGGGCCTGCGCAACACCGGCTGAGGCCGCACGCGCACACGACGGTGCCCCCGAGCTTCGGACAAGCTCGGGGGCACCGTCGTATCAGCGGCTACGCCTCACGGCGACGGACAGCGACTAGGCCTTACGGCGAAGGACAGCTGCTAGGCCTGACGTCGGCGGTCAGCGGCTATGCCTTACGGCGGCGGAAGACCAGGTAGCCGCCCGCGGCCACCAGCGCCGCCGCGGCGCCGCCCAGCAGACCCACCGGGGCGCCGTTGCCGGTCTCCGCGAGGTCACCGCCGTCGCCGTCGCCGCTGCCGCCGCCCTGGGCGGACGGCGACGAGGACGCCGACGGCTCCGAGGACGACCCGCCGGCGGGCGCCGACTCGGACGGCGAGGCGGAGGGAGAGGAGGAAGCCGGCGAGGAAGCGGACGAGGACGGCGTCTCGCTCGGCTTGCCGTCGTCGGAGCCCTCGCAGTCGGTCCAGAAGACCTTGTGCTTGGCCGCGCCCTTCTCGCCCTCGAAGTTCCAGAACAGCTTGTAGTGGCCGTCGGGCAGCGACAGGTCCTCGGTCCGGCCGTGGCCCTCGGCGTCGAGGGTGATCTCGCCGGACTTCACCGTCTCGCCCTTGACGTCGGCCGTCGGGGCCCAGGCCTCGATGTGCCAGTCCACCTCCTGGACGGAGTCGAAACCGAACGCGTCGAGGTAGAAGGTGCACACGTGCGGCTCGTTGCGACGCAACTCCTCGCCGGTGGTGGCGTCGTGGATCTTCACAGTGCCGTTGTCACCGGGAGCGGTGGCATAGGCGTTCGGGGCCGCGAACAGGGCGGCAGCGGCGACGGCGGACAGGGCGCCGGCACGGATGAGGCTACGCATGGGGCAGTCCATCTTCGAGATGTGGCAGGGAAGATGTGGAGGGGGCGGCTCAGCTTCCAGCCACGACTGACCTCAGGTCAATCACGAACAGACAACACTCACACCCTTCACAGAAAGACAGAACGGCGAAAGCTTTCAGATCGTCACGAAAGCTGCGGTGAGCAGCGCGACACCCGCCCCCGCCATGACCCACGCGCCCCGCGTACGCCCCAACCCGCCCGCCACCACGACCGACGCCAGCAACAGCGCACCACCCAGCGGAACCCAGGCATAGAGAATCCCGGCAGGCCCGGACCGTACGACCTCGTCACTGCTCGGCTTCACGACGACCGTGTACGTCTCGCCCTTCTTCACGGCGACCGTCTTCTCGATGACGACCTCGGCCCGCGCCGTGGACCCCTCGGAGACCGGCGTGTACGGCCCGCTGCACGTGTCCTCCCCGCACCGCGTCACCTCGATCGTGCCGCTCTCCCGGCCCTTCGTCAGCATCACGTGCTGCGCGGTGCCCCACGACGCCCACACCCCCGCGATCAGGATCAGCACCGCGACCGCACCCATCGCCGCGAGCCGCCCGAACCGGAGGGCGGCAGCCGAGGCCTGGCGGGCGGAGACGGAGGCGGTGGCAGGCATGGCCGGGATCATTGGCCATGCCTGAACGGCCCGTCAACCTGGGCCCGGTCCGCGACCGGACAAGTCAGGAGTTGTACGTGCTTTGCGCCCGCTCCAGCCCCTCGATCACCAGACACTCCACCGCGTCCGCCGCCCGGTCCACGAAGTAGTCGAGCTCCTTGCGCTCCGCGGAGGAGAAGTCCTTCAGCACGAAGTCCGCGACCTGCATCCGCCCCGGAGGCCGCCCGATCCCGAACCGCACCCGGTGATACTCGGCACCGAACGCCTTCGTCATCGACTTCAGCCCGTTGTGCCCGTTGTCCCCGCCCCCGAGCTTCAACCGCAGCACCCCGTAGTCGATGTCCAACTCGTCATGAACGGCCACGATGTTGGCGACGGGCACCTTGTAGAAGTCCTTGAGCGCGTTCACCGGCCCACCGGACAGGTTCATGTACGACATCGGCTTCGCCAGGATCACCCGGCGGTTCAGCGGCCCCGGCGGCCCGATCCGCCCCTCCACGACCTGCGCCTGCGCCTTGCCGGCCCGCTTGAACCTCCCCCCGATCCGCTCGGCCAGCAGATCGGCCACCATGAAACCGACGTTGTGCCGGTTGGCCGCGTACTCCGGCCCGGGGTTGCCGAGCCCGACGATCAGCCAGGGCTCGTTGGCGGGGGTCGTCACGTCCATGTCTCCTCGATATGCGCCGGCCGCCACTCCCGTACGGAAGCGGCGGCCGGTGAATTCTTGCAGAGCCCCTGCGAGCTACCGCAGAGCCTTCAGGCTCAGGCCTCGGCGGCCTCGTCGCCCTCGGCAGCCTCCTCAGAGGCCTCCTCGGCCTGCGCGGCCAGCACCTGGAGAACGACAGCGTCCTCGTCGACGGCCAGGGTCACACCGGAGGGCAGCTTGATGTCCTTGGCGTGGATGGAGGCACCGGCCTCCAGGCCCTCGACGGAGACCGTGACGGCCTCGGGGATGTGGGTGGCCTCGGCCTCGACCGGAAGCGCGTTCAGCACGTGCTCCAGCAGGTTGCCGCCGGCGGCCAGCTCGCCCTCGGCGTGGACCGGGATCTCGACCGTGACCTTCTCGCCACGCTTGACCAGCAGCAGGTCGACGTGCTCCAGGAAGCCCTTGATCGGGTCACGCTGAACCGACTTCGGGATCGCCAGCTCGTTGGTCTTGCCGTCGATGTCCAGGGAGATCAGGACGTTCGGCGTACGCAGCGCCAGCAGCAGGTCGTGGCCCGGGAGGGTCAGGTGCAGCGGGTCGGAACCGTGGCCGTAGAGAACACCGGGAACCTTGGCGTCACGGCGGATGCGACGGGCGGCACCCTTGCCGAACTCGGTACGGGTCTCGGCGGTGAGCTTCACCTCGGACATGATCACTCCTCGTATGGGTGAGAAACGGACAGGTCACCCGGCCACGAACGGCCTGCTACGAAGAGCGCGTCGATAACGGATCGCCGACCTCACCAGAAATGAGGACGGCCTCCCTCGCCGAGCAACTTGTGCAGTGTACTCAGCAAGGAAGGCCGCAGAAAAATCGATCATGCAGAAGCGTTCTGCCCCATGGGCAAGGGCCTACTGCTCGTCGAACAGGCTCGTCACCGAACCGTCCTCGAACACCTCACGCACCGCACTCGCGATCGTCGGCGCGATCGACAGCACCGTCATCTTGTCCAGGTCACGACCCAGCTCACCCGGCGTCGGCAGCGTGTTCGTGAACACGAACTCGCTCACCCGGGAGTTCTTCAGCCGGTCCGCCGCCGGACCCGACAGCACACCGTGCGTCGCCGTCACGATGACGTCCTCGGCACCGTGCGCGAACAGCGCGTCCGCGGCAGCGCAGATCGTGCCACCGGTGTCGATCATGTCGTCGACGAGCACGCAGACGCGACCCTTCACCTCACCGACCACCTCATGCACGGTGACCTGGTTCGCCACGTCCTTGTCCCGCCGCTTGTGCACGATCGCCAGCGGAGCGCCGAGACGGTCGCACCAGCGGTCGGCGACACGAACACGACCGGCGTCAGGAGACACGACCGTCAGCTTGTCCTTGTCGACCTTCGCCCCCACGTAGTCCGCCAGCAGCGGCAGCGCGAAGAGGTGGTCGACCGGACCGTCGAAGAAACCCTGGATCTGGTCCGTGTGCAGATCCACCGTGAGAATGCGGTCCGCGCCGGCCGTCTTCATCAGATCGGCGATGAGACGGGCCGAGATCGGCTCACGCCCGCGGTGCTTCTTGTCCTGACGCGCATACCCGTAGAACGGCACGATCACGGTGATGGAACGCGCCGAAGCCCTCTTCAGGGCATCGATCATGATCAGCTGCTCCATGATCCACTTGTTGATCGGAGCCGTGTGGCTCTGGATCAGGAAGCAGTCCGCACCACGCGCCGACTCCTGGTAACGGACGTAGATCTCGCCATTGGCGAAGTCGAAGGCCTTCGTCGGGACGACCCCGACACCCAGCTGCTGGGCGACCTCCTCGGCAAGCTCGGGGTGGGCGCGGCCGGAGAAGAACATCATCTTCTTCTCGCCGGTCGTCTTGATCCCGGTCACAGCACTGTCTCCTCAGAGGTGTCTCAGCTGGGTGTCGAGAGACCTCGCCGCTGGGCGCGACGGGGCCGTCTCAGCTGGTGGGGTGCGGGTGTGCACTTATCACGGTACGCCGTGTTTGACGCACCTGTTTCCGGTCAGCCCTCGCTGCCCGGCTCCCGGGAAGCCGCCTCGGCCGCCTTCGCCGCCGCGCTTCCCGGACGCTTACGGGCCACCCAACCCTCGATATTCCGCTGCTGGCCACGGGCCACGGCCAGCGAACCGGGCGGCACGTCCTTCGTGATCACCGACCCTGCGGCGGTGTACGCGCCGTCCCCGACCGTGACAGGCGCCACAAACATGTTGTCCGAACCCGTCCGGCAGTGCGACCCGACGGTGGTGTGATGCTTGTCCTGCCCGTCGTAGTTCACGAACACGCTCGCGGCACCGATGTTGGAGTACTCGCCGATCGTCGCGTCACCGACGTAGGAGAGATGGGGAATCTTCGTCCCCTCCCCGATCGAGGCGTTCTTCGTCTCGACGTACGTCCCGATCTTGCCCTTCGCGCCGAGGCGGGTACCGGGCCGCAGATAGGCGTACGGCCCCACGGACGCGTCCGGGCCGATGTGCGCCCCGTACGACACGGTGTTGTCGACGCGGGCCCCGGCGCCCACGTGGGTGTCGGTCAGCCGGCTGTTGGGACCGACCTCGGCGTAGGAGCCGATGTGAGTGGTGCCGTGCAGCTGGGTGTTCGGGTGGACGACCGCGTCCTGATCGAAGGTGACGGTCACGTCGACCCAGGTGGAGGCGGGGTCGATGACGGTGACCCCGGCGAGCATGGCCTCGGTCAGCAGCCGGTCGTTGAGAATCCGGCGGGCCTCGCTGAGCTGGACGCGGTTGTTGATGCCGGCGATCTCACGGTGGTCGGCGGCGACGGAAGCCCCCACGCGGTGACCTGCCTCGCGCAGAATCCCGAGTACGTCGGTGAGGTACTCCTCGCCCTGCGAGTTGTCGGTCCTGACCTTCCCGAGAGCATCGGCGAGCAGCTGCCCGTCGAACGCGAACACCCCGGAGTTGATCTCACGGATCGCGCGCTGCGAGTCGGAGGCGTCCTTGTGCTCGACGATCTCGGTGACGGCACCCGAGGCGCCGTCCCGCACGATCCGCCCGTACCCCGTGGCGTCCGGGACCTCGGCGGTCAGGACGGTGACGGCGTTGCCGTCGGTGGAGTGCGTGTGCGCGAGGGCGAGGAGGGTCTCACCGGTGAGAAGGGGAGTGTCACCGCAGACGACCACGACGGTCCCGTCGACGACCCCACCGAGCTCTTCCAGTCCCATCCGTACGGCGTGCCCGGTGCCGTTCTGCTCGGCCTGGACGGCGGTCCGTACGTCGGGGTCGATGTCATTGAGATGCGCGGTGACCTTCTCACGCGCGTGCCCCACGACGACGACGAGATTCTCGGGGTCCAACTCGCGGGCTGCGGCGAGCACATGGCCCACGAGGCTGCGGCCGCAGAGCTCATGGAGAACCTTGGGTGTGGCCGACTTCATACGGGTGCCCTCACCCGCTGCGAGAACGACGACGGCTGCCGGGCGGTTGGCGCTCACGGGATGCCCTTCGGCTGTGGAGAGGGTGGGGTGACATCCGCAGGATACCGGGGTGTTTCTTGGGGGACATGAGTGTGGGCCCTGACTGTGCTGTCAGGGCCCGAACCTCGCAGCTCCGCCAGCTGGATTCGAACCAGCACTACAGGGCTTCAAAGGCCCGCGGGCTACCAGTTACCCCATGGCGGATGGCTGCGTCAGACCTTACCTGAGTCGTGCTGGGGCCTGAGCCACCATTCCCTTCCACCAGCCTTCGATCTTGCGGTAGAGCTCTGCGCCCTGTGCCACGCGGATCACCAGGCAGCCTCGGTAGTCGTCGCCAACGTTCTTGCGCACGGTCTTGGGGTTGTGCTTCTTGATCGTCGTCCTCTGAAAACGGGTGACGTCGACGCCTACGAGGTCCGCCCAATAGCGCTTGGCGCTCTCAACGTCCGCCGTCATGTGGATCATGACGCGGTATGTCAGGCGCTCCGGGGCCACGCCGAGCAGGTCGAGCCAAGCGAGATAGAGCTGAATCACGCCGGGGTCGCTATTGACGAAGAGGACGTTCTCTCGGCGCGCGTAGACCTTGTCCTTGGAACCCTCGGCCCAGTAGAGGGCAACCCCCGCAATGAACAGGTCGCGGTCGGACATCTCGCCAAACTGCGCGCTTGCAGCTGCTTTGGTCCTCTGGCGCTCCTCGTCCCTCATCGCCAGTTCGTGCTCCCACCTTTTCCTCGCTGCCAGCTTCGCCTGCTCCGACGGTTCGCGCCGCTCCGGCTTCGGCAGGTCCCGCACCCACAGTGAGATCGAACTCTTCGAGCACCCCAGCTCCACCTGGATCTGGTCGTACGTCCAGCCCTGGAGCCGTAGCTCCCTCGCGCGGTCCCTCAGGTCGTCCTTCGCGTTCGGGCGCTTCGTCCATTCCGGAGGGGGCTCGCCCTCCAGGAGGCGGTTGAGGATGTCGTTGTTGTCGACGCGCAGACGGTCGCGGATCTGGCGTCGGCTGAGTCCTGCCCGCCGTAGCGCCACCGCCCGCTCCCGCAGCCCCTCGAAGTCGGCGTATTTGCCAGGTGAAGTTGCCATAGGCATACCGTCCAGACGGAATCTCCGCTTCCGGGGTCGAACAGGGGCTGGTTCAGCAGTTCGAGGGAAATCGGGCGGTTTCGCTTCTGGCCGGTCACGGCATGTGGTGTAGGCCAGTACCGGAAACTCACCGGAAAAGCCGCGCCTTGCGCCCGTAGGCTGGAGGCATGACCACGACGGGGGAAGACCACGCCGCGGCCCGGACGGGGCCGTGGTGGTGGGCCAGGTGGCGTACCGCACTGTTGGACATCGGCCTCGCGTTCGTCTCCGTGCTCGAGTGCGCGGTCGAGGGCGTCGACTTCGCCGGGGACGCCGGGATCCCGACGGCGGCGGGGGTCGTCTTCGGGGCGCTCGCCGGTGCCGCGCTGCTCGTGCGGCGGAAGTGGCCGATCGCGGTGGTGCTGGTGTCCATCGCGATCACGCCTGCCCAGATGGGGTACCTCATGGGCATCGTCGGCCTGTACACCCTCGCCGCCTCCGAGCTGCCGCGGCGGATCATCGGGTCGCTGGCCGGGATGTCGTTCGTCGGCATGCTGATCGTGATGTTCGTGCGGGTGCGGCAGAGCATGGAGACGGGGGAGAGCGACCTCGGGGGGTGGTCCGTTCCGTTCGCCGCGATTGCCATTTCGATTGGGTTGACCGCCCCGCCCCTGCTGCTCGGGCTGTACGTCGGGGCTCGGCGGCGGCTGATGGAGAGTCTCCGTGAGCGTGCCGACAGTCTGGAGCGGGAGCTTCAGCTGCTTGCCGAGCGGGCGGAGGAACGGGCCGAGTGGGCGCGTAATGAGGAGCGGACCCGGATCGCCCGGGAGATGCATGACGTCGTCGCGCATCGGGTGAGCCTGATGGTGGTGCATGCGGCCGCGTTGCAGGCCGTTGCGCGGAAGGATCCGGAGAAGGCCGTCAAGAACGCCGCGTTGGTGGGGGACATGGGGCGGCAGGCGCTGACCGAGTTGCGGGAGATGCTCGGGGTGCTGCGGAGCGGGGACGGGGCTGCCGCGCGGCGGGCCGCCGTGCCGTTGGCCGCTGTGGGGGTTGCCGCTGCGGCTGCCGCTGCCGCGTCGAGGGCCGTGGAGGAGTCCGACGGGCCTTGTCTGTCGGAGTTGGAGGAGTTGATCGGGCAGTCGGCGGCCGCGGGGATGGTCGTGGATCTGACCGTGGAGGGGGACGTGCGGTCGTACGCGGGGGAGATCGAGCAGACCGCGTACAGGGTCGTGCAGGAGGCGTTGACCAACGTCCACAAGCACGCGGCGGGCGCGAAGACGCACGTACGGCTCGCGCACCGGGGGTCGGAGATCGCGATGCAGGTGGAGAACGAGCCGCCGCCGGAGGTGTCGGTGGCGTCGTCGGCGCGGTTGCCGTCCGGGGGGAACGGGCTGGTGGGGATGAAGGAGCGGGTCGCCGCGCTGGGCGGGGTTTTTGTGTCCGGGCCGACGGACGCGGGGGGTTTCCGGGTGTCGGCGGTGATTCCGGCGGTGTAGCGCGGCGTTGCCCGGGGTCGCCGGGGGTGGTTCAGCTTGCCGTGAGGCGTATCGGACGCCAACCTGCGACGCCTGGAACAGCCGGCGCCCGCCGAGCCCCGCGACACCATCGGCCGCTACCTCCGACTCG
>MWJO01000091.1 GCA_002027195.1 Streptomyces sp. GKU 895 | reverse complement strand
CCCGGAGGCGCGCCCCCCGCCCCGCCCCGCGAGCGCGACCGCCGCCACGGCCGCCGTCTCCGCGCTCGCGGCGCACGCCGGCGCATGGGCCGTGCGCGTGCACGAGGTCCACGCGACGGCGGACGCGGTACGGGTCGCACGCGCCGTGGAAGGGGCGCGCGCAGCGGGCAACGGCGCAGAAGGAGCCCGGTGAGCGCCCCCCATACCGACGTCGAGCAGGTGGAAGCCGCCAACACCGCCTACTACGAGGCGATGGAGCGCGGCGACTTCGAGGCGCTCTCCTCGCTCTGGCTCACCCCGGCCGACCTGGGCGTCGACGAGGAGTACCACGACCCCGCCGACGCCGGCGTGATCTCCTGCGTGCACCCCGGCTGGCCCGTGCTCACCGGTCGCGGCGAGGTCCTGCGGTCGTACGCCCTGATCATGGCGAACACCGACTACATCCAGTTCTTCCTGACCGACGTGCATGTGTCCGTCACCGGCGACACCGCCCTGGTGACCTGCACGGAGAACATCCTCAGCGGCGGGCCCGCCCCCGAGGGCGGCGAGGAGCTCGGCCCGCTCGTCGGCCAGCTGGTGGTCGCCACCAACGTGTTCCACCGCACTCCGTCCGGCTGGAAACTCTGGTCCCACCACGCCTCGCCCGTTCTGGCCGAAAACGACGAGGCCGAAGGGGACGACACCCCCTCCTGAACGGGTAGGCGCACCCCGAGGCCCTCAGGACCGGATGCGGACCGCGCACCGGACGGACCAACGAGTGGTTGGAATCACCACCCCTTGGGTAGGGGCGGCTACCAACCCGTGAGCCGCCGGGTTCCCCAGGGGAAACACACCGTGAAACCTCCTGGCCCCGGCCCGGCCCCACGCCCCCGTGGCCCGGTGCTGTCAGTGCCCGCAGGTAGATTCGTTCGAGGCCGGTGTGCCGCCCGCACCCGGTACGAACCGGCCATTACCGACGATTGCAGGAGTGATTCGCGTGGATCGTGTCGCGCTGCGCGGCCTGAAGGCCCGCGGGCACCACGGTGTGTTCCCCAAGGAACGCGAAGAGGGCCAGACCTTCATCGTGGACCTCGTCCTGGGCCTGGACACCCGGCCGGCCGCCGCCGACGACGACCTGGCGAAGACCGCGCACTACGGCATCGTGGCGGAGGAGGTCGTGGCCGTCGTCGAGGGCGAGCCGGTGAACCTCATCGAGACCCTCGCCGAGCGCATCGCCCAGGCCTGCCTGAAGCACGAGGGGGTGGAGGAGGTCGAGGTCACCGTCCACAAACCAGACGCGCCGATCACGGTCCCCTTCGACGACGTGACGATCACCATCACCCGGAGCCGAGTATGACCGCGTCCTTCGCCACGGGCCCGAGCGACCCGACCGTCCAGCCGGTGCCCGCCGCCGTCGTCCAGCAGGTGGACGCCGCCGACACCACCCTGCACAACCCCCAGCGCGCGGTGATCTCCCTCGGCTCCAACCTGGGCAACCGCCTGGAGACCCTCCAGGGCGCCATCGACGCGCTGGAGGACACCCCCGGCGTCCGAGTGAAGGCCGTCTCGCCCGTGTACGAGACCGAGCCGTGGGGCGTCGAGCCGGGCAGCCAGCCGTCGTACTTCAACGCGGTGGTCGTCGTGAAGACGACGCTTCCCCCGTCGTCCCTGCTGGAGCGGGCCCACGCGGTCGAGGAGGCCTTCCACCGGGTCCGTGACGAGCGCTGGGGCGCGCGCACGCTGGACGTCGACATCGTGGCGTACGCCGACGTCGTCTCCGACGACCCGGCGCTCACCCTCCCCCACCCGCGCGCCCACGAACGCGCGTTCGTCCTGGCGCCGTGGCACGACGTGGAGCCGCAGGCCCAGTTCCCCGGCCGCGGCCCCGTCTCCGGCCTCCTGGCCGACGTCACCCGGGACGGCGTGGAACCCCGCAAGGACCTGGAACTCCGGCTGCCCGAATAGTCGTTAAGGTCAAGAGCACGAACTCGTTAAGGTCAAGACCACGAGCATCGGGCACAAGGAGCACGAGGATCAGGGCCACCACACCGTCCCTGCCATCCGGGGGAGCTGAAGGGTCACCGTGAGAGAACTGCGCATCAGGCTGCTGGCCGGCGTGTTCGTCGTCGCCGGAGTCCTGTCCTGGGCGGCCGCCCGCCTGTGGGCCTCGATCGGGACCCTCCCAAGCGTCCCCCTGGCCGCCCCCACTCGTGCTGGCCCTGATCGCCGTGGTCCTGCTGTCCACGGCGCTCTCGATCCGCTCCCGCCTCAAGGCCCAGCGCGAGCGCCGCCCCGAGGCCAAGGGCGTGGACCCGCTGATGGCGGCCCGCGCCGTCGTCTTCGGGCAGGCCAGCGCCCTGGTCGCCGCCCTGGTCTCCGGCATGTACGGCGGCACCGGCGTCTTCCTGCTGGAGTCCCTCGACATCCCCGCCCGCCGCGACCAGGCCATCTACGCCGGCTTCTCGGTCCTGGCGGGCGTCGGGGTGATAGCGGCCGCCATCTTCCTGGAGCGCGTGTGCAAACTCCCGGAGGACGACGACCGGAACACGGGAGCGACGTCGACGGCCTGACCCGCCAGGCGCCAGCACCCAGGAACGTCCACGACCCCAGAAACGCCAGCGGCCCAGGGCCGTCAGCGCGCCAGGACCGTCAGCCCGCCAGGACCGTCAGCCCGCCAGGACGGTCAGACCGCCAGAGGCATCAGCACCCCAGGACCGTCGGCCCGCCAGAGGTATCGGCACCCCAGGCACGTCACCGCCCAAGGCACATCAGCACCCAGCACCATCAGCACCCCAGGACCGTCAGCCCGCCAGAGGCATCAGCACCCCAGCGGCATCCCACCCCAGCACCGTCAGCGCGCCATGATCAGGCTCATCGCCTCGTTACGGGTCGCGGGATCACGCAGCTGGCCGCGGACCGCCGACGTTATGGTCTTCGCCCCGGGCTTGCGCACCCC
Organism: Streptomyces sp. GKU 895; assembly: GCA_002027195.1. Classification (GTDB taxonomy): domain Bacteria; phylum Actinomycetota; class Actinomycetes; order Streptomycetales; family Streptomycetaceae; genus Streptomyces. Next base: position 32,654 of record MWJO01000091.1, on the reverse strand, counting down.
CCGCATCGACATGCACATGTGCTCGCACTCGACGACCACGATCACGCCGCGCGGCTCCAGGATCTCCATCAGGGAGTCGGCGACCTGCGTGGTGAGACGTTCCTGCACCTGCGGCCGACGGGCGTAGACGTCCACGAGCCGGGCCAGCTTCGACAGCCCCGTGATCTTGCCGTCGGCGGACGGGATGTACCCGACGTGGGCGACACCGACGAACGGCACCAGGTGGTGCTCACAGCTCGACAGGACCTCGATGTCCTTCACGAGCACCATCTCGTCGTGCCCCAGGTCGAACGTCGTCGTCAGCACGTCCTCGGGCTTCTGCCACAGCCCCGCGAAGATCTCCTTGTACGCCCGGGCCACCCGCCCCGGCGTCTCCTTGAGCCCCTCCCGGTCCGGGTCCTCCCCGACCGCGATCAGCAGTTCCCGGATGGCGTTCTCGGCGCGCTTCTCGTCGAACTCGCCGATGGAGCCCTCGCCGTCCAGCGTCACGGGGTCGGTCATCTGGTGTGCCTCGTTCCTCGGTGTCCCTGCCTGCACGGCCGAAAAACGCCGCGCCCCCCAGGCTAGAACCTGAGGGGCGCGGCATCCATTCCGGGCCTGGTGAGGCCACCAGGGGCCCGGAACATCAGCTCTCCGGACGGTCCTCGGGGGCCGGCTCGGTGACGGGCGCGGACTCCGCCGCCGTGGCCTTGGCGGTCGAGATCGCCGGGGTGGCGCCGTTGGCACCGTTCGTCAGGGCGAGCTCCTTCGGGGAGAGCACCGGCGGACGGGTGGACGGCGTACGGCGGGAGGAGCCGGTCCAGGCGGGCCGGGCCGGACGCTTGACGATCGCGGAGAAGATCTCGGCGATCTCCTCCTTGCCCAGCGTCTCCTTCTCCAGCAGCTGCAGGACGAGGTTGTCGAGGACGTCGCGGTTCTCGACCAGGATCTCCCAGGCCTCGTTGTGCGCGTTCTCGATGAGCTTCTTGACTTCCTCGTCCACCAGGGCGGCGACCTCTTCCGAGTAGTCGCGCTGGTGGGCCATCTCACGGCCGAGGAACGGCTCGGTGTTGTCGCCGCCGAACTTGATGGCGCCGAGACGCTCGGTCATGCCGTACTGGGTGACCATCGCGCGGGCCGTGGCGGTGGCCTTCTCGATGTCGTTCGCGGCGCCCGTGGTCGGGTCGTGGAAGACCAGTTCCTCGGCCGCGCGACCGCCCAGCATGTAGGCGAGCTGGTCGAGCATCTCGTTGCGCGTGGTGGAGTACTTGTCCTCGTCCGGCAGGACCATCGTGTAGCCCAGGGCGCGGCCGCGGGACAGGATGGTGATCTTGTGGACCGGGTCGGAGTTGGGTGAGGCCGCCGCGACCAGGGCGTGTCCGCCCTCGTGGTACGCGGTGATCTTCTTCTCCTTGTCGGACATGATCCGGGTCCGCTTCTGCGGGCCCGCCACCACACGGTCGATCGCCTCGTCCAGCATCTGGTTGTCGATCAGCTTCTTGTCCGAGCGGGCCGTCAGCAGCGCGGCCTCGTTCAGCACGTTGGAGAGATCGGCACCCGTGAAGCCGGGCGTACGGCGGGCGACGGCCGACAGGTCGACGTCCGGGGCGACCGGCTTGCCCTTCTGGTGAACCTTGAGGATCTCCAGACGGCCCTGCATGTCCGGGCGGTCGACCGCGATCTGGCGGTCGAAGCGGCCGGGGCGCAGGAGGGCCGGGTCGAGGATGTCGGGCCGGTTGGTGGCGGCGATCAGGATGACGCCGCCCTTCACGTCGAAGCCGTCCATCTCGACGAGCAGCTGGTTCAGGGTCTGCTCGCGCTCGTCGTGACCACCGCCGAGGCCGGCGCCGCGGTGGCGGCCGACCGCGTCGATCTCGTCGACGAAGACGATCGCCGGGGCGTTCGCTTTGGCCTGCTCGAACAGGTCACGGACCCGGGAGGCACCGACACCGACGAACATCTCGACGAAGTCGGAACCGGAGATCGAGTAGAACGGCACGCCGGCCTCGCCCGCGACGGCGCGCGCGAGCAGGGTCTTGCCGGTGCCGGGAGGACCGTAGAGCAGGACACCCTTCGGGATCTTGGCGCCGACGGCCTGGAACTTGGCCGGCTCCTGGAGGAACTCCTTGATCTCGTGGAGCTCCTCGACGGCCTCGTCGGACCCGGCGACGTCCGCGAAGGTCGTCTTGGGGGTGTCCTTGGTGATGAGCTTCGCCTTGGACTTGCCGAAGTTCATGACCCGGGAGCCGCCGCCCTGCATCTGATTCATCAGGAACAGGAACACGACGACGATGAGGACGAAGGGAAGCAGGGAGAGCAGGATGCCGACGAACGCGTTCTGCTTGGTCGGCGAGACGGTGTACCCGTCGGGGATCTGCTTCTGCTCGAACTTGGTCTGCAGTGTCGCGGCGAGGTTCTGGCCCTGGTCGCCGATGTAGCTCGCCTGGATCTTCGAGCTGCCGTCGACCTTCTGGCCGTCCTTGAGCTCGACCTTGATGGTCTGCTCGTCGCCGGTGGTCAGCTTGGCCTGCTGGACCTTGTTGTCATTGATCGCCTGGACGACCTGGCCGGTGTCCACCGTCTTGTACCCACCGGACGAGCCGACGACCTGCATCAACACGACCACGGCAAGGACGGCCAGCACGATCCACATGACCGGCCCACGGAAGTATCGCTTCACGTCCATCCATACGGAGCGGTGTCGCCCCGTCCCTCCTGCCATAGTGAGTTTGATAAGACAGTTCTTCTGACGGTACCCCAGCTTCGTCACGCGAAGCCGCACGGGACGGCTGAACGAGCCCGTCTGCATGCTCCAACGGCGCGAAACCCGCCGGGGTTCCCGATCGTCTTAGGAAGAAGGCCCGCTCGGCCTCAAGGCCGGCTCAGCCGCCGTAGACGTGGGGCGCGAGCGTACCGACGAACGGGAGGTTGCGGTACTTCTCGGCGTAGTCGAGACCGTAGCCGACGACGAACTCGTTGGGGATGTCGAAACCGACCCACTCGACGTCGATGGCGACCTTGGCGGCGTCCGGCTTGCGCAGCAGGGTGCACACCTTCAGCGACTCCGGCTCCCGGGAGCCGAGGTTGGACAGCAGCCACGACAGGGTCAGGCCGGAGTCGATGATGTCCTCGACGATCAGGACGTGCTTGCCCTTGATGTCGGTGTCGAGGTCCTTGAGGATCCGGACGACACCGGAGGACTGGGTGCCCGCGCCGTACGACGACACGGCCATCCAGTCCATGGTGACGGGGGTGGACAGCGCCCGCGCGAGGTCGGCCATGACCATCACCGCGCCCTTGAGGACGCCGACGATGAGCAGGTCCTTGCCCGCGTACTCCGCGTCGATCTTCGCGGCCAGCTCAACCAGCTTGGCGTCGATCTGTTCCTTGGTGATGAGCACCTCTTTGAGGTCGGTGCCCATGTCTTTCGCGTCCACCCGCATCACTTTCGGTCGTCCCACCGGCCTGCCCGTCACCCCTCGCGGAGGGGTAAGGATTCAGCCTTGCCGAATCACCAGTCTGCCACCCTGACGCTGGGCGACGACCTTGCCGGGGAGATTGATGGCCCCTTGGCCGCGCCAACCGGTGATCAGCCGGTCGACTTCCTCGATGTGCCGGGCGAACAGCGAGCCCGCCGGGGCGCCGGCCTCGATGGCGGCGCGGCGCAGTACACGGCGACGCACGGCGGGCGGCAGGGCGTAGAGCTTGGCGCATTCGAGCAGGCCGGCCGCGTCGCGGACGGCGGTCGCGGCCTGGCTCGCCCAGGCGTCGAGGGCGTCGGCGTCGTCGCGGGAGAGCTGGGCCGTCCGGGCGAGCGCCTCGACGACGCCCTTGCCGAGGGCCTTCTCCAGGGCGGGCAGGCCTTCGTGGCGCAGCCGGGAGCGGGTGTAGGCCGGGTCCGCGTTGTGGGGGTCGTCCCAGACGGGCAGCGACTGGACCATGCAGGCCTTGCGGGCGGTCTGGCGGTCGAGCTGCAGGAAGGGGCGGCGGTACCTGCCGTCGGCCCCCGAGACCGCGGCCATGCCGGACAGGGAGCGGATGCCGGAGCCGCGGGCGAGGCCGAGCAGGACGGTTTCGGCCTGGTCGTCGCGGGTGTGGCCGAGCAGGACGGCGGTGGCGCCGTGGCGGTCGGCGGCGGCGTCGAGGGCGGCGTAGCGGGCGTCGCGGGCGGCGGCCTCGGGGCCGCCTTCGCGGCCGACGGTGACGGCGACGGACTCGACGGGGTCGAGGCCGAGCTGGCGCAGCCGCAGGGCGACTTCCTCGGCACGCAGGTCGGAGCCGGGCTGGAGGCCGTGGTCGACGGTGACGCCGCCGGCGCGGATGCCGAGTTTGGGGGCCTCGAAGGCGAGGGCGGAGGCGAGGGCCATGGAGTCGGCGCCGCCGGAGCAGGCCACGAGCACGAGCGGGGACGGCGGGCGCTCGTGCGAGGAGTCAGAGGAGTCGTCGGTGGGGCGGATGTGCTCGTTGAGGATGTCGTGGAGGACGCGGCGGACCGCCAGGCGTATCGCCGCGACCGCAGGATGGGGACCCATGTCCGGTTCCCTTCATGAAGTTTTCGGGGGTGAGCCCGAGGTTCGGTCACTCAGAGTGTGTAGATGGTGACAGAACCGGGCCGTTCCCCGAGCATTGCACGCCTACCCAGGGCTCACGGTCCCTCGGACGGGTGATTGGAGGGGCGTTCGCCTGCCGTCGGCCGGTTTTCTTTCACGACCTTTCCGCCCGGTTCACGACTCGGTGCCGGAGTTCCCCGAGTCCGCCTTGCGGTGCACCCGCGCGATCCAGTCCGCCGGTTTGGCGATCTCCGTCTTCGTCGGGAGCGTGTTGGGTGAGGTCCACACGCGGTTGAAGCCGTCCATGCCGACCTCGTTGACGACGGCCCGCACGAAGCGTTCGCCGTCGCGGTACTGCCTGAGCTTGGCGTCCAGGCCGAGCAGTTTGCGCAGGGCCATGTCGAGCCGGGAGGCGCCCTTGGCCCGCCGCTGCTGGAACTTCTCGCGGATCTCCTGGACGCTCGGCACGACGTCCGGGCCCACGCCGTCCATCACGAAGTCGGCGTGGCCCTCCAGGAGGGACATCACGGCGGTGAGGCGGCCGAGGATCTCGCGCTGGGCCGGGGTCTGCACGATCTCGACGAGCGAGCGCCCGCCGTCGTCCTCCTCGCCCTCGGGCCGCCCGCCGGCGAGCGACTGGGCGGCCTCCCGGATGCGTTCCAGGACGGTCATGGGGTCGACCTCGGTCTCCCCCAAGAACGACTGGATTTCGCCCTCCAGGTGGTCCCGCAGCCAGGGCACCGCGGTGAACTGCGTGCGGTGCGTCTCCTCGTGCAGGCACACCCACAGGCGGAAGTCGTGGGGCTGTACGTCGAGTTCGCGCTCCACGTGCACGATGTTCGGCGCGACCAGCAGCAGCCGTCCGCCGCCGTTCTCCCCGGCCGGGAGTTCGCGGGTGGCCGGGGCGAAGGTCTCGTACTGGCCGAGGACGCGGGAGGCCAGGAAGGACAGCAGCATGCCGAGTTCGACCCCGGTGACCTTGCCGCCGACGGCGCCGAGGACCGCGCCGCCCGGGGTGTTGCCGCGCCGTTCCTGCATCTTGTCGAGGAGGGGCTTGAGGATCTCCCGGAAGCCGGCGACGTTGGCCCGGACCCAGCCGGGGCGGTCGACGACGAGGACCGGGGTGTCGTGGCTCTCCTCGGTGGCCAGCCCGGTGAAGGCGCGGACGTGCCCCTCCGAGGTTTTGGCATGCCGGCGCAGCTCGGCGACGACGGCCCGGGCCTCGTCGCGGCTCACCTCCGGTCCCGGCCGCATCAGCCGGGTCGCGGTCGCCACCGCGAGGTTCCAGTCGACCATCTGAGAAGAAGCAGCACCGCCGATGCTCGTCATGCGTCAACCGTACGTGAGCGTCCGCGCTGGGGGCAGGCCGCGACGGCGTCGGCTCCCTGGCGGCCCGTCAGCCGCAGCCGCACGCGGCCAGCGCCGTCGCCGCCCTGTCCAGGGCCGCCTGGGCGGCGTCCTTGCTCACCGTGTCCGACGCCAGGAACGCGAAGGCGAGGAGCCGGCCGTCCTGGTCGACGACCGTGCCCGCCAGCGTGTTCACGCCGGTGAGGGTGCCGGTTTTGGCGCGTACGACGCCGGCGGCGCCGTCGGGCGTGTAGCGGGTGGTCAGCGTGCCCGTGAAGCCGGCCACGGGGAGGCCGGTGAGGACCGACCGGAGTTCGGGGTGGTCCGGGTCGCCGGCCTTCGCGAGGAGGGCGGTCAGGAGCTCGGCGGTGAGCTTGTCGCCGCGGTTCAGCCCGCTGCCGTCCTTGAAGGAGACGCCGGAGACCGGGAGTTCGAGCTTCTTCAGCTGGGCCCGGATCGCCCTGCCGCCGCCGGCGAAGTCGGCGCGGACCTTGGTCGCCACCGCCGTCTGGCGGGCCAGGGCCTCCGCGATGTCGTTGTCGCTGTTGGTCAGCATGCGCTCGACCAGGGTGGACAGCGGCGGCGAGGAGACCTCCGCGAGGGTCTCCGCGCGGTCGGTCGCCTTGGAGGGGCCCGGGGAGGTCGTCTCGACGCCCTCGTCCGCCAGGAAGCCGGCGAACTTGCGGGCCGCGTCGTCGGCCGGGTCCAGGGCCCGGACGGCCGTGCCGCTCGTGGAGTCGTTCGTCCGGGCCTCATCGGCCATCAGAGGGCTGACCAGGGCGAGGTTGGCGTCGACACCGATGGGGTGCAGGGCGGAACCGGCGTAGAGGGTGGTGTCGTACGACAGCGTCACCTTGCGGAGGCCGTCCTTCTTCAGGGCCTTCGCGGTCTTCGCGGCCAGGTCGCGCAGGCTCGCCCAGCCTTCGGCGTCCTTGCGGGCGGTGAGGGTCGGGTCGCCGCCGCCGACCAGGACCAGTTCGTGGGTGCCGGGTTCCAGGGCCGTGCGGGTCGTGAGGCGGTGGTCGGGCCATCGCCGACAGGGCGGCCACCGCGGTGGCGATCTTGGTGGTGGAGGCGGGGTGAGCGGGCGTCGGCGCCGACGTCGTACAGGCGCTTGCCGGTGGCCACGTCGACGACCGCGGCGGCACGGCGGCTGCCGAGCGCGCCGTCCTTCAGGAGCGGCCCCAGGACGGTGGAGAGGGCCTCGCCGCTCGGCGCGGACTTCACGGTGTTCGTGGCGCCGCCGAGGCCCGCGAGGACCGAGGACGCGCTCGGGGCGGGCTCGGGAGCCGCTGCCGTCGTACCGGAATCACGGCCGTGATCTGCGCCACCCGTGTGCTCCAGGGCGACCGCCCGGTCCCGCTCGGCCGTACGCTGACCGGTGGAGTCCCAGGGGCCCGCGCTGGTCACCACCACGGCCGTCAGAGCCAGGCCGGCGGTGGCGGCGCCCGCGGTGTACTGCCAGGTCTTCACCGTCGTCAGACGCTTGACCTGCGGTTTCATCGCGTTCGCGAGGCGTGCCGGCTGGGGGCGTGCGGCTGCCAGACGGGGTCGTACGGCGTTCGCGAGCCGCGTCACATGCGGTCTCGCGGCCCGCCAAGGCCTCAGTTCAGGCACGACCACCAGCCCCTTTCGCGATCACACACCTGCGTGAGGGACACTTAACCACCAGAACTATGTGCTGATCATGGAGGAGCCACCGGTGGAGTTCGACGTCACGATCGAGATCCCGAAGGGTTCGCGGAACAAGTACGAGGTGGACCACGAGACCGGTCGGATCCGCCTGGACCGTCGACTCTTCACCTCGACCGCCTACCCGACCGACTACGGCTTCGTCGAGAACACCCTCGGCGAGGACGGCGACCCGCTGGACGCGCTGGTCATTCTTGACGAGCCGACCTTCCCGGGCTGCCTCATCAAGTGCCGCGCGATCGGCATGTTCCGCATGACGGACGAGGCCGGCGGCGACGACAAGCTGCTGTGCGTCCCGGCGACGGACCCGCGCGTGGAGCACCTGCGTGACATCCACCACGTGTCGGAGTTCGACCGCCTGGAGATCCAGCACTTCTTCGAGGTCTACAAGGACCTGGAGCCCGGCAAGTCCGTCGAGGGCGCCAACTGGGTCGGCCGCGTCGACGCCGAGGCCGAGATCGAGCGGTCCTACAAGCGCTTCAAGGAGTCCGGCGGCCACTGAGCCCCCTGATCTCCACGGCCGCACGCGCACGCGTGCGGCCCGTTCGCGTATCCGGACGCCTGTGGGGAACGCGACTGTGCGCATACTGAGGCGACAGATGGTGCTGTACAGGGAGCGATACGCAAGTGACGTCGGCGGAGGACCGCAAGCCGCAGTCGGACGAGGCGAGGAGCGTCTACGACCCCGAGATCACGTCCGAGTTCGCCATCCCCGACGGCCTGGCCGTCCCCAAGGGGGTCGGCGGCGAGTCGGAGACGTCCTCGGAGTTCGCCGTGCCGGAGGGCCTTCAGGCGCCCGAGGGACCGGCCCCGGAGCCGGAGGGGTCGGCGTTCAGTACACCGCGCACCTACAGCGCCAAGCACGCTCCGCCCGCGTTCACCCCGGCGACCGGTGTTCCCGTGGTCTCGCTGACCAAGGACGTGCCCTGGCAGGACCGGATGCGCACCATGCTGCGGATGCCGGTGGCCGAGCGGCCCGCGCCGGAGCCCCTGCACAAGGAGGACGAGACCGGGCCGGCCGTCCCGCGTGTGCTCGACCTGACCCTGCGTATCGGGGAGCTGCTGCTGGCGGGCGGTGAGGGCGCGGAGGACGTGGAGGCGGCGATGTTCGCCGTCTGCCGCTCGTACGGCCTCGACCGGTGCGAGCCGAACGTCACCTTCACGCTGCTGTCGATCTCGTACCAGCCGTCCCTCGTCGAGGACCCCGTGACGGCCTCCCGGACCGTACGGCGGCGCGGCACGGACTACACGCGGCTCGCGGCCGTCTACCAACTGGTGGACGACCTCAGCTACCCCGAGACGGCGTTCTCGCTGGAGGAGGCGTACCGGCGGCTCGCCGAGATCCGCCGCAACCGGCACCCGTACCCCACCTGGGTGCTCACCTCGGCGAGCGGGCTGCTCGCGGGCGCCGCGTCCGTGCTCGTCGGCGGTGACGCGATCGTGTTCGTGGCGGCCGCGCTGGGCGCGATGCTCGGCGACCGGCTGGCGTGGCTGTGCGCGGGGCGCGGGCTGCCGGAGTTCTACCAGTTCACGGTCGCCGCGATGCCGCCGGCGGCGATAGGGGTGGCGCTGACGGTGGCCCACGTGGACGTGAAGGCGTCCGCGGTCATCACCGGTGGACTGTTCGCGCTGCTGCCGGGGCGGGCGCTGGTGGCGGGCGTGCAGGACGGGCTGACCGGGTTCTACATCACCGCGTCGGCGCGGCTCCTGGAGGTGATGTACCTGTTCGTCGGCATCGTCGTGGGCGTGCTGGTGGTGCTGTACTTCGGGGTGCAGTTCGGCGCCGACCTCAACCCGGACGTGGTGCTGATCATCGAGGAGCGGCCGCTGTGGCAGATCGGGGCGTCGATGCTGCTGTCGCTGACGTTCGCGGTGCTGTTGCAGCAGGAACGGTCCACCGTGCTGGTGGTGACGCTCAACGGGGGTGTGGCGTGGTCGGTGTACGGGGCGCTGCACTACGTCGGAGAGATCTCGCCGGTGGCCTCCACGGCGGTGGCGGCAGGGCTGGTGGGCCTGTTCGGGCAGATGCTGTCGCGGTACCGGTTCGCTTCCGCGCTGCCGTACACGACCGCCGCGATCGGGCCGCTGCTGCCGGGTTCCGCGACGTACTTCGGGCTGCTGTCCATCGCGCGGGACGATGTCGACAAGGGGCTGGTGTCGCTGGCCACGGCCGCGTCTTTGGCCATGGCCATCGCGATTGGGGTGAATTTGGGGTCGGAGATCTCGCGGTTGTTCTTGAGGGTGCCGGGTGGGGCGTCTGCCGCGGGGCGGCGGGCGGCGAAGCGGACGCGGGGGTTCTGACAGGGCGCTTCTAGTAACCCTGGTTATAGGGGTACTGCCGGTTCTGCTGGTTGTCGTAGCCCTGCTGCTGTGGGTACTGCTGGGCGTACTGCTGCTGGTCGTAGCCGTACTGGTCGTTGTAGCCGTACTGCTGCTGGTCGCCGTAGGACTGCGGAGGCTGCTGCTGGTCGTTCGACGGGATGCGGCGCAGCTGGGTCGTCGCGTCGTCCATCGGCGGGGGCTGGTAGGCCTGGGGCTGGGGGGCCGCAGGCTGCTCGGCTGCCGCCTTCTTCTTCTTGGAACGCTCCCGCAGGTACTCGATGATGATCGGGACCACCGACACGAAGACGATGAGGACGAGGATCGCCTCGACGTTCTTGTGGATGACGTCGATCTGACCGAGCCAGTACCCCGCGAGGGTGACGCCGGTTCCCCAGGCGACGCCACCGATGACGTTGTACGTCAGGAAGGTGCGGTACTTCATGCGGCCGGCGCCCGCCACGATGGGGGCGAAGGTGCGCACGATCGGGACGAAGCGGGCCAGGACGATCGCCTTGGGGCCGTACTTCTCCATGAACTCGTGCGCTTTCTCCAGGTTCTCCTGTTTGAAGAGCTTGGAGTTGGGGCGGCTGAAGAGCTTGGGGCCGAAGAACTTGCCGATCATGTAGCCCACTTGGTCGCCGAGGACGGCGGCCAGCACGATCAGGAGGCAGACCAGCCACAGCGGCTGGCTGATGTAGTCGCCCTGCGCCACGAACAGACCCGCCGTGAACAGCAGGGAGTCGCCCGGCAGGAAGGCGAAGAGACCCGACTCGGCGAAGACGATCAGCAGGATTCCGGGGAGGCTGAACGTCTGGATCAGATAGTCGGGGCTGAGCCACTCGGGGCCTAGCGCGAGCGTGGTCACGGGTCTGTGGCTCCTGGTGCTGGGGAACGGGCGGGGCTGGCTGCCCCAAAAGTATCAACGCAGGCCCCGGAGCCCAGGTTCCACGGGGCCGCCGGGGATGCGCTGTGGGCTCTCCGGGAGAAAGCTGTGAGCCATGAGTATCGATGATTTCGGCGGCGGCCAGGGCCCCGAGCCCGATGTGCTCGTGGTGACCACCAACGACGTGCCCGGCTTCCGGGTGCAGCGGGTACTGGGGGAGGTCTTCGGGCTGACCGTGCGCTCCCGGCATCTGGGGAGCCAGATCGGCGCGGGCTTGAAGTCGATGATCGGCGGTGAGCTCAAGGGGCTCACCAAGACGCTGGTGCAGACCCGCAACCAGGCCATGGAGCGGCTCGTGGAGCAGGCACGCGCGCGTGGGGCGAACGCCGTGCTGGCGTTCCGCTTCGACGTGACGGAGGCGGCCGACGTCGGCACGGAGGTGTGTGCCTACGGGACCGCCGTGGTCCTGGCCCGGGAGTGAGCCCCGGGCCAGGACGGACTAGGAGGTGTGCCGGGCCGCGTTCGCCCTGATCGCGTCCCTCAGGTGCTCGGCCAGGCCGTCGCCCATCGCGTCGTAGAACGCCTTGAAGCGCTCGTCGGAGACGTACATGTCGCCGAAGCACAGGTGCATCTCGTAGGGGACCTCGAAGTAGTAGCGGCTGATGTGCTGCCGGTGTTCCTCGGCGAGGTCCATGGCCGCCTCGGCGGACGGCTGCTCGCCGGCCGTCACCAGGGCGGCGTAGCGCCGGCCCCAGTCGTCGACCTCGGCCTGGATGCGCTTCCAGTCCTCCTTGGTGTACGTCGCGGCGCGGCGCTGGGACTCGGCGTACGCCTCGGTGCCGCCCCAGCGCTGTTCCGCCTCCTCGGCGTACTGCTCGGGATCCTTGTCGCCGAAGACCTCGAAGCGTTCCTCCGGCGTGAGGTTGATGCCCATCTTGCGTGCCTCCATGGCCTGCTCCACGGCCGCCGCCATCTTCCGCAGCTGCTCGATCCGGGCGGTCAGCAACTCGTGCTGGCGGCGCAGGTGGGCGCGCGGGTCCGTGTCCGGATCGTCGAGGAGGGCGGCGACCTCGTCGAGCGGGAAGCCGAGCTCGCGGTAGAACAGGATCTGCTGCAGCCGGTCCAGGTCGGCGTCGCTGTAGCGCCGGTGGCCCGCGTGGCTGCGCTCGCTGGGTGCGAGCAGGCCGATGTCGTCGTAGTGGTGCAGCGTGCGCACCGTCACTCCGGCGAAACCGGCGACCTGTCCCACGGAGTAGCTCACTTCTCCGCTCCTTCCCTTCTCGGTACGCCGTCCACGGTGCGTCCTCACGCCACGTGAGGTGCAAGTCCCTCGGGCGACTGCGGATGTGGTGCCCGTTTTGCCCGCTTATCGTGGGCCCGTGGCCCAGGACACCGCGCAGCAGGCACCCGCAGCCCCGGCGACCCCGGCCCGTGCGCTGCTGCCCCTGATCCTCCCCGCTCTCGCGGTGGGCGTGGGGGCGAGCCTGATCTTCCTCGGGGTGAGCGCGGCGGCCGAGGCCTTCCAGGACGTGCTGTGGCAGGACCTGCCCGACGCGCTGGGTGTGGGCCGGTACTCGGTGCTCTGGATGCTGGTCATGCTCACCGCGACCGGGGTGGCCGTCGGCCTGGTGGTGTGGAAGGTGCCGGGCCACGCCGGGCCCGACCCGGCCACCATGGGCCTGGACGCCCCCGTGCTGCCGCCCGTCGTACTGCCGGGGCTGGTCCTCGCGACCGGCCTGATGCTGGCCGGCGGCCGAGCCTCGGCCCCGAGAACCCGATCATCGCCGTGAACGTCGCGATCTTCTTCTGGCTCGGCCGGCGGTTCCTGCCCCGGGCGCCGGGCCCGCTGTGGCCGGCGCTCGCGGAGGCGGCGACGATCGGCGCGCTCTTCGGTACGCCGGTGGCGGCGGCCCTGGTCATCTCCGAGGCGCTGGCCGGACGGCAGGTCAAGGGCGCGCTGTGGGACAACGTCTTCGCGCCGCTGATGGCGGCGGCCGCGGGCGCCCTGACGACCACCCTGGTGGCCCATCCGTCCTTCGATCTCCACCTGCCCGCGTTCGGTCGGCCCGGCTGGGGCGATCTGCTGGCGGCGCTGGTGATCGCGTCCGCTGCGGCCGTGTTCGGCATGGGTGCCGTGCGCGCCTTCCCGTACGTCCACGGCGCGTTCTCCCGGCTGCGGCACCCGATGCTCGCCCTGCCCGTCGGCGGCCTCGTCCTGGGCCTGCTCGCGGCCGTGGGCGGCCATCTCACGCTCTTCAAGGGGCTGGAGGAGGTCGGGGAGATCGCCGCCGACCCGGACGGCTGGTCGGCCGGGGAGTTCGCCACGATGACCGCGGTGAAGCTGGCCGCGCTGCTCGTCGCCGCGTCCTGCGGCTTCCGCGGCGGACGGATCTTCCCGGCGGTGTTCGTCGGCGCCGCCTTCGGTCTGTGCGCCCACGCCCTGGTGTCCGGCGTCCACCCCTCCGTCGGTGTCGCCGCGGGTGTGCTGGGCATGCTCCTCGCCATCACCCGGCAGGGCTGGGTGAGCCTGTTCACGGCCGCCGTCCTGGTGGCCTCGCCGGCGATCATCGCCTTGCTCTGCTTCGCCTCGCTGCCGGCCTGGCTGCTGGTGACCGGGCGGCCCCAGATGCAGTTGCGCGACGACGGAACCCCGGTCCGCTGAACCCACTTCGAGGAGTCCATCGATGCCGCTCCACCAAGGTCCCGAGAAGCGCGACGAGCGCCCGATGTCCGTCAACCCCTTCTACGGGGAGGCCAATCCGGTCGGCGGCATGACCGAGGCCCCGCCCAAGCACCGGCTGCCGGACACCCCTCTCCCGCCCATGACGGCGTACCAGCTGGTGCACGACGAGCTGATGCTGGACGGCAACTCCCGGCTGAATCTCGCCACGTTCGTCACCACCTGGATGGAGCCGCAGGCAGGCGTCCTGATGGCGGAGTGCCGGGACAAGAACATGATCGACAAGGACGAGTACCCGCGCACCGCCGAGCTGGAGCGGCGCTGTGTGGCGATGCTCGCCGACCTGTGGAACGCACCCGATCCGGCGACCGCCGTCGGCTGTTCGACGACCGGATCGAGTGAGGCCTGCATGCTCGCCGGGATGGCGCTGAAACGGCGCTGGAGCAAGCGGAACCCGAAGCCGGGCGCCCGCCCCAACCTGGTCATGGGCATCAACGTCCAGGTCTGCTGGGAGAAGTTCTGCAACTTCTGGGAGGTGGAGCCCCGGCTGATCCCGATGGAGGGCGACCGCTTCCACCTCGATCCGCAGGCCGCCGCCGCGCTGTGCGACGAGAACACCATCGGGGTCGTCGCGATCCTGGGCTCCACCTTCGACGGCTCCTACGAGCCCGTCGCCGACCTGTGCGCCGCCCTGGACGCGCTGCAGGAGCGCACCGGCCTCGACATCCCGGTGCACGTCGACGGGGCGTCCGGCGGCATGGTCGCGCCCTTCCTCGACCCGGACCTCGCCTGGGACTTCCGGCTGCCGCGTGTCGCCTCCATCAACACCTCGGGGCACAAGTACGGCCTGGTCTACCCGGGCGTCGGCTGGGCGCTGTGGCGCGACCAGGACGCCCTGCCCGAGGAACTGGTCTTCCGCGTCAACTACCTGGGCGGCGACATGCCGACCTTCGCGCTCAACTTCTCCCGGCCCGGCGCGCAGGTCGTCGCGCAGTACTACACGTTCCTGCGGCTGGGCGCGAGGGCTACCGGGCCGTGCAGCAGACCACCCGGGACGTCGCCGGAAGCCTCGCCGAACGCATCGAGGCCCTCGGCGACTTCCGGCTCCTGACCCGGGGCGACCAGCTGCCGGTGTTCGCCTTCACCACCGGGCACGACGTGACGGCGTACGACGTCTTCGACGTGTCCCGGCGGATGCGCGAGCGGGGCTGGCTGGTGCCGGCGTACACCTTCCCGCCCCACCGCGAGGACCTGAGCGTCCTACGGGTCGTCTGCCGCAACGGCTTCTCCGTCGATCTCGCCGAGCTGTTCGTGGACGACCTGCGGCGGCTGCTGCCCGAACTGCGCCGCCAGCCGCACCCGTCGACCCGGGACAAGGGTGCGGCGACGGGTTTCCATCACTGACGGGTCTCCGTCCCCGAGGACGGCTACTCGCTGAGCGCCGCGAACCGCCGTACCGCCAGCGGGAAGAAGACCGCGAGCAGCGCCAGCGGCCAGGCCACGGCCGCCCACACGTGGTCCGTGCCGAGCCCGCCGAACAGGTCCCGTACGGCCGTCGCCGTGCGGGACATCGGGTTCCACTGGACCACCGTGCCGAGCCAGTCCGGCATGGAGGCGGGCGTGGCGAGCGCGTTGGACAGGAAGCCGACCGGCCAGACCAGGATCTGCACGGCCTGCACCATCTCGGGCTTCCCGGCCACCAGTGCCAGGAAGATGCCGATCCAGAGCATGGCGAAGCGGAAGAGCAGCAGCAGTCCGAGGGCGCCGACGAACGCCCCCGGGCCGCCGCTCGGCCGCCAGCCGAGGGCGAAGCCGACACCGATGAGGGCCCCGAGCCCCACCGTCGACTGGAGCATGTCCGCCGCCGAACGCCCCACCAGTACCGCCCCGTTGGCCATGGGCAGCGAGCGGAAGCGGTCGATGACGCCCTTGTCGAGGTCCTGGGTGACGGCGATCATCGTGCCCTCCAGGCCGAAGGCCATGGTGAGCGCGAGCATCCCGGGCACCAGATAGTCGACGTACTCCCCCTCGACGCCCCGGCCGCCGCCGATGAGATAGCCGAACATCAGCAGCAGCATCACCGGGAAGACCAGGCCGACGACGACCCGTACCGGCTGCCGTGCCCAGTGGGCGAGTTCGCGCCGGGTCATGGTCCAGGAGTCGGTCAGCGCGTACGGGGTCATGCGGCTCCCTCCGTGAGGTGCAGGAACGCCTCGTCCAGCGTGGGCCGGCGCAGCACCACGTCCTCCGCCTCGATGCCCGCGTCCTGAAGCGCCCGTACGACCCCGGAGAGCGCCGCCATCCGGTCGGTGACCGGGGCGCTGAGCAGCCGGCGGTCGGGGTCCACGGAGACTCCGGCCCGGCCCACCGGCAGCAGCGCGACCGCCGCCCCCAGTTGCCCCGCGTCGCGCAGCACGACGTCGATGCGGTCGCCGCCGGTCGCCTTCTTCAGCTCTTCCGGGGTGCCGTCCGCGACGACCCGGCCGGCGTCCACGACGGAGACGCGGTCGGCGAGCTGGTCGGCCTCCTCCAGGTACTGCGTGGTGAGCAGGACCGTCGTACCGCCGCCGACCAGGGAGCGGACCGACGCCCACACCTCGGCGCGGCCGCGCGGGTCGAGGCCGGTGGTCGGCTCGTCCAGGAAGAGCACTTCGGGTTCGGTGATCAGGGAGGCCGCGAGGTCCAGGCGGCGGCGCATGCCTCCGCTGTAGTGCCGTACGGCCTTGCCGCCGGTGTCGGTCAGGGCGAACCGCTCCAGGAGCTCGTCGGCACGCGCGCGTGCCCGGCGGGCGCCCAGGTGGTGGAGGCGGCCGAACATCTCCAGGTTCTGCCGGCCGCCCAGCTCCTCGTCGAGCGCCGCGTGCTGGCCGAGCAGACCGATGCGCAGGCGGACGGCGTAGGCCTGGCGCACGACGTCGTGGCCGGCCACCTCGATGCGGCCGGCGTCCGGGCGCAGCAGGGTGGAGAGGATGCGGACCAGGGTGGTCTTGCCGGCGCCGTTCGGGCCGAGCACTCCGTGCACCGTGCCGCGGGCGACCGTGAGGTCGAGCCCGTCCAGTGCCTGTTTCGCGCCGTACTTCTTGCGTGCTCCGTCGACGGTGATCGCCGCTTGGGTCACTGCCACTCCCTCGCTAGTCAAAGTTGACTACCCGATCGAAAGTAACTCCGCGAGACCCATTGGTCAAACTTGATTAGCTAGCGTCCTCCGGGTGCCGCTCCCCCGTCGCGTACGGGTTCTCCTCGCCCTCGGCGAGCACGCCGACGAACGGCTCGCCCTCCCCCGCGAAGGTGTACGCCCCGTCCTCGACGCGGCCGATCAGGCCCTGGATCCAGGCGAGTTCGGCATCGGCCGTGTGGATCCAGAGGTTCATGATCTCGCCGATGTGCCCGAGCTGCTCGGGCCCCTCCTCGGGGACGTAGTGCTCGGTGACGGAGGCGCGCCACTCCTCGATGCGGCGGATCCGCTCCTTCAGGAGGGACACCACCTCCGCGCGCGGAAGGTCGACCATGAAGCCGATGGCCGCCGACTTCACGTCCATCTTCTGGTCGTACGAGGTCAGCGCCTCGCGCAGCAGCCGCAGGAACTCCTCGGTGCCCGCCCGGGTGATCTCGTACTCGGTACGGGGCGGGCCACCGGCGGTGGACGGCGCGATCTCGTGCGCGTGCAGCAGTCCCTGCTTCGCCATCTGCTTCAGGGCGTGGTAGATCGAGCCGGGCTTGGCGTTGGACCACTCGTGCGCGCCCCAGTACTCCAGGTCGTTGCGCACCTGGTAGCCGTGGGCCCGCCCGTGCTGGCGGACCGCGCCGAGCACGAGGAGACGGATCGCTGACATGGGGCCAGCGTAGGACGCTTGACGTCAGGTCCAGGTCGTGCCCTGCTCCTTGGCCACCAGCTCGAAGGCGGTGGCGCCGTCCAGGGACTCCCGGATGATGTCGGCATGGCCGGCGTGCCGGGCCATCTCGCGGATCAGGTTGAGCAGCATCCAGCGGACGGAGACCCGGCTGTCCGGCGGGAACCAGGGGTCGTTCGGCAGGGCGAAGGTGTCGTCGAGGCTCGGGACCGAACGGGCGTACGCCTCCGTCTCCGCGGCGACCTTCTCCCAGTAGGCCAGCTGGGACTCGACCGTCTCGCCGTCCACGAGGGCGAAGCACTCGTGCCAGTTCGCCTCGGTCCGCTGCACGGCCGGCGGCTCGCCCTTGGCGCGGGCGACCCAGCCCAGCTCGACCTCGGCCACATGCTTCAGCAGCCCGGCGAGGGACAGGTCGCTGGCGCTGGGCCTGGCGGCCGCCTGCTCGTCCGTCAGCCCGAGCAGCGCGCGCCGGATCGCGCCGCGCTCGGCGGCCAGATAGCCGAGCAGCGCTCCGCGCTCGTCGCCGTGTGCTTCCGCGGGAACGTGGGTGACCATGACCGGCCGCCTTTCGTCGGGACCCGGGGGGCTCTCCCCCTGACACCGACGAAGCTACGGGCCCTTGCGGTCAGCTTCTGTCCGCAAGGGCCCGGCGCGCGGGAAATACCTAGAAGGGGAAGGTGCTCCGGCCGCGCTGGACCGAGATCCACTTCAGGGTGGTGAACGCGTCCACCACGCTCTCGCCGTTCAGGCGGCCCATGCCCGAGCTCTTCTCGCCGCCGAAGGGGACGACGGGCTCGTCGTGGACAGTGCCGTCGTTCACATGGAACATGCCCGTGTCGATCTGCTCGGCGAAGGCGACACCCCGCTCGACGTCGCCCGTGTGGACGGCGCCGCTCAGGCCGTACGGAGTGTCGTTGACGATGCGTACGGCCTCCTCCTCGCCGTCGAAGGGGACGAGAAAGGCGACCGGGCCGAAGACCTCCTGCCGCAGCAGGGCCGAGTCGGCGGGGACGCCGGTCAGGACGGACGGTTCGACGAGGTTGTCGGTCCGGCCGCCGCGCACCAGAGCCGTGGCGCCCTCGGCGAGCGCCTGGTCGATCACGCCGGTCACGGCGTCCGCCTTGGAGTGGTTGATGAGCGGACCGATGACCGTCTCGGGCTCGCGCGGATCTCCGGTCCTGAGCGTCTTCACCTTGGCGACGAACTTCTCGGTGAACTCGTCGAAGACCGAGCGGTCGACCAGGATGCGGTTGGCGGCCATGCAGATCTGGCCCTGGTGGATGTACCGGCTGAAGACGGCCGCGTCGACGGCGTAGTCGACGTCGGCGTCGTCGAGGACCACCAGCGCGCTGTTGCCGCTCAGTTCGAGGACCGAGCGCTTGAGGTTCGCGGCGCACAGGGCGGCGACATGGCGCCCGACCTGGTCGGAGCCGGTGAAGGAGATGACCTTCAGAAGCGGGTGGTCGATGAAGGCGTCACCGGTCTCGGCGATGTCGGTGATGACGACGTTCAGCAGGCCGCCGGGCAGACCGGCGTCCTGGAAGATCTTGGCGACCAGCGAGCCGCCGACGATCGGGGTTTCCTGATGCGGCTTGAGGACGACGGCGTTGCCGAGGGCGAGGGCCGGGGCGACCGACTTGACCGAGAGGAGGAAGGGGAAGTTGTAGGAGCTGATCACACCCACCACACCGACCGGAACGCGGTGGACGCGGTTCTCCTTGCCGTCGACGGAAGAGGGGAGGATCGTGCCTTCGGGGCTCAGAGCCTGGTGGGCCGCTTCGCGCAGGAAGTCCTTGGCGAGGCGCAGTTCGAAGTCCGCCTTCAGCCGGGTGCCGCCGAGTTCGGTGATGATCGCGTCGGCGATCTCCTGCTCGCGCTCCTCGACCAGGCGCAGCGCCCTTTCGAGGACGGCTCGGCGGGCGTACGGGTTGGTCGCGGCCCATGCCTTCTGGGCGCGGGCGGCCGCCTGGTACGCGTCGTCGACCTCGTCGACCGTGGCTATGGTGATCGATGCCAGCTTCTCGCCGTCGTACGGGTTGAAGTCGATGATGTCCCAGGAGCCGGTGCCCGGACGCCACTCACCGTCGATGTACTGCTGGGCCAGGTCAGTGAAGTACGACGACATGCGATCCCCAAATCACTAGCGGACGCGCGATCTGCATCACGGTCTGAGCACACGTCATCGTACGTGCGGGGCAGGCGAGTTGGGGACGGAGAGCGAACTTATGGGGAGAACCCTAAGAAAGCTGGAGGAGACCCCGTAGCAGGTCCCGGCTCTCGTCGGGCCCCGGGCTGTCCTGCTGGAGCTCCTTGAGCGCGGTCTCGTACTGGGCGACGTCCTCGCGCTTGTCCAGGTAGAGGGCGCTGGTGAGCTGCTCCAGATAGACCACGTCGGTGAGGTCGGACTCCGAGAAGCTCAGGATCGTGAACGCGCCGCTCTCGCCCGAGTGCCCGCCGAAGCTGAACGGCATGATCTGCAGCCGGATGTTGGGGTGCTGGGAGATCTCGATGAGGTGCTGGAGCTGGCCCCGCATCACCTCGCGGTCGCCGTAGGGCCGGCGCAGGGCGGCCTCGTCGAGGACGATGTGGAAGTCGGGGGCGTTCTCGGCGACGAGGTACTTCTGCCGCTCCAGGCGCAGCGCCACCCGCTTCTCGATGTCGGCCGTGCTCGCGCCCTTCATGCCGCGCTGTACGACCGCACGTGCATACGCCTCGGTCTGCAGCAGGCCGTGCACGAACTGCACCTCGTACGCGCGGATGAGGTTCGCCGCGCCCTCCAGCCCCACATAGGTGGGGAACCAGCTCGGCAGCACGTCGGAGTAACTGTGCCACCAGCCCGCCACGTTGGCCTCGCGGGCGAGGGAGAGCAGCGACATGCGCTCGGCCTCGTCCGTGATGCCGTACAGCGTCAGGAGGTCCTCGACGTCCCTGGTCTTGAAGCTCACCCGGCCCAACTCCATCCGGCTGATCTTCGACTCGGAGGCGCGGATGGAGTAGCCCGCGGCCTCGCGCGTGATCCCCCGCGCCTCACGCAGTCGCCTGAGTTGTGATCCGAGCAGCATGCGCCGCACCACCGATCCCGGCTCTCCCGCGCTCACGTTCGCCAGCCTCCCCAACCGTCTTCCGGGGCCGAAGTCTGCCACTAAAACACTTCGAGCTGTACTCGTCCGATTACAGAGATGGAAAGAAGCCAAAGATTCCACACAGGAGGTGGCCGCGAGAAGGCAAGAGAGAGGAGGAAGTTGGCGGAAAAAATGCCCAACAAGCGGTACGGCACCATCCAATTCGGTCACGTGCACGTGCATCTGCACCTTGCATCTGCACCACACATCCGAAACCATGGTCCCGCGCAACCGCTGCATCGCAACGACCGCGAGTTCCCGGGAGTGCCTCGCATGGGGATGAATGGATCGACCATGCTCGAGCCGTTACGGCAGGGCCTTCCGCCGCTGGATCCCGCGGCCGTGTCCAACGCCGCCTCCTGCGCCCTGCCCGCCCGCTACGAAGCGGTGCGCGAGGCACGGCAGTTCGCCCGCAGAACGCTCGACCAGTGGGACATCGGCGACCGTTTCGACGACATCTGTCTCGTGGTCTCCGAACTGGTCACCAACGCCCTGCGCCACGGACTGCCGGCCGGCGACGGCCACGCCCCCGCACAGATCCCGCCGGTGCGGCTGCATCTGATGCGCTGGACGGACCGACTGGTGTGCGCGGTGCGCGATCCCAGCCACGACAGCCCGGTGGCGCGCGATTCGGACGACTTCTCGGCGGAATCCGGCCGCGGCCTGTTCCTCGTCGACTCCTTCGCCGACAGCTGGGGCTGGCACCCACTGGCCGGCACCCTCAACGGCAAGGTCGTCTGGGCCCTGTTCCTGCTCCAGCCGCGGGAGTCCGCCGAGTGAGCCCCCGCGGCGTTTTTCCGCGCCGGGGTTCTACGCGCGTCACCGCACGTAGGGAGCCGGTCACCCCGGGTTGAGCCGGGGCGTCCGTCACCCTCAGCCCGCTATCAGGTGGTCGAACTCGCCGTCCTTGACGCCCAGGAGCATCGCCTCGATCTCCGCGCGCGTGTAGACGAGCGCCGGGCCGTCCGGGAAGCGCGAGTTGCGCATGGCCACGCCGCCGTCGGGCAGCCGCGCGAACTCGACACAGGAACCCTGCGAGTTGCTGTGCCTGCTCTTCTGCCAGGCCACCCCGCTCAGGTCCGTGGCCGCCATGCCGTTGTACACGTCCATGCCGCGGTACACGTCGTGGTCCACAGGTCGCTCCCCGGTGCTGCGGTGGCCTAGGGGCCAATTGATGCAATGGTCAACTGGTCCGGATCATAGCTCTGTTCACGTGCAGATGCATGAGCAGATGCACGTGCACGCGGGGTGTTCCCGTGGTTACAGATGTGACGCAGGAGCCGCTACATCCGTTCCAGCGCATCCCCCAGAGCCCGCATCACATGCGATCTCCAGCCCCCGTCCATGATCGTCCGGGCCATCAGCTGTGCGGGGTCGTCCGGGTCGAATCCCTCGTGTACTAGAAAGAGACGCGTTCCGCGCCCTTCCTGTTCCAACCTCCATGTGATGGTCCAGTCGGCGGAGTTGGCGGGATCGGTGTCGGTCCAGCGGACGCTCAGCATCCGTTCCGGCTGAAAACCGAGAACCTCCACGTCGACGGTGCCGGAGAAGCGGGTGTTGGGACGCGGGACGGAGGTCATGGTGTACCGGTGACCGACCTCGAGACGGAACGCCTCGGTGCCTTGCATCTGCCACTGCACGAGCAACGCGGGCTCGGTGAGGGCACGCCACACCTTGGCGGGCGGGTGCGGGAAGAACTGGTCGACGCGGATGACGGTGAGGTCGTCGTCAGGGGTGGCGTTCATGTCGCGTCATCGTCGGGCATGCGGTCGAGCAGCTCGCCCAGGCCCTTCAGCCGGTCGCGCCAGAACCGCTCGTACGGGTGGAGCCAGTCCTGCACCTCGGCCAGCGGGGCCGCCTCCAGGCGGTAGATGCGCTGCCGGCCGGAGCGCTGCTCGGAGACGAGGCCGGCGTCGCGGAGCACCTTGAGGTGCTCGGAGAGGCTCGGGCGGGCCATGTCGAAGTGGGCGGCGAGGGCCTGCACGGGCTGCGGGCCGCCGTCGCGCAGGAGGCGCAGCACCTCGCGGCGCACGGAGTTGGCGAGCGCGGCGAAGACGCGGTCGTTCGCGGCGGCGGTACCCGTCCCGTTCATGGCGAGGTCAGAAGCCTTCCTTCTCCGTCAGCAGCATCAGACCGTTGCCGTCGGGGTCCGTGAAGGCGGCCATCCGGCCCCAGGGGAGCTCGTCGGGACCCTGCACGGACACGCCGGCCTCGGCGAGGCGCGCGCAGTCGGCGTCGACATCGGTCGTCACCAACATGATCCCCCGGGCCGATCCGGGCTCGAAGCCGCCCATCCCGGGGCCGGAGAGCGTGAAGACGGTCTGCGCGCCCTCGGGGGCGACCTGGAGCCAGCGGCCCTGGGGCATGTCCCGGTCGACGGTGACCGCCATGCCGAGGACGTCGGTGTAGAAGCGCAGGGCGCGGTCCTGGTCGGCGACGGGGAGGGTGACGAAGGAAGCGTGGGTGATGGTCATGCGGAACAGAATAGGTAGGCGATTCCCTACGCGTCAAACGTAGGGAATCGCCTACCTATGGCCGTTCACCTGGTGCTGGACGCCCGTAGCCGCTTACTTGGCGCTGGAGTAGGGCAGCAGGGCCATCTCCCGCGCGTTCTTGACGGCGCGGGCCAGCTGTCGCTGCTGCTGGGCCGTGACGCGGGTGACGCGGCGGCTGCGGATCTTGCCGCGGTCGGAGATGAACTTCCGCAGCAGGTCGGTGTCCTTGTAGTCGATGTAGGTGATCCCGGCGGCGTCCAGCGGGTTGGGCCGGGACTTGAGGGGCTTGCGGTCGTCTGACGAGGCATCAGACCTCCAGGAGGGTGTCGAAGGCGGGCGGCAACTGCTTCCAGGCGCTGCGGCCCGCGGCGTACTCGGCGTCGGTCAACAGGCAGGACTCCAGCAGCCGTTCGAGTCCGTCGCGGTCGAGGGCGGGGGACGTGAAGACGAGGTGCTGGCAGCAGTCGCCGTGCTCGGGGTGCCAGTCCAGCGCGGCGGCGGCGCGACGCACCGGCGGGACCATGTCCCAGGCCGCGTCGGGGAGGGAGGCGAGCCAGGGCCCGGCGCTCTCCACGCACAGCGCGCCCCCGGCCGCGTCCCAGTGCAGGAGGGTGTCCGGCCGGTCCGCCAGCCAGAACCGGCCGCGGCTGCGGGCGGCGGCACAGGTGATGTCCTCCAGCGCCTCGTACAGCCGCTCCGGATGGAAGGGCCGGTCCCGGTGCCACACGAGGGTGGAGACGCCGTGGGCGTCGGCCTCGGCGGGCAGCAGGGCGCAGGCCGGGTGCTGGGCCGCGGCGGCGGCCTCGACGTCGAAACCGGCGAGGGCGGCCGGCGAGGGGAGGGTGCGGAACGGGAACAGGGCGCGGCTGCCCGGAGGCCGCCGCGCCCGCCGCGGGAAGGCGCCGCGCCCGCCGGTCGCCGGGGCCGATCGGACCTGGCGGGCCGTCGGGGCGGAACTGGTGAGCAGCCCGGTCCTCGTCGGCGCTCCTCCGGTGGCCACGGCGAGGACGGGGCGCCCGGCGGGCGAAGGTGTCGGCGATCGTGTGCTGGTCGGTCGCGGCCGCGGCGAGGCCGCGCTCGGCGGGTCGTCGCCGTACAGGTAGGGCAGGACCGGTGCCGGGTCCACGGCGGTGATCACACCGGTGACCGTGAGGCCGCCGGCGGTCACCACCTCCGCCATGGCCTTGGGCTCGACGGAGTCCCACAGCTCGACGATCGCGAGCCGCGTCGTCCCGTCGTCCGCGAGCCGCCGCAGCTCGGGCACGAGGTCTTCCCGCAGCGCACAGCACGCACAGTCGTTGACCAGGGGCGTCTCCCCGGCGGACAGCAGGCCGGAGGCGTCCCGCACGGTCCGCACCACCGTGCCCGCCGCGGCCGTCGCCAGGTCGTGGTGGAGTACGACGCTGCCGGGCACGTCGGCGAGGAGCCGCTCGACGGCCGCCTTACGGGCGTCGGCGTGCAGCCCGCCGACGATCACGACCGAGAGCATCAGCCCCGCTCCCCCGGCCGGCCGTAGCGCCGCTCGAACCGCTCCACGCGCCCCGCGGTGTCCAGGACGCGCGCGGTGCCGGTGTAGAAGGGGTGGCTGACGTTCGAGATCTCGACGTCCACGACCGGGTAGGTGTTGCCGTCCTCCCACTCGACCGTCTTCTCGCTCGTCATCGTCGAGCGGGTGAGGAAGGCGTAGTCAGCGGCGCGGTCCCGGAAGACGACGGGCCCGTACGCCGGATGGATGTCCTTGCGCATGGCGGCGGTCAGCGCTCCTCTCGGAAGTCGACGTGGCGGCCGGCGACCGGGTCGTACTTGCGCAGCGTCATACGGTCCGGATCGTTGCGGCGGTTCTTGCGGGTGACATAGGTGAAGCCGGTCCCGGCCGTGGACCGGAGCTTGATGACCGGGCGGAGTTCGTTGCGAGCCATGCCGTGTATCTTACTGAAAATGAATTCCATTTACACAACTGCTTCGAGAGAGGTGCGTCACCCGTGTCCGCCCACTGCATGCTGACCGGCGCCCGGCCCGGCTTCGGCAACCGCATCTCCCACTCCCACCGGCGCACCTCGCGCCGCTTCGACCCCAACATCCAGTCCAAGCGGTACTGGCTGCCCAGCGAGGGGCGGTACGTCCGGCTGCGGCTGAGCGCGAAGGGGATCAAGACCGTCGACACGATCGGCGTCGAGGCGGCCGTGGCGCGCATCCGCGCCCGGGGAGTGAGGATCTGATGGCCAAGAAGAGCAAGATCGCGAAGAACGAGAAGCGGCAGGAGATCGTCGCCCGGTACGCCGAGCGGCGGGCCGAGCTCAAGGAGATCATCCGGCGGCCGTCCTCGACGGACGCGAACGGCAGGCCGCCCAGCGGGAGTTGGGCCGGCAGCCGCGGGACGCCAGCGCCACCCGGGTACGCAACCGCGACCAGGTGGACGGGCGGCCGCGCGGCTACTTCCGGGCCTTCGGGCTGTCCCGGGTGAGCCTGCGGGAGCAGGCGCATGCCGGGTACCTTCCGGGGGTCCGCAAGTCGTCCTGGTAGCTTGCTGCGGTCGTAGCGTCGCCGCTGACGTGGCGTCGCCCGCCCTCCGCTAGGGAGCTTCCATGAGTTCGGCTTCGGCTTCGGTGAACGTCTCGCGCATCGCGACGGCCGCGGCCTTGGTGCTGGCGGGCGCCCTTGTGCTGGGTGCGTGCAGCTCGGACGGCGGGTCCGACTCCGACGACGCCACCCCGAGCGTGAGCGCGTCCGTCAGCGGGCCGGCCTCCTCGTCCGGCTCCTCGGCCCCCTCCGACGACCTGGCCGGCAGCTGGCTCACCACCGCCAAGGGCAAGGCCGTCGTCCTGATGGTCAACGGCACCGAGGCGGGGCTGTTCGCGACCGGCGGGACCGTGTGCAGCGGGACCGCGGGTGAGGAGTCCGGCATGCAGATGATCCACCTCAAGTGCACGGACGGCAGCAAGGACCGGGCGACCGGGATGGTCGACTCCGTCGACAAGACCACCCTCAAGGTGACGTGGGAGGGCGGTCTCGGCGCGGAGACGTACACCAAGGCCGAGGGCGGCAAGCTGCCGTCGGGCCTGCCTACGGCGAGCCTGGGCTGACGTAGCCGGCGTAGGGGCGGTTCGGCGGGGGCGGGCAACCGTTGCCCGGGCTCGTGCGTGATGATCCATGCACGAGCCTCAGCGGCACCAGGCCGCCCGGAGCATCCAAGGACCCACCATGCGCGCCCTCCCCCTCGCTGCCGCCACCCTCGCCGCGGCCTTCCTGCTGACCGCCTGTTCCGACGACGACGGCGGCAAGGACACCGGCACCGGCGCCTCCGCCTCGGCTTCCGCCTCCGCCAAGTCCGGCGGTGCCTGCGCCCTCGACGAACTGGGCGTGCAGGTGGGTCCCGCCAACGCCGCCCCGGCCGCCGGCGACACCGGCAACGTGCCCGTGACGCTCACCAACAAGAGCGGCGCCAAGTGCACCCTGGACAGCCTGCCCGGGGTGGACCTCATCGCCGGCGGCAACTCGGTGACCGTGGAGGCCGACCCCGCCGTCACGGCCAGGAAGACGTCCCTCGCCCAGGGCGCCTCGGTCGTCTTCACCCTCACCTACGTCCGGGGCGAGAAGGGCAGCGACCGGAGCCTCGCCGTGACGAGCGGGGAGTTCTCCCTGCCGGGGTCCACCAAGACGTACCCCTTCAAGTGGACGTACGGCGATGTCGCGCTGAAGAAGGACGGCGAGACGCCGGACGCCGCGGTGGCCGGCTTCCAGGAGGCTGGCGAGTGACCCGGCTCAGCTGAGGGGCTTGCGGGACTTCACCTGCGCCTGGTCCGCCGCCTCGGCGCCCTGCACCCAGCCCGCCTCGTCGGTGACACCGCGCAGGCGGGTCGTGGTGGTCTGCGGGAACATGCGGTCGACGCGGTCGGTGACGGCGACCTCGCGGGTGGCCAGGACCGGGAGCAGGTCGTCGCCGACCTGGGTCTCGGCGGCGGCGCGCAGCCGGTCACCGACGCGATGGGCGTAGGCCGCGAGGAAGGACTGCCGGAAGGTCTTGGTCCGCTTGCGGCCACCGGCCCGCTGGGCGGCCTCCGCCTTCGTCATCGCGGTCGTGGCCTGCACCAGGAGCGAGGTGTAGAGCAGCTCGACGGCGTCGAGGTCGGGGCCGAAGCCGACCACCGTGGAGAACGCGAACGCCTCGTTCCAGACGGCCCGGCAGTGGTTCGCCGTCGCGACCGCGTCCAGCAGCACCGCCTTGGCCTGCTCGTACGGCGGCTCGACCCCGATCCGGCAGGCGCCCGGACTGTCGTGCGCCGGCGCCTGCGCGTCCAGCAGGGCCTCGTCGACACTGTGCCGCGCCATCAGCTCCTGCGCCTTGGCGGTGAGCGCCTCCGCCTCGTCCGGGTAGCCGGTCGCCTCCGCCTTGGCGAGCAGCGCGCGGATCCGGGTGAGCATGCGGGGCTCGGCGGAGGAGTGCCGGGTGACGGGCTCCTCAAGGGGTTCGAGGGCGGGCAGCCGCAGCAGCAGGCGGTACAGCTCCAGGACCGTGGTGGCGTGCGAGAAGCGGTCGGTGCGGGTGCGGGCTCGGCGGGCAGTCCGGCCAGCTGGGCCGCCCACCGGGGGCCGCGCGCCCGGTCGTCGGGCGCCTGCGCGCGGATCAGCGCCGACAGCAGGCGCAGGTGTACGTCGTCCAGCTCGCGCCGCACCAGTCGTACGACGTCGGCGGGCTGCCAGCCGCGGCGCCAGGCGGCCGCGACGAACTCCCTCCCCCGGCGTTCGAGTTCGGCGTCGGCCTCCGCGTCGGCGGCGAGGAGGGAGGCGGCCGTGTCGAGGGCGGAGTCGGCGTCGGTGTAGAGGGCGGCCTCGAAGGCGCGGTCGACGGTGCCGGGGGCGCTGCTGCTGGTCACGGGGCGATCGTCTCACTCCCCGAAAATCGGGTGCCGTGGGCCATGGGGGCTTCGAGCATGGCCGCATGGTGGACATGTCTCTCTACGCGGCCTTCCTCGTGGCCGCTTTCGCGCTCTGTGTGACTCCGGGTCCCGACATGATGTTCATCGTGGCGATGGGCGGCCGGGGCGGGCCGTCGGCGGGGGTGATGGCGGCCTTCGGCGTGGCCTGCGCGATGTTCGTGCACACGGTCGCCGCGGCGCTCGGGCTGTCGGCGCTGTTCCTGGCGCTGCCGACGCTGTACCACGTGCTGCGCTGGGCGGGCGCGGCCTATCTGCTGTACCTCGCGGTGAAGGCGTTCCGGGACCGTTCGGTGCCGGGTGAGGGGACGGCGGCCGGGCCGGGGATGCGGCGGGCGTTCTGGCAGGGCGCCGTGACCAATCTGCTGAACCCCAAGGTGATCCTCTTCAACGTGGCGTTCCTGCCCCAGTTCGTGGCGCCCGAGAAGGGTCATGTGTGGGAGCAGTTCCTGGTGCTCGGGCTCTCGATCACGGTGATGGGGTTCGCGGTGGACGGTTCGATCGGGCTGCTCTCCGGGAAGCTGTCGGCGCTGCTGCGGCGGAGCCGGCGAGTGGCGCGCGGGCTCAACGTCTTCAGCGGGACGGTGTTCACGGGGCTGGCGGTGCGGTTGGCCGTATCGGCGCCGAAGTAGTGTCAACTCCGGGTTGACACCCCATGACTGTCAACCTACGGTTGACACATGACGACGAACCCCATCATCACGTCATCCGTACGCCTCGACGACCTCATCGCGGCCATCAAGAAGGTCCACGCGGAGCCCCTCGAACAGCTCGAGGACGCGGTGATCGCCGCCGATCACCTCGGTGAGGTCGCCGACCATCTGATCGGCCACTTCGTGGACCAGGCCCGCCGCTCGGGCGCCTCCTGGACGGACATCGGCAAGAGCATGGGGGTGACCCGGCAGGCGGCGCAGAAGCGGTTCGTGCCCAAGGAGGGCGGGGACGCCGGAGCCAACCAGGACTTCAGCCGGTACACCCCGCGCGCGCGGAACGTGGTGATGGCCGCCCACAACGAGGCGGTCGCCGCCCGCAACGCCGAGGGCCGCCCCGAGCACCTGGTCCTCGGCCTGCTGGCGGAACCGGAGGGGCTGGCCGCGAAGGCGGTCCTCGCGCAGGACGTCCTCCTCGACACCGTCCGCCAGGCCGCCACCGCCGCGCTCCCGCCGGCCGCGGAGAACCCCCCGGAGCTGGTGCCGTACGGCGCCGACGCCAAGAAGGTCCTGGAACTCACCTTCCGCGAGGCCCTGCGCCTGGGCCACAACTACGTCGGCACCGAGCACCTGCTGCTGGCGCTGCTGGAGTTCGAGAACGGCCAGGGCCTGCTGTCCGAGCTCGGCATCACGAAGGAGGCGACGGAGGCGAACATCGCGGCCGCGCTGTCGGAGGTCACGGGGAAGGGCGGGGGGCAGGCCTGACCGAGGGTCTGGGCCGGGTGTCGTCAGCAGGGCCCTCCGAAGGGCAGGCCGGATCGAGGGCCTCGGCCGGATGTCATCAGCAGGGCCCTTCGAGGGGCAGGCCTGGCCGAGGGCCTCGGGCGGGTGTCGTCAGCAGGGGCGTTGTCAGACCCTCCTGCGACACTCGCCCTCATGACCGACCGCTGGGCGCTCGCTCCGGCCGAGGGCGGTGGCGCGGAGGTCGCCCCCCTCGGTGACGACGGGCTGCCCGTCGGGCCCGTGCTGCGGGAGGCGGACCTCGCGGCGGCCGTGCGGAAGCGCCCGGAGGTCACGCGGTGGGTCTGGCGGTCCACCGCCGAGGTGTATCCGAGGCTGCTCGCCACGGGGGTGCGGGTGGAGCGGTGCTACGACATCGAGGACGCCGAGACCCTGCTGCTCGGCCATGCCGGCCGGTACGGCGAGCCCCGGTCGGCCGCCGCCGCGCTCGCCCGGCTGCGCGGCGGCCCCGTACGCCCGACCCGCCGCTGCGCTCCGCCGAACCGGGCTCCCAGTCCTCCCTCTTCGAGCCCCAGGCCGTCCACCTCCCCCTCACCGACCTCCTGGAGGTCTACGCCGACCAGCTGCGCCGCCAGGACGCCACCGCACACCCCGACCGGATGCGGCTGCTGATCACCGCCGAGTCGGCCGGGATGCTGGTGGCCGCCGAGATGAACCGCGCCGGGCTGCCGTGGAGCGCCGACGTCCACCGGACCGTGCTGCACGAGCTGCTGGGCGACCGCTATGCGGGTGGCGGTGAGCCCCGGCGGCTCGCCGAACTCGCCGACGAGGTGTCCGCCGCCTTCGGCCGCCGGGTCCGGCCCGACCTGCCCGCCGACGTCGTCAAGGCCTTCGCGCAGGCCGGCATCAAGGTCTCCTCCACTCGCCGCTGGGAGCTGGAGACCGTCGACCATCCGGCCGTGAAGCCCCTCATCGAGTACAAGAAGCTGTACCGCATCTGGGTCGCCCACGGCTGGTCCTGGCTCCAGGACTGGGTGCGGGATGGCCGCTTCCGCCCGGAGTTCCTCTGCCACGGAACGGTCACCGGCCGCTGGGTCACCAACGGCGGCGGCGCCCTGCAGATCCCCAAGGTGATACGCCGCGCGGTCGTCGCCGACCCCGGCTGGCGGCTGGTCGTCGCCGACGCCGACCAGATGGAACCGCGCGTGCTCGCCGCGATCTCCCGCGACCCCGGCCTGATGGAGGTGGCCGGCCGGGAGAGCGACCTCTACCAGTCCGTCTCCGACCGCGCCTTCTCCGGCGACCGCGACCAGGCCAAGATCGCGGTGCTGGGTGCCGTGTACGGCCAGACCTCCGGGGACGGCCTGAAGAACCTCGCCGCGCTGCGCCGCCGCTTCCCCAAGGCGGTGGCGTACGTCGACGAGGCGGCCCGCGCGGGAGAGGAGGGGCGGCTCGTACGGACCTGGCTCGGCCGCACCTGCCCACCCGCGGCCGGCTCGGGCGAGGACAGCGCCGAGGAGGCCGGCATTCCCCAGGAGGCCGACGGATGGGTACCGGGCTACGCGTCGACCAACGCCCGCGCCCGGGGCCGGTTCGCCCGTAACTTCGTCGTCCAGGGCAGCGCCGCCGACTGGACCCTGCTGCTGCTCGCGGCCCTGCGGCGGACCTGCGCGGACATGGCGGCCGAGCTGGTCTTCTTCCAGCACGACGAGGTGATCGTGCACTGCCCCGAGGAGGAGGCCGAGCGGGTCGTCGCCGCGATCCGCGAGGCGGCGGCGCTGGCCGCCCGGCTGACGTTCGGGGAGACGCCGGTGCGGTTCCCGTTCACGACGTCGGTGGTGGAGTGCTACGCGGACGCCAAGTAGGGGCGCGGGGTCAGCTGTCGAGCAGCTCCCTGAGTTCGGCCAGGACCTCCTTCTTGTCCGTGCCGTCCAGCGCGGCCAGCGCGACGCGCCACTGCTCCCGCGCCTCCGCCGGCCGCCCCGCCTTCCGCAGCAGCAGCCCGTACTGGTGACGGGCGAGACCACCGGTGTACCCGTCGGCGCGGGCGTCCGCGCGGCGCAGCAGCTCGGCACACTCGCTCTCGCACACCCCGTCCCGGCCGAGCAGCCGCAGCGCGCGCACCAGCCCGAGCCGGGACTGGGACTCCCCGTGCCAGTCGCTGTGCCCGCCGAGCATGCTCAGGCTCTCCTCGAAGTGCGGTACGGCGGCGGCCGGTTCGTCGAGGGCGAGATACGCGTAGCCGATGTTGCAGAGCGCGGAGTGCGCCACGATGACGTTGCCGATCTCGTTGCCGATCGCGAGCGAGCGCCGGTGGTACTCGATGGCGGCCCGCGGATCGGTGTGCTCGTAGAGGTTGCCGAGATGGCCGTACGCCACCGCGTCGCCCCACGGGTCGTCCAGCTGCGGTGAGAGTTCCAGGCACTGGAGCAGCGCCTGCTCGCACTCGGCGTACCGGCCGAGGCTCTCCAGCAGCAGGCCCTGGTTGCCGAGGCAGCGCCGGACCCGGGAGATCATGCCGAGCCGCCGCCACAGCGCGGTGGCCTGTTCCATGAAGGCGAGGGACTCGCCGTAGTGGCCCGCGAGGAAGTGCATCCCGGCGAGGTCGCTCAGCGCGTACGCCTCGGCCACCTCGTCGCCCAGGCGGCGCGCCAGCTCGAGCGCGACCTGCCCGAGCACCTCCATCTCGGAGACCCGGCCGCCGCGTTGGAGGCAGGGGAAGATCAGCCGCAGCAGCGTGGAGACGTGGGCGGCGGTGCGCTCGTCGGAGGCGTCCGCGTAGCGCTCGGCGAGCGCGACGATGTTCTCCAGCTCCGCGATGCTCCAGGCGAAGGCCTCCTCGGAGCCCGCGAAGGGCGGCACGGACCGGACGTGCGCGGTGTGTTCGGGGGGTTGTGTCGGGGTCGGGCGACGCCGGTCCTCCTGGTCGAAGCCGGGCTGGACGGTCTCGGTGAGGACGCGTTCGGCGACGGCCGTGTACCAGCGCACGCCGGTGCGGGCGACGTCGGCGGCCTGTCCGCTGCCGGCGAGTTCGCGGGCGAAGTCGCGGACCAGGTCGTGCGGGGCGTAGCGGCCGTACGCCGTCTCCTCCAGCAGTGCCACGTCGACGAGCCGGTCCAGCGCCTCCTCCGCGCGGTCGCTGTCGGTGCCGAGGAGCCGGGCGACGAGCGGGGCGCCGTACGTGGGCAGGTCCAGGGCGCCCAGGCGGCGCAGCGCGAGGGCGGCGTCGCGGTCGGAACGGCGGCCCGAGGCGGCGAGCGCGTCGTGGGCGACGGCCAGGGAACGGCGTACGGACAGGTCGTCGTACTCCAGCCGCTGCAACCTGCTCTCCGTGGCGACCCCGGGCGCCGGCAAGACGACCTTCGCCCTCACCCTCGCCTCCTGGCTGCTGCACCACCACGTCGTGCA
>MWJO01000090.1 GCA_002027195.1 Streptomyces sp. GKU 895 | reverse complement strand
GTCGGGTGTCGGGCGTAGGCGTGGGCGTGGGCGTGTCACCGTAGCCGGGCGGGGTCGGCGTCGGCGTGTCCTCCCCGCCGTACGGCGGGGCCGTGTGCTCGTCGCCGTAGCCACCGCTGCCGCAGTCGTCGCCGAACGCGGGGTTGAGCCCGCTGATGACGTCCGCGGTGTTCCCGCACGCGTTCACCGGCACGTCGACCGGCGCACCGGCGTGGTTGCCGGAGCCCACGCCGGGCGAGCCCTCGGCGTGGCCGTGCGTCGAGGAACCGGAGCCGGTCCTGTGGTGCCCGGAACCGTAGCCGGAGTCGTCGCCGTACGGCTCCCCGTACGACCCGCCTCTGGGCGAACCCGAGCCGTTGGCACAGGAGTTGCCGAACGCGGGGTTCAACAGGGCGCCGGCGTCGACCGAGTTGCCGCAGGCGTTCACCGGTGCGTCGACCGGGACCTGGACGTTGTTGCCGGACAGGACTCCGGGTGAACCCTTGGTCGCCCCGCTCGCGTCCGAGTCGGCGTGGGCGGGGCTGCTGCCGCACAGGGACAGAATGCTTGTCGCGGCGGCCGCCGCGACCATTCCCCTACTCAGGGTCTGTCGCAATCTCGTTGTCTTCCTGCTTGAAGAAGTGGGAAAAGCCGGCCTTGGAAGGCAAGGAAGCAGTCCAAGGCGGCTGTCACATAGCCGGAGCGGCCGATGCGTTACGACGTCACTTGTTGATGCAGACGTTGCCGAACGCCGGGTTCAGCAGGCCGATGATGTCGATCGAGTTGCCGCACACGTTGATCGGCACGTGGATCGGGACCTGGACCACGTTGCCCGACAGAACGCCCGGCGAACCGATGGCGGCACCCTCGGCGCCCGCGTCGGCGAATGCGGGAGCGGCCATACCCAGAGCCATGATCGCGCCCGCGACGACAGCAGCGGTCTTCTTCATGAGCTATCCCTTCTCTGCGGTCATGCCCCAATGACGTGACCTGCAGGCTGTAAACGAGGGATAGACATCCAGGGAAACTACGGAACGTGTGGCGCCTGGTAATTCACTCGAACGCCTTCACAGAATTGACACCGGCCCCCCATATGAGGAGAAACGGTTCGCCTGAGTGGCGGAAAAAGGCCCGGGCAGCCCGCGGGGAATTCGGGCGGCCCGAGCCTTCAGATCCGTGCTCTGTCGAGCGGAGGGATCAGTGGTTGCCCGTGCCGTTGCCCGCCAGGACGGAGATGTCGTCCAGGATGTGCGACACCGGCTCGTCACCCTTGGCCTGGGTGGAGTTGTCGGCGCACTGCTGGTTCTGCGGGGCCGACAGGATCGGCACGTCCTGGGCCACACCGACGGCGGCGATGATACCGAGGATGGCCTGGGCGTTGGCCTTCACCGGCACCCCGAGGCAGAGCTTGTTGGCGGTGCCCTGCACCAGCGTGGCCTGGGGGCTCATGTTGCCCTTGGTGATCGAGTTGCCGAACTTCGAGTGGGCCTCGTTGCCGCTGGCCGAGGTGGTGCCGTCGTTCCCGATGGCCATGGCCGGGGAGGCCGCACCGACGACGGAGGCGGCGACCGCCGCAGCGGCCATTGCCTTCTTCAGCATTTGGGTTTCCTTTCCTGGCGTGCATCACCACGACGCATGCTCCTGCCTCCGCATCAACCCCCTGGACGGGGAATGGTTTCGACGCTTCACCCGATCGGGCCGCGTACGCACAGCGAATTCACGGAAAGGTCCGCCCGCCCCGATATCGGGTTCGCCCGCTTCCTTTGTGGGCCATCGGAGTGAATGCCAGGAACCAAGCGGGTCCCGGCCAGTTGACCAGTGCGCTCCGGTGGACGGGGTTTCTTCAGAAGGGACTAGCAAGTGATCAAGAAGGTTCTGGCTTCCGCCGCGGTCGCCGCTTCCGTCGTCGGTGTCGCCTCCCCCGCCATGGCCATCGGGAACGACGGCACCACCTCCGCCAGTGGCAACGGTGCGCACCAGTCGTTCGGCAACTCGGCCACGTACGGCAACATGAGCCCGCAGATGGCCCTCATCCAGGGCTCGTTCAACAAGCCCTGCATCGGCCTGCCGGCCAAGGCGAACCTCCAGGGTCTCATCGGCCTCGGCGCCGTCGGCGTTCTGCAGGACGTGCCGATCCTGTCGGCCCCGCAGAACCAGCAGTGTGTCGAGAACTCCACGCAGGCCAAGGGCGACGAGCCGCTGTCGCACATCCTGGACGACATCTCCGTCCTGGCGGGCAACGGCAAGGACAACCACTGAGCCGTCCTCAGGGGCTCCGTTCTCTGAGCCTTGGGGCTGCAATCTGAGCCCCCGTCAGCGGGCCGCCGGTTTCCCGGCGGCCCGCTGTTTTAGCGTGCGTCGCGTGACGACGAAGAGAACCCTTTCTTCCCTGGCCATCCCCGTACTCGTCCTCGCTGCCGGCTCGACCCTGCTCGGCAGTACCGCCTTCCCCGAGCGGCAGGCCCCCCGCCCCCTCAACATCGTGCTGATGGGCACGGACAGCCGGGACACCATCACCGCCGCCGAGAAGCGCAAGTTCCACGCCGGCGGCATCGCCTGCAACTGCACCGACGTCCTGATGCTGGTGCACGTCTCCGCGCGCCGGGACCGGGTCAGCGTGGTGAGCATGCCGCGTGACTCCTACGCGGACATCCCGCCGTACCGCGACTCCGACAGCGGAAAGGAGCACGCCTCGCACCCCTCGAAGATCAACGGCGCGTACGCCGAGGGCGGTCCCGCGCTCACCGTGAACACGGTCGAGTCGATGACCGGGGTGCGGATCGACCGGTTCGTCCAGGTGGACTTCCGGCGTTTCATCGACTCCGTGAACAAGGTCGGCGGGGTGGAGGTGTGCACCGCGCGGACGCTGAAGGACTCGGCGACGAAGCTGCACCTCAAGCCCGGCAAACACCGTCTGAAGGGCGGGCCCGCGTTGCAGTACGTGCGCTCCCGGCACGTCGACCGCAGTGCCGACCTCGGGCGCATCCAGCGCCAGCAGCGGTTCCTGGTGAACGCCCTGCGCGGGCTGAAGGCCAAGAAGGCGCTGACCGACCCGGTGGGCATGGCGCGGGTGGTGGACACGCTGCTCGGGTCCGGGAAGGTCGAGCAGGGATTCGCCGCGGGCGAGCTGGTGGAGCTGGCGGCAGCCCTGGACAAGGTGCCCGCGCGGCCCTGGAGTTCACGACCGTGCCGATCGCCGGGTTCAACCCGACCAAGCCGGGCATCGGCTCGACGCTGGCCTGGGACCGCAAGCGGGCGGACGCGATGTTCGCCAAGCTGCGCGCCGACCGGCCGCTGCTGAAGGCCGACGCCGATCCCAAGCCCAAGGACCCGCCCAGCCTGATGGGTTACGCCCCGGTGCGGGGGAGCCGGTTCGCCTGCACATGAGTGCGCGGCGGGGGCGCCCGGGCGCCCCGGACACGCGCTGGGCCAATCGGGGCAAAGAGCGCAACCCCGGCCGGGGTGCGGCCGTTGACGATCACGCAGCTCCTCACCGGAGTCCGCTTCTCGAAGGGAATGAACATGAAGAAGCTGTGGGCAACCGCGGCTATCGCCGCCACCGTTGTCGGCGCCGGCTCCCCCGCCATGGCCATCGGTGACGACGGCACCACGTCCGCCAGCGGCAACGGCGCCTCGCAGGAGTTCGGCAACTCGGCGACCTTCGGCGACATGAGCCCGCAGCTCTCGCTGGTTCAGGGTTCGCTGAACAAGCCTTGTGTCGGCCTGCCGGCGAAGCTGAACGCCCAGGGTCTCCTCGGCGTTGTCGCCGTCGGTGTCCTGCAGGACGTGCCGATCCTGTCGGCGCCGCAGAACCAGCAGTGTGTCGAGAACTCCACCCAGGCCAAGGGCGACGAGCCGCTGTCGCACATCCTGGACGACATCTCGGCCCTCTCCGGCAACGGCCAGCACAACGGCTGATCCTCGGATCTCCCGCCACGGCGGGTCACCGGTTCCTCCGGTGGCCCGCCGTTCGGCTGTGCGGGGGCTACCGCTGCTTGCGGTAGAGCGCCTCGATCTCCTCGGCGTACGCCGCGAGGACCGCGTGCCGCTTGACCTTCAGGGACGGCGTGAGCAGGCCGTTGTCCTCGGTGAACTCGCCCTCGACCAGGGTGAAGGCGCGGATCGACTCGGCGCGCGAGACGGCCTCGTTGGCGTGGTCCACGGCCTTCTGGACGGCCGCGCGCAGCGCGGGGTCGCGGACGAGTTCGGACAGCGGGGTGTCGGCGGGGCGTCTGCGGACGGCCAGCCAGTGGGCGACCGCCTCGGGGTCGAGGGTGATCAGGGCGGCGACGAAGGGGCGGTTGTCGCCGACGACGAGGCACTGGCCGACCGGTGAGCGGCTGCGCAGCCGGTCCTCCAGGACGGCCGGGGAGACGTTCTTGCCGCCGGAGGTGACGAGGATGTCCTTCTTGCGGCCGGTGATGGTGAGGTAGCCGTCCGCGTCGAGTGAGCCGAGGTCGCCGGTGGCGAACCAGTCGTCCTGGAGCACGGCGTCGGTCGCGGCCGGGTTGTTCCAGTACGCGCCGAAGACGATGCCGCCCTTGATCAGCACCTCGCCGTCGTCGGCGATGCGTACCGCGGTGCCGGGGACCGGGACGCCGACCGTGCCCGGGCGGGGGCGCAGGGGCGGGACGATCGTGGCGGCCGCGCTCGTCTCGGTCAGGCCGTAGCCCTCGTAGACGATGATCCCGGCGGCGTAGAAGAACAGGTTGAGATCGCGGTCGAGTGGCGAGCCGCCGCTGATGGCGTAGCGCATGCGGCCGCCGAGTTCCTTGCGGACCCGGCGGTAGACCAGCAGGTCGTACAGGGCCCAGGCGGCGTAGAGGCCGGGGCCCGGGCCCTTGCCGCGGCCGAGGAACTTCTCCAGGTAGCGCTCGCCGAAGCGGACGGCGATGCGGTCGGCGCGGTCGAAGGAGGCGGCACGGCCCATCTTCTCTGCGGTGGCGCGGCCGGTGTCGTGGATCTTCTCGAAGAGGTACGGGACGCCGACCAGGAAGGTGGGGCGGAACTCCTTGAGGGCGGGCCGGAGTTCGTCGGGCTTGATGCTCGGGCAGTGGCCGATCTCGATACGGGCCATCAGGCAGGCGATCTGGAGGGTGCGGCCGAGGATGTGGGCCAGCGGGAGGAAGAGGAGCGTCGAGGCGACCTGGCGGGTGACCTCCTTGAAGATGGGGTGCAGCAGCTCGACGGTGTTGGCGGCCTCGGCGTACAGGTTGGCGTGGGTGAGGACGCAGCCCTTGGGTTTTCCGGTGGTGCCGGAGGTGTAGCAGATGGTCGCCACGGTGTCGGGGGTCAGGCTCGTGCGGCGCTTGGTGACCTCCTCGTCGGGGAGGTCGCGGCCGAGTTCCGCGATGGGGGCCAGACCGTCGGGCTCCAACTGCCAGATGTGAGGCGGTTCTTGGTGGCGGGCGGTGCCCGTCGCCACCGTGTCGGCGTTCTCCGCGGTCTCGGTGATGACGTGGCGGGCGCCCGAGTCGCGGACGATCCACTCCACCTGTTCCGCCGAGGAGGTGGCGTAGATCGGGACGCTCTGGCCGCCCGCGGCCCAGATCGCGAAGTCCAGGACCGTCCACTCGTAGCGGGTGCGGGACATCACCGCGACCCGGCCGCCCGGTTCGAGGCCCGCCGCGATCAACCCCTTCGCCACCGCGGTGACTTCGTGGGCGAACGCGGCGGCCGTGACGGGCTGCCAGGTGTCGCCCCGCTTGCGGCGCAGGACCACGGCGCCGGGTGCCTCGGCCGCGTTGGCGAAGGGGATGTCGGCGGTGCTGCCGGCCGGGGCGGGCGGCGCGAGGGGGGCGGCGCGGGCCTCGCGGACCACCCCCCGGTCGTCCCTGACGATCTCGACCTCGGTGCGGTTCGCCAGGTCGGTGCGCTGTTTCGCCCGCTTCAGATCCTTGCGTACGCCCATGACGGCTCCCCGGTCGGCGCTGACTGGGACGTCAACTTACTCACGCGTAAGGAAAGGTCAATGGGGCCGGCAGCACCTGGACTGATGTGCGAGTCAGTCGTGGAGGCGCTGGGCCTCGCCGATCGCGTCGGCCAGTTGTGACACGTCCTCGTCCTCCGTGGTCCGTGCCAAGTCCCGCGCCTCGTCGCTCAGTTCGGACAGGGAGGGGCAGCCCGGCAGGGAGGTGCGGTTGCCGTCGGTGGAGCGGAGGGTGTCGGCGAAGTAGGCGGCCAGGGTGGTGACTTGGAAGCGGGAGCTCGCGCGGTGGACCGAGGTGTCCAGCGCATCGGTCTCCAACTGGCCGGACTCCTCGTGGGGATCGCGGGTCTCGGGGTCGAGCCAGCGGACGCTCGCCGTGGCGAGGTGGCCGTCGGCGCCCTCCTTGGTGCGGACGGCGTACAGGGCGGTGACGGTGTGGCCGGGGCCGACCTCGCCGCCGTCGACGCGGTCGTCGCGGAAGTCGTCGTCGGCGACCTTGCGGTCGTCGTAGCCGACCAGGCGGAACTCCCGGACCGTCTCGGGGTCGAAGGCGACCTGGGCCTTGGCGTCGCGGGCGGTCAGGTCGATGTTCTGCGGGAGTTGCTCGACGAAGACCTTGCGGGCGTCCTCGTCGTCGGAGACGTAGGCGGTGTGGCCGTCGCCCTTGTCGGCGAGCTCCTCCATCAGCTCGTCGCCGTAGTCGCTGCCGACGCCGACGCCGAAGAGGGTGATGCCGTGCTCGCGGCGCTCGCTCGCGATGCGTTCGAGGATGCTCTCGGAGTCGGTGTCGCCGGTGTTGGCGAGGGCGTCGGAGATGAGGACGACCCGGTTGGTGGCGTCCTCGCGCAGGCCGTCCTCGGCGGTCTCGTAGCCGGTCTCGACGCCCGCGCCGAGGTTGGTGGAGTCGGTGGGCTCCAGGCTGTCGATCGCGTCGTGGACCTCGCCGCGGCGGCCGTCGAGACGGGTCATCGGCAGGACCCGCTCGGCCTCGTCGCTGAAGGTGACGATCGCGACGGAGTCGTCGTCGCGGAGCTGGTCCGTCATCGTGTCGAGGGAGTCCTTGGCCAGGTCCAGGCGGCCCGGTTCGCCCATCGAGCCCGAGATGTCGATGACGAAGGTGAGCGCGGCGGGCGGGCGGTCGTCGGCGTCCTCGGCGCCGCGGGTGGCGAGGCCCACGCGGACCAGGGACCAGTCGTCCTCGGTGGTGCGGGCGCCGTCGACGGTGACCGTGAAGCCGTTGCCGTCGGGGCGGTCGTAGTCCTGGCGGAAGCTGTTGACGAACTCCTCCGGCCGGACCGTGGACGGGTCGGGCAGCCGGCCGTCGGCGAGGGTGCGGCGGGCGTAGCCGTAGGAGGCGGTGTCGACGTCGAGGGCGAAGGTGGAGAGGTAGTCGGGTGAGGGAGCGACCTCGCGGGAGTCGTCCGGACTGCTCTGTTGCTCGCCCTCGGGTGCGGGGGCGTATCCCCTGCCCGAGCTGTCCGACGCTTTGTCGCCGCCACCGTCGTCCGTCCCGCTGCAGCCGGTCAGCAGCAGGCCGCCCGCCGCGGTCACCGCGAGCAACGCCGTGCGCAGGCGCCGTATTCGATACCGCTCCATCTTCCGTGCCCCCTTGGTCCGTTGACGTCGACTTCTGTGACTGTGACGGGCCAGGGAGCCGGAACGTGCGTCACGGAGCGTTGCGGAAGGGTCTCGAAGAGGGCACGGTGCAGGGCCGTTGAGACCGGTATGCGATCTTCCGTTGACCTAGGAGACCACGTCCTTGCGGGCGAAACCGCGGAAGGCCAGCGCGAACAGCACGAGGGCGTACGTTACCGAGACCGCGGCGCCCTGGATCATGCCGGACCACTCCATGCTGGGCTGGACGGCGTCCGCCCACGCGAATTGCCAGTGCGCGGGCAGGAAGTCGCGCCAGTCGCCGAGGGCGGTCACCGCGTCCAGGACGTTGCCGACGATCGTCAGGCCCACCGCGCCGCCGACCGCGCCGAGCGGGGCGTCGGTGCGGGTCGAGAGCCAGAACGCGAGCCCGGCGGTGACGAGTTGGGACACGAAGATGAACGCGACGACGATCACGAGCCGTCCGGCCGCGGTGCCCGGTGACAGGGCACCGCCCGTCGGGATCTCCAGCGAACCCCAGCCGTACGCGGCCGTGCCCACGGCCAGCGCCACGACCGGCAGCAGGATCATCGCGGCCAGGCTCAGGCCGAGGCCGACCACCAGCTTGGACCACAGGAGGCGGGCCCTCGGCACAGGGGCGGCCAGCAGATAGCGCAGGGAGGACCAGCCGGCCTCCGACGCGACCGTGTCGCCGCAGAACAGGGCGACCGGGATGACCAGCAGGAAGCCCGCGGACACGAACAGGTTGACGGCGGCGAAGTTGGCGCCGGACGCGGTCGCCGTGTCCATCAGGGAGACGGTGTTGTTGCGGCCGCCGGGCTCGCCCCCGATCGCGAACGCGATCAGCAGCACGAAGGGGAGGGCGGCGAGGATGCCGAACATCACCATCGTGCGGCGGCGTTTGAGCTGGCGGACCAGCTCTACGCGGAGGGGGAGGGTGTGGCGGGGCTGGTAGCCGGAGGCGGTTTCGGTGAGCGTGTGCGTGCTTGTGCTCATGCGGAGCCTCCGATCAGGGTGAGGAAGGCGTCTTCCAGGCGGCGGTGGGGGCCCAGTGAGACGACCGGTACCTCTAGGCGGACCAGGTCTACGAGAAGGGCAGCAGCGGTGGTGCGTTCGGCTGCGGGTTCGTTGGGGCTGGTCGCGCAGTTCCCCGCGCCCCTGGGCGGCGTCGACGCCAGCCGCACCAAGAGGGCGCCGTCTGTTCGGGTTGCCGACTCGACTTGCGGAAGGGCTGCCACCTTCTCCACCAAAGGATCGTCGATGTCTGCCGCCAACCCGACCAGCAGCGTGTCGCCCGCGCCGATGATCTCGGACACCGGGCCCGTCTGGACCAGCTGTCCTCGGTCCATCACCACCAGGTGGGTGCAGGTCTGTTCGACCTCTGCCAGGAGGTGGCTGGAGACTATGACCGTGCGGCCGGCGGCCGCGTAGCGGATCATCACCTCGCGCATCTCGCGGATCTGTGGCGGGTCGAGGCCGTTGGTCGGTTCGTCGAGGATCAGGAGGTCCGGGAGGCCGAGCATGGCCTGGGCGATGGCCAGGCGCTGGCGCATGCCCTGGGAGTAGGTGCGGACCGCGCGGGCCAGCGCGTCGCCGAGGCCGGCGATCTCCAGCGCCTCGTCCAGGTGGGCGTCCCCGGGTGGGCGGCCGGTCGCCGCCCAGTACAGCTCCAGGTTCTCCCGGCCGGACAGGTGCGGCAGGAAGCCCGCGCCCTCGACGAAGGCGCCGACCCGGGAGAGGACCGGGGCCCCCGGGCGGATGGCGTGGCCGAAGACGCGGATCTCGCCGCCGTCCGGCTTGATCAGGCCCATCAGCATGCGCAGGGACGTGGTCTTGCCGGCGCCGTTCGGGCCGAGGAGGCCCAGGACCTGGCCCTTCTCCACGCGGAAGGAGAGGTCGCGGACGCTGTAGCGGTCGCTGCCCGGGTACTTCTTGCTCAAGTCCGTGATCTGGAGCGGGACTTCGGCCAGCTCCGGGTCCGGGGCGGGCATCGCGGTGCGGCGGCGGGCCGTGAGGAGGAGGGTGAGGGCGAGGAGCGCGCCCGCGAGCGGGAGCCACCAGACCCACGAGGGCAGCGGGGCCGCGGCGGTCCGCACCCCGGGGGCGGTCGGGACCGTCAGGTCGCCCTTCAGGGAGACCGTGTACGTCGCCGGGGCCGCCGGGGAGGCGTAGCCGAGGTCCGTGGAGGCGAGGACCAGGCGGAGCCGGTGGCCGTTCTCGATCTTGTGGTCGATCGCCGGGAGGGTGACGGTGACGTCCTTGCCGGACTTGGCGCCCTCGACGCGCAGGGGCGTCACCAGCTGGGAGGGCAGTACTTGCCGGGTGCCGTCGGGGCCGACGTCGTACAGCTTGGCGAAGAGCACCGCGTCGTCGGACGTGGAGGTCACGTGGACGGTGGCCGTCGGGGCGCCGGTGATGCGGAGGTCGTCGGTGACCGGCGCGGAGTCGAACCGGGCGTACTGGCCCGGGAAGTCCAGGGAGACGCTGACGCCGAGGGAGGAGAGCTGGGCGAGGCCGCCCGCGCTGCCGAGGCCGGGGAGGGCGGAGACGCCGGGTGGGTTGGCGCCGGCCGGGTTGGTGACCCGCTGTTCCTCGCGGCCGGTGAGGGCGAACGTGCGGTCGCCGCTGTGCAGGCCGGGGTAGGTGTCGGAGCTCGCGCCCCTGAGCTGGGCGGCGCCGTCGGTGGAGTCGACGCCTCCGGTGCGGGTGACGCGGAAGGCGGGGCCGGTGTCGACGCCGGAGTCCTTCTTGAGGTAGCGGTCGAACCACGACTCCGTGCGGGCCTGGACGCGGCTGCCCTCCATGTCGCCGCCGTCGTGGCCGCCCGCGATCCAGTCGACGTCGACGGGGGCGCCGTTGGCCTTGATCGCCTTCGCGGCGGCGTCGGCCTGGTCGAGGGTGAAGAGGGAGTCGGTCTGGCCCTGGAGGAGCAGGGTGGGGACCTTGATCCTGTCGCCGACCGCGGAGGGGGAGCGTTCGGTGAGCATCTTCTCGGCGGCGGCGTCCGGGGTGCCGGACTCCGCGACCCGGTCGTACATCGCGCAGATCTGCGGTTCGAACCGGGCGCAGCCGCCGCCCGTGTTCACGAAGACGCCGGCCCAGAGCTTCTTGAACACGCCGTTCGGGAACAGGGCGTCCGAGAGGTTCCAGTAGGTGATCGCGGGGGCGATGGCGTCGACGCGGGCGTCGTGGCCCGCGGTCAGCAGGGCGATGGCTCCGCCGTAGGAGGCGCCCGCCATGCCCACGCGCGGGTCGCCCTTCTTGTCGAGCTGGACCTGGGGCTGCCGCGCCAGCCAGTCGATGAGCTTCGAGACGTCGGCGACCTCGCCCTCGGGGTCGTTCAGCCCGATCTTGCCGGTCGACCTGCCGAAGCCTCTCGCCGACCAGGTGAGGACCGCGTAGCCGTCCCGGGCCAGGTCCTCGGCCTGTTGGCGCACGTCGGCCTTGGAGCCGCCGAAGCCGTGGCCCAGCAGGACGGCCGGGCGGCGCCCGGAGCCCCCCGAGACGAAGTACGAGGTGTCTATGCGGACGCCGTTCACCGCCATGAC
Organism: Streptomyces sp. GKU 895; assembly: GCA_002027195.1. GTDB lineage: Bacteria > Actinomycetota > Actinomycetes > Streptomycetales > Streptomycetaceae > Streptomyces. The sequence continues at coordinate 24,614 of MWJO01000090.1, read as the reverse complement.
CTGGTCGGTGGCGCGCACCGGGGACGGGTCGTCGTCGGCGACCGCCGTCCACGGTACCGGCCCCCGCCGAGCACGACGACGGCGGCCCGGCGGCCAGCAGTCGCCGGGCGCCGCAGCAGCCCTCGCAGTCGAAGATCCATGCTTCAACGGTACGGGCTGAACCTGTCGGGGAGTTGTCGACCACAGACCGAACCCTCCGACCTCCCAGGGGTGTACACGTGTCCTCGCGCATACCGCGCTCGAAGTACGAGGAACAGTGTTCGAGGTGCCACCCGATGCATTGAAAAGCCGGGAAACCGAGCGTGTCCGCGGCGGACGCGGTCTTCGCTTGAGGGTCCGCCCCTTTGCGAATGGAGACGCCCTCGTGCGTATCACCGACATCCAGCGCTGCGACATCCGGCCCGGACGGCTCGTCGAGTGGACGCTCAGTCCGGCGACCGTGGCCGCGGCGCGGGGGCTGCCGGAGGACACCCGGCCACCGGCGTACATCCAGGAGTCGCACATCAGGACCGCCCGTACGGTCCGCGAGGACGGCCTCTTCGTCCCGACCTGGCTCGGTGCCGCCTTCGACATCCCCGGGCCGGTCGACCTCGGCGCCCTGGAGGCGGCCCTGCGCGCGTGGACGCTGCGGCACGAGACGCTGCGCAGCGGGTTCCGGCCGGACGGGGACGCGCTGCGGCGGTTCACACTGGACGCCCGGGACGTGTCCCTGCACCGGGAGGACGCCGGGGAGTTCACGGACGCGACCGCTCTGGTCCGGCACCTCCAGGACCGCTTCGACGTCACCGCGGACGCGCTGCGCTGGCCGAACCTGATGTACGCGGCGGTCGTCCGGGACGACTCGACGAGCGTGTACATGGCGTTCGACCACAGCAACGTCGACGCGTACTCGATCTATCGGATCCCCTCGGAGATCCACGAGCTGTACGCGGGCCGTGGCGTGACCGAGGAGGCGCCGGTCAGCAGCTACATCGACTTCTGCCGGATCGAGCGGGCCGACGCGGACCGGATCGACGAGGACCACGAGACCGTGGGGCGCTGGCGGGAGTTCATCCGGCGGTGCGACGGGACGCTGCCGACGTTCCCCCTGGACCTGGGGGTGGAGCCGGGTGGTCCGCTGCCCGAGCAGAAGATGATGTGCGAGATGCTCGTGGGCCCCGGGGAGGCGGCCGCCTTCGAGGCGTACTGCCGGCCGTACGGCGGCAGCCTGGTCGGGGTGCTGGCGGCCACCGCGCTGATCGCCGGGGAGCTCGGGGGTGCCTCCGTCTACCGGACGGTGGTGCCCTTCCACACCCGGGTGAAGTCCCAGTGGTCCGACTCGGTGGGCTGGTACGTCGGCGGGGCACCGATCGAGGTGCCGGTGCCAGCGGACTTCCGCAGCGCGCTGCCCGCCGTCCGCGCGCAGTTGCAGGCCGCCCGGCCGCTGTCCCGGATGCCACTCGCCCGGGTGCTGCGCCTGCTGGGCACCGACTTCCGGCCCACCTCGCCGGACCTGTACTCCATCGTGTCGTTCACCGACGCGCGCGCCCTGCCGGGGGCCGAGCGGTGGGACGCGCTGTCGGCGTACGGGCTGATCCGGGTGTCGTACGGGGACCAGGTGTGCGTGTGGCTGAACCGGCTGCCCGACGGCGTGTGGTTCGCCTGCCGGTACCCGGACACGGACGTCGCCCACAAGAACATGCGGCTGTACGTGGAGAGGCTGCGGGCGCTGATGGCGGCGACGGACGGCCCGGGCCCGTCCTAGGCGCGTTCGTCCTCGGGGATCTCCACCAGCCAGCGGGTGTCCCGGCGCGGGCGGAGGTACAGGGCCCAGTAGAGCGTGGCCGCCGCCGTGATGCCGCCCGTCCACAGCAGGTACTGCGTCTCCTGCTCGCTGAGGATGTAGGCCAGCACTCCGATCAGCAGGACCGGCATCGCGGGCCACAGGGGCATCCGCCAGGCCGGGGTGTGCCGGTGGGCGCCCCTGCGGGCCAGGAGGGCGGCCACCGCGACCAGGAGGTACATGCCGGTCACCGAGACGCCGGTCACGCCGTACAGGGTGTCCAGGTTGACGAAGCACAGGGCGGCGCCGGGGATGCCGACGGCGAGGGTGGCGACCCAGGGGGAGCCGAAGCGGCCGAGCCTGGAGAAGACGTCGTTGACCGGCTGGGGCCAGGCCTTGTCGCGGGCCGAGGCGAACAGGACGCGGGAGTTCTGGATGACCATGACGATGCCCGCGTTGATGATCGCGAGGGCCACGCAGAGGCTGACGAAGGTGCCGACCGCCGAGTTGGACCAGGCCGTGACCATGGCGCTGATGTCACCGCCGGTCAGCTCCGACAGGTCGCTCGCGCCCAGGGTGATCGCCACCACCGGCACCAGGATGATCACCGAGGAGATGGCGAGGGTGGCCAGCACCGTACGGGCGACGTTGCGGCGCGGGTTCTCCAGTTCCTCGGAGAGGTAGACGGCCGTCGAGAAGCCCTGGGTGACGAACAGGGCGATCGCCAGGCCGGAGACGACCAGCATGGCCGTCACCGTGTCCGTGCCGCCGTGCGACCCGGCCACCTGCATCGACACCAGGCTGCCGGCGCCGCGCTCGGCGTGGGCGAAGCCCAGCACCGCGACGACCGCCGCCGCGATGACCTCCAGGACCAGGAAGACGCCGGTGATCCAGGCGTTGGCGCGCAGGTCGAGGAGGCCGGCGAGGGTGGCCAGGAGCATCACGCCGGCGCCCGCGAGGGACGGGTCCAGGTGGATCACGGGGGCCAGGTAGTCCGCGGTGCCCATCGCGATCACCGGCGGGACGATCATCACGACCAGGAGGGACAGCACGAAGACGAGCCAGCCCGCGAGGCGGCCCGCCATTGTCGAGACCATCGCGTACTCGCCGCCCGCGCTCGGGATGAGGGTGCCGAGCTCGGAGTAGCAGAACGCCACGGCGATACAGAGGAGGGAGCCGATCGCGATCGTGAGGGCGGTCGCGGTGCCGAGGGAGCCGAAGAGGTCGGGGACGACCACGAAGAGCGTGGAGGCGGGTGTCACGCAGGAGAGCGTGAGGAGGGTGCCGCCGACGACCCCGATGGAACGCTTGAGCTTCCGGGTGCCGGCCTCCGGCGCCTCGGGGAGGGCGGCGGTGTCGACAGGGCGGAGCGTGTCGGTCATACGGCGGTTCCCATCGACGTCGGCGGGTGCAGTGGATTGCGCTGCATCGAACCCCGACGAAACCAGCACGTCAATAGGTGTTTGCCTACGGAATCCGTAGATCGAAGCCACCGTGACTCGTCTTTACGTCAATTCGAGTCAGGTAATTCCGCATCTTGCAGCCGTACGACATTCGCAGCTCGGACGTTAAAAAAACGTCAGGGTGTCCGGAATCCGAACAAGTCAGTGGCTCCCGCTAGCATCACCCGTCACAGTGGACGCACAGATTTCACAGCGGGGTGGGGACAGATGAAGGTGAAGCACACGGCTGCCTGGGTGGGGTTCACGGCGGCGGCGCTGGTGGCCACGTCGGCATGCGGCGCGGACTCCGTCAGACAGGCGGCCGACGCCGTCGACAAGACCGACGCGATCATGGCGGCGCTCGCCCGAGCCACGGACCGCACCGAGCAGCTCGGGTCGGCCCAGGTGAAGGTGTCGACCGACCTCGGGACCGGCACGCCGATCGCGATGGACGGCACATACTCGTGGGGCGACGGCATGGCCTACGACGTGCACATGGACACAGCGGCGGCGCAGATGCAGGCCGTGCAGGACGACTCGAAGATCCACTGTCTGCTCGTCGACGGGGCGTACTACTACGACGTCGACCCGCAGGCCTCGGGCCCGCTCAAGGGCAAGGAGTGGATGAAGGTCGACGCCTCCGCCGTGTTCGGCGAGAGCGGCGCCGGCGCGATGGACACGGGCGCCAACCCGACGGCCTCCCTGAAGGGCCTGAAGTACGCGAGCGACGTCGAGGACCTCGGTGCGCAGACCGTGAACGGGCAGAAGGCGACCCACTACCGGGCCGTCATCGACCAGGAGCACATGGGCCGCTTCAAGGAGGCGTACACCGGCGACGGCAGCCTGCTCAACCAGATGACCGGCGGCGCGAGCACCATCACCATGGACGTCTGGCTGGGCGAGAAGGACCTGCCCGTCCGCCTGGTGCAGGCGATGGGGAAGATGACGGTCACCATGGACTTCGAGAAGTTCGGTGCCACCGCCACCGTCAAGGCTCCCCCGGCCGCCGAGACCGCCGACATGACCGAGGCGCTCAAGGAAGCGCAGGGGCAGTAGGACATGACGGAGCCCGGGCACCTGCCTTCGGATGCCCGGGCTCCGACGTCACTCAGTGGTTGCGCGGGAAGCCCAGGTCCACGCCCGAGGGGCCGTCGGCCGGGTCCGGCCAGCGGGTCGTGATGACCTTGCCGCGGGTGTAGAAGTGGGTGCCGTCGTTGCCGTAGATGTGGTGGTCGCCGAAGAGCGAGTCCTTCCAGCCGCCGAAGCTGTGGTAGCCCACGGGGACCGGGATCGGGACGTTCACGCCGACCATGCCGGCCTCGACCTCCAGCTGGAAGCGGCGGGCGGCGCCGCCGTCCCGGGTGAAGATCGCGGTGCCGTTGCCGAACGGCGAGGCGTTGATGAGGGCGATGCCCTCGTCGTACGTGTCGACGCGCAGGACGGTCAGGACCGGGCCGAAGATCTCGTCCTGGTAGGCCTTCGCCGTGGTCGGCACCTTGTCGAGGAGCGAGATGCCGATCCAGTGGCCGTCCTCGTAGCCCTCGACCGTGTAGCCGGTGCCGTCGAGGACGACCTCGCAGCCCTCGGCCGCGGCGCCGGTGACATAGGAGGCCACCTTGTCGCGGTGGACCTTGGTGATGAGCGGGCCCATCTCGGAGGTCGGGTCGTTGCCGGGGCCGATCTTAATCTTCTCGGCGCGCTCGCGGATCTTGTCGACCAGCGCGTCACCGATCGAGCCGACCGCCACGACCGCGGAGATCGCCATGCAGCGCTCGCCCGCGGAGCCGTAGGCGGCGCTCACGGCCGCGTCCGCCGCCGCGTCGAGGTCGGCGTCCGGGAGGACCAGCATGTGGTTCTTGGCGCCGCCCAGGGCCTGGACGCGCTTGCCGTTCGCCGAGGCCGTGGTGTGGATGTAGCGGGCGATCGGGGTCGAGCCGACGAAGGAGACGGCCTTGACGTCCGGGTGCTCCAGGAGGCGGTCGACGGCCACCTTGTCGCCGTGGACGACGTTGAAGACGCCGTCGGGCAGACCGGCCTCGGCCAGCAGCTCGGCGATCTTGATCGACGCCGACGGGTCCTTCTCCGACGGCTTCAGCACGAAGGTGTTGCCGGTCGCGATGGCGATCGGGAACATCCACATCGGGACCATCGCCGGGAAGTTGAACGGCGTGATGCCGGCGACGACCCCGAGCGGCTGGCGGATCGCGGCCACGTCGACGCGGCTGGCGACCTGCGTCGACAGCTCGCCCTTCAGCTGCACGTTGATGCCGCAGGCCAGGTCCACGATCTCCAGGCCGCGGGCCACCTCACCGAGGGCGTCGGAGTGCACCTTGCCGTGCTCGGCGGTGATCAGCTCGGCGATCGCGTCGCGGTTGGCGTCCAGCAGCGCACGGAACTTGAAGAGGATCTCCGTGCGCTTGGCCAGCGAGGACTGGCCCCAGGACAGATACGCGTCCTTGGCGGCCTGGACCGCGGCGTCGACCTCGTCGACCGACGCGAACGCGACCTTCGTGGTGACCGCGCCGGTCGCCGGGTCGGTGACCGGCCCGTAGTTGCCCGACGCGCCTTCGACGGTCTTGCCGCCGATCCAGTGGTTGACGATCTTCGTCATGCCCAGTTGCTCCTTCACAGATGGCGGCGTCGGGTAGAGACGTGCCGGTCGTACAGCTCTCGTGCCTTCACCGCGGACGGTCGGGTCGCGGTCTCGGCCACAGGTACATCCCACCAGGCTTGCGCCGGAGGCGCGCCCGACACTGTGTCTGCCGTTTCGGTCTCGACGTAGACACAAGTGGGAGTGTCCGCCGCGCGTGCCTGGGCGAGAGCCTCGCGCAGGTCACCCACGGTCTTCGCGCGCAGCACGCGCATCCCCAGGCTGGCCGCGTTGGCGGCCAGGTCCACCGGGAGCGGCGCCCCGGTGTAGGTTCCGTCGTCCGACTGGTACCGGTAGGCGGTGCCGAACCGCTCGCCGCCCACCGACTCCGACAGGCCGCCGATCGAGGCGTACCCGTGGTTCTGCACGAGCAGCATCTTGATCGCGACGCCCTCCTGGACGGCGGTGACGATCTCGGTCGGCATCATCAGGTAGGTGCCGTCGCCGACGAGTGCCCAGACGTTGCGGTCGGGGGCGGCCATCTTCACGCCGATCGCGGCCGGGATCTCGTACCCCATGCAGGAGTAGCCGTACTCCAGGTGGTACTGGTCCCGGGACCGGGCCCGCCACAGTTTGTGCAGGTCGCCGGGGAGCGAGCCGGCCGCGTTGATGATGATGTCGCTCTCGTCGACGAGGGCGTCCAGGGCGCCGAGGACCTGGGGCTGGGTGGGGCGCACGTCTATCTCGTCGGCCTCGTAGCAGGCGTCGACGCGGTGCTCCCAGCGCTGCTTGTCCTCGGTGTACTCGGTGACGTACGCGTCGGCGACCCGGTGGCCGTGCATCCCGAGGGCCTCGGTGAGCTCCGCGAGGCCGCTGCGGGCGTCCGCGACCAGCGGCCGGCCGGAGAGCTTGTGGCCGTCGAAGGGCGCGATGTTGAGGTTGAGGAAGCGGACGCCGGGCGTCTCGAAGAGCGTCCCGGAGGCGGTGGTGAAGTCGGTGTAGCGGGTGCCGACGCCGATCACCAGGTCGGCCTGGCGGGCGAGTTCGTTGGCGGTGGCGGTGCCGGTGTGGCCGACCGCGCCGACGTCCTGGGGGTGGTCCCAGCGCAGCGAGCCCTTGCCGGCCTGGGTGGAGGCGACGGGGACGCCGGTGGCCTCGGCGAACTCGGCGAGGGCCTCCTCGGCGCGGCTGTGGTGGACGCCGCCGCCGGCGATGACCAGCGGCCTGCGGGCCGACCTGATCGCCGTGATGGCCTCGGCGAGTTCGGTCGGGTCGGCGCCCGGACGTCGTACGACCCAGGTGCGCTCGGCGAAGAACTCCTCGGGCCAGTCGTACGCCTCGGCCTGGACGTCCTGCGGGAGGGCGAGGGTGACCGCGCCCGTCTCCACCGGGTCGGTGAGGACCCGCATCGCCTGGAGGGCGGCCGGGATCAGGGCCTCGGGGCGGGTGACGCGGTCGAAGTACCTCGACACCGGGCGCAGGCAGTCGTTGACGCTGAGGTCGCCCGCGTAGGGGACCTCCAGCTGCTGGAGGACCGGGTCGGCGGGGCGGGTGGCGAAGATGTCGCCGGGCAGCAGCAGGACCGGGAGGTGGTTGATCGTGGCGAGGGCGGCGCCGGTGACCAGGTTGGTGGCGCCGGGGCCGATGGAGGTCGTGACGGCGTGCGTGGACAGGCGGTTGGACTGGCGGGCGTAGCCGACGGCCGCGTGCACCATGGACTGCTCGTTGCGGCCTTGGTGGAAGGGCATCTCGTCGCCGTACTCGACGAGCGCCTGGCCGAGCCCGGCCACGTTGCCGTGGCCGAAGATGCCCCAGGTCGCGGAGATCAGCCGCTGCCGGGTGCCGTCGCGTTCGGTGTACTGGGCGGCGAGGAAGCGGACGAGCGCCTGGGCGACGGTCAGCCGGGTCGTGGTCGGAGTCATCGGTAACCCTCCGTGTGGTCCGGGTGGAAGCAGATCCGCCACTCCCGCGTCTCACCCGGGCCCGCCATGACGTTCAGGTAGTACATGGCGTGCTCGGGCTGGGCGATCGACGGGCCGTGCCATCCGTCGGGGACGAGGACGGCGTCACCGGAGCGGACCTCCGCGAGGACGTCCGATCCGCCCTCACGGGAAGGGGATACGCGCTGATAGCCGAAACCGTTCGGGCCGTCGATCTCGAAGTAGTAGATCTCCTCCAACTCCGCTTCCTCACCCGGCCGGTGCTCGTCGTGCTTGTGCGGCGGGTACGAGGACCAGTTGCCGCCGGGGGTGATGACCTCGACGGCGATCAGCTTGTCGCAGTCGAAGGCGTCGGCGGAGGCGAAGTTGCGGACGTGGCGCAGTCGGTTGCCGCTGCCGCGTTCCTCGGTGGGGACCTCCGGCGCGGGGCCGTAGCGGGCGGGGAGTCGTCGCTCGCACTTCGCTCCTGCCAGGGCGAAGCGGCCTCCCGCGCCGGAGGCGATCGTTGCCCGGGCGTCACGGGGCACGTACGCGAAGTCGGAGACCGACGCGAACACGCTTTCCCTGCCCAGGAGTTGGAACTCTTTTTCTTCCGTTTGCACGGTACATCCGCCTTCCAGCGGAAGCACGATCCACTCGCTGTCACCGGTGGTGAAGGTGTGCGTGCCACCCGGCTCCAGCGCGACGATCCGCAGACTGCAGTACGTCCAGCCGGCCAGCTTCGGATCGATGTCCACTGTGTACAGGGCGCTGGTGGAGGAACCCTTGGGGATGTGAAGATCGTTACTCATGCGGCCCTCACAGGAGTCCTACGGCGGTGTCCACGGCGGCGGCGACGTCCCCGTCCGCCGGGTAGAGCAGTGAGCGTCCGACCACGAGGCCGCGCACGGTGGGGAGTTGAAGGGCACCCCGCCACTTCTCGTACGCCCCGTCCTGGTCCTCGCCGACCTCGCCGCCAAGGAGCACGGCGGGCAGCGTGGAGGTGGCCATGACCTCGGCCATGTCGTCGGGGTTCTCGGTGACCGGCACCTTCAGCCAGGTGTAGGCCGAACTGCCGCCCAGGCCCGAGGCGATGGCGATGGACCTGGTGACGGCCTCGGCGGAGAGGTCGTTCCGCACCTTGCCCTCGGCCGTGCGGAAGCTGATGAACGGCTCGACGAAGACGGGCAGTCGGCGTGCCGCCATGTCGTCGATGGCCCGCGCGGTGGACTCCATGGTGGTGAGGGAGCCGGGGTCGTCGTAGTCGATGCGCAGGAGCAGTTTGCCCGCGTCGAAGCCGAGCCGCTCGATGTCCTCGGCGCGGTGGCCGGTGAAGCGGTCGTCGAGTTCGAAGCGGGCGCCCTGGAGGCCGCCGCGGTTCATCGAGCCCATGACGACCTTGCCGTCGAGGGCGCCGAGCAGCAGCAGGTCGTCGAGGATGTCGGCGGTCGCGAGGACGCCGTCGACGCCGGGGCGGGAGAGCGCGAGGCAGAGGCGTTCCAGCAGGTCGGCGCGGTTGGCCATGGCCTTCGGATTGCCGCCGACGCCCAGTGCGCCCCGGGCGGGGTGATCGGCGGCGACGATCATGAGCCGGTCGGTGTCGCCGAGCAGCGGACGCCTCGCGCGCCGGGCGGCGGCCTCGGCGATCGCCTCGGGTGGCGGGTGCGCAGACGGACGAGTTCGGCGATGTCGACGGTGCTCACCGGGCGGCCTCCGCGGTGGTCGGGGCGGCGGCCTCCGCGGTGGTCGAGGTGGCGGCCTCTGCGGTGGTCGTGGTGGTCGGGGTGACCGCCTCCGCGCTGCTCGGCCGTACGGCTCCCGCGGTGATCGCCGCCTCGATCTCGGCCGGTGTCGGCATGGCGGAGCTGCACTCCAGGCGGGAGGCGACGATCGCGCCGGCCGCGTTGGCGTGCCGCATGATCTTCTCCAGGTCCCAGCCTTCGAGGAGGCCGTGGCACAGGGAGCCGCCGAAGGCGTCACCGGCGCCGAGCCCGTTGAGGACGTCCACCGGGAGCGGCGGGACCTCGGCGGAGGTGCCGTTCCGGTCGACCGCGAGCACGCCCTTGGGGCCCTGCTTGACGACGGCGAGCTCGACGCCGGCGTCGAGGAGCGCCTCGGCGGCGGCGCGGGGCTCGCGCACGCCCGTGGCGACCTCGACCTCGTCGAGGTTCCCGACGGCGACGGTGGTGTGCTTGAGGGCCTCGGCGTAGAAGGGGCGGGCCGCGTCCGGGTCCTTCCAGAACATCGGCCGCCAGTCCAGGTCGAAGACCGTCGTCCCCGCCTTGGCCCGGTGGGCGAGGGCCGCGAGCGTCGCCGTACGGCTGGGCTCCTCGCTCAGACCGGTGCCGGTGACCCAGAAGACGCGGGCCTCGCGGATGGCGTCGAGGTCGAGCTCGTGGGCGTCGATCTCCAGGTCGGGTGCCTTGGGCTGCCGGTAGAAGTACAGCGGGAAGTCGTCCGGCGGGAAGATCTCGCAGAACGTGACCGGGGTCGGCAGGCCCGGGATCGGGGTGACCCAGCGGTCGTCCACGCCGAAGCCCCTCAGGGCCTCGTGGAGGTAGGTGCCGAAGGGGTCGTCGCCGGTCCGGGTGATCACCGCGGTCCGCCGTCCCAGACGAGCCGCGGCGACCGCGACGTTCGTCGCCGAGCCGCCGAGGAACTTGCCGAAGGACGACACCTGCGGCAGCGGGACGCCCGTCTGCAGCGGATAGAGGTCCACTCCGATCCGCCCCATGGTGATCAGGTCGTACGCCATCGAGTTCCCTTCATGCCGGTCGGACCCTCACGTCTCGCCCCGGACTTCGTATCGGCTCTCCACGGCTTTGTAGCCCCCGACGAGGAGCCCTGTCAATGTTTTGTCCAGACATTCGGACCAGCCCTTGACAGCGCTTGCTGCTCACGCGGAAGCTGACCGGCATGACGTCGTTGTCACCCTCTTCCTCACTGTCCCGCATCCGGATCGGGTCGGCTCCCGACTCCTGGGGTGTGTGGTTCCCCGACGACCCTCAGCAGGTCCCCTGGCAGCGCTTCCTCGACGAGGTCGCCGACTCCGGCTACGAGTGGATCGAGCTTGGCCCTTACGGGTATCTGCCGACCGATCCCGCGGTGCTCACCGAGGAGGTGGGCCGGCGCGGGCTGAAGGTGTCGGCCGGCACGGTCTTCACCGGGCTGCACCACGGCGAGTCCGTCTGGGAGAAGACCTGGGCGCACGTCGCCGACAACGCGGTGCTGGCGCAGGCCATGGGCGCCAGGCACCTCGTCGTCATCCCGTCCTTCTGGCGGGACGACAAGACCGGTGAGGTGCTGGAGCCGGACACGCTGACGCCCGAGCAGTGGCGGAACCTGACCTCCCTGACCGAGCGGCTCGGCCAGCGGGTGCGGGAGGAGTACGGGCTGCAGATCGTCGTCCACCCGCACGCCGACACGCACATCGACAGCGAGGAGAACGTCGTCCGCTTCCTCGACGGGACGGACTCGTCGCTGGTGTCGCTGTGCCTCGACACGGGGCACTACGCGTACTGCGGCGGCGACAGCGTGAAGCTCATCGAGACGTACGGGTCCCGGATCGGGTACCTGCATCTGAAGCAGGTCGACCCCGAGATCCTCGCCGATGTGCGGGCCAAGGGGACGCCGTTCGGGCCGGCCGTCGCGCAGGGTGTGATGTGTGAACCGCCTTCCGGGGTGCCGGCGTTGGGGCCGGTGCTGGAGGCTGCGCAGGCCTTGGACGTGGATCTGTTCGCGATCGTGGAGCAGGACATGTATCCGTGCGACCCGGACAAGCCGTTGGCCATTGCTCAGCGGACTCGGGCGTTTTTGAGGAGCTGCGGGGCTTGACGGGCGCCCGATGGGGTGCCGGGAGCTGTGAGACGGCGGGTGCGGGTTCGTCGTGGCTTGTCGCGCAGTTCCCCGCGCCCCTGGGGGCGTTGCACGATGGCTCTGTGACAAGTGTTCGGTCGGGACACGGACCCTGGGGGGCCTGGGAAGTCGCCCTCTCGCTGCCTCATGCCCGACTCCGACCCGGGGTCATCTCGTATCGCGGGGTTCGGCTGGCGCTCGATCGGCCTCGGCGGCGGCTGGAGGCGCCTATCGGGGCGGCCACCCTGCTGTTGGGGTTCGGGGAGGCGGTGACGATCACGCGGGAGGGACGGGCGCCGGACACGTTGGTGTCCGTGTACTGCGGGCCCACGACCACTCCCGCCATCGGCGAGCACGACGGGCGGCTTTCCGGGATCGAGGTGCTGCTCGCTCCCTGGGCCGCCTTCTCGCTGTTCGGGACGCCGCAGTACGAGCTCGTCAACCGGACTGTCGATCCTGATGAGTTGCCGCATGTGCTGCCGGGCAGGGTCGGTGAACTCGCGGCCGCACTCGGCGCCTTGCCCTCCTGGGAGGCCCGGTTCGGGCTGCTGGACGATGTGTTGGTGCGGTGGGCGGAGAGCGGTACGGCTCCGTCTGCTCGGGTGGTGCGGGCGTGGACGGAGCTGGTACGGACGGGCGGGGCGATCCCCGTGCCGCGGCTCGCCGAGGACGTCGGCTGGAGCGTGCGGCAGCTGGAGAGCCGGTTCCGGGAGCAGATCGGGCTGGGGCCCAAGGCCGCGGCGCGGGTGCTGCGGTTGCAGCGGGCGCGGCGGCTGCTGGCCGCGGGGCGGGCGCAGGCGGAAACCGCCGCGCTGTGCGGGTTCTACGACCAGGCCCATCTCAGCGGCGAGTTCAAGGCGATGACCGGGTGCACGCCGCGGGAGTTCACGCTCGCGCGAGGCGGGGCGGGCGGTGTGCCCGGTGGTGACCGGATCAGCGGTGAGGCGACGAGTCTGGTGCTCGACGCCCGCTGATCGACGCCGAGTGCGGATTTTTCCAAGACCCCCGGAGTTGGCTGAATGCAGTCTGTGGCTCCCGGGGGAGCTGGTGGAGCCGGGCCCGGCGCAGCGGGTCCGGCTCCACCTGTGGGGCCCTCCCGCGCGGCCTGTCAACGCGCCGCGCCCACGCGCCCGCGTGCGCCTTTGCTGCACTCGTGTCACGAACGCTCCTTGTGTGTCACACATGTCGCGTCTACGCGGGTCTTGCGTCACACGCCGTGCACAGGGCCTGACCCGCCCTCACTCTCTGTCGTTCACGGGGCACAGGCTTTGTGACGCCAGCGCAGCGCCCGGTACCCCCGACGGCCGTTCCCGGCCGCCGCCGCGGCGCGCGCAGGGAGGTGCACCTCATGACCGACCGAAGGCTCTGGTCGTACAAGGAGATCGCGGCGCACATCAAGGTGCAGCCGGACACCGTGCGGTCGTACCGCAAGCACGGGCTGCTGCCGCCACCCGACCATGTGGAGGGCGGCAAGCCCTTCTGGTACGCGGACACCGTGCGGGCGTGGGTCGCCGCCCGGCCCGGTAACCGCGGCAGACGAGAGGACTGAGCGGCCTGCGCGGAAACACGGTTGCCGACCGGGGACCCAGCCGGTGAGGATTCGCGGATGAGTTTCTCCGTCAAACCCGTCCTGACCGGCGAGAAGACCGTGCTGCGTCCGTTCACGGAAGCGGACGCGGAGGTCATGGCGGAGATCATCCGCGACCCCGAGGTCCGCCGTTTCACCGGTGGACCCGACACCGAGTTCACCCTGGAACAGCTGCGTTCCTGGTACGGCTCACGCTCCGCCCAGCCCGACCGTCTCGATCTCGCCGTCACCGACCGCGCCAACGGCGAACTCGTCGGCGAGGTGGTGCTGTACGAGTGGGACGAGCCGGCGCGCGGCTGTACGTTCCGCACGCTGCTCGGGCCCCGGGGCCGTGACCGCGGCCTCGGCACCGAGGCGACCCGGCTGATCGTCGGGTACGGCTTCGCGGAACTCGGTCTGCATCGCGTCCAGTTGGAGGTCTACGGCCACAACGCCCGGGCCCTGCGCGCCTACGAGAAGGCCGGGTTCGTGCGGGAGGGCGTCCGGCGGGAAGCCGATCTGCGGGACGGGCGGTGGGTGGACTGGGTGATCATGGGCGTGTTGGAGAAGGAGTGGGCGTCCCTCGACACCGCGGCACCTTGAACGACCGGTCCCTCACTCGTTCTCAACTCCACGGCTCGATGACCGTCACCCCGGCGCCGGGTGCCGTGCCCAACGACGCCAGCGCGGCCGGTGCCGCGGCCAGGTCGATCGTGGACGTCACCAGGAGATCCGGCCGCAGCACCCCCGCCCGCACCAGCTCCAGCATCCCCGGATAGGTGTGCGCGGCCATGCCGTGGCTGCCCAGGATCTCCAGTTCCAGGGCGATCGCGCGGGCCATCGGGACCGGGGTGGTGCCGTCCGCCGAGGGCAGCAGGCCGACCTGGAGATGCCGGCCGCGGCGGCGCAGGGAGTTGACGGAGGCCGCGCAGGTGACCGGCGAGCCCAGCGCGTCCAGCGACAGGTGGGCGCCGCCGCCGGTCAGTTCACGTACCGCCGCCGCGGTGTCCGCGGTCACCGCGGCGTTCACGCCCTCCACCGCCCCGAACTTCCCCGCCAGCTCCAGCGCTTGGGGCGACACGTCCACCGCGACCACCCGCGCGCCGGAAGCCGCCGCGATCATCACCGCCGACAGGCCCACCCCGCCGCAGCCGTGTACCGCGACCCACTCCCCCCGCCGCGACCCGCCCCTGCTGCACCACCGCCCGGAACGCGGTGGCGAACCGGCAGCCGAGGGAGGCGGCGGTGGCGAAGGAGAGGTCCTCCGGGACGGCCACCAGGTTCACGTCGGCGTGGTCCAGCGCCACGTACTGCGCGAAGGAGCCCCAGTGGGTGAAGCCGGGCTGGGTCTGCCGCTCGCAGATCTGGTGGTCGCCGGCCGCGCAGGCGGCGCAGCTTCCGCAGGCGCACACGAAGGGGACGGTGACGCGGTCGCCGGGGCGCCAGCCGGTGACCCGGTCGCCGACCGTCTCGACGACGCCGGCGAGTTCATGGCCGGGCACGTGCGGGAGCGTGATGTCGGGGTCGTGGCCCTGCCAGCCGTGCCAGTCGCTGCGGCACAGACCGGTGGCCGCCACGCGGACGACGACGCCGTGGGGGGCCGGTTCCGGGTCGGGCACCTCCCGCACCTCGGCCGGCTCGCCGTACCGCTCGAACACCACTGCCCGCATGTGCGCTCCCATCGCCGTGAAGATCCGGCCCCCATCCTGACCGGTCTCACCACGACTCCGAACCCCCGAGCGGCTCCTCGATCACCCGCTTCTCGCCGCGCAGCCGCAGTCCCGCCAGCGGGAACAGCAGCACCGACAGCATCGCGGCGCCGACCAGGGCCGCCGCCTCCTCCGTCTTCAGGACCCCGTCGTCGACCCCGATCGTGGTGATGGCGACGACCAGCGGCAGCGCGGTGGACGCGAACAGGGTCAGGGCGCGCCGGTCCCGTCGTACGAGATCCGGCGGGGCCAGCGCGTACACCGGCATGCCGCGGACCAGCAGGAACAGCAGCAGGAAGACCGGCAGGAGCAGCAGCGCCCGGCCGCCGGACAGCAGCGCGTCCAGGTCGAACTCCATGCCGGTGACGACGTAGAACACCGGTACGAGGAAGCCGAACCCCATCGCCTCGACCTTCTCCAGGACCGGCCCCGCGCTCTCGGGTGCCGCCCCGTGCAGCAGCAGCCGGGTGAGCATCCCGGCGGCGAACGCGCCGAGCAGGGTGTCGAGGCCGAGCGCCTCGGAGACGCCGAGCATCACCGCGAGGAGCAGCACGACGAGGCGTACGGCGAACTGGCCGCTGCTGTGCAGGGTTCTGGCGATCACCCGGGGGAACCAGGGCGGGCGCGGGCGCATCGCCCACCACACCGCGGCGGCCGTCAGCAGCGCGAACGCTGCCAGCACGGCCGTCGACCGGCCCGGCGAACGGCCGCTCAGCAGCAGCGCGATGGCGATGATCGGCCCGAACTCGCCGACCGCGCCGAACGTCGCCATCACCGAGCCGAACCGGGTGTGCAGGTCACCCGCGTCCCGCAGCACCGGCAGGACCGTGCCGAGGGCGGTGCTGGTGAGGGCCGTACCGATGTAGACGCCCTTGGACAGTCCGGTGAGGGTGGAGGCGAGCACCAGGCCCACGACGAGCGCGGTCAGCCAGGCCCACAGCGAGCGTTTCAGGGTGGCGCCGCGGACCTTGTCGAACTCGATCTCGTACCCGGCGAGGAAGATCAGCATCGCCAGTCCGAGGTCGGACAGGGTGTCGATGACCGGCCCGCCGCCCGCCCAGCCCAGGACATCCGGGCCGGCCAGGATGCCCAGCAGGATCTCGAAGATGACGAGCGGCACCGGCAGCCAGCGGCTGATCCCGTAGGCCAGCAGGGGTGCCAGCACCGCGATGGACATGATCAGGATGAGCGTCCCGGCCTGCGACATGATCGGTATCTACCATGAAGTCCGGTAAATCACCGTTCGGGCCGCCCTGGGTGCGGGCACCGGCCGGGGCGAGATCCTTCTTGGAGAAATACCCCCTAGGGGTATAGTGTGGGGTACGTGGACGCCACCGCGGGTCCCGTAGCACCCACACGCCTCGAAGAGGAGAACGAGATGACCGCCCAGAGCGACACCCAGGTCACCACCGTCTACAAGGTGAGCGGCATGAGCTGCGGCCACTGCGAGGGCTCGGTCTCCGGCGAGATCTCCGAGCTCCCCGGCGTCAGCTCCGTGAAGGCCGTCGCCTCCACCGGCGAGGTCACCGTCGTCTCCGCCGCCGAACTCGACGACGAAGCCGTGCGCGCGGCGGTCGACGAGGCCGGCTTCGAGCTCGTCGGCAAGGCCTGACCGCCACCTCCCGGAGTACCCGCCATGTCCGGCACCACCGCCCCGATAGCTCCGCCCGGCGAGGTCGAACTCCTCATCGGCGGCATGACCTGCGCCTCCTGCGCCGCCCGCGTGGAGAAGAAGCTCAATCGGATGGACGGCGTGACCGCCACCGTCAACTACGCGACGGAGAAGGCGAAGGTCACCTACGCCGAGGGTGTCGAGGTCGCGGATCTCATCGCGACGGTGGTGAAGACGGGATACACGGCCGAGGAGCCCGCGCCCCCGGCGGCCGAGCCCGCTCCGCACGAGGACCCGGAGCCGGCGTCGCTGCGGCAGCGGCTCGTCGTCTCCGCTCTCCTCGCCGTGCCCGTCGTCCTGCTGTCGATGATCCCGGCCCTCCAGTTCGACGACTGGCAGTGGCTGGCCCTCACCCTCGCCTCCCCCGTCGTCGTCTGGGGCGGGCTGCCCTTCCACCGGGCCGCCTGGACCAACCTGCGGCACGGCGCGGCCACCATGGACACCCTCGTCTCGCTGGGCACGCTGGCCGCGTACGGCTGGTCGCTGTGGGCGCTGTTCTTCGGGGACGCGGGCATGGCGGGCATGAAGGACGCGTTCACGTTCACCGTCTCCCGGACGGACAGCGCCGCCACGATCTACCTCGAAGTGGCCGCGGGCGTCACGACGTTCCTTCTGCTCGGCCGCTACCTGGAGGCCCGCTCCAAGCGCCGGGCGGGCGCGGCCCTGCGGGCCCTGATGGAGCTGGGCGCGAAGGACGTGACGGTCCTGCGGGACGGCCGCGAGTTCCGCGTCCCGGTCGACCGCCTCGCGGTCGGGGACCGTTTCGTCGTCCGCCCCGGCGAGAAGATCGCCACCGACGGCACCGTCGTCGAGGGCGCCTCCGCCGTGGACGCGGCCATGCTGACCGGCGAGTCGGTGCCGGTGGACGTGACGGTCGGGGACGCGGTCGCGGGCGCGACCGTGAACGCCGGCGGGCGTCTCGTCGTCGAGGCCACGCGCGTGGGCGCGGACACGCAGCTCGCGCGGATGGCGAAGCTGGTCGAGGAGGCGCAGAACGGCAAGGCCGAGGTGCAGCGGCTCGCCGACCGGATCTCGGCCGTCTTCGTGCCGGCGGTCATCGTGATCGCCGTCGCCACCTTCGGCGGATGGCTCGGCGCGACCGGTGACCTGGCCGCCGCGTTCACCGCGGCCGTCGCCGTCCTGATCATCGCCTGCCCGTGCGCGCTGGGCCTGGCCACCCCGACCGCCCTGATGGTCGGCACGGGCCGCGGCGCCCAGCTCGGCATCCTCATCAAGGGCCCCGAGGTGCTGGAGCACACGCGCCGCGTCGACACCGTCGTCCTCGACAAGACGGGAACGGTCACCACCGGCCGGATGACCCTCCAGGAGGTGTACGCCGTCCGGGGCGCCGACGAGAAGCGGGTGCTGCGGCTCGCGGGCGCCGTGGAGCACGCCTCCGAGCATCCCGTCGCCCGGGCGGTCGCCGCCGGGGCCGAGGAGCGGGTGGGGCCGCTGCCGGCGGTCGAGGGGTTCGTGAACGTCCCCGGGCGGGGCGTGCGCGGGCGCGTGGAGGGCCATGACGTGGCCGTGGGGCGCCTCTTCGACACGTTGCCGGAGGAGGTGGCCCGCGCCAGGGACGAGGCCGAGAGGGGCGGTCGTACGGCCGTCGTGGTCGGCTGGGACGGGGTGGCACGCGGTGTCGTGGCCGTCGCGGACGCGGTGAAGGAGACCAGCGCCGAGGCGGTACGGGAGCTGCGGGCGCTCGGGCTCACGCCGGTGCTGCTGACCGGGGACAACCGGACGGTCGCCCAGGCCGTGGCCGAGCGGGTCGGGATCACGCGGGTCGTGGCCGAGGTGCTGCCCGAGGACAAGGTCGACGCCGTACGGCGGTTGCAGGGCGAGGGACGGGTCGTCGCCATGGTCGGCGACGGGGTCAACGACGCCGCCGCGCTCGCCGCGGCCGACCTGGGGCTCGCGATGGGGACCGGCACGGACGCGGCGATCGAGGCGGGGGATCTGACGCTGGTGCGCGGGGATCTGCGGGTGGCCGCGGACGCCATCCGGCTGTCGCGGCGGACGCTGGCCACGATCAAGGGGAACCTGGTGTGGGCGTTCGGCTACAACGTGGCGGCGCTGCCGCTGGCCGCCGCGGGACTGCTGAACCCGATGATCGCGGGCGCCGCGATGGCGTTCTCCTCGGTGTTCGTCGTGACGAACAGCCTGCGATTGCGGTCATTCCGTTAGGCGGGACCCTCTGGAGTCCGGCGCGAGGCTCACATAAGCTCTTCACAAGGCTCGCGCATCATCCTTACGCTTGGGGCCCGATCGACGATTCGACCCCTTGCGCACCAAACGGACAAATGCAAGAGACGCAGATCACAGTGATGTGAACGTAACCATCGAAGGGGTTCGAAGGTCTAAGTTGGCGATGTCAGGCCGCGTCTTGGGGGGCGCTTCCTGGCATCTGGGGATGTCTTGGGGGACTTCCTCAGAGATGCGTTGCCGGGACAGGCACGACGGGAAGCTTTGAGCGGCCCTCCCGACCGTGCGCTGTCCCGGCAGATCGCACACAGCGGTACACAGTAGGAGTACGACGAGTTCTGCTCGTTCTGCTCAACACAGCGATTCAGGCGCTGTTTTCTCACAGACGCCCGGCCGGATCCCGTGGGGGGAATCCGCACCGGGACATGGGAAGGCGCCCTGGACGTCGGCCCGTGGGGGGACCGCCGCCAGGGCGCCTTCTTCTTTGCACCGTTCACTTTCCCGGCATACGACGAGGCCCCGCAGCCGGCATCGGCATGCGGGGCCCAGTAGTGCTGCGGCTCAGCGCAACGGTCAGCGCTCCTCGACCGGTACGAAGTCGCGCTCGACCACGCCCGTGTAGATCTGGCGCGGGCGGCCGATGCGGGAGCCGGGCTCCTTGATCATCTCGTGCCACTGGGCGATCCAGCCCGGGAGGCGGCCGAGGGCGAAGAGGACCGTGAACATCTCGGTCGGGAAGCCCATCGCGCGGTAGATGAGGCCCGTGTAGAAGTCGACGTTCGGGTAGAGGCTGCGCGAGACGAAGTAGTCGTCGGAGAGCGCGTGCTCCTCCAGCTTCAGCGCGATGTCCAGCAGCTCGTCGGACTTGCCGAGAGCCGAGAGGACGTCGTGCGCCGCTGCCTTGATGATCTTCGCGCGCGGGTCGAAGTTCTTGTAGACCCGGTGGCCGAAGCCCATCAGCCGGACGCCGTCCTCCTTGTTCTTCACCTTGCGGATGAAGGAGTCGACGTCACCGCCGGAGGCCTGGATGCCCTCCAGCATCTCCAGCACGGACTGGTTGGCGCCGCCGTGCAGCGGGCCCCACAGCGCGTTGATGCCGGCCGAGATGGACGCGAACATGTTCGCCTGGGAGGAGCCGACGAGGCGGACCGTGGAGGTCGAACAGTTCTGCTCGTGGTCGGCGTGCAGGATCAGCAGCTTGTCGAGCGCGGCGACGACGACCGGGTCGAGGTCGTACTCCTGGGCCGGCACCGAGAAGGTCATCCGCAGGAAGTTCTCGACGTAGCCCAGGTCGTTGCGCGGGTAGACGAACGGGTGACCGATCGACTTCTTGTACGCGTACGCCGCGATCGTCGGAAGCTTGGCGAGCAGCCGGATCGTCGAGAGGTTGCGCTGCTTCTCGTCGAACGGGTTGTGGCTGTCCTGGTAGAACGTCGACAGCGCGGAGACGACCGACGACAGCATGGCCATCGGGTGGGCGTCGCGCGGGAAGCCGCGGTAGAAGTTCTTGACGTCCTCGTGCAGCAGGGTGTGCTGCGTGATCTCGTTCTTGAACGCGGAGAGCTCGTCGACGGTCGGCAGCTCGCCGTTGATCAGCAGGTAGGCCACCTCCAGGAAGGTGGAGCGCTCGGCCAGCTGCTCGATCGGGTAGCCGCGGTAGCGGAGGATGCCCGCCTCGCCGTCGAGGTAGGTGATCGCCGATTTGTACGCGGCCGTGTTGCCGTAGCCGCTGTCCAGCGTCACCAGACCGGTCTGGGCGCGGAGCTTGCCGATGTCGAAGCCCTTGTCGCCGACGGTGCTGTCGATCACCGGGTAGGTGTACTCGCCATCGCCGTACCGCAGTACTACAGAGTTGTCGCTCACGTCTTCCCTCACCCGACGTTGTGCCTCATCTTCGAGGTTGCCCTGACTGTCTCTACCATCCCCCATTCGGCGCAGGAGAGTGCACTGGGGGTCGACCATTGGGCCTATTGGCGGCACTCAGTGCCGCCAACTTGCCCATCCTGCCCTCCCCTACCCGGTTCCGGAAGGGCTCTGTGACCTAGGTGACTCATTTGATCGATCATTTTTCGGGGAGAGCCTGAAGTCCAGAGCCGTGCACCGCCGACCCGCCGAGACCGTGCGCACCGCCTGGCCTATCGCCTTGCGCGAACCGACCAGGACGACCAGCTTCTTGGCCCGGGTGACCGCCGTGTACAGCAGGTTCCGCTGGAGCATCATCCAGGCGCCGGTGGTGACCGGGATCACCACGGCCGGATATTCACTGCCCTGCGAGCGGTGAATGGTCACCGCGTACGCGTGGGCCAGCTCGTCCAGTTCGTCGAACTCGTACGGCACCTCCTCGTCCTCGTCGGTCAGCACCGTCAGGCGCTGGTCGACCGGGTCGAGCGAGGTGACAACGCCCACGGTGCCGTTGAAGACACCGTTCTTGCCCTTCTCGTAATTGTTGCGAATCTGGGTGACCTTGTCGCCGACCCGGAAGACCCGGCCGCCGAACCGCTTCTCCGGCACGTCGGGCCGGCCGGGCGTGATGGCCTGCTGCAACAGGCCGTTGAGGTTGCCCGCGCCGGCGGCCCGCGGTGCATGGGCGCGAGCACCTGGACGTCCCGGCGCGGGTCGAGCCCGAACTTGGCCGGAATCCGACGGGCCGCCACGTCCACCGTGAGCCGCCCGGCCTCCTCGGTGTCGTCCTCGACGAAGAGGAAGAAGTCCTTCATGCCGTCGGTGACGGGATGCTGCCCGGCGTTGATCCGGTGCGCGTTGGTCACCACACCGGACTGCTGCGCCTGCCGGAACACGCGCGTGAGGCGGACCGCCGGGATGGGGCTGCCGTCGGCGAGCAGGTCCCGGAGCACCTCACCGGCGCCGACGGACGGCAGCTGGTCCACGTCCCCCACGAACAGCAGATGCGCCCCCGGCGGCACCGCCTTCACCAGCTTGTTGGCGAGCAGCAGGTCCAGCATGGAGGCCTCGTCGACCACCACCAGGTCGGCCTGGAGCGGGCGGTCCTTGTCGTAGGCCGCGTCACCGCCCGGCTTCAGCTCCAGCAGGCGGTGGACGGTGGAGGCCTCGGCGCCGGTGAGCTCGGCGAGGCGCTTGGCGGCGCGGCCGGTCGGGGCCGTAAGCACCACCCTGGCCTTCTTGGCGCGGGCCAGCTCCACGATCGAGCGGACCGTGAAGGACTTGCCGCAGCCGGGTCCGCCGGTCAGGACGGCGACCTTCTCGGTCAGCGCCAGCTTCACGGCGGCCTCCTGCTCGGGCGCCAGCTCGGCTCCCGTACGGCCCTTCAGCCAGGCCAGCGCCTTGTCCCAGGTCACGTCCCGGAAGCCCGGCATCCGGTCCTCGTCGGTGCGCAGGAGGCGCAGCAGCTGGGCGGCGAGGGAGAGTTCGGCGCGGTGGAAGGGGACCAGATAGACGGCGGTGACGGGTTCGCCGTGCTCCCCGGGGACCTTCTCCCTCACCACTCCCGGGTCCTCGCCTTCTTCCGCGGGCACGGCGAGTTCGGCGAGGCACTCGATGACCAGGCCGGTGTCGACCTGGAGCAGCTTCACCGCGTCGGCGATCAGCCGCTCCTCGGGGAGGTAGCAGTTGCCCTGGTCGGTGGCCTGCGACAACGCGTACTGAAGGCCTGCCTTCACGCGCTCCGGGCTGTCGTGCGGGATGCCGACGGACTGGGCGATCTTGTCGGCGGTGAGGAAGCCGATGCCCCAGACGTCGGCGGCGAGCCGGTAGGGCTGGTTCTTGACGACGGAGATGGAGGCGTCGCCGTACTTCTTGTAGATCCGGACCGCGATCGACGTGGACACCTCGACGGTCTGGAGGAAGAGCATGACCTCCTTGATCGCCTTCTGCTCCTCCCAGGCGTCGGCGATCTTCCTGGTCCGCTTCGGGCCGAGGCCGGGGACCTCGATGAGCCGCTTGGGCTCCTCCTCGATGATCCGCAGGGTGTCCAGGCCGAAGTGCTGGGTGATGCGGTCGGCGAAGACCGGGCCGATGCCCTTCACCAGCCCGGAGCCGAGATAGCGGCGGATGCCCTGCACGGTGGCGGGCAGGACGGTCGTGTAGTTCTCCACGGTGAACTGCTTGCCGTACTGCGGGTGGGACCCCCAACGGCCCTCCATGCGCAGGGACTCGCCGACCTGGGCGCCGAGCAGCGCGCCGACGACCGTGAGGAGGTCGCCGCCGCCCCGGCCGGTGTCCACGCGCGCGACGGTGTAGCCGTTCTCCTCGTTGGCGTACGTGATGCGCTCCAGCACGCCTTCGAGGACGGCGAGTCGCCGCTCGCCCGTCGCGTTCCCCGCCTGTTGAGCCATGATCCGACGGTACCGGTGGGGTGTGACAGCGGCAGGGGTTGTCCACAGGCGGGGGTCAGTGGTGCGGGGAGCGCAGTGTGGTGCGCAGCCTTTCCTCGTCGAGGGTGCCGTGCCGGCGGGCGGACTCGGCGAGCACGCGGAACCGGTCCCACTCCACCGGGGGCCGGGGCAGACCACGGCGGTGCAGGTAGCGGTCGGTCGCCCGCTGGGTGCGGCGCAGGACCCGCAGCGCGTCGCTCGGCCGTCCCGAACCCATGGGCTCCAGCACCTTCCCGGGCACGAGCAGCCAGCCGTCGTCGGTCTGCCTCAACTCGCCACGGACCAGCGCGTTCCGCATCCGGTTGAGCTTCTCGTCGTGCCGGTGCACCAGCAGCGAGGCGGGGCCGGACTCCATCGCGTGGTCGTCCGGCGGACTCACCGCGAAGCCGCCCACCGTGGGCGCGGTCCGGGTGCGGGCCAGCGCGGGCGCCCCCGGAGGCGTCGCGGGCGGCGAGAACCGCCGTGGAATGGCGGGCGAGCTGCTCCGCGCCGGGCAGCGGCGAGCCGTCCGGCCCGGCGGACACCTTCAGGAAGGGGGGCGCCCCGGCTGAGCGCACGATCAGCTGCTCCGGGGTGACGGTGATGACGAGCCGCAGGTAGTACCAGTCCATCAGCCGCCGCATCGGGCGCGAGAGATACGACCGGCTGTGCGGCTGCCGCTCGAAGAGCATCCGCCAGTAGTCGTCGAGGCCCTGCGGGCCCGTCCTGATGTCGTCGGGGCACTCGGCGGTGCCGCCGACGAAGATCTCCGGGGCTTCGGTGAGACCGCTGCCGGTGGGATCGGAGAACAGCAGCGCGACGCGGCCGTCCCGGCGGATGTTCAGCGCCTTCTGCGCGAAGGCGAGCGACGTGGTCAGCACCAGCGTCCCGTCCTCACGGCGCCACACCGCCGTCGGCCAGGCGAGCGGGGTCCCGTCCCGGCCCAGGGTGACGAACTCGCAGGTGCGGTAGGCGTCCAGGGCGTGCACGGGGGCGGAGTCGAGGAGGGTCACCGGCCCGTCCCCCCGGCCAGCGGGCCCCGCATGGCCTGGCAGAACGCGGCGTACTGGCGCCGCCCCACCCACCGCCACAGCAGCCGTCCCAGCAGCGGTGCCCGGCCCAGGAAGTAGGCCCGCTCGTCCTCCGTGGCGTCCTCCAGGATCGCGCCGAGGGCCAGCATGACCTTGTTCTTCGGCAGGGTCTCCAGGCCGCGGCGGCCCACCTCGTCCCACTCGGCGACGGTCAGATGCTCCGCGACCAGCGGAAGGACCAGCTTCTCCTCGTCGTCCAGATGGTCGAGGAGGGCGAGACGGTGCCCTTCCAGCGCCAGGGCGAGCTCCTGCCCGGCGACGCTGTCGGCCGAGCCCCGCCACTGCGGCGCCCACTCGGCGACCGCTGCCAAGGTGCGGTCTATGTGGCCGTGCTGGTCCTCCATCCGGGCCACCAGGTCGTCCTGCCCGGCGGCCCGCGCCCGCAGCAGGGGCCAGATCAGCTCGTCCTCCAGCGAGTGGTGATGGTGCAGCCCCATCACGTAGTCGTCCAGATACGCCGCGACCTCACCGGCC
>MWJO01000009.1 GCA_002027195.1 Streptomyces sp. GKU 895 | reverse complement strand
CTTCTTCGATCTGCTCTATTACTCCTGCCAGTTGTTCGTCCTCGACGCCGACCCCCTGAACGGGACCGGGTCCCTGCGCCGCCACCTCGAAAGGCCCCGGAGGCCGGAATCGCCCCGCATACGCGGGCCCCGCCTCGGCCGAGCCGTCGACCCGTACGCGCAACGTCACTCCGAACGGCCCCGCACCGAACTCCTCGCCCATCTGCTCGGAGAGATGGAGGACGAGGTAGTACGACCCGGCGAACCGCATGCCGCGCACCGCGCCGGACGAGTCGTAGCGGTTGGCGTAGGCCACGGGCGGCACCGGGCGGAGGGCGGCCGTCTTCTGGCTGCCGCTGTAGCCGAAGCTCACGTCGGTGACGGGACCGCGCGCGGGGTTGTAGAGGGACATGGTCAGGGCACCGCCCACATAGGCGCCGCGTATCGTGCTGCCCAGCTCGGCTGTGGCGCCGAGCCGTTGCCCCCAGGCGACCGGTACCGCGTAGAAGAGCGTCTGGCCGGGGGAGATGTCAGCCCTCCAGACCCCCTGGTGCACCGGCGCGGCCGAGCCGAAGCCCGCGCCTCCGGAGCGGGGTGTGGCCGCGCCCGTCACGCCGCCGGGGGAGTCGGAGTCCGGGTCCGGGCTCGACGGCGGAGTGGTGCCCACGGCCTTCTCGAGCCGTGGTTCCAGGAACGGCGCCAGCTCCAGATCCCAGTCGTCCGGCGTCCCGCCCGTCCCGGCGATGCGGTGGACGATCACGTAGTAGGAGCCGTCTTCCTGGCACGCCGTCCGCCGGGGGGAGATCTCCCGCGTCCCCGACACCACGACCGGCCGCGGGCTGCGCCCCGCACCCATCAGATCGCTGTCGATGGAGCAGTTACGGCTGTCGGCGTCCTGCACGGTCACCCTGATGCCGTCCGACGCGGTCACCGTCGCACCCGCGCGCGGGACGGCGGTGACGGAGACGTAGGCGTCGGAGGTGTCGTCGAGGTCGAGGCGGTAGTAGACGTCGCCGTCCGCCGGAAGGGAGCTCTTGTAGGTCTTGCCGGGGACGAGGAGCTCGGCGTCCCCGGTACCCGCGGCACCGTCGACCGGTTGATCATCGGACGAGAAGCCGTACGACCCGTCGGCCTTCGCCCCCTTCGCCCCCGTCGTCCCCTTCGCCCCCTCGGCCGTAACCGACGCCGTCTGCCCCATCAGGGTGACAGTCGCCACGACCACTCCCACGAGTGCCGGACGCAGAGCGGTCCACGGCCGAGAACGCCACCGCACGGTACGCCGCCCCACCGCAACCCGCCACCTTTCCTCATCACCGGACCGTCATCGGACCGTCGCCGGACCGTGGCCCATCCTGCCCAGCCGGGCCGGCGCTCACCCCCGTGTTCCGGCCACCCCGTAGGCCGGGCAACGCAAAACCCCGACCGCAACGGCGGCCGGGGTCTGTTCAGAATCGGGTGTCGGTGCTCACGAACCCGTGGGCACGGAGTCAGTCGCCTCCGTCCACAGATCCTGCTCGGCGCGATCCGCCTGGATCTGGCGGTACACGAGGAGCCCGCCGATGGCGGCCAGTGCGACCAGGAGAAGCTTCTTCACCGCGCGACCTCGTCTTTCCTTGACGTAGGGGACCTCTGGCGCCCGACTATACACACCGTCCGATACCGATCGGTGACCTGCGTCAGCCCCTCAACTTCCGCCTTCCGCACCGCAGTAGAAGTGGATGACGCCGCTCCGATCGGAGGGTGATCACACCTCCACACACGGTGACTTTGACGCGATCCCTCCCCTCTGCTCCGGTTTTCGGGCCCCTTGCGCCCATCCGGGTGGTGTTCATCTGAAGATCGACGCGCCATGGGCGTCGGTCCGTGCTTTCGCGACCCACATACACATCATGAGGAAAGTACGCAAATCGCCCAAGCCGAAATACCCAAGCCGAAATACCCAAGCCGAAATACCCAAGGCGAAATACCCAAGGCGAACCACCCAACCCGAAAGCAGAGGGACCATGGACCGGAACAAGGTCATGAAGCTGTGGACCGCGATCGTCACCGCCTTCCTGGCGCTGTGCACGACGCTCGGACTCGTCACCACCAGCGCCGCGGCGGCCGTGCCGCAGGCCGACACCACGCGCAACAGCACCGCGCCGGTCACGACCCCGGAGCTCACCCCGTGGGCCGCGGCCTGGTCCTGGTCCCTGACCCATGCCAGGTCCCTGCCGCCCACGATGAAGCAGCGCATCCGGGCCGAGGCCCACGGCAAGACCCCGAGCTGCCGCCACCGCTCCCCGTCGGACACGGAGTCGGCCGACGAGGCGACGGCCCTCTGCGACGACACCGCCGCCGCCCCGCAGGCCGAGCCGGCCGCCCCGCACGGCCGCTGAACACCCGGCCCACGCGCACGACCCCGACGTAACAGCAGGACCCACGTACCACTCGACACAGCAGGACCCACGTACCACTCGACACAGCAAGACCCACGCACCACTCGACGCCACGGCTGTACACGCCCCCTGCCGGCTACCCGCCGGAGGCCTACCGCTCCCACTGCGAGCAGCGGTTGCCCCACGGCCGGGAAGGGCACTGGGCGTCAGATGACGACCACTCCACCGAAGAACCGACGACTTCCGCGCACCGTCGCCCCACGACGCTCCGCGCACGCACGCCCCGCACAGGGACCCGGTCGAACGTGAGGCCCGTATGTCCGTCATACGAGGCCCGTATGTCCGTCATAGAGGAAAGAGCGCGCGCACGCGCCGCCTCTCCATGGCGTACGACACCGAGGGCCCTGCTGCCGAGGTCTCCGCTCGACGACGTCATCCGCTGACGCCTTCCGCCTATGGGGAGCACGCCGGACCGCCCCATCGTCCGGCACCGGTCCCTCCCCTCGTGGGGACCGGTGCCGAACCGTGGGGCAGCGTCGGCCTGCGCCAGGGCGGCGTGGGCCGGGCGATGGCCGGAACATGGCAGTCCGGATGCGGCCGGTGGTTACTCCGGCGGAAGCTCAGGCAACACACAGTCAAGGCGTTGCGGTGGCTTGATCCTGCCCCCTGGTGTCGCCGACGGGGAGGTTCCGGACCTGAAGGGTCGACTTTTCCGCAGGTCAGCCCTATAGAGTGAGTTTTCCGGTCCGGATGTCCAGTGGCGAGGGAAGTAAGGGGTGGAGGCCTTGAGTTCCGACTCAGGGGCACGCACGGTCTTCGCCGAACGCCTCGCGCTGCTGTACCGGGAGGCCGGAAACCCGCCCCTCAAGAGCGTGTCCGAGGCGGTCGGCCGACTCCAGCGCGTCGATGAGCGGGGGCGTCCCGTACGGGTGTCCGCGCAGCGGATCAGCGACTGGCGCCGGGCGAGGAACGTACCCGCACAGTTCACCGCGCTCGCGGCCGTCCTGCACATCCTGATACCCCAGGCGCGCCGCGCCCAGCCCACCCCGGTCTCCGCCGGGCTCTACGACCTCACTCACTGGCAGCACCTGTGGGAGCGGGCGATCAGCGGCGCCGACGACGAGGAGCGCCCGCCGGCCGAATCCCCACCCCCGGCCGCGGCGGGCGTGTGTCCCTACCGCGGCCTCGCCTCGTACCGCCGGGAGGACGCCCGCTGGTTCTTCGGCCGCGAACGCAGCACCGACGCCCTCCTCGCCCAGCTGCTGTGCGCGGAGCGGACCGGGGGACTGATCATGCTCGTGGGCGCCTCGGGAGCGGGGAAGTCCTCCCTGCTCAACGCCGGTCTGGTGCCCGCGCTGGCGGACGGGGGCCGGGAGGTGGTCCAGCTCGTGCCGGGCGCCGATCCGCTCGCCGAGCTGACCCGTCGTATCCCCGCCCTCGCCGCGGTCCAGGACCCGCCCGATCCCACACTCGCCGCCGTACCGGACCCGTCCGACCCCGCACTCGCCGCCGCCCCGGCCCCCGCCCTACCGGACCCATCCGACCCCGCATTCGCCCGGACCGTACGGGGCGCCGTGCGCGCGTGGGCCGGCGAGGGCTCGTCCGGCGCGGGCCGGCCTGTCCTGATCGTCGACCAGTTCGAAGAGACGTTCACTCTCTGCGGCGACGAGGCGGACCGCCGTACGTTCATCCAGCTCCTGCATGCCGTGTCCGCACCCGGCGACAGCCCGGACGACCCGGATGATCCGGCTCCGTTGCTGGTCGTCCTCGGTGTCCGCGCCGACTTCTACGAGCAGTGCCTCTCCCATCCCGAACTCGCCGACGCGCTCCAGCACCGGCACATGGTGCTCGGCCCGCTGACCGCCGCCGAACTGCGCGAGGCAGTGACCGCCCCGGCGAAGGCCGTGGGGCTTGAGCTGGAGCCGGGGCTCGCGGAGCTGATCGTGCGGGAGGTGAGCGCCGACGGGCCGCGCGGGGCACACGACGCCGGCGTGCTGCCGCTGCTCTCCCACGCGCTGCTGGCCACCTGGCAGCGCCGCAAGTCGGGGCGGCTGACGCTGGCCGGGTACAGAGCGGCGGGCGGCATCCAGGGCGCCGTGGCGGCCACCGCCGAGCGTGCCTGGTCCGGGCTCGACCCGGCCGCCCGTACCGCCGCGCGGCTGCTCCTGCTGCGGCTGGTGCGGCTCAGCGAGGACACGCAGGCGACCCGCAGGCGCGGCACCCGGCGTCAGCTGGCGGCGGAGTCGGCTGACCCCGACAAGACCGAGGAGTCCCTGGAGGCGCTGGTCCGGGCCCGGTTGGTGACCCTGGACGCGGAGACCGTGGAGATCACCCACGAGGCGCTCCTGCATGCCTGGCCGCGGCTGCGCGAGTGGATCGACGAGGACCGCAGCGGCAACCTGCTGCGCCAGCGCCTGGAGGAGGACGGCAGGTCCTGGGAGGCCTCCGAGCGTGACTCCGCGCTCCTGTACCGCGGCTCGCGCCTCGAACAGGCCCACACCTGGGCCAAGTCGGCCGGCGACACCTTCCTGACCCGCAGCGCGGTGGAGTTCCTGGCGGCCTCGGTACGGCTGCGCCGGCGCACGGTGTGGATCAGCCGGGCCGCGATCTCCGCGCTGCTCGCGCTCACGCTCGTCGCCGTCTGTGCGGCGGTCATCGCGTGGAAGCAGCGGGACGACGCCGTCTTCGAGCAGGTCGTCGCCGAGACGGACCGCTTCGAGGACACCGATCCCTCGCTGTCCGCGCAGCTCGCCCTGGTCGCGCACCGGCTGCGCGGGGACGACGAGGGCGCCCGCAGCCGCGTGCTGTCGGCGGCGAACGCCCCGCTGGCCACCCCGCTGCTCGGCCACACCGGCGCCGTCTACCTCACCTCGTTCAGCCCCGACGGCCGCACGCTGGCCACCGCCAGCTACGACCGCACCGTCCGCCTGTGGGACGTCGCCGACCCCGGCCGTCCCAAGCCGCTCGGCAAGCCCCTGACCGGCCACACGAGCTGGGTCAGCAGCGCGGTCTTCAGCCCGGACGGACACACTCTCGCCAGCGCCTCGGATGACGGAACGATTCGCCTGTGGGACGTACGGCGGCCGGGCCACCCGCGTTCCCTCGGCGCCCCGTTGACCGGCCACAGCGGCACGATCTACCTGGTCGCGTTCAGCCCGGACGGCCGCACCTGGCCTTGGCGACGACCACGCCGTCCGCCTGTGGAACGGACCGACCCCGCCCGCCCCGAGCCGCTCGGCAGACCGCTCACCGGCTCCACCGAGGCCGTGCGGTCCGTCGCGTTCAGCCCGGACGACGGACCCTGGCGGCCGGTGGCGACGACGACACGATCCGGCTGGGACACGAGCGACCCGCGCGAACCCGAGCCGCTGGGCAGCCCGTTGACCGGGCACACCGGAATCATCCACTCCGTGGCGTTCAGCCCGGACGGCCGCACCCTCGCCAGCGGCAGCACGGACGACACCGTACGCCTGTGGAACGTGGCAGATCCGCGGGCGCCCGAGCCGCTGGGCACCCCGCTGGCCGGGCACACCGGCCCCGTCTGGTCGGTGGCGTTCAGCCCCGACGGCACGCGTCTCGCCGCCGCGAGCGCGGACTCCACGGCCAGCCTGTGGAACATCGCCAACCCCGCGTCCCCGTCCCAGATCGGGAAGCCGCTGTCCGGCGCGAGCGGGGAGATGTACGCACTCGGCTTCAGCCCGGACGGCCGTACGCTCGCCACCGGCAACGGCGACAACAAGGTCCGTCTGTGGTCGCTCCCCACCTCGGACATGACCGGCAGGCTCGGCGCGTTCCGCCCGGACGGCCGTGTCCTCGCCACGGCGGCCCGCGACGAGAACATCCGCCTGTGGAGCGTCACCGACCCCGACCGGCCCAGGCGGCTGGCCGCGCCCTTCAGGCCGGGGGAGGGAGACATCCGCGCGCTGGCGTACGCCCCCGACGGCCGCACCCTCGCGGTCCTGACAGGCAGCCACGCGGTGCAGCTGTTCAACGTCGCCGACCCCCGCCACCCGGTCCCCTACGGCCGCCCGGTCCCCCTGCGGACCCGTTTCCCGGGCCCCGAGGCGCTGGCGTTCAGCCCGGACGGCCGCCTCCTGGCAACCGCCCACGACGACCGCACGATCCAGCTGTGGAACGTCACCGACCCCGCCCGCCTCACCCGGCTCGGCGCCCCGCTGACCGGGCACAAGGGGTACGTCAACTCCCTGCTGTTCAGCCCCGACAGCCGCACCCTGGCCAGCGGCAGCGCCGACGACACCGTCCGCCTGTGGAACGTCGCCCACCCCGGCGACGCGTCCGAGGTCGGCCCCGTCCTCACCGGACACACCGAGGCGATCGTGTCCCTCACCTTCAGCAGGGACGGCGACACCCTCGCCAGCGGCGGCAACGACAACACGGTCCGCGCCTGGGACGTCACCGACCCGGCGCTCGCGACACCCATCGGCCAGGCGATGAACCCGGGCGGCAAGACGGGCAGCTTCCTGTCCTTCAGCCCGCACGCCGACCTGCTCGGCATCTCCAGCGGCGTCGACACCGTACGGCTGTGGAACCTCGACACCGACACGGCGGTCCGCCGCATCTGCGCGGCCACGCGCGGCGTCCTGACGCCCGGGAAATGGCACGAGTACCTGCCGCGACTCTCCTATGAACCCCCGTGCGAGGAATGACGGGATCACGTGATCCCCATCACAACACCTCACCGGTCCCGAGCAGCCGCCTCCCCCAGCACCATCACCGTTGTTAGCCTTGGCCATAGCCCGGTCGCTGGTGCATCCCCCGTCGCCAGCGACCGGGCGTTCGCATGCCACCCGCACGACGACTTCCGCACATACGAAAGACCCCCAGTCGGATCGACTGGGGGTCTTCGTTCTGTGGGGCTAACAGGATTTGAACCTGTGGCCTCATCCTTATCAGGTCGATCACGGGGCCCTGGGAACGTCGGCCAACTCGCCTCCCGCCTCCACTGGCTGGCCGTTGACGTTCGGTTGCATCCGCCGCTGTCCGACTCTGTTGGTGTCAGGTACTGGTGTCAGCGGTTATCGGCACCCTTGACAAGCTCAACTCAGCGTACTCAGTCCGTGAGCACGCATCAGGTAGCGGCATCGAGCTCGTCCCACCAAGCAATCATGAGTCGACTGATGAGTGCGCGACCCTCGGCTAGTGACGTGCTGTACGACGGTGCTTGGTTCCCCATGACCGCGTGACGCGCATCCTCTCCGCTGAGGTCAGGATGATTTGCGGAGATTCTGAAGGAACTGAGCTCCTTCTTGCCTGCCCAGCCCTTGGATTCGAGCCCACCATCACCCCCTGCGGCCCTACGAACAATCTCGTACAGCTTGTAGAGGTCGTACCAGTCGAGCGATGCGAGGGGCTTGCCTAGGATCGCCTGTGCTTTTGCGACGTCTGGGCTGGTTTTGGCGAGTTCGAAGTATGCTGGACCGGGTGGGCCTGCAACGGACTGCCCTAGTTCACCTCGGATCACGGGCGGCAGGGCATGATCCCGCGCTTCAGCAGTATCCGGCGGCGCAACGACGTGCGTGATACCTGACCCGTCGACGAATCGCCCCGCGAGGCTCACCGGGCGATAGCTGCCGTCCAGAGCACGCGCCACCCCGTTGATTCCTTGGAGCATCGAGGACGCAGCCTGAGAGAACTCGGATCCGTTGCTTAGTCCGTCAAACTCCGCTGAGGTCAAGTAGTAGCCGTCGTCGTCAGCAACCACGCGGGGGTCACCTTCACGGAACGCGTCAACGAGCGCATCGAGGTCGACAGGACTTCCGGCGAGAATGGCCTTTACCACCATAAAGCGCATCATAGACCGCATATCCGCACGAGGTCGGCGGAGTCTTAATGACCGAGTCAAACCGGCCGAGCGCCATCCATGCGCCGAGAACAGTGCCCCGCGTACGCCTTACGGCAAGCCGCCCCTGGATGCGAACTACAGGCACGAGGGTTGCTGAGGTCTCCTGGGCTTGTCGCGCGGCTGTTCAGGGCTGCGAACGGTCGCCTGCGGTCGGGGCGGTTTGCTGTACTTCACTGCTGTACCGCAGGCCCAACCGCGCTTAGCGTGGTGGCGTGAACTTCAGGCCGGAGGTCGAGAGACATTGCGAGCAGTGCGAGACTGCTTTCCCCAGTAACTGGATCGGTCGCCCAAAGCTGTACTGCTCACGTAAGTGCCAACGTGCTGCGGCGAAGGCGTACAACAGCCTCCGAGGCACCGCGCCGTCTTCGTGCGCACATTGCTCCGCAGCGATCGAACAACCCGCAACGGGACGTCTTAGGCACTTCTGCTCAGATCGATGCCGAAAGGCGTGGGGGGCAGCAAACAGCAAGCGGATAGATCCTCTTGTTCGGCAGTTCATACGGACCGGAGAGACCGCCAGCAAGCTGACACATGCTCACATGATGGGTGACATCCACTTGACGCGTCGCCATACGAAGGAGGTTCGAGCAACCGCCTTGGCACTACTAGATCTGTTGCACCAGACCCACGACTTCAGAGGCGAGCATGAGCTGAACCGACTCATCGAGACCTTGCGGGACCTCTGGAGTGATCCGCGGCCCGGCGACACGGGCCTATAGGCCATCTGAGCAGCAGCGACTTATTGCCGCGGACGGAAGTGTGGTGTCAATTCGGTCGGCGCGTGGCGGCGAGCCATCATCTTTTTGTCGTTCCTGCGCCCAAGCTCCTTCAATGGAGAGTTGGGCCTTTTTGCTGTCTGGGCCGCTGCTCCCCGCTGAAGGGGTGGTGGCCCTCTCTGTGCTCGGGAGGGTCTGGAGCTAGGGCCCGCCCGCGGATGTGGAGTCGCGACGGGCGAGCCCAGGGACCTGGAGGCCCGTAAGTGACAGTAACCGTTGGCGCGGTACCCATGGCGATCTTCCTAGTGGCGTGCTTTGTCGCCCACTTGGTCTTTCGGCATTCGTCGCGAGATCCGCAGGGGGCGCCGATACGAGGAGATCTGGGAGCCGCGATTGCTGCCGCCGGCATCGTCGTGACGGCACTGGCCTGGCTGCTTGGCGCGGGAACGGGGTCCGACAATGAGATACCCAGGCCAATGGGTGGAGTCCCTGTCGTCACCCAATCCCCGACGCCTCTCGGCAGCGAGCCCCCGGCACACCAGCCTCGCTGAAGGGACAGGAGGGTGCGATGGCAGACTCTCACCGCCCACCACCCTCCCCCGCTCCCATCCCGTCCGCCGTCGACCCACACACCGTGGAGCGGGCGTGGTTCATGGCGTCCAGGTGGAGCGCGCCACTGTACGAACGACCTGGACGCCATGGGCCGCGTCTGCTCGGCTTTGCCTGGGTCGATGGTGGACGGGATGGGAGCCCCACCACCCTCACCCCTACAGACCCTCGGTCGGCAACGGCGCCCCCTCCATCCCGGTGCCGGCCGATCCCCCGCCGGAGGCATGGTTCTGACCTCACCCTCATCCAGGCAGACGCACACACAACTCGATCTTTCCTGGTCCACAGCCTGTGGAGGCCAACCGACCTCAGCCGTGGCGCGCCTGCTTTTTGAGTCAAAGTGTCTGTGAGGGTTCGCGAAGATCAGGTGCTGTCAACCGTAATGCGATGCCATTGTTCTGAGGTCTGGCCTGGTGGTGTGGGCCATGAGCGGGGATCAGGCTCGGTCCGGTCGCATCGGCCCTTGGCGGGCCAGAGCGTGAAACGGGGATCACCCCGGGGCATCGAAGGTGGCGCGGGGCCGGGGCCGGGGCGGCGCGGAGCCGAAGGCGGGAGCGAAGCCCCGGCCCCGAGCCCCGCGCCGCCGCAGTGCGGGCCGGTGGGGTGTGGTCCTCGTAGCGGCGGCCGGAAGAGCCAAGGAGACAGCGCGACCGGATGGCCGAGAGGCCAAGAGCCCCCGCCCTGGACCATGACGCCGTAGGTCTGGGACTCGGAGGCTCGGGTGCTGCTCTGAGGTCATGAGGCACAGAGATACTGCGGTGTCTCGTGGTGGAGCTGTGGAGTCTTGTTATCCCGAGTGCGCCACGGCTGAGGTCGGTTGGCCTCCACAGGCTGTGGATCGGAAGGGATCACCACCCTCCCCGCCCGGACGGGCGGGGCTTGATGAGGTAGAGAAACCTGTAACAACATCAACTAGCCGACTGCGCTCCGCTCGGCCAAGTCGCGAAGCGCATCAGGAACACGAGTGCCTGAGAGCTGGATCAGGTCACGGATGACCTCGCGGGCCAAGTGGTGATCGTGTACCTGCTCGGGCGTTAGAGCCTCGGCTTCCAAGAGTGCGGCTGTGGCCTCCCCGACGTGCCGTCGCTGCGCGTGCGCCCGCGCTACATCTAGCAGGAAACGGGCCTGCCTCTCAGGCGAAAGCCCTGATGCGTCGACTTGCTGAGCTACCTCCAGGGCAAGGCCGGCGTCGCCCAACTCGACTGCTGTGCTCATGGCGTGGATCTCAACGTTGGTCGGCCCGAACTCCGTGTCGAAGTCGTTCCGGTCTTCACCCAATCGCGCCGCGATCTCTCGCGCCCGATCGATGTGCTGATGGGTGCGCCCCCGGTTGCCCTCCCTGGCGTTGATCACTGCAAGGACCAAGTTCATGGCGCCGACAAGCGACAGCTCTTCCGGTGGGCATGCCGGGGCCGCTGCCCTCGGGTCCAACACAGCCAAGGCAGAACTCGCCGCCTGTTCGGCCTGCTCCATGTGCTGCTGGCGCATGAAGGCATGCGACATACGGAAGAGACTCGCGACCACTTCCAGCGGCTGCCCAGCGAGTTCAGCCGCCTGTAGCGCTCTGTCGGCTGCGATCCACGCGGCATCCGCCTGGTCCTGCCGCGTGAAGCTAGAGGCAGCAGCCTGGTACGCCTTGGCGCGAAGGGCATGTAGCTCGGCACGCTCACCTGCCGGCGCATGGCGTACGGCGGCCTCGATGCTCGGCAACAGCCTGACAAGGTGGTCGCTCAGCGCCGCATAACTCGATGCATGGGTCAGCGCCCAAGCGTCCTCGACGCTCTGCCGGAACTCGGCAAGCGATGGCACCGGCCCAGTTGGCGGCTGCTCGAACAGACTGCCCAGTGCTGGGTGCCCGGTGAGGGCTACGCGGAGACCGTCAAGGTCGTTATTCGGCGACTGCTCTTCGGGTTCCGTCGCCTCCGTGGGAGCGGCTTCGGGGCGTACTTCGCGTACGGACACCTTGAGCGCATCGGCAAGAGCCTGAAGTACCGAGAGGCGCTCTACCGGCTGCACGCCTCGCTCGACCTGAGACACCCAGCTTTCCGAGCGCCCCATGGCAGCAGCAAGGTCGCTCTGCGACATGCCTGCCTCGCGGCGCAGTTCCTTGACCCTCTGGCCGAAGGCCTTGGTGTCGGCACTCGTCACTTCTCGACCCCGGTGGGGTACTTGCCGGCGTACGGCTCAAGGCGGTCCACCTCGGTCTTCTCGACGTACTTGGCACGCTCCGCAAGGAAGTGACGAGTGTGGGGCTGGCGCTCGTGCTCCTCGAACGCGGCGTGATCGGCGTAGACCTCAAAGAAGATCCGCTCATTGGGTGCGCCCTCGACCTGGTGGCACACATAGACGAGCGTGCCTGGCTCATGCGCCCGGATGCCCGCGGTTGTCTCCTGCATCAGCGCGTCGAAGGCCTCGCCCGCGCCCTCGCGGAGCGTGAAGCGAACAAAAAGCCCAAAGTTGGCCATTACGTCCTCCTTGTCGTCGCACTCAGTCTCGCAGACTCG
Organism: Streptomyces sp. GKU 895; assembly: GCA_002027195.1. Taxonomy (GTDB): domain Bacteria; phylum Actinomycetota; class Actinomycetes; order Streptomycetales; family Streptomycetaceae; genus Streptomyces. Next base: position 115,688 of record MWJO01000009.1, on the reverse strand, counting down.
AAGAACTACTACTAGTCGCAGGTTTTCTGTTGACTCGCAGTTTTTCTGTGAGTACGGTCGTAGTGAAGCTGCTACCCGAAGTGATCGGGTGGCTCAACTGCCGTACAGAGGAGACGCGTTCATGCCGTCCTTCAAGATCGACCTTTCGACCGCTGTGGTGTTCGTGGCGACCGCGCCGGCGCCGAAGCTGGTCAACAAGCAGACCGGTGAGATCGCGATCGACCGCGAGACTCAGGTGCCCCTGCACACGGTGGGCCTGCTGGTCTCGGACGAGGGGGAGGGCAACCTCTACCAGGTGACGATCCCCCAGACGGGTCTTCCCGAGGGCCTGGCGCCGGGCATGCCGGTGCGGGTGGTCGGGCTCAAGGCGCGGGACTGGGAGAACGAGTTCAACGGCCAGAAGCGGCACGGGATTTCGTTCCGTGCGGTCGCGATCGCGACGGCGGCCTGACCATGACCGACCTCGCAACCTGGGTGGAGGCCGGGGGCTTAGCGGCCGGGGCCGGCGGCATCGGCTACGCCAAGTACCGTGCCCCGCGCCTGTACTGGTCGCTGGTCGGCCTCCCGGCCACCCGGGTCCGGTTCGCCTGGAGCTACCGCAACACGATGGAGGTGTGCGGGCTGACGGTGCAGCCGTCCGGCTTCCGCGCCTTCGTCCAGCGCAACGTTGCTCGCAGCGAGGTGCGGCCGGTGCCGCCGAAGGTCCGCCGGGTCCGCCCGACCTCGACCGGCCTACGGGTCACCCTGCGGCTTCCCGCCGGCTTGGAGCCCGCCGACCTCGCCGCGTCCTCGGAGCGTCTGCGGCATGCCTTCGGGGTGCACTCGGTGATGGTCGCAGAGACCAAGCCGGGGTATGTCGAGGTGCGGATGACCGGCTACGACGTGCTCAAGCGGGTGCGGATGCCGCGCAAGGCCGTCCCCCGTGACCTGGTGGTGCCGGTGGCGCTGCGGGAGGACGGCACGGTCTTCGAGCGGGACTACCGCAAGATGCCCATGGCGCTGACGTTGGGCGCCAACGGGTCGGGCAAGTCGATGTATCAGCGCAACCTGATCAAGGGGCTGGCCCAGTTGCCGGTGGGCCTGGTCGGCATCGACTGCAAGCGCGGTGTCGAACAGTCCCGCTACGCCCCCCGCTCTCGGCCCTGGCCACCGACCGCGACTCCGCCGGCCGCCTGGTCGACGCGCTGGTTACGGAGATGGAAGACCGTTTCGACCTGCTCGCTCTCTACGGTGTCTCCGATCTGTGGGAATTGCCCGATCAGGTGCGGCCGGTGCCGTTGGTCGTGCTGATCGACGAGGTGGCGGAGCTGTTCTTGGTGATGTCCCGCAAGGACGAACCGGCTCGCGACCGCACGGTCATGCAACTGGTCCGGCTCGGTCAGATGGCCCGCGCGGTCGGCATCTATCTGGAGGTGTGCGGGCAGCGCTTCGGCTCCGACCTCGGCAAGGGCGCAACCGCCCTGCGTGCCCAGCTCACCGGCCGTGTGGTGCACCGCGTCAACGACAAGCAGACCGCCGAGATGGGCCTTGGCGACATCGCACCCGATGCGGTGGTCTCCGTGACCGGCATCCGCGCGGATCGGCCCGGTGTCGCGGTAGCCGGCGACGCCTCGGGCTACTGGTCCCGTATCCGCACCCCCGAGATCACCCCGGCTCAGGCGGCGGCCGTCTGCCGCGAATTCGCCCACCTCACACCGCAGTTGCCGTTCCTGGCACCCTTCCGGCCGGTCGCACAGCTCGCCGCCGTACCGCCGATGCCGACCGCTCCGCCGCTCGTGCGGCCGTAGCCCGCTCACCACACCCCCGCTCCACGGTCGGCGTGACCGCCTCGCGTCAGGTCCCTACCCGAGCCATGCCCGAAACAGGAGGAAACCGCATGTGCGCGCCCTGTCAGGACTTCGCCCGCACCGTCGGGATGCTGGCCGACCTGGCCCTGTACTCCCAGACCAGCGACGCGGACCAGGTGTTCGTCGGCGTGATCGGCCCGAGCCTGGCCGCGTCGCTTCCCGAGCCGCCGCCCGGCCTCTTCCCGCCCGGCTACGACCCCACCGACGGCCCCCAGTACCCCGGCCAGGAGCGGTGACCATGGCCACCGCGAAGAAGCCCGCCCGCCCGCCGACCGCCGAACCGAAGCCGGTCAAGTGCCCGACCTGCCACGGCACGGGAGAGGTCTCCCGCACCGTCCGCGTCGGCCGCAGGCAACGGGTCGTCGGTCGACAGACCGGCCTGTGCCTGGCCTGCCTCGGCTCCGGAGAGGCCACCACCGGCTGAACCCCAACCCCCTGAAGGAGGTGAGGACATGACCCGCTCGGTTCGCCCGGACGCCGTACTCGTTCAGGCCGTGATCGCCGGTGCCCTGTCCTTCGCCCACCTGCACGACCTCGCCGAAGCGGCCGGACAGACCGGCTGGAAGGCCTGGGCCTACCCCGTCTCGGTCGACCTGCTCTTGGTCGCCGTGTGGCGCCGACTGCGCACCGAACGCTCAGGGCTGGCCTGGTTCTGGTTCCTGATCGCCCTGGTCGCATCCCTCGGCGCCAACATCGCCACCGCCGGACTCCTCGACCTCGACCACGTACCCGACTGGCTACGCATCCTCGTCGCCGGCTGGCCCGCGCTCGCCTTCCTCGGCGGCACCCTCCTCGCCCACCAACCAGCCGACCACATCCCGGCCCCGGCGCCCCGGTCTGCGCCGGTTGTCGACCTCGACCGCCCCGAGGCATCCGCCCCGGCGCCGGAGATCACCACGCTGGAACCGGCCCCGGCTCTGCCCGAAGCGGCACCGGCCATGACCGTGCCCCCGGCCCTGGTCGACCACGCGCGCAAGGTCGCCACCGAACACCGCACCCGCACCGGGTCCGACATCGACACCGCCACCCTGCGCGCCCGGCTCGGCATCCCGGAAGACCTTGCCGGCGCCATCGCCGCCCAACTCGCCTAATTCACAAGGAGGTTCACCCGTGCGCCCGAACCGCTTCTACGACGTGATCCGCATCGGCCCGGTGAGGGTCGGCACGTTCAACAACGGACGCGGCCAGACCAAGCACACCGCCGCGTGCACTGCCCCCGACTGCGGGTTCTCCACCGAACACCGCGACCGCTCGGCCGCTGAACTCGCCGCCCGCACCCACCGCTGCACCGCCTGACGCGAGAGGAGACCTGGTCATGCAGTTGCCCGAGGATCAGCTTCGCGCCGGGCACATCCCCGCCGACCTATACCGGCAGATCCCGCCCGGCACCGACATGAGGCAGGTCGTCATCGTGCAGCAGGCTCCCCGCTCCTACACCGGCCCGATCGTCCTGACCCTGCTGATCACCGCCGGTTCCGTCGCGGTGCTGCTGGTGATCGCGTTCGTCGCACAGATCGTCGCCGCGTCGATCGTCTCGGTCCTGTCGGCCACCTGCGGCGTCAGCTACACGATCAGGCGCAAGAAGGAACCACGCACGCTCAAGAAATAGTGCCCGTCCGGGGCGGCTCTCTCGCCAAAGAACCGCCGCCCCGGACGGCTTCCCACCTTCCCGATCCAACGGACCCGAAAGGGGACCTTCATCATGCCTGCCCGCGCCTCGAACCGTCCGGTCTGCCGCAACTGCGGCGGCTTCCCCGTCGTCGCGATCACGACTGGCGACCGCCACCCCGACGGCTCCCGCGTCCTGCTCCGCGTCGTCTGCCACGCCTGCCAGGGCACCGGGCTCACGCACCGTGCCGCCCTCGTCCGGGCCGGGAGGTGACGGCCATGACCAGCCTCCGGCTGAGGGTTCTGGACCTGTACTGCTGCCAGGGCGGCGCCGCCAAGGGCTACGCCGATGCCGGGTTCGACGTGACCGGAGTCGACCTCGCCCCGCAGCCCCGTTACCCCTACACGTTCATCCAGGCTGACGCGCTCGCCTTCGTCCGCGAGCACGGCGCGGAATTCGACTTCATCCACGCTTCCCCACCCTGCCAGTTCGACAGCGACTGCCAGCGTCTTCAGGGCAACGACCACCCGGACCTGATCGGCCCGACCCGTACCGCACTGGAGGCGACCGGCCGACCGTTCGTCATTGAGAACGTCCGCGGTGCACTGCCGAAGCTGCGCACTCCGGTCCTGCTGTGCGGGGGCATGTTCGGCCTGGCCACCTACCGTCACCGCTACTTCGAGATCGGCGGCGGCTTCCACCTCGTCCAGCCCCGCCACCCCCGGCACACCGCCCCGCAGGCCAAGATGGGCCGCCCCGTCCCGCCCGGCCACTACGGCCAGTTCATCGGCAACTTCTCCGGCGTCGCCCTCGCCCGCCAGGTCATGGGCGTGCCCTGGATGAACCGCGACGGCATCCGCGAGTGCATCCCCCCGGCCTACACCGAATGGATCGGCCGCGCCCTGCTCGCCTCCCGGCTGGAGGTGGCTGCGTGAGTGACACCGCCACCCTGGCGGGACTGGATGCGGCCACCCTCACCGACGTGCTGAGGGTGGCCGGCTCCGCCCACTTCGACCGCTGGCAAGAACAGATCCGCCGCACCGGCGGATGCTCCGACCCGATCCGCCTCATGGGCGGCACCAAGACCATCGACCCCGCCACGAAGACCGTGCTGCACGCCTACACGACCGAGCACGAGCCGGGCGGCATGCTCCGCATCGCCTGCGGCAACCGCCGCGCCTCGCGCTGCCCGGCCTGCGCCTGGACCTACGCCGGCGACACCTACCACCTCATCCGCGCCGGCCTCGTCGGCGACCCCGCCAAAGGCACCCCCGACACCATCCGCGACCATCCCCGCGTCTTCGCCACCCTCACCGCACCGTCCTTCGGCCCGGTCCACAACCGGCCCGGCAGCCGGCCCTGCCGCTGCGGCATCCGCCACGGCGAGGACGCCCCCGAACTCGGCACCCCCCTCGACCCCGAGGCGTACGACTACGCGGGCGCGGTGCTGTGGAACAACCACGCCTCGGAACTGTGGCGCTACTTCACGATCTACCTCCGACGCGAGATCGCCCGCCGCGCCGGCCTCACGCAGAAAGCCGCCCGCGAACAGTCCCGGATCTCCTTCGGCAAGGTCGCCGAATATCAGAAACGCGGGGCCGTGCACTTCCATGCCGTCATCCGCTTCGACGGACCGGACGGGCCCGACGATCCGCCGCCGGCCTGGGCCACCCTCGACCTGCTCACCGACGCGATCCACGCCGCCGCTGCCCGCGTCGCGGTCGACGTCGACCCCGCCGGGGACCAGCCGGCCCGCACCCTGCGCTGGGGCACACAGCTCGACGTGCAGACGATCGGCGCCTTCGGCCACGGCGAGGAGATCACCGAAGCGGCCGTTGCCTCCTACGTCGCCAAGTACGCCACCAAGGCGGCCGAGACGACCGGCACCGTAGACCGCCGCATCGGCAACAAAGAGGCCCTGGTTTTGCTCGAGGTACCCGACCACCCCGCCCGGCTGATCGCGGCCTGCCTCGACCTCCACGCCCTCTACCCCGACCGCAAGCTCCGCGACTGGGCACACATGCTCGGCTTCCGAGGCCACTTCTCCACCAAGTCCCGCCGTTACTCCACCACCCTCGGCGCCCTCCGCCAGGTCCGCGCCGACTACCGCGCCGCCCAGCAACGCCAAGCACTCGGCCTACCCGACCCCGATGACAACCCGGAGGCAACCACGCTGACCCTCGCCCACTGGACCTACGCCGGCCACGGCCACACCCCCGGCGAATCCTGGCTCGCAGCCAACATCCGCCGGGACATCGAGCACAACCGCGAGATCGCCCGCGAGGAACTACCCGCCCTGCTCGACCAGGAAGGAGCCGCCGCATGAGCGCCGCCACCGCCGCCCCCGAGCTGCTGAAGGTTTCGGAAGTCATGGCGCGGCTCAAGCTCAGCCGGACCAAGGTCTACGACCTGATCCGCACCCACCGCCTGGTCTCGATCAAAGTCGACGGCTGCCGTCGTATCCCGGCCGATGCGGTCGCGGACTTCATCCGAGGACAGATCGAGAGGGCTGCCTGATGGCCAAGAGGCGCCCCAACGGCGGGGGCACGATCTCAAGGCGGGCGGACGGCCGCTACATGGGCCGCGCGTACGTCACCGACACGGACGGCAACCGCGTCCGTAAGACCGTCTACGGCGCCACGTGGGACGAAGCGAACGAGAAGCTTGGCAAGCTCCAGGATCAGGAGCGCAACGGCATCCCTGTGCCTTCTCGGGCCTGGTCGGTCGGGGAGTGGCTCGACTACTGGATTGAGCACATCGTGAAGCCGGTCCGGGAGGACAACACCTACGAGAAGTACGAGTCCAAGGTGCGCCTCTACCTTCGTCCACACCTGGGGAAAAAGTCGCTCGCTCGTCTGTCGGCTGCTCAGGTGCGGGCCTTCATGGCGACGCTCACGCGGGAGAAGGTTCCCGCCGCAACGCGGTTCGAGGTGCTCCGCACGCTGCGGAATGCCCTGAACCGAGCGATCAAGGAAGAGATCCTGACGCGCAACGTCGCCTTGCTGGTCGACATGCCCAAGGTCAGCAAGGACAAGGGAACGGCATGGAACGCCCGTGAGGCGATCACGTTCCTCCGCGCGGTCCGGGCTCACCGCTTCTATGCGGCCTGTGTCCTGGTGCTTGTCCTCGGCCTGCGGCGGAGTGAGCTGCTCGGTCTGCGGTGGCAAGACGTCGACTTCGAGGGCCGCCAGTTCACGCCGGTCAAGCAGGTGCAGCGCAAGAAGGGGGTGGGCCTGATCCTCAAGGATCTCAAGACGGACTCGTCACAGGCCACCCTGCCGCTTCCCGAGTTCTGCGCTCGTGCCCTGGAGGAGCGCCGGGAGCTTCAGGAGCTGGAACGGAAGATCGTGGGTGAGGACTGGCACCAAGAGCCGGATCATGACGTGATCTTCTCGTCCGAGCGTGGCGGCCTGACCGACCCGGTGGGCTTCTCCCGTGCCTTCAACCGTCTCGTGCAGCGTGCCGGCGTGCGCCGCATCACAGTTCGACTCGCGCGGCACACCTGTGGCTCGCTGCTGGCCTTCCTGAAGGTGCATCCCAAGGTTGCCCAGGCGATCCTTCGGCACAGCCAGATCAGCATGACCATGGACGTGTACACCCACGTCGTCGGCGACAGCGAGCGGGAAGCGGTCGCGATGCTCGCGGAGCTTCTGGAAGATCCGCTCATCGGCTGACCGCCGCTGTTGGTGTCAACGATGGGTGTCAAAAGACCCCCGGCCCTAGTGGACCGGGGGTCTTTTCGCTGGTGGGGCTAACAGGATTTGAACCTGTGGCCTCATCCTTATCAGGGATGCGCTCTAACCAACTGAGCTATAGCCCCGCCGCGCTCTGCGGTGTGTGTCCCGCGCGCTGACTCCTGAAGATTAGCGCACGACCGGGGCAGTCCCAAAATCGATAGTCAGGGCCGCTTACTCGTCCTCTTACTCGTCCTCGGCGAGCGTCAGCTCGACGCCGCCGACGAAGCCCGCGGAGAGGTTGTAGATGAACGCGCCGAGCGTCGCGAGGGCCGTCGCGAGGACGACGTCGATAACCGCGATGATCGTCGTGAACATCAGGACGTTGGGCAGGGAGAGGAACGACTGCAGGTCGAAGCCGTTGGACTCGTTCGAGCCGGTCGCCTCCGAGATCGTGCCGCCGACCGTCGAGAAGACGCCCATCGCGTCCATGACCATCCACAGCACGGCGGCCGCGACGATCGTGCAGATGCCGAGCGCGATGGAGAGCAGGAAGCTGACCTTCATCACCGACCACGGGTCGGCCTTGGCCACCCGCAGCCGCGCCTTGCGGGTGCGCGGCGTGGTGCGCGCGCCGGTGCGCGGCCGGCGTACGGCGCCGGTGGCGGCGGCCTGCGCCGGGTAGGCCTGCGGCGGGTGGTAAGGGCCCGCGGCCTGTTCCGGCCGGCGTTCCCCCGGCAGCGGCGACGGCGGCTGCTGGGCCGGCGGCTGCGGCTGTGGGCCCGGAGCAGCCGGGCCCGCGCCGGCCGCGTACTGCTGGGTCTGCGGGCCTCGGGTGTCCGTCACAGTTCCCCCCTGTGATCCAGGTGCGTCGGGCGAGGGAGAGTCCTTGGCGGGCACCTTGATCGCCTTGAGCTGGGTCGTGTGCGAATCCGTCGCCCGCCCGTCCGTGCCCCGCCCGTCCGTGGCGTGCGCGTCGGTCGTACGCGCAGCGTTCGTACGCGCGGCGGAGCCACGACCGCCGTCGTCCGTGTCCGTACCGGAAGGGGTACTGGACGGTCCGGCGCCCGTGGCTCCGCTCACGTGACTCACTCCTCGTGCTACTCGGCCGAGGGCGCCTCACCCTCGTCCGTGCCGGTGGTCGCGGCGCCTTCGGCGGTCTCGTCGACGGCGTCCTCGCCGTCGACCTCCTCCGCCTCGCGCCCCGCCTCGGCGTTACGTGCGATACCGACGACGGCATCGCGCTTGCCCAGGTTGATCAGTTGGACGCCCATGGTGTCACGGCCCGTCTCCCTGACCTCGTTGACTCGCGTACGAATCACACCGCCGCCCAGTGTGATGGCGAGGATCTCATCGGTCTCCTCGACCACCAGCGCGCCGACGAGAGAACCCCGGTCCTCCACGATCTTGGCGGCCTTGATGCCGAGGCCGCCGCGACCCTGGACGCGGTACTCGTCGACGGCGGTCCGCTTCGCGTACCCACCGTCTGTGGCAGTGAACACGAACGTACCGGGTCGAACAACATTCATCGAGAGCAGCTCGTCTCCCTCACGGAAACTCATGCCCTTGACACCCGAGGTCGCGCGGCCCATGGGACGGAGTGCTTCGTCCGTGGCCGTGAACCTGATCGACTGCGCCTTCTTGCTGATCAGAAGCAGATCATCGTCGGCCGAAACGAGTTCGGCTCCGATCAGTTCGTCGTCCGAACCGTCGTCCGTTTCCCGGAGGTTGATCGCGATGACACCTCCGGAACGCGGCGAATCGTAATCCTTCAGAGCCGTCTTCTTCACCAGACCGCCCTTGGTGGCCAGGATCAGATACGGCGCCACCTCGTAGTTGCGGATGGCGAGGATCTCGGCGATCGACTCGTCCGGCTGGAAGGCCAGCAGGTTGGCGACGTGCTGTCCACGCGCGTCACGCCCGGCGTCGGGAAGCTCGTACGCCTTCGCCCGGTAGACGCGGCCCTTGTTGGTGAAGAACAGCAGCCAGTGGTGCGTGGTGGAGACGAAGAAGTGGTCGACGATGTCGTCTTCCTTGAGCTTCGTGCCCCGTACGCCCTTGCCGCCGCGCTTCTGCGCCCGGTAGTCGTCCGTCTTGGTGCGCTTGACGTAGCCGCCGCGCGTGACGGTGACGACGATGTCCTCCTCGGCGATCAGGTCCTCGATGGACATGTCACCGTCGTAGGGCACCAGCATGGTCTTGCGGTCGTCGCCGTACTTCTCGACGAGCGCGGCGAGTTCCTCGCTGACGATGCCGCGCTGGCGGACCGGCGAGGCCAGGATCTCGTTGTACTCCGTGATCTTCGCCTGGAGTTCGTCGTGCTCCTGGATGATCTTCTGGCGCTCCAGGGCGGCGAGTCGGCGCAGCTGCATCTCGAGGATGGCGTTGGCCTGGATCTCGTCGATCTGGAGGAGGTCCATCAAGCCCGTGCGCGCGATGTCGACCGTGTCACTGGCCCGGATGAGCGCGATGACCTCGTCGATGGCGTCCAGCGCCTTGAGCAGACCGCGCAGGATGTGCGCCCGCTCCTCGGCCTTGCGCAGCCGGAACCTGGTCCGGCGGACGATGACCTCGATCTGGTGCGTCACCCAGTGGCGGATGAACGCGTCCAGCGAGAGGGTGCGCGGCACGCCGTCGACCAGGGCCAGCATGTTGGCGCTGAAGTTCGACTGCAGATCCGTGTGCTTGTACAGGTTGTTCAGGACGACCTTGGCGACCGCGTCCCGCTTCAGGACGATGACCAGGCGCTGGCCGGTGCGCGAGCTGGACTCGTCGCGGACGTCCGCGATGCCGCCGACCTTGCCGTCCTTCACCAGGTCGGCGATCTTCTGCGCGAGGTTGTCGGGGTTGGTCTGGTACGGCAGTTCCGTGACCACCAGGCACTGGCGGTTCTGGATCTCCTCGACCGCGACGACCGCCCGCATGGTGATCGAGCCGCGGCCCGTGCGGTACGCCTCCTCGATGCCCTTGCGGCCGACGACCAGCGCGCCGGTCGGGAAGTCGGGGCCCTTGATGCGCTCGATGAGGGCGTCCAGGAGCTCCTCGTGCGAGGCCTCCGGGTTCTCCAGGTACCACTGGGCACCGGCCGCGACCTCGCGCAGGTTGTGCGGCGGGATGTTGGTCGCCATGCCGACCGCGATCCCGGCCGAGCCGTTGATCAGCAGGTTCGGGAAGCGGGCCGGCAGGACGGTCGGCTCCTGGGAGCGGCCGTCGTAGTTGTCCGTGAAGTCGACGGTCTCCTCGTCGATGTCACGGACCATCTCCATCGACAGCGGCGCCATCTTGCACTCGGTGTAGCGCATGGCGGCCGCCGGGTCGTTGCCCGGGGAGCCGAAGTTGCCGTTGGAGTCGACGAGCGGCATGCGCATCGACCACGGCTGGGCGAGACGCACCAGGGCGTCGTAGATCGAGGAGTCGCCGTGCGGGTGGTAGTTGCCCATGACGTCGCCGACCACGCGGGCGCACTTGTAGAAGCCGCGCTCGGGGCGGTAGCCGCCGTCGTACATCGCGTACAGGACGCGGCGGTGGACGGGCTTGAGACCGTCCCGGACGTCCGGCAGGGCGCGGGCCACGATGACGGACATCGCGTAGTCGAGGTACGAGCGCTGCATCTCGGTCTCGAGCCCGACGGGCTCGATCCGCATGACGACGTCGCCGCCCTCTTCAGGGGTGACAGGAGTGTTCTCGTCGGCCATTGCTGGTGAAGATCCTTCCTGGTGCGGTCAGCTGAGACCGACTCAGATGTCGAGGAAGCGGACGTCCTTGGCGTTGCGCTGGATGAACGCGCGGCGGGCCTCGACGTCCTCGCCCATGAGGACCGAGAACAGGTCGTCGGCCTGGGCGGCGTCGTCGAGGGTGACCTGGCCGAGGACGCGGTGCTCGACGTCCATGGTCGTCACGCGCAGCTCCTCGGCGTTCATCTCGCCGAGACCCTTGAAGCGCTGGATCGAGTCCTCACGGACCCGCTTGCCGCGCTGGCGGCCCATCTCCAGCAGGGCGTCGCGCTCGCGGTCCGAGTAGGCGTACTCGATGTCGTCCCGGCCCCACTTGATCTTGTAGAGCGGCGGACGGGAGAGGTACACGTGCCCGGCCTCGACCAGCGGCCGCATGAAGCGGAACAGGAAGGTGAGCAGCAGGGTGGAGATGTGCTGACCGTCGACGTCGGCGTCCGCCATCAGGATGATCTTGTGATAGCGGAGCTTCTCGATGTCGAAGTCCTCGTGCACACCCGTGCCGAAGGCCGAGATCAGCGCCTGGATCTCCTGGTTCTGCAGGATCTTGTCGATCCGCGCCTTCTCGACGTTGAGGATCTTGCCTCGGATCGGGAGGATCGCCTGGTACTGCGGGTTGCGGCCGGACTTGGCCGAGCCGCCGGCGGAGTCACCCTCGACGATGAAGATCTCGCACTTGGTCGGGTCGTTCGACTGGCAGTCGGAGAGCTTGCCCGGCAGGGACGCCGACTCGAGCAGGCCCTTGCGACGGGTCAGGTCGCGCGCCTTGCGGGCCGCCACGCGCGCGGTGGCCGCCTGGATGCCCTTGCGGATGATGTCCGCGGCCTCGACCGGGTTGCGGTCCAGCCAGTCGTTGAGGTGCTCGTAGACGGCCTTCTGCACGAAGGTCTTCGCCTCCGTGTTGCCCAGCTTGGTCTTCGTCTGGCCCTCGAACTGCGGCTCGCTCAGCTTCACCGAGATGATCGCCGTCAGACCCTCGCGGATGTCGTCACCCGTGAGGTTGTCGTCCTTCTCGCGGAGCAGCTTCTTGTCGCGCGCGTACTTGTTGATGAGCGAGGTCAGCGCCGCACGGAAGCCCTCCTCGTGCGTACCGCCCTCGTGGGTGTGGATGATGTTCGCGAAGGAGTACACGCCCTCGCTGTAGCCCGTGTTCCACTGCATCGCGACCTCGAGGGACAGGCTCTTGTCCTTGTCCTCGGCCTCCAGGTCGATGACCGTGGGGTGCACCAGGTCGCCCTTGCGGGAGTTCAGGTACTTCACGAAGTCGACGATGCCGCCTTCGTAGTGGTACGTGACGTGCTTGACCTCGGCCTTCTCGTCGGCGCCGGCCTCGTCCGCACCGGAGGTGGCCTTCGCCGACTCGCGCTCGTCAGTGAGTTTGATCGTCAAACCCTTGTTGAGGAACGCCATCTCCTGGAAACGCCGCGACAGCGTCTCGAAGGAGTACTCCGTGGTCTCGAAGATGTCGCCGTCGGCCCAGAAGGTGACCGAGGTACCGGTCTCGTCCGTGGCCTCGTGCTTGGCGAGGGCCGCCGTCGGGACGCCCATCTTGTAGTCCTGCGTCCAGCGGTGACCGTCGGTCCTGACCTCGACGGCCACCTTCGACGACAGCGCATTCACGACGGACACACCCACGCCGTGCAGACCACCGGAGACGGCGTAACCGCCGCCGCCGAACTTGCCGCCCGCGTGCAGCACGGTCAGCACGACCTCGACGGCGGGCTTGCCCTCGGACGGGACGATGCCCACCGGGATGCCACGGCCGTTGTCCACGACGCGCACGCCGCCGTCGGCCAGGATCGTCACGTCGATCGTGTCCGCGTGCCCGGCCAGCGCCTCGTCGACGGAGTTGTCGACGACCTCGTACACGAGGTGGTGCAGACCGCGCTCACCGGTCGAGCCGATGTACATACCGGGTCGCTTGCGGACCGCGTCCAGACCCTCGAGGACGGTGATGGCGCTGGCGTCGTACGAAGCGGTGACCTCGCCGTTCGCGCCGGCGTCGGTGGACGGGATGTTCTCGTTGGGGTTGCCGGAATCGGCCACGAAGCGCCCTTTCTGGCACAGCACGAGCCAAGCTCGGCGGCGGGTTGCCGGAGCGGCTGCGGCATGTTGCGTTGGTAAGCCTTGATCAGCGTTGCTCAGCTTGTCCCGGCGGTCCCCACGAATGGGGCGGGATTGGCTTCCAGTCTACCGGTAGCGCTGACAGTGATGGGGGTTTGCCGGTACCTGAGTCCTCATGTGCCGCCCGAAATACCGCTCCGCCGGGTCCCCATATACGGAGCGGGGCTCCAAGAGGCTCACGGAGGCACTCAGCGCTTCCGGCTGTCAACCCTTGGCTACTTGGGAGTCAGGTCGCAATTCGCAACCGCGTGCGGGTGTACGACACGACGGCCGCCGAAGGTCCCGGAGGACCGCCGACGGCCGTCGATGTGATGTCTGTCACCCACGGGTTTGCGGGCTCATCCGTAGGTGTCACCAGGGCCTGTGCTGCCCGGGGCACGCAAGGGGCCGTAGCGCCGCGGGGGCCCGCCGGGGTTGAGCACTTTGATCATCCGCACACTGCCCTGGCCCAGATCCTCATTGAGACGGGCGACCAGGGCGGGCGCGAGGTGACGCAGCTGGGTCGCCCACGCCGTGGAGTCGCACTGCACGACCAGCACCCGCTCGTCCTCGTCGTACTTCTGCGGCACACAGTGCTTGGCGAGGTTCTCTCCGACGATCTCCGGCCAGCGCCCCATCACCCCGCCGACCGCCGCCGGCGCCTCCCAGCCCCGCTCACTGATCAGCCGGTTGATCGCCGACCCCAGCGCCATCGGGTCGCGCCCGTCGGCGCGCGCGCCGGAGCGCAGACCGCCCCGCCGCGCCTGCTTCTTCTGCTGCGCCGCGTCCCCCCGTGCGCGTGCCTGCTCCTTGGCCGCGCGCAGCGCCACACGCGCGAGGTCGATGCCGGACGGCTCGGGCGCCTGCTTCTTCGGCTCCTCGGCGTTCACGCGCGCTCCACCACCCCACCGGACACCGCATACCGCGCCCCCACCAGCAGATGCGGTACGTCGTCGTCGACCGCCGCCGTCACCAGCACCTGCTCCCCGGGCGCCACCACGCTCCGCCAGCCGCTCCCGGCGCCGGTGTCCAGCTCGGCGAACACGTCGTCGAGGATCAGCACCGGCTCGTTGCCCTCCGCGCGCAGCAGGTCGTACGACGCCAGCCGCAACGCCAGCGCGTACGACCAGGACTCCCCGTGCGAGGCGTAGCCCTTGGCGGGCAGCTGACCGAGTTTGAGCAGCAGATCGTCCCTGTGGGGGCCCACGAGGGTGACACCGCGCTCGATCTCCTGCTTACGGGCCTCCGCGAGCGCCGCCATCAGCTGCTCGTAGAGATCCTCACGCGTGTGCGCCTCACCCGGAGCCGACGGCTTGTACTCCAGGGCGATCGGGCCGCCGCCGGGCGCCAGCTGCTCGTACGCCTTGTCGGCCAGCGGCTGGATCGCGGCGATCAGGTCGAGCCGCTGGGCGAGCAGCTCGGCACCCACGCGCGCGAGGTGCTGGTCCCACACGTCGAGCGTGGACAGGTCCATCGAGCGGCCGCCGTGCCGACGCGCGAGCGCCGCCGACTTCAGCAGGGTGTTGCGCTGCTTGAGGACCCGCTCGTAGTCCGAGCGCACGCCCGCCATGCGCGGGGAACGGGCGGTGATCAGCTCGTCGAGGAAGCGCCGCCGCTCCCCGGGGTCGCCCTTCACCAGGGCGAGGTCCTCGGGGGCGAACAGGACCGTCCTGAGGATGCCGAGCACATCACGCGGCCTGACCTGCGACGACCTGTTGATGCGCGCGCGGTTCGCCTTGCCCGGGTTCAGCTCCAGCTCGATCAGCTGCTGCCGGTCGCCCTGCCGGACCTGCGCCCGGACGATCGCACGGTCGGCGCCCATGCGGACCAGGGGAGCGTCGGAGGAGACGCGGTGGCTGCCGAGGGTGGCGAGATAGCCGACCGCCTCGACCAGGTTCGTCTTGCCCTGCCCGTTGGGGCCGACGAAGGCCGTGACGCCCGGGTCGAGCGGAACTTCGACCCGGGCGTACGAGCGGAAGTCGGCCAGCGACAGATGCGTGACGTGCATGGTCGGGCGCCGACCTCCCCCGGCTTGTGGACTGTTCTCAACAGCCCTGTGGATTACTTCTTCTCGACCGCGTGGCCGCCGAACTGGTTGCGCAGCGCCGCGATCATCTTCATCTGCGGCGAGTCGTCCTGCCGGGACGCGAACCGCGCGAACAGGGACGCGGTGATCGCCGGCAGCGGCACCGCGTTGTCGATGGCGGCCTCCACGGTCCAGCGGCCCTCACCGGAGTCCTGTGCGTAGCCGCGCAGCTTGTCCAGGTGCTCGTCCTCGTCGAGGGCGTTGACGGCCAGGTCGAGCAGCCAGGAGCGGATGACCGTCCCTTCCTGCCACGACCGGAAGACCTCGCGCACGTCGGTGACGGAGTCGACCTTCTCCAGGAGCTCCCAGCCCTCGGCGTAGGCCTGCATCATCGCGTACTCGATGCCGTTGTGGACCATCTTCGCGAAGTGCCCGGCGCCGACCTTGCCGGCGTGCACCGAGCCGAAGTCGCCCTCGGGCTTGAGCGCGTCGAAGACCGGCTGCACCTTGGCGACGTTCTCCGCGTCGCCGCCGTACATCAGCGCGTAGCCGTTCTCCAGGCCCCACACGCCGCCGGAGACACCGCAGTCCACGAAGCCGATGCCCTTGGCCGCGAGCTCCTCGGCGTGCTTCTCGTCGTCCGTCCAGCGGGAGTTGCCGCCGTCCACGACGACGTCACCCGGCTCCAGGAGCTCGGCCAGCTCGTCGACGGTCGACTGGGTCGGGGCGCCGGCCGGAACCATCACCCAGACCACGCGCGGTCCCTTGAGCTTGCCCACAAGCTCTTCCAGGCTGTGGACATCGGCGAGGTCCGGGTTGCGGTCGTATCCGATGACGGTGTGGCCTGCGCGGCGGATCCGCTCGCGCATGTTGCCGCCCATCTTGCCGAGGCCGACGAGACCGAGCTCCATCAGTTGTTCCTTAGGTTGCTGTGGCGTGTGTGGCACCTTCGTACCTACGTCCGAGCCTAAACCCGGACGCTCACGCACACCTGTGGGCATACGCGCTCATACGAACGCCCCCACCTGCGGGTTCTCCCCAGGCCCGGATCCTTGCGCCCACAGCCTGGGGATAACTTCCGCTCGCTCAGCCGCTCAGCCGCACCGGCATGATCAGGTACTTGTAGGCCTCGTCCGCCTCCGCGTCCAGCGCCGGCTTGCCGCTGAGCAGCGCGGGCTTCGTGGACGTCGTGAAGGACAGCTGGGCGACCGGGGAGTCGATGGCGCTCAGACCGTCCAGCAGGAAGGTCGGGTTGAAGGCGATCGAGATGTCGTCGCCGTCGAGGTTGGCGTCGACGCGCTCCACAGCCTGTGCGTCGTCGCTGGAACCGGCCTCCAGGATCAGCACGCCCTGCTCGAAGCTCAGCCGCACCGGGGTGTTGCGCTCGGCGACCAGGGCCACACGCTTGACGGCCTCCACGAAGGGGGCGGTCTCGATCACGGCGACGGAGTTGAACTCGGTCGGGAACAACGTGCGGTACTTCGGGAGGTCGCCCTCGAGCAGACGCGTGGTGGTACGCCGGCCCGCGCCCTCGAAACCGATGAGGCCCTCGCCCGCGCCCGAGCCGGAGAGCGCCAGGGTGACGCTGTCGCCGCTCGTGAGGGCCTTGGCGGTGTCCAGGAGCGTCTTGGCGGGCACCAGGGCCACCGCGGACGCCTCGGGGTTCTCCGGCTTCCACAGGAACTCGCGGACCGCGAAGCGGTAGCGGTCGGTGGAGGCCAGCGTGACGGTGTCGCCCTCGATCTCGATGCGCACACCGGTCAGCACCGGCAGCGTGTCGTCGCGTCCGGCCGCGATGGCGACCTGGGCGGCGGCGGAGGCGAAGACCTCACCGGGGACGGTGCCGGTCGCGGTCGGCATCTGCGGCAGCGCCGGGTACTCCTCCACCGGCAGGGTGTGGAGGGTGAACCGCGAGGAGCCGCAGACCACGGTCGCCCGTACACCGTCTGTGGAAATCTCCACCGGGCGGTTGGGCAGGGCGCGGCAGATGTCGGCGAGCAGGCGGCCGGAGACCAGGACCGTGCCCTCCTCCTCGACCTCGGCCTCGACGCTCACCCGCGCGGAGACCTCGTAGTCGAAGCTGGACAGGCTCAGCTGGCCGTCCTCGGCCTTCAGCAGAAGGCGGCGAGGACAGGCGCCGGCGGACGGGCCGGGAGGCTGCGTGCCGCCCAGGCCACTGCCTCCGCGAGTACGTCGCGTTCCACCCGGATCTTCACTGTTGCCGCCTCCTGCTGTTGCCGGCGCTTCGCTCTGCCTGGCCTCGTCGTCTGTCTCGGTGTCGTCGGCCCCTGTGAGGGGAAGGACACCGGGGAACAGTCTGACGCACCCCACTGACAGTAGGTGCCTCTCGGGGTCAAGTCGTGACGAGGGGCAGTCGGGAGCCGGACAGCGAGTTGTGCACAGGACCCCCTTCGAAACGGATTCCCAGCTCTCTCTAGTTGGGAGTAGTAGTAGGGGCTGTGGATACCGTGGATAACTGCGTTTTCGCAGGTCAGACCAGAAATTTTGTCCACGGGCCCTGTGGGCGGAGGCGGTGGACAACTCGGGGTGTCTGTGGAGAACAGAAAGTTCTGCACACCCCGTGCACAGGTTGAGCCGAGTTCTCCCCAGCTGCGTCCCCAGCTTTACCCGCGTTTCCCACACCCCAACCCGGCACCTTCGTGTGACGCCTTTCACTCGACACGGTGAGCAGCCGCGTCGCGTTGCCGAACAGTGGACAGCCATGTGGAGAAGCTGGGGATCGCTGGGGACAACCTGGCTCAGCCTGTGGGTTGCCGGTGGACAACTCGATGCACAGCCTGTGGATCTTTTCGTCGTCCACAGTCTGTGGAGATCGCTCGTCCACGAATCCACAACCACTTGACCTGGCCTGATGGTCTTTCAACAGCCCTCCTGTGGACGGCGATCTGGACAACTTCGCAGTCCCCAGGATGTGGACGGCAGAAAGTCGGTGAATCTGTGGAGGGAGGCCGTAACTCGGCAGGTAATCGAACATGCGGCTACGAGGACGTGACGGCGCGGACGGCGTCCGGGGGCGTCGCGGCAGGACGAGCGCCGTCCTGGACCTCCTGGGGCGGCATGACGAAGGGCGCCCCGGGACCGTGTCCCGGAGCGCCCTGAGCGCCGTGCGTACGCCTGCGCCGGCCTGTGTCAGCCGTTCTTGATGCGGTTCGTCAGCTCCGTCACCTGGTTGTAGATGGAGCGCCGCTCGGCCATCAGATTGCGGATCTTGCGGTCCGCGTGCATGACGGTCGTGTGGTCGCGGCCGCCGAACAGCGCGCCGATCTTCGGCAGCGAGAGGTCCGTCAGCTCGCGGCACAGGTACATGGCGATCTGCCGGGCGGTCACCAGCGCGCGTCCGCGCGAGGTGCCGCACAGGTCCTCGACGGTCAGGCCGAAGTAGTCCGCCGTCGCGCCCATGATCGCCGTCGAGGTGATCTCGGGCGCCGAGTCCTCGCCGCCGGGGATCAGGTCCTTGAGGACGATCTCGGTCAGGCCCAGGTCCACCGGCTGCCGGTTGAGCGACGCGAACGCCGTCACCCGGATCAGCGCGCCCTCCAGTTCACGGATATTCCGCGAGATCCGGGAGGCGATGAACTCCAGCACCTCCGGCGGGGCGTTGAGCTGCTCCTGGACCGCCTTCTTGCGCAGGATCGCGATCCGGGTCTCCAGCTCGGGCGGCTGGACGTCGGTGATCAGACCCCATTCGAAACGGTTCCGCAGCCGGTCCTCCAGCGTCACCAGCTGCTTCGGCGGCCGGTCGCTGGAGAGCACGATCTGCTTGTTCGCGTTGTGGAGCGTGTTGAAGGTGTGGAAGAACTCCTCCTGCGTCGACTCCTTGTCCGCGAGGAACTGGATGTCGTCGACGAGCAGGATGTCCATCTCCCGGTACCGCTTGCGGAAGCTGTCGCCCTTGCCGTCGCGGATGGAGTTGATGAACTCGTTGGTGAACTCCTCCGAGCTCACGTAGCGCACGCGCGTGCCGGGATACAGACTCCGCGCGTAGTGACCGATCGCGTGCAGCAGGTGGGTCTTGCCGAGTCCCGACTCCCCGTAGATGAACAGGGGGTTGTACGCCTTCGCGGGCGCCTCGGCGACGGCCACCGCGGCCGCGTGCGCGAAGCGGTTGGAGGCGCCGATGACGAACGTGTCGAAGAGGTACTTCGGGTTCAGTCGGGCGGTGGGCTCACCGGGGCCGCTCGCCGGCGCGGGCTGCGCGGCCAGTGGGCCGGGGGCGCCGCCGGCCGAGGGCAGGGTGGAGCCGCCGGCACCGCCGCGATGGGAGTGCCCGCTGCCGGAGGGGGGCTCGGGCAGGTCACGGCGGCGACCGGGCTGGTCGTAGTCGTCGCGGCGCGGGCCCTGCTGGTCGTAGTCGTCACGCCTGGGGCCGGGCTGGTCGTAGTCGTCGCGCCGGGGCTGGTCGTAGTCCGCGCGCTGCTGCTCGTAGTCGGATCGCTGACCGTCGTAGGACGGGCGGTCCATCGGCTGCGGGCGGTAGTCCTGCGTCGGCGAGGCGTAGGAGTCCTTGGGGTAGGGCTCCTGGCCGTACGCATCCTGCGCGGGCGGGGTCGCGTAGGGGTCCCGCTCCGGGAAGCCGAGCCGCGGCTGCTGCCAGCTGTACTCGTCCTGCTGCGGCCGGGGCCAGGCGCCGGGCTCGGGACGCTGGTACTCGCCCGGGTAGGCGGGGCGGGCGCTGGGCAGCTGGTCGCCGGGGCCGCCGGGGAGCTGTTCGGGGCGGCCCGGCTGGCGGTCGTCGCCCCGGTGGCGGTCGTCCGCGCGGTGGCGGCCGTAGCCCTCGTACTGGTTGCCGTTGTCGTACTGGTTGTCGTACGGGCCGGCGGGGAGCTCGGGCTCCTCGTAACGCGGCTGCTGGGGGCGCGCGGGCTGGGGTGCCGGCGGGGACGGGGGCTCGCCGGCGGAGTCGTCGACGGTGATCGCGATCCGGATCGGGCGGCCGCACTCGCGGCTCAGGGTGTCGCTGACGATCGGGGCGAGGCGGCCTTCGAGGACGCCCTTCGCAAACTCGTTCGGTACGGCGAGCAGCGCGGTGTCCGCGACCAGCGCCAGCGGCTGGCAGCGACGGATCCAGTGCTCGTCCTTGACCTCCACGCCCTGCCCGCGGCCTTCGCCGAGGAGTTGCTCCAGTACTCGTGGCCACACTGCGGCAAGATCGGCAGGTACGTCAGCCACAGGGCACGCTCTCTCACAGGTCCCACAAACGTGTGATGGTGGGACGGGTCGGGATCTACACCGCGGGGCGCGGGGGACAAAGGAACGAATCGGAGTTCAGCCACGGTAGTCAGGGCGACGGGTGCGGTTCAAGTTGTTGTCCCCAGGCTGTGGATAGTGTCTCCCGGAGGCGGCTGGTTTGACCGGATGGCGTAGCCGCGCGTACCGTAACCAGGTCGAGTTGTCGATGGCTGCTGCCGCCTGCCTCCGATGGGCGCAGATCGCGTCAGGTGATCGGGAAGCGGTGCACTCGGGCGTAAGCGAGAGCTACTCGTGGGCGCACGGTGACAGCCAGGACGGCACCCGCCACCACCGATTTGATTTCTGGAGCCCCCGAGTGAGCAAGCGCACCTTCCAGCCGAACAACCGCCGTCGCGCCAAGACCCACGGCTTCCGCCTGCGGATGCGCACCCGTGCCGGTCGCGCGATTCTCGCGAACCGCCGTGCCAAGGGTCGCGCCAGCCTGTCCGCCTGATTCCGGTCAGGTCATGCCGTCGTGCTGCCCACCGAGAACCGGCTGAGGCGGCGCGAGGACTTCGCGACCGCGGTACGACGAGGGCGCCGGGCCGGCCGCCCGTCCCTCGTAGTCCATCTTCGTAGCGGTGCAACGGACCCGCACGCGCCTGGGGAGAGCGCTCCCCCGACGCGTGCGGGTTTCGTCGTGAGCAAGGCTGTGGGCGGTGCGGTGGTGCGCAACAAGGTGAAGCGCAGGCTTCGCCATCTGATGCGCGACCGGGTCGACCTGCTGCCCCCCGGTAGCCTGGTAGTCGTACGAGCGCTGCCCGGTGCGGGTGACGCCGACCATGCACAGCTGGCCCGAGACCTGGATGCCGCCATCGAGCGGCTGCTGGGAGGGGGCGCGCGATGAAGTACCCGCTGCTGGCTCTGATCAAGCTGTACCAGTGGACGATCAGTCCGCTGCTGGGGCCCGTGTGCAAGTACTACCCGTCGTGCTCCCACTACGGCTACACGGCCATCGACCGGCACGGTGCGATCAAGGGCACGGCGCTCACCGCCTGGCGCATCCTGCGCTGCAATCCGTGGTCGCTGGGAGGCGTGGACCATGTCCCGCCCCGCAAGCGCCCGCGGTGGCACGAAATGCTGCGTGACGCCTGGCGTGCACGCAGGGGCGGGCACTCCGCCGCCGAAACGGCCACCGAGGAGAATCCCTCTTCGACCACCGAAGAGAATCCTCCTTCGAGCCCGGCCGCAGAGACTCCGTCCCATGCCCAAGGAGCATGATTAGTGGACACGATTGCCAGCCTGTTCAGCTTCATCACGACACCGGTCTCCTGGGTCATCGTCCAGTTCCACAAGGTGTACGGCGCCATCTTCGGCCCTGACACCGGCTGGGCCTGGGGCCTGTCGATCGTGTCCCTGGTGATCCTGATCCGTATCTGCCTGATCCCGCTCTTCGTGAAGCAGATCAAGTCGACTCGGGCCATGCAGACGCTGCAGCCCGAGATGAAGAAGATCCAGGAGCGCTACAAGAACGACAAGCAGCGCCAGTCCGAAGAGATGATGAAGCTGTACAAGGAGACGGGCACCAACCCGCTCTCCTCGTGCCTTCCCATCCTGGCGCAGTCGCCGTTCTTCTTCGCCCTGTACCACGTGCTCAACGGCATCGCGAACAACGACACCATCGGTGTCATCAACGAGAGCCTGCTGGCGAGCGCCCAGAAGGCGCACATCTTCGGTGCCCCGCTGGCGGCGAAGTTCACCGACAGCGCCGCCGACGTCTCGGCCCTCGACGCCTCGCTGACCACGGTCCGCATCGTCACCGCGGTCATGATCGTCATGATGTCGGCCTCGCAGTTCTTCACCCAGCGCCAGCTGATGACGAAGAACGTCGACACCACGGTGAAGACGCCGTTCATGCAGCAGCAGAAGATGCTGATGTACGTCTTCCCGGTCATGTTCGCCGTCTTCGGCATCAACTTCCCGGTCGGTGTCCTCGTCTACTGGCTGACCACCAACGTGTGGACCATGGGCCAGCAGATGTACGTCATCCACAACAACCCGACCCCGGGTTCCAAGGCCCAGGCCGCCTACCTGGAGCGTCTGACCAAGCACGTCACGCACCACGGCAAGGTCCGCCGCCGCAGCGAGAAGACCATCGTCAAGGCGATCGTCGCCAAGGGCCGCGACCGCAACGAGTTCGAGCGCAAGTTCATCAACGCCCTGAGCAAGGCCGGTCTCGCCGCCCAGGCCGACGGCGCTGTGATCAAGAGCGAGAGCCAGGCCGCCGCCCAGGCCGAGGACGGTACGCCGACCACCGGTGGCACCGGCACTGCGAAGCGCCAGCAGCCCAAGCGGCAGAGCAAGTCCCAGCGGCAGTCGGGCGGCGCCACCGGCGCCGGTGCGGCGAAGCCTGCCGGTGAGCCCACCTCGCTGAGCAAGTCCGACGACGAGCCCGAAGACGCCAAGCCCGCCCCCGCCAAGAAGGCCGCTCAGAAGCAGCAGCCCGGCGCCGGTACCCGCAGCAAGGCCCAGTCCGGACAGCGCAAGGGCCCGCAGCGGCCCAAGTCCCCGTCCAAGAAGTAAGAAGGAGTCCAACCCGTGACGGAAGGCACCACCTCCGCCGCTGCCGAGGGTGCAGACACCCTGACCCGCCTGGAGCAGGAGGGCGAGATCGCGGCGGACTACCTCGAGGGTCTGCTGGACATCGCCGATCTCGACGGCGACATCGACATGGACGTCGAGGCCGACCGCGCCGCTGTCTCGATCATCAGCGACGCCGGCAGCCGCGACCTGCAGAAGCTGGTCGGCCGGGACGGCGAGGTGCTCGAGGCCCTCCAGGAGCTCACCCGCCTGGCCGTGCACCGGGAGACCGGCGACCGCAGCCGCCTGATGCTGGACATCGCGGGCTACCGGGCCAAGAAGCGTGCCGAGCTCTCCGAGCTGGGTGCCAAGGCCGCCGCCGAGGTCAAGAGCAGCGGCGAGCCCGTGAAGCTCAAGCCGATGACGCCGTTCGAGCGCAAGGTCGTCCACGACGCCGTCAAGGCTGCCGGTCTGCGCAGCGAGTCCGAGGGCGAGGAGCCGCAGCGCTTCGTCGTCGTACTGCCTGCCTGATCGGACCGTAGGTTCCTCCGGCCCCGTCTGCCCGGCAGACGGGGCCGGACTTTGTCAGCCTGATAGTTCTGGTGGTTGTGGTGATCGGCGCCGTGAGCGCCCATCGCGGTACGGAAGGACGGTTCCCGTGACGGAGGCAGCGGAGCTCCCCCCTGCGCCCGAGCAGGCGCGCACGGTGTTTGGTGATCGCTACGCGGACGCGGTCCGGTACGCGGAGCTGCTCGCTGAGGCGGGCGTGCAGCGCGGTCTGATCGGCCCGCGCGAGGTGCCCCGGCTGTGGGAACGGCACCTGTTGAACTGCGCGGTGCTCTCTGAAGTCGTCCCCGAGGGCGTGACCGTCTGCGACGTCGGCTCGGGCGCCGGCCTCCCGGGCATTCCCCTGGCGCTGGTCCGGCCCGACCTGAAGATCACGCTCCTGGAGCCCCTGCTGCGGCGTACGACCTTCCTGACCGAGGTCGTGGAACTGCTCGGCCTGGACCATGTGACTGTCATGCGGGGCCGTGCCGAGGAGGTCATGGGCAAGCTGCCGCCGGTGCACGTGGTGACGGCACGGGCCGTGGCGCCGCTGGACCGGCTGGCCACGTGGGGCGTTCCGCTGCTGCGCCCGTACGGCGAGATGCTCGCCCTCAAGGGCGACACCGCCGAGGAGGAGCTCAAGGCGGCCTCCACTGCGCTGAGCAAGCTGGGTGCTGTGGAGACATCTGTGCTCCAGGTGGGTGAAGGTGTCGTGGACCCCCTGTCCACGGTCGTCCGTGTCGAGGTCGGGGAGAGCCCTGGCGGGGTCCGGTTCGCGGCCAAGCGGGCGAAGGCGGCCCGTACGGGGCGTGCGCGGCGCCGTCGCGGATAGCTGAGTCGCTGTCGGGAGCGGGTGGGGCGCGGTCGTCGCTGATCCGTCCTGACGACGAGACGTACTCCACACAAGCTGCCAAACCTACGCATGCCGGAGTGTCGCGACAGTTCGGCTCCCAGTGCTGTGCATCGTGTTTCACGTGAAACGTCGCTCATTGCTGCACGGCATCATCAGCCGTGGCCGCGCCGCGGCCGAACCTCGCGAACGTAAACCCCTAGGTTCTCTCGGGGAGGACCGCTCAGATGACACTCCGGCCCCCTTGAGGGGCACGGAGTTGTCCACAGAGGTGGATTTCTCCACAGAACACCAGGCCTCACTGGTTCACGACCCCGAAGACATGGGAGGCTCTGTTCATTGCGAGCCTGAAGTCGAGGAGAGTGAATCCTTGCGGTCCGACGCCAACATCGCGGGACCGATGACCGATCCGGTCCCCGGTCCCCGTACCGAGTCGATCGGGGACGATGTTTCACGTGAAACACCGCCCCCGATGGACGACACTCCCATCGGTCGCGCTGCCCAGCTGGCGGTAGAGGCTCTAGGCCGCGCCGGCGAGGGCCTGCCGCGGCCTGAGCAGACGCGTGTCATCGTGGTCGCCAACCAGAAGGGCGGCGTGGGCAAGACGACGACAACCGTCAACCTTGCCGCTTCGCTGGCTGTGCACGGTGGCCGGGTCCTGGTGATCGATCTGGACCCGCAGGGCAATGCGTCCACGGCCCTGGGGATCGACCACCACGCCGAAGTGCCGTCCATCTATGACGTGTTGATCGACAGCAAGCCGCTGGCCGAGGTCGTTCAGCCGGTCCCGGATGTCGAGGGGCTTTTCTGTGCGCCCGCCACCATCGATCTCGCCGGTGCGGAGATCGAGCTGGTGTCGCTGGTGGCGCGCGAGAGCCGTCTCCAGCGGGCGATCCAGGCGTACGAGCACCCCCTGGACTACATCCTCATCGACTGCCCGCCTTCGCTCGGCCTGCTGACGGTCAACGCTCTGGTCGCGGGAGCCGAGGTCCTCATCCCGATCCAGTGCGAGTATTACGCGCTGGAGGGGCTGGGCCAGCTGCTGCGCAACGTCGATCTGGTGCGGGGGCACCTCAACCCCGCCCTGCATGTCTCGACGATCCTGCTCACCATGTACGACGGCCGGACGCGGCTCGCGTCCCAGGTCGCGGAAGAGGTGCGCACGCACTTCGGTGACGAGGTGCTGCGGACGAGCATCCCCCGCTCGGTCCGTATTTCGGAGGCACCGAGCTATGGGCAGACGGTGCTGACTTACGATCCAGGATCGAGTGGTGCCCTCTCCTATCTTGAGGCGGCACGTGAAATCGCGCTGAAGGGCGTGGGCGTCAGCTATGACCCGACCCAGGCCCACATCGGCGCCCAGAGCAACCCGAGCATGGTGGAGGGCATTCAGTGAGCGAGCGACGGAGGGGTTTGGGCCGTGGTCTCGGCGCACTGATCCCCGCTGCCCCGACGGAGAAGACACCGACTCCGGCCGCGATGGGTGGCGCGGGTTCCGCGTCCCCGGCAGCTGTCCCGGTGTTGACGACCGACCGTGGGGTGGCCGCGGCGAAGGTGGCCACGTTGCCGCCTGTTTCACATGAAACGGAGGAGCCGTCGCTGAACGGTGCCGTGGAGGCGTTCGCGTCTCCGGTCGGTGCCCACTTCGCCGAGCTCCCCCTCGACTCCATCACGCCGAACCCGCGCCAGCCGCGTGAGGTCTTCGACGAGGACGCCCTGCAGGAACTGGTCACCTCCATCAGGGAGGTCGGCCTCCTCCAGCCGGTCGTCGTACGGCAGGTGGGCCCCGCCCGCTACGAGCTCATCATGGGCGAGCGGCGCTGGCGGGCCAGCCGTGAGGCGGGCCTGGAGGCGATCCCCGCGATCGTCCGGGCGACGGAGGACGACAAGCTTCTCCTGGACGCCCTTCTGGAGAACCTGCACCGGGCGCAGCTGAACCCGCTGGAAGAGGCGGCCGCCTACGACCAGCTCCTGAAGGACTTCAACTGCACGCACGACCAGCTGGCGGACCGCATCGGCCGGTCCCGCCCGCAGGTCTCCAACACCCTGCGTCTGCTGAAGCTCTCCCCGGCCGTCCAGCGCCGGGTGGCCGCCGGAGTTCTCTCCGCCGGGCACGCACGGGCGCTGCTCTCCGTCGAGGACTCGGAGGAGCAGGATCGCCTCGCCCACCGGATCGTGGCCGAGGGACTCTCGGTACGTGCCGTCGAGGAGATCGTGACCCTCATGGGCTCGCGTCCGCAGACGGCTCAGCGCGCCAAGGGGCCGCGGGCCGGCACCCGCGTCTCCCCGGCACTGAGCGACCTGGCGGGCCGGCTCTCGGACCGTTTCGAGACGCGGGTGAAGGTCGACCTGGGTCAGAAGAAGGGCAAGATCACGGTCGAGTTCGCCTCCATGGAGGACCTCGAGCGCATCCTCGGCACACTCGCCCCGGGCGAGGGGCCGGTCCTTCAGAAGAGCCTTCTGGACGGCGACTCCGAGGACACGGAGGACTGAGCCTCCGGCCGATGGCGCGAGAGTGTCCGTCGGCCAGGAGAGCGGGCCGTGTTCAACGGCAGAGCGGGCTGGGTTCGGCAGCGACCGGACACGGCCCGCTCTTTGCTTTCATGCGGTGTCGATGCCCTCGCATCGTGGATACGATGCGATCGGTACGGCGCATCCACCCGGCAGCACCTCTCAGGGGAGGCAGGTGTCATGCGAACGGTGAGCCGCAGCGGACTGGTGAGCGCGGGTCTGGGACTGGGCGCGGTCGGCGGCTTCGTCGGCAGCCTGCTCCGGGAACGGAGCGCTTTGACAGCCGCCCGCGATGCTGCGGGCGAGGGAAGCGAGGAACAGCCTTCATGGGGCGTCGGCTCGTACCGCTCACGCTGGACAACCTTCAGGACATTCCCCAGCGCTGCCGCTCGTGCGTCTTCTGGGAGTTGGACCCCGTCAGCGGCGAAGCAGCGGTAAGAGGGGGCACAGCAGCCCTGGAGAAGGAAGCCTGGATCTCCGCCGTCCTGCTGGACTGGGGATCGTGCGGCCGGGTCGTCTACGTGGATGACGTGCCGGTGGGCTTCGTGCTGTACGCGCCTCCGGCCTATGTCCCGCGATCGACGGCGTTTCCCACGAGCCCTGTCTCACCCGACGCGGTGCAGCTGATGACGGCGTTCATCATGCCGGGGTACCAAGGACAGGGGCTGGGCCGGGTGATGGTCCAGACGGTGGCCAAGGATCTGCTGCGACGGGGTTTCAAGGCCATCGAGGCCTTCGGCGACGCCCGTTGGAAGGAACCGGCCTGCGTGCTGCCCGCCGACCACCTGCTGGCGGTGGGCTTCAAGACGGTCCGTCCCCACCCGGTGCACCCGCGATTGAGGCTGGAGCTGCGTACGACGCTCTCCTGGAAGGAAGACGTGGAGATGGCGCTGGACCGGCTCTTGGGCGCGGTACAGAAGGAACCCGCTCTCCGTCCCCTCTGACCACCCGCTCCTCTGACGACAATGGGCCGACCCTCTCGGGTCGGCCCATTCGTGTTTCACGTGAAACATCTGCCATCGACTCGATGGCTCAGTGCGTCACTCGGCGATGAAGTCCTCGAGGTCGCGCACGATGGCGGCCTTCGGCTTCGCACCGACGATGGTCTTGGCGACCTCGCCACCCTGGTAGACGTTCAGGGTCGGGATGGACATGACGCCGTACTTGGCGGCCGTACCCGGGTTCTCGTCGATGTTGAGCTTCACGATCTCGATCTTGTCGCCGTACTCGGCGGCGATCGCCTCAAGGGACGGAGCGATCTGGCGGCACGGGCCGCACCAGGCAGCCCAGAAGTCCACCAGGACGGGCTTGTCGCTCTTGAGGACGTCCTGCTCGAAGGAGTCGTCGGTCACGTTCTTCAGGGTGCCGGCCACGGCGGGCTCCTTAACTCTTGTTGCGTGGGGTGGTGGGTGGGAGGGGATCAGACAGAGGTCTTCTCGGGCTCGGCCTGCTCCTCGTCCGCGAGGGCGGCGAGGTAGCGCTCTGCATCGAGGGCGGAGGAGCAGCCGGTGCCGGCCGCGGTGATCGCCTGGCGGTAGGTGTGGTCGACCACGTCGCCGGCGGCGAAGACACCGGTGACGTTCGTCCGCGTGGAGGGCGCGGCGACCTTCAGGTAGCCCTCCTCGTCGAGGTCGAGCTGGCCCTTGAAGAGCTCGGTGCGCGGGTCGTGGCCGATCGCGATGAACAGGCCGGTCACCGGCAGGTCCGACAGCTCACCGGTCTTGAGGTTCCGCAGCTTCAGGCCGGCCAGCTTCGGGTCGCCCTGGATCTCGGCGACCTCGCTGTCCCACACGAACTTGATCTTCGGGTCGGCGAAGGCACGCTCCTGCATGGCCTTGGAGGCACGCAGGGTGTCGCGACGGTGGACGATCGTCACGGACTTGGCGAAGCGCGAGAGGAAGGTGGCCTCCTCCATCGCGGTGTCACCGCCACCGATCACGGCGATGTCCTGGTCCTTGAAGAAGAAGCCGTCACAGGTGGCACACCACGAGACACCGCGGCCGGAGAGCGCGTCCTCGTTCGGCAGGCCGAGCTTGCGGTGCTGCGAGCCGGTGGCGACGATGACGGCCTTCGCCTTGTGGACCGTGCCCGCCGTGTCCGTGACGGTCTTGATCTCACCCGTGAGGTCGACGCTGACGATGTCGTCCGGGACGAGCTCGGCGCCGAAGCGCTCCGCCTGGCCGCGCATGTTGTCCATGAGCTCGGGGCCCATGATGCCGTCCTGGAAGCCCGGGAAGTTCTCCACCTCGGTGGTGTTCATCAGCGCACCACCCGCGGTGACGGCGCCCTCGAACACCAGCGGCTTCAGCGACGCGCGCGCGGTGTAGAGCGCCGCCGTGTAGCCGGCGGGCCCGGAGCCGATGATGATCACGTTACGGACGTCGCTCACGGCTTGATTCCTCGTCTCTGGACTGCGTCAGTACGACCGGTGGGAGCCCCTCTCAGAACTCTCACCCCACCCAACGGATCCTACGGGGCGCGCATTCCCGGTGTGTCCGGGCACACGGAGAGGCGCCACCGTACGGGATACCACGGCGGCGAGAGACGAAGCGTCAGTGCGAGGAACGCGCGTAGGAATGCGTCAGCAGAACCTTCGCGGAGGAGGACGGGTCCTTCTCACAGGCGGCGTCGACCACGTAGGCATCGACACGGCTGGTGTCCTTCGCGTTGAGCATCAACACGAGGTACGCCGGGTCACCGTCGTAGGTGCCTTCCTTGGCGGCCAGTGCCGTGTCATCCTCGCGACCGATGCCTTTCAGTACGCAAGAAGGAACCTGTGGCACGGGCTGGTTCTTGATGTGGTTCTCGGGCACGTTGTTGGCCCCGAAACTCTGGGGAGACCGGGCGACCTTACCGGAACCCTGGGCCAGAAGCTCGGAGACCTGAGTCTCGACCTTCTTGCCGGAGAAGGCGTCGGCCTGCGTGGTCGGGCCGGACGGCTTGCCGTCGTTGAAGGACGACACCAGCACAGAACCGAGTCCGAGAGCGGCGACCGTGAACACGGTGCCCAGCACGGCGATCCTGCGTCGCCCACCACGGGCACGTCCCTTACGGCCGGGGCCGGTGCTGGAGGTACGGGCGCGGCCGGCGGGACGGTCCGCCGACGCCGATGTTTCACGTGAAACATGCGTACCGGCGAGTGCGTGGGTCGTCACAAGATCGGCGGCGTGATCCGAGCCGGGAATATCGGCGGGCTCGGGAGCCGTCGCGCTGAGCAGAGCCTCAGCAGCGAGAGCGGCGTCGATACGGACTGCGACATCGTCGGGCATGCGCGGCGGACCCGGCAGTGAGCCGAGCAGGCCCCGGATCTCCTCCAGTGAGGCGTGCACGTCGGCACAGAGCTCGCACTCGTCGAGGTGTCGTCGTACGTCCGCGCTGCGGGTCGGCGTGAGCAGGCCCTCGGTGAGCTCGGAGAGCTCCGCGACGTCCGGGTGCCCGGTCGTGTCTGTCGTGGATGTCACGCTCGCCCACCTCCGCCCTTCACAGCAGCTGAATCGCCTGGACCTGTCTCATGGGGACCCGGGTCAGGGGATCCCGCTGCCGGTGGGACGGATGTCCCGTGCATCCGGTTCCGTCCCTCGCCCGGTTCTCTGCTGTCACCGGTCTTTTCCGGTCGCAGATGCGTGAGGAGGGGGAGGAGTCTGGCGCGGCCGCGGGCGCACCGGCTCTTCACGGTGCCGGTCGGCACGTCGAGCATGCGGGCGGCCTCGGCGACGGGATAGCCCTGCATGTCCACCAGGACGAGAGCGGCCCGCTGGTCGTGCGGCAGCGTGCCGAGGGCTTCCAGCAGCTGGCGGTGCAGATCGTTGCGCTCCGCCGGCGCCGAGGCCGATTCGTGCGGCTCCAGGAGCTGTTCCAGGCGCTCCGTGTCGTCGACCGGTGAGGTCTTGCGGGAGGCGGCCTTGCGGGCGCGGTCGAGGCAGGCGTTCACCGTGATGCGGTGCAGCCACGTCGTGACCGCCGACTGGCCGCGGAAGGTGTGTGCGGCGCGGTAGGCGGAGACCAGGGCGTCCTGAACGGCGTCAGCGGCTTCCTCGCGGTCTCCGAGCGTGCGGAGGGCGACGGCCCAGAGCCGATCACGGTGACGTCTTACGAGTTCGCCGAACGCGTCGGGGTCGCCGTCCACGTGCGCGGCGAGGAGGTCCTGATCGCTTGCGTCGCCGTATGCGGTGCCATCTGCCATCGGACCCCCTCCCCTGGGATGCGGAGCGCTCAGCCCTTGAACGTCACGTCGGTGACCGCCTGCTTGTAGCCGGAGCTGCTGTAGCCGTCCGAGGGGGCGTACGGCACCGCCGTGATCCACAGCAGCACGTACCGCGTCTTGGCCGACTTCGACGCCTTCACCGTAAGAGACTTGGCGCTCGTGGTGGCGGTTCCGATCTCCGTCATTCCGTCGATCCCCGTGGAGGGGGACAGGGAGTCGGTGGCGTAGAGCTTCACGGTCGTGTTGTTGCCGTCGTACCGGAGCCCTATCGACGCGGTCGAGATCTTCTGCGCTGAGCCGAGGTCGTAGACGATGCCCACGCCGGGCTTGTACGGGGCGAGCGTCGGGCCCTCGTTGTAGCGCTTGGTGCGCCAGTACGTGGAGCTGTCGCCGTCGTACGTCAGCTGCACGTCGTTCGGGGCCTGTGCGTCACCGCTGGCCACGTACTCCTGGGCGCCGGCGATGCTGAGCGGCTTGGCCGGCTTCGTCTTGTCGCCGCTCTTGTCGTTGTCGTCCGTCGTCTGGGTCTTGTTGGTCTCGTCGGACTTGTTGTTCTGTTCCATGAGGGCATCCGCGAGTTGCCAGCTGCCGAGGCCCAGCGCGGCGATGAGCAGTGCCGACACGGCCCACTTGAGCACCTTGCCGGTCCGGCTCTGCAGCGGCGGCGGAGGGGTCGGCAGCGGCTGGGTGACGCCCGGGTGCGGCGCCGGCCGGCCGTACGTGCCCTGCTGGTACGTCGTGCGCTGGTACTCGGGCGGTGCGGTGAACGCCGGCTCCGGCGGGCGGATGCGGGGCATCTCGCCGATCGCCTTCACCAGCTCCTCCGGTGTGGTGCACGCGGATTCGTGGCGGGACGCGGTGGCTCCGTCGTTGACGAGCGCGCGCATCGACAGTTCGGACAGGCCGCGGTGGACGCCCGCACGCACCTGGTCGGGTGCGATGAGCCCGATGTCCTTGGGCAGCCCGGACAGACCGTAGGCGTCGTCCTCGTACGGCCAGCGCTGGGTCAGGCCCGCGTACAGCAGGGCGCCGATGGCCTCGGTGTCCGTTCGCTGCGGAGTGTCGGACGTGATGCCGCGCAGCGCGGCGTTCACGGCGAGGCCGCGGATGCGCCACTGGCCGCTGGAGGTCCGCAGGACGCGTTCGGGTTCAGGCGCAGATGCGCGAGCCCTTCGCGGTGGGCGGCGGCCATGGCGGAGGCGACCTGACTGACCATCTGGTAGGCGTCGTGCGGCTCCAGCGGACCGGGGGCCAGGAGGGTGGTCAGCTCTGTGGCGTCGGGCAGCCACTCGTGGACGACGTAGACGAGGTCGTTCTCCTCGACGGCGTCCAGGACCTGGACGAAGCGCGGGTCGCCGAGCAGCGCGGACGAACGGGCCGCGGCCAGCACGGAGCGGGCGCGCGCGTGGTCCGCGGGCAGGATGTGCACACCGACGGCGCGACGGAGCTTCTCGTCGACCGCACGCCAGCTGCTGAACCCGTCCAGCCGGGTGACGCACTCCTCGAGCCGGTAGCGTCTGGCGAGCTTGTGGCCGCTGTGCAGCTCGGGCGGTGAGGCCTTCCCGGGACCGTCGGTCCCGCCACTCCCCTGTGCCTCGTCGATGTCCGTGTCCCGCTCCCGGTTAGTGGCCACCCCGTCGGCCGTGGCCTGGTCCGCCTGTGCGGTCAGCGGCTCGTCGCCGCTGTTGTCTGCCACGTCGACGGCAGCCGTGCTCCGTTCCGCCACCGTCGTTCCTGCCTCCCCATTCATTGCGCGCCGACCGACATCCGTGCGCGCCGTCCGACGCCGAAACCAATTGTGCCCACAGTCCGCCGCTATGCACGACACACGGTGGCGGGCGATGGTTGTGCGCGTACCCCCTTATCAGCGCCCCAGCCGTCCGCGCACCATGCCGACCAGGGAGTTCAGCTCCTCGATACGCATCTTGCGGGCCGCCACGAAGAAGATCCCGAGCAGGACCGCTCCGCCGACGACGAGCGCAGCGAAGGATCCGATGACGCCCTGACCGAGGACGTGCGCGATGCCGTAGCAGGCGGCGCCGCTGAGGATCGCGGCCGGTACCGAGGCGATGCAGAGCCTGGCGTAGGTCCGCATCACCCGGGCGCCGTCCAGGTCACCGCCGAGCTTCTTGCGCAGGCGATTCCAGGCGACACCTACACCGATGGCGTAGGCCAGGCCGTATGAGGCCGCCATGCCGGCCACCGCCCAGCGGGCAGGCAGCACGAGGTAGCAGACGACGGACGCGGCAGCGTTGACGGCAGCCACGATCACCGTGTTGTAGAAGGGGGTGCGAGTGTCTTCGTACGCGTAGAACGCGCGCAGGACGACGTACTGCACGGAGTACGGGATCAGGCCGAGGCCGAACGCCATCAGCATGTAGCCCATGTTGGTGGCCTGGTCGGTCCCGGAGGACCCGAAGATCAGGGTGCACATGGGGATGCCGAGGGCCACGAAACCGAAGGCAAGCGGGACGATCGCCACCGCCGTCGTGCGCAGGCCCTGAGAGATGTCGTCGCGCACCGCGCCCGCGTCGTCCTCGGCGGCCGAGCGGGAGATGCGGGGCAGCAGGGCGGCCATCAGCGAGACGGTGATGATGGCCTGCGGCAGACCCCAGATGAGCTGGGCGTTGGCGTAGGCGCTGAAGCCGGTGCCGGGCACGCGGGAGTCCGTGATCGCCGCCGTGGCCAGCTGGGTGACGACGAGGGCGCCAGCCTGGTTGGCGAGGACGAAGAAGATCGTCCACTTGGCGAGCATCGCGGCCTTGCCGAGTCCGTGGCCCCTCCAGTCGAAGCGGAGGCGCACCTTGAAGCCGGTCTCGCGCAGGTACGGGATCATCGCCAACGCCTGGACGACGAGGCCGAGCAGGACGCCGACACCGAGCAGCCGGACACCCTCGGGCGGGATGTTCTCGACCTTCATGCCCGAGTGCTTGGCCGTGCCGTACACCCACAGGAACGTGCCGAGCGTCACGATGATGACGATGTTGTTCAGGACCGGCGTCCACATCATGGCGCCGAACCGGCCGCGGGCGTTGAGGATCTGGCCCATCACGACGTGGATGCCCATGAAGAAGATGGAAGGCAGGAAGTACCGCGTGAAGGTGACGGCGGTGTCGTTGGCCGCCGCGTTGTTGGCCAATGGGTTCGACAACAAGCGGACCAGCAGCGGCGCGGCGAACATGACGAGCACGGTGAGCGCGCCCAGGATCACCATGACGAGCGTCAACAGGCGGTTGGC
The DNA here is from genome assembly GCA_002027195.1 of Streptomyces sp. GKU 895. Taxonomy (GTDB): domain Bacteria; phylum Actinomycetota; class Actinomycetes; order Streptomycetales; family Streptomycetaceae; genus Streptomyces. The sequence goes on along the minus strand of MWJO01000009.1, from coordinate 81,579 downwards.
GTACGCCTCGCCCCCGTCCTCGTCGTCCTTCATGGAACGCACCAGCTGGGGGACGAACACGGAGTTGAGGCCGCCGCCGACGGTGAGGATGTAGATCATCGTCGGCAGCTGGTACGCCACCTGGAAGGACTCGCCCAGGAGGCCCAGGCCGAGAGCCGAGACGATCATGGCCGACCGCACGAACCCCGTCAGCCGGGACACCATCGTGCCCGCCGCCATCACCGCACTGGACGCCAGCAGCCCCCCGGCCTTCCCACCCTTCTTCGCGGCAGCCGCCGGAGCCGGCGATGCCGGAGGCGGTACGGGTGCCGTGCCCAGGTTCATGGTCCTGTCCGCGGACGGCGGCACGGGGGGCTCGGCGCCCGGCGGGGCCGGAGACGGAGCCGGCACCGACGCGGGCTGGTACGGCTCCTGACCGCCGCCCTGCTGCTGGTCCCGGAAGAGGTGGGCGAACGCGTCCGGCTCGTGGCGCTCCTCGGCGGAGTGCGTGACGAGGTCGTCGACGCCCACGTACTGCGTGGTGCGCGGGTCGTCGCCGTACGGAAGGTACTGGGTCGCGCCGTCCGGCTCGGGTGCCGGGGTCTGGGCCCACACATGCGGGTCGGGGGCGTACGGGGACTGCGGAGGCTGGGCGTACAGCGGCTGCTGCGGCTGGTACGTGCCCGGAGGCGGCGGGGGGTGCGCGGCGCGGTCGTAGAGCGCCTCGGCGACCGGGTCCTGGGCGGAGATGTCCTGGGCCCGGTAGGGGTCCTGGGCGTAGGCGTCCTGGAGGTACATGTCCGCGGGTGGCTGCGGCGGTACCTGGCCGTGCTCGGGCGGCGGGCCCTCGGGGTGACCCGAGCTGCCCGCGGCCTGGCCGCGGTCACCGTCGTACGGCGCGTTCATGGTTACCCCACCTCATCGTCCCGGGCCCACCGGCCACGACATCCTCAACGGTCCACTCTCTCACCCGTGCCGGAAGGGTCGGTGCTTTCCGCTGCGGTGTCCGGTGTCGGGTCACTCGGCTGCTGCGGGTCGCCTGCCCCGGGCCGGGTGCCGGACTCCTCAGAGAGACGGTCTTCGGGCCCTTCGGGGTTCTCCGGACCGTCCGCCGACTCCCCGGCGTCATCGGGGCCGTCGGATTCGCCTTCCGCCGCCTCGCGCTCGGCGGCTTGCTTGCGCCGCTTGTACATGCGGAAACCGGCGAGGACGAGAAGGAGGAAACCGCCGCCGATGACCAGCATCACGGTGGCCGTGAACTCGGTGACCTTCACGTCGAACCGGACGGGATCGCCGTACGCCTGGCCGTCCTCGGTGAAGAGCTGGGCGACCACCGTCGCCTGGCCGTTGGCCTGGGCCGAGGTGGTGAACTTCACGGTCTGGCTATGGCCCCCGTTGACCGTGACCGGCTGCTCCTCGTAGTCGCCGTCGTCGATCTTCAGACGGGTCGGGTTCGTGGAGGTGAGACGCAGGATGAGGTGGTCGACGCCCTGCACCAGGTTGTTCTGCACGGTCACGGGGATCGTGGCGCTGCGCCCGGAGAGCTTGGTCTCGGACTTGTCGATCAGCTTGACCTGGCTGGTCAGCCTGTCGAGGTAGTTCCGCACACCATCGCGGTAGCTCTGTGCCTCGGCGGGGCGGCCGCGCCATGACGTCGACATCTCACGGTTCATGGCCCGCCCGAAGGGGGTCACCACGCGGGACTGCTTGGTGAGGATCACCTTGAACTTGTCGAGCTTGTCCTGCACGGCCGCGATCTGCTCGAAGGCCGGCTTCGACAGCTCCTGCTTGCGCAGCTTGGCGGGGTAGGCGGAGGCCGGCGGGACCTTGGTGGTGGCGCTCGCGTCCGGTTTGGCGGCCGCCGCTGACGCCAGGGTCTGGGTCTGCGTCCAGTCCCCGCCCTGAAGGGCGGCCACTGCCGCCGCCATCGTCTGCGCCTGGCTCGCCGTCGGCGTGCGCTGCGGGGCGACGACGATGCTTCGCTGCTTGTCCACCTGCTGGTTCAGCGCCAGGCTCGAGGCAAGGAACTTCTGCACGGCGAGAGTGGACGCGGAGGCCGAGGTCAGGTCGCCCTCGAACGCCCTGGACAGCCGGGCGTCCGCGACCACCGCGGTGGTGCCGCCGCCGATGGGGCGGGCGGCGGAGGGCGTGTACGGCAGCCCGGCGGTCTCTTCGAGGCTGTCACTGCGCGCGATCACCTTGTCGGCGCCCGCGGAGGTGGCGACCTGGACGATCGACGGGTCGACGGCGCCGTTCACGGGCCATGCGAAGTCCGTGTCGGGCGTCACGTGGAGCACCGTCTGCACCGTGGTGGCCGCGGCGTCGGTGGCTTCCTTGAGGTGGCTCAGGGAGCCGGTGACGGTCGTGCCGTTGTGGGCGAGGGAGGCGAGGTCCGGGTCGGCGAACGGAAGGGCGACGACCTCCTTGTCGGTCACCGCGTCCTGAAGATCGGCTAGCCACTGCTTGGCGACCTCCTGGTGCGTACCCGCCACCGTGCCGGTGCCCGACTCGACGCGATAGGCGCCTGCCATCGCGTCGACGGAGGCGAGCAGGTCCGGGTCGATCACCCAGGTGACGTCCAGGCCCTTGCCCAGCGACAGCATCTGCTCCAGCCGGCCCCCCGGCGAGATCTCCTTGGCCAGGTCGTCGTTGAGGAAGACCGGCGTCTGCTCCGCGTTCGACCCCGTCTCGGCCGTCATGTGGGCGGTGGAGATCAGCGGCCAGAGGACCGTCGTCTTCGTCTTGGTGTCGGCGCCTTCGGTCTGCCAGGGCAGATATGTCCGCTGGATGCCGAGGACCTGCTGCCACTGCTGTGCGGAGGTCTGACCGGTCAGGGAGACACCGAGCTGGTAGACGCCGTCCGAGCCGAGGTCCAGCTCGTCGACCGGGACGGCGATGCTGAAGCTCTGGGCGACGCCGGGTGCCAGCTTGGCGAACTTCTTGACGTACTTGCCGCCGACGATCGTCCCGTCGAGACCCGGCTGGAAGTCGGTGCGCTGCGCGACGCTGTCGACGTCCGAGCGGGTGCTGAGCTCGGGGCCTACGCGCAGATCCACCTGGGCGTCCGTGACCGTCTGCTTGCTCTCGTTGGTCACGGTGCCGGACACGGTCACCGTGTCGCCGTCCGTGGGGACGCTGGGCGTGAGCGTGTTGATGTCCACGGACACGGTGCTGGAGCCGGACGCGGCGCTGGCGGGCGCGGCGGCAGGCAGCTGGAGCAGTCCGGCCAGCAGAGGCGCGCCGGCGAGCAGTGCTCCCGTGCGCCGGAGCCACCGGCGGGCAGGTGAGGGACTCATCCCCTGGAAGTCTGCCGCCTCGGCCACGCGCTCGCCCGTCCCTCGTCGTCAGTGGTCGTCAGTGGTCGTCGCAATGTGCGTCCACGCATGGTAACGATGCGCGCTGAGGGGAAGTGCCGCGGTCTGCTCCACAAGATCGGGAAACGGGGCCGGGCCGTCCTGTATGTGTGCGTATAAAGGGGAGCGAATCCGTACGTCCTACAGGTGGTCCTTGCCTGCGACCCGGAGTACGGGTCTGTGCAGATTTAATGGAGGCGCTCTCGGTCGCCGGGGCCACGTACCCTTTTCTGTTGTGCCGAACGCCAACGAAGACAAGCCCAGCGCCCTGAATCAGGTGCAGCACCGCGCGGTCACCGAACTGCTGCGGGTCGCTCCTGTCGCCGACGACCTCGCCCGCCGTTTCCAGGAGGCCGGGTTCTCTCTCGCCCTGGTCGGCGGCTCGGTGCGGGACGCGCTGCTCGGCCGGCTCGGCAACGACCTGGACTTCACGACCGATGCCCGCCCTCAGGACGTGCTGAAGATCGTGCGCCCGTGGGCGGACGCCGTGTGGGAGGTCGGGATCGCCTTCGGCACAGTGGGTGCGCAGAAGGACGGCTACCAGATCGAGGTGACGACGTACCGGTCGGAGGCGTACGACCGGACTTCGCGCAAGCCGGAGGTGTCGTACGGCGACTCCATCGAGGAAGACCTCGTCCGGCGTGACTTCACGGTGAACGCGATGGCGGTGGCGCTGCCGGAGAAGGAGTTCATCGACCCGCACGGCGGTCTGGAGGATCTCGCGGAGCGGGTGCTGCGCACTCCCGGCACTCCCGAGGCCTCCTTCTCGGACGACCCGCTGCGGATGATGCGTGCCGCGCGCTTCGCCGCCCAGCTCGACTTCGAGGTGGCCCCCGAGGTGGTGGCGGCCATGAAGGAGATGTCCGGGCGCATCGACATCGTCTCGGCCGAGCGCGTCCGGGACGAGCTGAACAAGCTGATCCTGTCCGCGCACCCGCGCAAGGGCCTGACCCTGCTGGTCGACACGGGCCTCGCGGACCACGTTCTGCCCGAGCTGCCGGCGCTGCGTCTGGAACGCGACGAACACCACCGCCACAAGGACGTCTACGACCACACACTGATCGTCCTGGAGCAGGCGATGGCACTGGAGGAGGACGGCCCCGACCTGGTCCTCCGCCTCTCCGCTCTCCTCCACGACATCGGCAAGCCGCGCACACGGCGCTTCGAGAAGGACGGCCGTGTCTCGTTCCACCACCACGAGGTGGTCGGCGCGAAGATGACCAAGAAGCGCATGACGGCGTTGAAGTACTCCAACGACCTGGTGAAGGACGTCTCGCGCCTGGTCGAACTCCACCTGCGCTTCCACGGCTACGGCACGGGCGAGTGGACGGACTCCGCGGTTCGCCGCTACGTCCGTGACGCCGGCCCGCTCCTCGACCGCCTCCACAAGCTGACCCGCTCCGACTGCACGACCCGCAACAAGCGCAAGGCGACGGCGCTCTCTCGTGCCTACGACGGCCTGGAGGAGCGCATTGCCCAACTCCAGGAGCAGGAAGAACTGGACGCCATCCGCCCGGACCTGGACGGCAACCAGATCATGAAGATCCTCGACGTCGGCCCGGGCCCAGCGGTCGGCCGTGCGTACAAGCACCTGCTGGAGCTGCGGCTGGAGAACGGGCCTATGGGCGAGGAGGCTGCGGCCGCAGCACTCAAGGAGTGGTGGGCCGAGCAGAGCTGAGGCTGTGAAACGGGGTCATGTTTCACGTGAAACATGACCCCGGAGAGCATCGAGGGGCGACGTTTCACGTGAAACGTCGCCCTCGATGTGTCTGCGATACCGCAGGACCTACTACTTGTCCTTCAGGCAGAGCAGGAAGTCGGTGCCGTCGCCGGACTCGGTGTAGACGTACTGGAAGTCCTTGGCCTCGGCCGCGCACTTGGTCTCGGCAAGGGAGCCGCTGAACGTGCCCTCGATCTTGGCCAGCACCGTGAACTGTGCCTTCGAAGAGCCGCAGTCGACGACCTCGAGGTCCGGGTTGTTGTCGTCACTGCTGCCGCGGTGCATGCAGTCGCCCACGGCTGCGGTGTTGGCGTCGTCACGGCTGGAGATCCAGCCGCCGATGCCGATACCGACGACGGCCACGACGATGACGATGTTCTTGATCGTCTTGAAGCTCAGCTTGCGCTTCGGCTGTGCCGGCGGGACCGGCGCGTAGGGGACGCCACCCTGCTGCTGCGGGAAGCCCGGCTGCTGGCCCTGGGCGTAGGGGTTGCCGTCCTGGGGCGGGTACGGGGCCTGAGCCTGCGGCTGGCCGTAGGGCTGCTGGCCCTGGGCGAACGGGTTCTGGCCCTGGGGCGGCGGAGTAGACACTTGGGGGTCCCCCTAGAACATGGGTGAGTGATGCGCAACTAGGCGCGAGTAAGACGCACGTAAGTTACCGGGCCCCACTGACACCCCTGTACCCCAGGGGGACTCTGTGTCATTGATGTGACACTTACTGGCGTCCAAAGCGGGTCATAGCTACAGCAACTGCCCCGTAGATAACGGCCACTGTGACCACCAACACCACAGAGCGCCCGTCCGGCGGAAGTATCAGGGCGGCCACGGCAGCTGCTCCGACGAAGGCGATGTTGAACAGGACGTCGTAGACCGAGAAGATCCGGCCCCGGAAGCCGTCGTCGACCGTGGACTGGACGAGGGTGTCCGTCGCGATCTTCGCACCCTGGGTGATCAGCCCCAGGATGAATGAGGCGACGAGCATCGGTGCGACGGCGAAGGGGAGGCCCAGGGCAGGTTCCAGGACTGCGGCGGCTGCCGCGCATACGACGATCCAGCGGCCGGGGCCGAGACGCCCCGCTGCCCACGGTGTCACCACAGCCGCCACGAAGAAGCCCGCGCCCGAGATGCCCAACGCCAGCCCCAGCAGGGCGAGTCCGTCGTCGGTCGTCGAGGAGAACTCGTAGCGGCACAGCATCAGGAGCATCACCAACAGGGCGCCGTAACAGAAGCGCATCAGTGTCATCGCGGAGAGCGCCCAGGTGGCTTCCCGGCGGGGTTTCCCGGCGAGGTGGCGGACGCCCGCCGCCAGGTCGCGAGCGGTGCTGGTGAAGGCTGCTGCGAGGCCAGGGTGTGCCAACGCCCGGTCGGGGCCGAGCAGTTCCTTCGAGATGCGCAGCGCTGCCAGCGCCGCACACAGGTACAGGGCCGCCCCCAGGAGCACGACGGCCGCGTCGGAGTCGGCCACGACCAGGCGTACGACGAAGGCGAGGCCGCCGCCCGCGGTCGCCGCGAGCGTGCCGGCGGTCGGGGAGAGAGAGTTGGCGATGACGAGGCGTTCGGTGTCGACCACGCGCGGCAGAGCGGCGGACAGGCCCGACAGCACGAAGCGGTTGACGGCGGTGACGGACAGCGCGGAGACGTAGAAGAGCCAGTCGGGGGCGTCGCTGACCATCAGGACGGCGGTCGCCGAGGCCATCGCCGCGCGCACCAGGTTGCCGTAGAGAAAGACCTGGCGGCGGCGCCAGCGGTCCAGCAGGACGCCGGCGAAGGGGCCCACCAGGGAGTAGGGGAGCAGCAGGACGGCCATGGCGGAGGCGATAGCCGCGGCCGAGGTCTGTTTCTCCGGGGAGAAGACGACGTACGCGGCGAGCGCGATCTGGAAGACGCCGTCGGCGCCCTGGGAGAGCAGGCGTACGGCGAGAAGGCGTCTGAAGCCCTGGAAGCGGAGCAGGACGCGCAGGTCACGTACGACGGCCATGGGGCACAGCCTCACACAAGGGAAGGGTCCCCGGGCGATACAAACCCGGGGACCCTCGACACAGCCCTGGCAGGAGCGTTTTTGAGCGGGGGTGAGCTTTAGCGCTCGACCTCGCCCTTGATGAACTTCTCGACGTTCGCGAAGGCCTCGTCGTCGAAGTACTGGACCGGCGGGGACTTCATGAAGTACGAGGACGCCGACAGGATCGGGCCGCCGATGCCGCGGTCCTTGGCGATCTTCGCGGCGCGCAGGGCGTCGATGATGACACCCGCGGAGTTCGGGGAGTCCCAGACCTCGAGCTTGTACTCCAGGTTCAGCGGGACGTCGCCGAAGGCACGGCCCTCGAGGCGGACGTAGGCCCACTTGCGGTCGTCGAGCCAGGCCACGTAGTCCGAGGGACCGATGTGGACGTTCTTCTCGCCCAGCTCGCGGTCGGGGATCTGCGAGGTGACGGCCTGTGTCTTCGAGATCTTCTTGGACTCGAGGCGGTCGCGCTCCAGCATGTTCTTGAAGTCCATGTTGCCGCCGACGTTGAGCTGCATCGTGCGCTCGAGGCGGACACCGCGGTCCTCGAACAGCTTCGCCATCACGCGGTGCGTGATGGTCGCGCCGACCTGCGACTTGATGTCGTCACCGACGATCGGGACACCGGCCTCGGTGAACTTGTCGGCCCACTCCTTGGTGCCGGCGATGAAGACCGGAAGGGCGTTGACGAAGGCGACCTTGGCGTCGATGGCGCACTGGGCGTAGAACTTCGCCGCGTCCTCGGAACCGACCGGCAGGTAGCAGACGAGAACGTCGACCTGCTTGTCCTTGAGGACCTGCACGACGTCGACCGGCTCCTCGGCGGACTCCTCGATGGTCATGCGGTAGTACTTGCCGAGACCGTCGAGCGTGTGACCGCGCTGGACCGTGACGCCCTTGTTCGGGACGTCGCAGATCTTGATGGTGTTGTTCTCGCTGGCACCGATGGCGTCCGAGAGGTCGAGGCCGACCTTCTTCGCGTCGACGTCGAAGGCGGCGACGAACTCGACGTCTCCGACGTGGTAGTCGCCGAACTGGACGTGCATCAGTCCGGGGACCTTGGACGCCGGGTCGGCGTCCTTGTAGTACTCGACTCCCTGAACCAGCGACGCGGCGCAGTTGCCCACACCGACGATGGCTACGCGAACCGAACCCATTCCGGTTGCTCCCTGTGTGTACGAGTGAGGCCCTGACTGGGCGCTCACGTGGCGGTGTCGTCGGCAGATCGGTCCGGGGGGTGTCCCCGGGCCGTGGCAGGTTGCCCGTCGCTCCAGTTGTGTTGTTCTGCTGAGAGGACTGAGCGGGCCCCCCGGTGGAACCCCGAAGGTCCCGTCCGGCCCGCTCGCTCTCGATGAGCTCGTTCAGCCAGCGCACTTCGCGCTCCACGGACTCCATTCCGTGGCGCTGGAGCTCAAGCGTGTAGTCGTCGAGGCGCTCCCGGGTGCGCGCGAACGAGACGCGCATCTTGTCCAAGCGCTCCTCCAGTCGGCTGCGCCGGCCTTCCAGCACCCGCACGCGCACATCGCGCGACGTCTGCCCGAAGAAGGCGAAACGCGCGGCGAAGTGCTCGTCCTCGTACGCGTCGGGGCCGGTCTGGGAGAGCAGCTCCTCGAAGTGCTCCTTACCTTCCGCCGTCAACCGATAGACGATCTTGGCGCGGCGCCCCGCGAGTGATGCGGCGAGGGCGTCCTCGGGAGCGTGCCCCGACTCCTCGATCAACCAGCCGTTGGCGACCAGCGTCTTGAGGCAGGGGTAGAGCGTGCCGTAACTGAACGCACGGAACACGCCCAGTGACGTATTGAGTCGTTTGCGCAGCTCGTAGCCGTGCATCGGGGACTCGCGCAGGAGACCGAGTACGGCGAACTCCAGGATCCCGGAACGCCGGCTCATGGTCGCCTCCTCTCGGTCTTCCGCTCGCTTATGCCGCTCTGATGTATCGACTCGATACATCACGACGATAGAACGGCCTTCCGGATGCGACAAGTGCGGGAACGGTGAACGGGATCACATCACCGATTCGTTGGAGGCAAGTTGCCTGATTTGGGGTGAACTTCGGGGCTAGGCGGGTTTTGACGGTGCGTAGTCTGTGCGGCATGCACACCACCGGGAACCGAGTGACGCATGGGGGCGTCGTCGTCCTCGGTGCAGTACGGGTGAATGCGAAAGCGACCACATCCGTACTTCGGGGGGACCGGAAACCAGCAGCCGCCGTTTCCAGGCGCGCAAAGGTGCGCCTGCCCTAGGAGTAGTCGTTCGATGAGCGAGCACCGTCGCAAACCGCCGCAGCCGCAGGGAGGCGGACGTGCCGCGGCCCGACGCGGCCAGTCCGGCTCGTCCTCCGGCCGCCGTGCGGCACCGCGTGGCGCCACCGGATCTCCTTCCGACGCGTACGGGTCGGGTTCACACGAGTCGGGTGCGGAGGAGCGGTCGTACGGCGGCCGCGCCGAGGCCCGCCGCGCGGCGCAGAGAGGTGGGGGCAGCCGACGCAGAACGCCCGAGCCCACGGGCCGCGGCGTGCGTCGCGGCTCCACCGGCCCTGGACGCGGCCGAGCCGCCACCTCCACCAAGAACCGGTTCATCGACTACCCACGCGCCGGCAAGTACGGCTGGCAGCGCTGGGTTCCTTCCTGGCGCCTCGTCTCCGGACTGAGCCTTGCCTTCTTCGGCAGCCTGGTCGCCATCGCGGGGATCGGGTACGCCATGGTGAGCATCCCCAGCGAGAACGCCGCAGCGAAGTCCGAGAACAACGTCTACTACTGGGCCGACGGCAGCCAGATGGTCGCCACCGGCACCGGTGCGAACCGCCAGAACGTTTCCATCGCCAAGATCCCCAAGTCCATGCAGTGGGCCGTGATCTCTGCGGAGAACAAGAGCTTCTACTCCGACTCGGGCGTCGACCCCATGGGTATCGCGCGAGCGCTCGCCAACATGGCGCGCGGCGGTGACACGCAGGGTGGTTCGACCATCACTCAGCAGTACGTGAAGAACACGTACCTGAGCCAGGAACAGACCATCTCCCGGAAGTTCAAGGAGATGTTCATTTCCATAAAGGTGGGCACGAAGCTCTCGAAAGACGACATCCTCCAGGGCTACCTGAACACCTCGTACTACGGCCGTGGTGCCTACGGCATCCAGGCTGCCGCGCAGACCTACTACGGCGTGGACGCCGAGGACCTCTCCGATTCGCAGTGCGCCTTCCTCGCCGCGCTGCTGAAGGGCCCGACGTACTACGACCCCATCGACAACACGAGCATCGACCCCTCGGCGACCAAGGACGCCAACCTCAAGCGCTCCCAGGAACGCTGGAGCTGGATCCTGGAGCAGATGCACAACGACAAGCATCTGACGGACGCCCAGTATCAGAAGGCCATCAAGAAGTACCCCACGCCCCAGGGCCTCAAGGCGACCAAGGGCATGACCGGCCAGATCAGCTACCTGGTCGACACGGCCAAGAAGTACGTGCTGGCCCACTCGAACATCTCGCGGACCGACTTCGACAGGGGCGGCTACCAGATCTACACGACCTTCGAGAAGGACAAGGTCAACGCCCTGTCGAAGGCCGTGAAGAAGATCGAGGACGAGCGCATCGACCCGAAGAAGCGTGAGCTCGACAAGCACGTCCAGTTCGGTGCCGCGTCGGTGAGGCCGAAGGACGGTGCGATCGTCGCGTTGTACGGCGGTGCGGGTTACGAGAACGACCACTTCAACAACAACGCCGACACGTCGGGTGTGCCCGTCGGCTCGACGTGGAAGCCGTTCGTGCTCGCTGCGGCCATGCAGTACGGCACGTACAGGGATCCGGACACCGGTGTCTCGCCGATGAGTAAGTACAACGGCAACGACCATCTGAAGGTCAAAAACAACGACGGCACCTATGTCCTGAAGAAGGACAACTCGGTCTTCTACCAGGAGAACGAGAGCGACTATCCCTGGGGCTACATCACCCTGCGCAAGGCGATGGAGCAGTCGATCAACACACCGTTCGTACAGCTGGGCATGGATGTGGGGATGAGCAAGGTGCGGGACGTGGCCAAGGCGTCCGGCATCCTGGACCAGAGCTTCGAAGCGCTGAACCCGTCGTTCGCGCTCGGTACCTCAACGCCCAGCGCCATCCGCATGGCCGACGCCTACGCCACGTTCGCCGCGTCCGGCAAGCACGCCGACCCGTACTCGGTGACCCAGGTCAAGCACAACGGCATCGACGAGCAGGGCTTCAGCAAGCCGAAGGTCACGCTCGCGATGCCCGAGAACGTGGCGAACAACGTCACGGACACCCTCGAGAACGTCATCAAGAACGGTACGGGTAAGAACGCGCTGGCCCTGGGCCGTACGGCCGCCGGCAAGACCGGTACCACCGACAGCAACAAGTCGGCCTGGTTCGTCGGGTACACGCAGCAACTGTCTACCTCGGTCGCGATGTTCCGAGAGGACCCCAAGAACAGCAAGCTGCTCTCCATGAACGGCACGGCGGGTGTGGAGTCCATCCACGGTGGTGACATCCCGACGTCCATCTGGACCGAGTACATGAAGGCCGCACTCAAGAACGCCAGCGACACCGGGTTTCCGGAAGCCGAGAAGATCGGTGAGATCCAGGACGAGGAGGGTGCGCCGTCTCCCACGCCGTCCGTCACCGCGACGCCGAGTGAGACGCCGAGCGCGACGCCGAGCCCGACGCCCAGCGAGACCGAGGTCCTCCCCTCCCCGTCGGCCAGCGAGTCCTGCAAGTTCAGCTGGCAGTGCTCGGACGACGGAGGCACGGACAACGGTGGTACGGATGGAGGCGTGACCCCCACACCGACTGCCACGGAAACGGACACCACCCGAGGCAACGGCAACGGAGGCGGCATCTTCGGAGGATCGACCGGTTAGCCGCCATATCGCCCGCCGAGGGTGTTTCACGTGAAACATGGGCCGCCGCACCCACCAGGTGCGGCGGCCCTCGGCGTATTCCTAGGCAGGTACGGCAGGATGTGCCCCATGCCCAGTGCAGAATCCACGCGAGCGAGCGTGCACGAGCAGGACCCGGTGCGGCCTACCAGGGACGACGAGATCGCCGCGAGCGGCAGTGAGCTGATCGGTGGTCCCATCGGGCGGCGTGCCCTGCTGGGGACGTCCTGGTGGACCCCCGTGCGGGTCATCGCGCTCGTGGCGATCGGCATGTTCGCCCTCGGTCTGATCCAGAAGGCGCCCTGCTACAACGGCGGCTGGTTCTTCGGCGCCAGCTCGCAGTACACGCACGCCTGCTACTCGGACATCCCGCACCTCTATGCGGGGCGCGGCTTCGCCGACGGGCTCGTGCCGTACTTCGACAAGCTCAACGGTGACATGGAGTACCTCGAATACCCGGTGCTGACCGGTGTGTTCATGGAGGTGGCCGCCTGGCTTACGCCGGGCAGCGGCAGCATCCAGGACCAGGAGCAGTGGTACTGGATGGTCAACGCCGGGATGCTGATGGCCTGCGCGGCCGTCATCGCAGTCTGTGTGACCCGTACGCACGCCCGGCGCCCCTGGGACGGTCTGCTGGTCGCCCTGGCGCCCGCTTTCGCGCTGACGGCCACCATTAACTGGGACCTCCTGGCGGTCTCCCTGACGGCCGCCGCGATGCTGATGTGGTCCCGGGGCCGTTCGCTGGCGTTCGGCGTCCTGCTGGGCCTCGCCACGGCCGCCAAGCTCTACCCCGTCTTCCTGCTCGGCCCGCTGTTCGTACTGTGCTGGCGCGCCGGCAAGTGGCGGGACTTCGGGAAGGCGTTCGGCGGTGCCGCGGTCGCCTGGCTCGTCGTGAACCTTCCGGTGATGCTGCTCGCCTGGGACGGTTGGGCGAAGTTCTACGAGTTCAGCCAGGAGCGGGGCGTCGACTTCGGGTCCTTCTGGCTGATCCTCGCCCAGAACTCGTCCGACCCGCTGACCACCGACACCGTGAACACGCTCGCCACGCTGCTGGTCCTGCTGTGCTGCGTCGGCATCGCCGCGCTGACCCTGACTGCCCCGCGCCGGCCGCGCTTCGCCCAGCTGGCCTTCCTGATCGTCGCGGCCTTCATTCTCACCAACAAGGTCTACTCGCCGCAGTACGTCCTGTGGCTGGTCCCGCTGGCGGTGCTGGCCCGGCCCAAGTGGCGGGACTTCCTGATCTGGCAGGCGTGCGAGGTGGCGTACTTCCTGGGCATCTGGATGTACCTCGCGTACACGACCAGCGCGGACGCCCACAAGGGTCTGCCCCAGGAGGGCTACCACTGGGCCATCGGCCTGCATCTGCTGGGCACGCTGTACCTGTGCGTCGTCGTCGTACGCGACATCCTCATGCCGGAGCGGGACGTCGTACGACGAGCGGGCGACGACGACCCCTCGGGCGGTGTGCTCGACGGGGCGGAGGACGTGTTCGTGCTCGGCCCCGCCGCCCATCCCCCGCGGCACGCGGCCCACTTCGCGGGCCCGCAGGTCGAGTGGGGCGAGCGCGGAGACTCCCCTTCCGGGGGTGGTTCGCTCTGAGCGAACGGGGGTTGATGCCCCCCCCCCCCGGCAGAACCAAGCGAAGGCCGTACACGGGCAGTCCGTGTACGGCCTTTCGGCTGTCTGCTTACGGCTTCTCAGGCGGCCGTACGACCCTCAGCGGTCGACGATCCGGTCGAACTGCGTGGTGGTGTGCCGCAGATGGGCCACCAGCTCTTCGCCGACCTTCGGCTCGGGGGCGTCGGAGGGCACGAACAGGATCGACACCTGCATGTGCGGCGGCTCGGCGAACCAGCGCTGCTTGCCGCCCCAGACGAACGGAGAAAGGTTCCGGTTCACCGTGGCCAGGCCCGCGCGGGCGACGCCCTTGGCGCGCGGCATGACGCCGTGGAGGGCCTTGGGGGCCTCCAGGCCCACCCCGTGCGACGTACCGCCCGCCACGACGACCAGGAAGCCGTCCGAGGCCGCCTTCTGCTGCCGGTAGCCGAAGCGGTCGCCCTTGACCACGCGCGTGACGTCCAGGACGGCCCCGCGGTACTCGGTGGCCTCGTGGTCCCCCAGCCACAGCCGCGTGCCGATCCGCGCGCGGAAGCGGGTCTGCGGGAACTGCTGCTGGAGCCGGGCGAGATCCTCGGCCTTGAGGTGGCTGACGAACATGGTGTGCAGCGGCAGCCGGGCCGCGCGCAGGCGGTCCATCCAGCCGATGACCTCCTCGACGGCGTCCGAGCCGTCGGTGCGGTCCAGCGGCAGGTGGATGGCGAAGCCCTCCAGGCGGACGTTCTCTATGGCGGCGTGCAGCTGCGGCAGGTCCTGCTCGCTGATGCCGTGCCGCTTCATCGAGGACATCACCTCGATGACCACTCGTGCACCGACGAGGCCGTAGACCCCGTCGATCGACGACACCGAGCGGATGACGCGGTCGGGCAGCGGGACGGGCTCCTCGCCGCGCCGGTACGGCGTCAGCACCAGCAGGTCACCGCCGAACCAGTCCTTGATGCGCGCGGCCTCGTACGTGGTGCCGACGGCGAGGACGTCCGAGCCGAGCCGCGTGGCCTCCTCCGCCAGCCGCTCGTGCCCGAAGCCGTAGCCGTTGCCCTTGCAGACCGGGACGAGTCCTGGGAACTGGTCCTGCACGTGCTTGTGGTGCGCACGCCAGCGCGCGGTGTCGACGTAGAGCGTGAGCGCCATGGCCGGACCTGGAACCTTTCTCGTGGCTGCGGTGTATCAGAGGTATGAAAGCGAATTGTGGTGGCTCAGCGACGCGACATGTAGATGTCGAGCGCCTTGTGGAGCAGCTTGTTGAGCGGGAAGTCCCACTCGCCGAGGTACTCGGCGGCCTGACCGCCGGTGCCGACCTTGAACTGGATCAGACCGAAGAGGTGGTCGGTCTCGTCCAGCGAGTCGGAGATGCCGCGCAGGTCGTAGACGGTGGCGCCGAGCGCGTAGGCGTCGCGCAGCATCCGCCACTGCATCGCGTTCGAGGGCCGGACCTCACGGCCGATGTTGTCGGAGGCGCCGTAGGAGTACCAGACGTGCCCGCCGACGATCAGCATCGTCGCCGCCGACAGGTTCACGCCGTTGTGGCGGGCGAAGTAGAGCCGCATGCGGTTGGGGTCCTCGGTGTTGAGGGCCGTCCACATGCGCTGGAAGTACGACAGCGGGCGGGGCCGGAAGTGGTCGCGCACAGCCGTGATCTCGTAGAGCCGCTGCCATTCCTCGAGGTCGTGGTAGCCGCCCTGGACGACCTCGACTCCGGCCTTCTCGGCCTTCTTGATGTTGCGGCGCCACAGCTGGTTGAAGTTCTTGTGGACCTCTTCCAGGGACCGGTTCGCCAGCGGCACCTGGTAGACGTACCGCGGCTGGACGTCACCGAAGCCGGCGCCGCCGTCCTCGCCCTGCTGCCAGCCCATCCGGCGGAGCTTGTCGGCGACCTCGAAGGCGCGCGGCTCGATGAAGTCGGCCTCGATGTCGCGCAGCCGCTTCACGTCCGGGTTCTGGATGCCCGCCTTGATGGAGGGGGCCTCCCAGCGCCGGATGATCACCGGCGGGCCCATCTTCACGGAGAAGGCGCCCTGGTGCTTGAGGTGGGCGAGCATCGGTTCCAGCCAGTCGGTCAGATTCGGCGCGAACCAGTTGATGATCGGGCCCTCGGGCAGATAGGCGAGATAGCGCTTGATCTTGGGCAGCTGGCGGTAGAGGACGAGGCCCGCACCGACCATCTCGCCAGTCTTGTCGTCGAACCAGCCGAGGTTCTCCGAGCGCCACTCCGCCTTGACGTCTGCCCAGGCCGGAACCTGCATGTGGCTCGCCGACGGCAGGCTCTGGATGTACGCCAGATGCTGCTCGCGGCTGATCGTCCTCAGGGTCAGGCTCATTCGGGGCGCTCCTCGGGCTGGTGTGTCCCCATGGGTACAGGGGCTCCGGCTCTCGCGCCGAAGCCTACTGCGCCTTGCGAGCGCGCCGTCTGGGCGTACGGAACCTGCGCCCCGGCCCGAAGGGCCGCCGAGGTGTTCCGTGGTGCTTTGGGTGATGTGAAGAGGGCGGTGCCCCTGGCGTCAGCTGATCACTCCGCCGAACAGACCGCCGTGGGCCATGCCGAGGAAGAAGCCGACCGCCGAGGCGCCGAGACCGAGGATCAGTCCGAAGCGTTCGCGGGTCGTCTCCGAGATCCACTGGCCGTACGCGCCGGTGCAGATCCCGACCAGGCCGGTCCAGGAGCTGAGCAGGTGCAGGTTGTGGAACATCGCCGTGACGAACGCCGTGATGCCCAGCACCAGGGTCACCGCGAGCAGCGTGTCCTGGAGGGGGTGGGGCTTTCCGTCCGTGGCGAAGAGGCCTCCGACGGTGTTGGGTCGCATTGCCTGTGCCATAGGGCACCTCCTGCGGAAGGCGGCGCATCGTAGCGCCATACACACCCGATGTGTACAGATTGTCGCCGTCGGCGGCCGGATTTCAACCGGAAGCCGGTGTGCGGGTAGTCTGTACCGTCTGCACTGGTGTCTGCCCATGCCACGACCGGGACTACCGCGAGGAAGCCCCGATTGTCAGTGGCGGCCGATACCGTTGCGTACGCATCACAACCCTCCTGCCACGGAACGACCGTGGCCGCTGAGTCCAAGGAGGTGGGTTCCACATGCGTCACTACGAGGTGATGGTCATCCTCGACCCCGATCTGGAGGAGCGCGCTGTCGCCCCCCTGATCGAGAACTTCCTCTCCGTCGTCCGTGAGGGCAACGGCAAGGTCGAGAAGGTCGACACCTGGGGCCGTCGTCGTCTCTCGTACGAGATCAAGAAGAAGCCCGAGGGCATCTACTCGGTCATCGACCTGCAGGCCGAGCCTGCGGTCGTCAAGGAGCTCGACCGCCAGATGAACCTGAACGAGTCGGTCCTCCGGACCAAGGTCCTCCGCCCCGAGACCCACTGAGCTCTCCCGCTCAGCTGATCTCGGGATTCGAGTAGCAGCACCACAAAGCAGCCAGCAGCAAACCCGCCGAGAGGTTCCCCCATGGCAGGCGAGACCGTCATCACGGTCGTCGGCAATCTTGTCGACGACCCCGAGCTGCGCTTCACCCCTTCCGGTGCGGCGGTCGCGAAGTTCCGTGTCGCGTCCACCCCCCGCACCTTCGACCGTCAGACCAACGAGTGGAAGGACGGCGAGAGCCTGTTCCTGACCTGCTCGGTCTGGCGTCAGGCGGCGGAGAACGTCGCCGAGTCGCTCCAGCGAGGCATGCGCGTCATCGTGCAGGGCCGGCTGAAGCAGCGGTCCTACGAGGACCGTGAGGGCGTCAAGCGCACGGTCTACGAGCTGGACGTCGAGGAAGTCGGCGCCAGCCTGCGGAACGCCACGGCCAAGGTCACCAAGACCGCCGGCGGTGCCGGCCGCGGTGGCCAGGGTGGTTACGGCGGCGGTGGCGGCCAGGGTGGCGGCGGCTGGGGTGGAAACTCCGGCGGCGGCGGCGGTGGCGGCGGCTACTCGGACGAGCCCCCCTTCTAGACCTTCGGGCCCGGTTCCCGGGCTTGATCGGTCGAGGGCGGGTCGTACCCAAACTTCTTGATCACACAGGAGAAACACCATGGCGAAGCCGCCTGTGCGCAAGCCTAAGAAGAAGGTCTGCGCTTTCTGCAAGGACAAGGTCACGTACGTGGACTACAAGGACACGAACATGCTGCGGAAGTTCATTTCCGACCGCGGCAAGATCCGTGCCCGTCGCGTGACCGGCAACTGCACGCAGCACCAGCGTGACGTCGCCACGGCCGTCAAGAACAGCCGTGAGATGGCGCTGCTGCCCTACACGTCCACCGCGCGCTAAGGGAAGGGTGACCGACTAATGAAGATCATCCTCACCCACGAGGTCTCCGGCCTCGGTGCCGCTGGCGACGTCGTCGACGTCAAGGACGGCTACGCTCGCAACTACCTGATCCCGCGGAAGTTCGCTATCCGCTGGACCAAGGGTGGCGAGAAGGACGTCGAGCAGATCCGTCGCGCTCGCAAGATCCACGAGATCCAGACCATCGAGCAGGCCAACCAGATCAAGGGCCAGCTCGAGGCCGTCAAGGTCCGTCTGGCCGTTCGCTCCGGCGACGCCGGTCGTCTCTTCGGTTCCGTCACCCCCGCCGACATCGCCTCCGCGATCAAGGCTTCCGGTGGCCCCGAGGTCGACAAGCGCCGCATCGAGCTGGGCTCGCCCATCAAGACCCTGGGCGCCCACGAGACGTCCGTGCGTCTGCACCCCGAGGTTGCCGCCAAGGTCAACATCGAGGTCGTCGCGGCCTGATCGCTGCGCTCGGTTTGAGCAGTCGTGAGAGGGGCCGTACCCGCATCGGGTACGGCCCCTCTTGCTTGGCCGTTTCACGTGAAACACGTTCGCCCGCGACGTTTCACGTGAAACACCGCAGAACCCGGCACCCCGCTCGAGCATGTTTCATGTGAAACGTCAGCGGGTGGCTCCCGTGACGATCCAGCGTCCCGACCGGGCGCGCATCCACAGCGTCAGCATGCGGACCGCCATCATCAGCGTCATGGCTCCCCACAGGGCGGTGAGACCTCCGCCGAGTGTCGGGACGAGCAGCGCCACGGGGGTGAAGACGGCCAGGGTCAGCACCATCGCCCAGGCCAGATACGGGCCGTCGCCCGCCCCCATCAGCACACCGTCCAGGACGAAGACGATCCCACAGATCGGTTGTGAGAGTGCCACGACGAGCAGGGCCGGCAGGGCGGCGTCCTTCACGGCGGAGTCGCTGCTGAACAGCGGTAGGAACGCGGGCCGGGTCACCACGACCGCCAGGCCGAGGATGACTCCGACCGCGATGCCCCACTGCACCATGCGGCGGCAGGCCTCGCGGGCGCCCTGGGCATCGCCTGCACCGAGATAGCGGCCGATGATGGCCTGCCCCGCGATGGCGATCGCGTCCAGGGCGAAGGCGAGCAGGCTCCACAGGGACAGGATGATCTGGTGTGCCGCGATGTCCGCGTCGCCGAGACGGGCCGCCACCGCCGTGGCGATCATCAGGATCGCGCGGAGTGAGAGGGTGCGGACGAGAAGGGGGACACCGGCCTGGGCCGAGGCCCTGATGCCTGCCGCGTCAGGACGCAGGGAGGCCCCATGGGCACGCGCCCCGCGTACGACCACGGCCAGATAGACGGCGGCCATGCCGCACTGGGCGATGACGGTGCCCCAGGCAGAGCCGGCGATGCCGAGGTCGGCTCCGTAGACGAGGACTGCGTTGAGGGCGGCGTTGGCGACGAAGCCGCCGATGGCGACGTACAGCGGCGTCTTCGTGTCCTGCAGGCCGCGCAGGACGCCTGTGGCGGCGAGGACGATGAGCATCGCCGGGATGCCGAGGGACGAGATCCGCAGATAGGTGGTCGCGTACGGGGCGGCGGTGTCCGAGGCGCCGAAGAGCTCCACCAGGGCGGGTGCCGTGGGCAGCACGACGGCGATGACCGCGGCGCCGAGCAGGAGGGCGAGCCAGATGCCGTCCATGCCCTGGCGGATGGCGGCCTGAAGGTCGTCTGCGCCGACCCGCCGGGCGACGGCCGCGGTGGTGGCGTAGGCGAGGAAGACGAACACGCTGACCGCGGTCGTCAGGAGGGCCGAGGCGACGCCCAGACCGGCGAGTTGTGCGGTGCCGAGGTGGCCCACGATCGCGCTGTCCGCCATGACGAAGAGGGGCTCGGCGACGAGCGCGCCGAAGGCCGGAACGGCCAGTGCGACGATCTCTCGGTCGTGCTGTCGACGTGCGGCGCGCGAGGTCGCGGGAGCGTGTGTCATGAGCATCAATCTAATCGTCCACAGGTAATAGATGCAATTGATTAGTGACCCTTACTCGAAGTCTTGTGCCGCGCGCTTGTGGACGTCGCGCGGCCTGATCTTGGTCCGACTGGGAAAGTTTTTCTTCTGCACAGCCGGTGGACGGGAAGTGTGCAGGTCAGAGCGGTTCCTTCGACAAGGAGGCGAGCTTGTTCACAGGCCTGTCCACCGGGTCGTGCACAGGTTTCGTCGAGTTCTCCACAGCATCGGGGCCGTCGTCCACATGGCCTGTGGATAACCAGATTGGCTGACGGTGCCGACAGGCCTACCGTGGTCCGGCGCCCGCTCCGTCCGTCGGCCCGAAAACCATCACAAAACCGACGCGCCGCAAACGGAGTTGGGCCTCTTATTTGTCAGTGCCGTGCCGTAGAAAGAGAGGCACGGCGAGGTCCGCTCGGCGGACGGGAGGAGGTGGCTCGGTGAGCATTTCCGAGCCCTTGGACGATCCGTGGGCCGACAGCGGTCCCAGTGATCGCCTGCCTGCCTCGCGCCGACGCGGCGACGCAGGCCGGGGCCGCGACGAGCAGCACGACCGCGGCCGGGAGAACGGTGAATGGGACGGTGGGGGCTCGTCGTTCGAGCGTGTGCCACCGCAGGATCTCGACGCGGAGCAGTCCGTGCTCGGCGGCATGCTCCTGTCGAAGGACGCCATCGCCGACGTCGTCGAGGTCATCAAGGGCCACGACTTCTACAAGCCGGCCCACGAGACGATCTTCCAGGCGATCCTCGACGTCTACGCCAAGGGCGAGCCGGCCGACCCCATCACGATCGCCGCCGAGCTGACCAAGCGCGGCGAGATCAACAAGATCGGCGGCGCATCGTATCTGCACACCCTCGTACAGACGGTCCCGACGGCGGCGAACGCCGAGTACTACGCGGAGATCGTCCATGAGCGGGCGGTGCTGCGACGGCTGGTGGAGGCCGGTACCCGCATCACCCAGATGGGATACGCGGCCGACGACGACGTCGACGAGATCGTCAACCGCGCCCAGGCCGAGATCTACGCGGTCACCGAGCAGCGCACCAGCGAGGACTACCTCCCGCTCGGCGACATCATGGAGGGCGCGCTCGACGAGATCGAGGCGATCGGCTCCCGCACCGGTGAGATGACCGGGGTGCCGACCGGCTTCACGGACCTCGACTCCCTCACCAACGGGCTGCACCCGGGTCAGATGATCGTCATCGCGGCCCGTCCCGCCATGGGTAAGTCCACGCTCGCACTGGATTTCGCCCGGGCGGCGTCCATCAAGAACAACCTGCCGAGCGTCATCTTCTCCCTCGAAATGGGGCGCAACGAGATCGCGATGCGCCTGCTGTCGGCCGAGGCGCGGGTGGCCCTGCACCACATGCGGTCCGGCACCATGACGGACGAGGACTGGACGCGCCTGGCGCGCCGGATGCCCGAGGTCTCGGCGGCGCCGCTCTACATCGACGACTCCCCGAACCTGTCGATGATGGAGATCCGTGCGAAGTGCCGTCGGCTCAAGCAGCGCAACGACATCAAGCTCGTGATCATCGACTATCTCCAGCTGATGCAGTCCGGCAAGCGCTCCGAGAGCCGTCAGCAGGAGGTCTCGGACATGTCGCGAAACCTCAAGCTGCTGGCCAAGGAGCTGGAGGTCCCGGTGATCGCGCTCTCGCAGCTGAACCGTGGCCCCGAGCAGCGCACGGACAAGAAGCCCCAGGTGTCCGATCTGCGTGAGTCCGGCTCCATTGAGCAGGACGCCGACATGGTCATCCTGCTGCACCGCGAGGACGCCTACGAGAAGGAGTCGCCGCGCGCGGGCGAGGCGGACATCATCGTGGGCAAGCACCGTAACGGCCCGACGGCGACGATCACGGTCGCCTTCCAGGGCCACTACTCACGCTTCGTGGACATGGCCCAGACCTGAGCCGCCCGGCCCGGGCGGAATGAACTCGACGCCCGGGTACCTGGCGGGGTGGACTGGGGCCATGACGACATCTCAGGAACTGCTGCTTCCCGGCACGCGTCGTGCCCTGTTGCACCGGATTGCCGTGGCGCAGGCCGAGGGACGGGCGCCGTCGTTGGTCGCGGCGGTCGTGCGGGACGGCCGGGCCGTCTGGCACGGCTCACGGACCTCGGTGGACGGCCACGGCCCGGACGAGAACGTCCAGTACCGGATCGGCTCGATCACCAAGACCTTCACCGCCGTGCTTGTGCTGAGGCTGCGTGACGAGGGACTGCTTGACCTCGGCGACCCCTTGGAGAAGCACCTTCCGGGCACCGGCGCGGGGGAGGCGACGATCGCCGAACTGCTCGCGCACACGGCCGGGTTGGCTGCCGAGCACCCAGCCCGTGGTGGGAGCGGACCCCGGGGGCCCTGCGTCCCGAGTTGTCCGACGTTCTCGGCGAACAGCCCTTCCTGCATCCGGCCGGCCGCCGCCATCACTACTCGAACCCCGGCTACACCCTGCTGGGCGCTCTGGTGGAGAAGGTGCGCGGCGCCTCATGGGAGGAGGTCCTGCGGCGTGAAGTGCTCGAGCCCCTGGGCCTGGACCGCACGAGTGCCCATCCGTCGGCCCCGCACGCGGGCGGCTGGGCCGTGCATCCGTGGGCCGATGTGATGCTGCCGGAGCCCACCGAGGACCTCGGAAGGATGGCGGCGGCGGGCCAACTCTGGTCCACCACCGGCGACGTGGCCAAGTTCGCGGCCTTCCTGGCGAAGGGGGACGACCGGGTGCTGAGCGCGGAGTCGGTGCGGGAGATGCGCACGCCCGCCGCGCCGGCCGAGGCCGCCGATGTGGTCGACGGCGCCACTTACGGTCTCGGGATGCAGATCCAGCACCGGGACGGCCGGCTGCTCGTGGGGCACTCCGGTTCTCTGCCGGGATTCCTGGCGAATCTCACCATCAGCGTGGCGGACGATGTCGCTGCGGTGGTGCTGGCCAACTGCACGTCCGGCCCGGCGCTGTCCGCTGTGGGCGCCGACCTGGTCCGGATCGTCGCGGACGCCGAGCCGTGCTTTCCCGAGCCGTGGCGCCCGCTGCCCGAAGTCGACGCGGACGTCCTGGAGTTGGCGGGTCAGTGGTACTGGGGCACCCATGTCTTCGCCCTGCGGCTCACCTCCGAGGGGGGCGTCTCGATGGGGCCGCTGTCCGGCGGCGGCCGACGCTCGCGCTTCCGCGCCAACGGCGACGGCACCTGGACCGGGCTGGAGGGTTACTACGCCGGAGAGCTTCTGCGGGCCGTACGGCGGCCTGACGGCAGCGTGAGCCATCTGGACCTCGGGTCGTTCGTGTTCACGCGTGAGCCGTACGACGAGGGGGCGCCTGTGCCTGGTGGGGTGGACCCGGAAGGGTGGCGCGGCATCGGTTGAGCGATGCGGGGGCCTGTTTCACGTGAAACAGGCCCCCGCCGCTGTGTGGAAGTCAGAGCGGCAGTTTGAAGCCCACGTGCGAGGCCTCGAAGCCCAGTCGCTCATAGAAGCGGTGGGCGTCGATGCGGGTGGCATCAGAGGTCAGCTGCACCAACTGGCAGTTCTGGCGCCGGGATTCCTCGATGGCCCATTCGATGAGCTGGGTTCCCAGTCCGCTGCCACGCTCATCGGCATGCACACGGACGCCTTCGATGATGGACCTGGTCGAGCCGCGCCGGGACAGCCCGGGAATGATCGTGAGCTGAAGGGTGCCGACGACACGGCCCTCGCGGACGGCGACGACCAGATGCTGGTTCGGGTCGGCGCTGAGCCTTTCCAGCGCGGTCAGATAGGGCGCGAGGTCGTCCGGCGACTCGCGCTGCGCACCCAGCGGATCGTCGGCGAGCATGGCGACGATCGGGGCGACGTCGTCGGCACCGGCGGCGCGTATTCCAAGATCTCCCATGCCGTCAGCCTATGCGGGCACCTTCAGCGACTCGACGACCTTCACCAGAGGTTCCAGCTCGGGGTTCTTGGCCGCTTCGTCCAGTGCCTCGCGCAGGGCGGAGTCATTGGTCGGTCGCGCCTCCTCCAGCAGAGCCAGGCCTTCCGCGGTGACGTTGGTGTAGATGCCGCGGCGGTCGGTGGGGCACAGGTACCGGGTCAGCAGGCCGCGGTCCTCCAGACGTGTCACCAGTCGGGTGGTGGCGCTCTGGCTCAGCACGACCGCGTCGGCGACCTGCTTCATCTGGAGGTGCCCGCCGTCCCCGTCGTGCTGCCGGCTGAGGACGTCGAGCAGGGAGTACTCGCGCACGCTGAGGTCGTGCCGGGCCTGGAGGGCCCGCTCGATGTGGGCCTCGATCCTCCCGTGCAGCAGGGAGAGGGCGCACCAGCCCTGGGCGAGGGCGGTGAGTGCGGGGTCCGTCGCTGTCATTGGCGCTTCCTTCGTCCCGGAACGGCTGAAACCAGGATAGGGCAGGCTCGCAATAGCCTGCGCTTGCAATTAACAAGCGTCTGCAAGTATTGTCATCGAACGTAAAGCGCTCATGCAACCAACCGGGAAGGTGCAGACCTCCATGCCTCTCGCGCTCCTGGCCCTCGCGATCGGGGCCTTCGGCATCGGAACCACCGAGTTCGTGATCATGGGCTTGCTGCCCGAGGTCGCGGGCGACTTCGGTGTCTCGATCCCCACGGCCGGCTTCCTGGTGACGGGCTACGCGCTCGGCGTCATGTTCGGTGCCCCACTCATGACGGTGCTCGGCACCAAGGTCTCCCGCAAGCGCATGCTGATGGCGCTGATGGGCCTGTTCATCGTCGGCAACCTGCTCTCCGCCCTCGCCCCCACCTTCGGCGTCATGCTCATCGGCCGGATCGTCGCCTCGCTCGCCCACGGCGCCTTCTTCGGCATCGGGTCGGTCGTCGCCGCCGACCTGGTCGCCCCGGACAAGAAGGCCGGCGCCATCGCGATGATGTTCACCGGCCTCACCGTCGCCAACGTGGTCGGCGTGCCGCTGGGCACCCTCGTCGGACAGACCGTGGGCTGGCGCGTCACCTTCGCCATCGTGGCCGCCCTCGGAGTCCTCGGCCTGGCAGGCATCGCCAAGCTCGTCCCCGACATGCCCAAGCCCGAGGGCGTGCACCTGCGCCACGAGCTGGCCGCCTTCAAGAACGCCCAGGTCCTGCTCGCCATGGCGATGACCGTGCTCGGCTTCGGCGGCGTCTTCGCGGCGATCACCTACATCGCACCGATGATGACCCATGTCACCGGTTTCGCCGACGGCTCGGTCACCTGGCTGCTCGTCCTCTTCGGGCTCGGCATGGTCGGAGGCAACCTCGTCGGCGGCAAGTACGCGGACCGCGCCCTGATGCCCATGCTGTACGTCTCCCTGGGCGCCCTCGCGATCGTCCTCGCGCTGTTCACCGTCACCGCGCACAACAAGGTGCTCGCGGCCGTCACGATCGCGCTCATCGGCGCCCTCGGCTTCGCCACCGTCCCGCCGCTCCAGAAGCGCGTCCTGGACCAGGCACACGGTGCCCCGACGCTCGCCTCGGCCGTGAACATCGGCGCCTTCAACCTCGGCAACGCGCTCTCCGCCTGGCTCGGCGGCCTGGTCATCAGCGCGGGCCTCGGCTACACCGCCCCCAACTGGGTGGGCGCCGCCCTCGCCGCGGGCGCCCTGGGCCTCGCTGTTCTCTCGGCGGCCCTGGAGCGCCGGGATGACAGGTCCGGCACGCCCAGCGCGGTCGTCGCCGGAGCCGTGCCGACGGCCGAACAGCGAGCCGCCGCTCACCACTGATCCGAGACGGAAGCGTCGGTCCCCCGAGGAGTTCGGGGGGCCGACGCAGTCGTATGCCGGACCCTCTCGCCCCGGGACCGGGGCCACCTCAGCCCGCCGCCACCGTCACCGGCGCGAACCGCCGGCTCCAGTCACCCGGCAGCTCCGGGATGCCGTAGGTCATGACCGCGTTGTAGGCGACGGACTCCAGGCCGTGTGCCCGCGCCCACGCCAGCAGCTCTTCGTGTCGTACATCGATGTCGGTGCGCAGCGGTCGGTCGGTGTGGGCGGCGAGGGAGGCGATCAGAGCCTTCGCCGTCTCGGTGTCCCGGGCGACGAGCGGTCCCACCACGTGGGTGTCCATGTTGGGCCACGCGGCCGCGTACCCGATGATCCGGCCGTTCTCCTCCGCGACCCGCAGCTGGTCGGCGAAGGCGGGCAGCCGCGTGACGATGTGGGTGCGGTCGGCGCCGAACACCTCTTCGTCGAGCCGGAGAATGGCGGAGAGGTCCCCACCGGTGGCCGCCCGTGTCACGACGGTGGGCCGGTAGCCGGCGGCCCTGAAATGCCCACGCACCATTTCCGCCCGCCCGGTGGCCTTGAAGCCGAGTTCCTCATAGAGGGGGCGGCCGTTGGGAGTCGCGTGCAGGGTCAGGGGCGTGGTGCCCATAGCCGCTAGCACATGGCGCATCAACCGGCGCCCGATCCCCTGGCGGGCGTGTCGTTCGGCGACCAGGACCATGCCGATGGCCCCCAGATCCGGGCGCTCCTGCGGTCCGTACTCGGTGACGACACAGGCGCTGACGAGACCACCCTCGGGGTCGTCGATGCCGTATCCCGTCCCGGCGGCGAGGAGGAAGCCCCACTTGTGCTCCTCTCGCGGCCACCCCCGGTTCTCGGACAGGTCGGCGCAGGCGGCGAGATCGCGATGCGTCAGACGGCGGATGGGCAGAGCGGCGGGGGAAGGTGTCGACACGCAGGTCAGGCTGTCTGACGGGCACCCCTGACGTCCACCCGTTTCCGGGGAGAGGTACGAGCTTTTGGCCATGCCGTAGCCGCCTGCACGGCCTGGCGACAGCCGCCCGTTGTTTCACGTGAAACATGGGCGAACCGCAGGCAGCCGCCCCGTTCGCGACACCGCACGAAAGCCGACCGGGCAGCCTCAGGCCTCAGCCAACCCCGTTAGCCTCGGGTTCCATGGCCAGACTTCATCTCTTCGATCTCGACGGCACGCTGCTGCACGGCACCTCCGCTCCGGTCGAGATATCCCGGCAACTCGGCTTGGAGGCCGAGACCGTGGCCCTCGATCAGGCGGTTTCGTCGGGACTCATCGAGCCGGCCGACTATGCGGCGCAGGTCTACACCCTGTGGGCGGATCTCACGGACGCCCATGTGACGGCCGCATTCGAGGGCGCGCCGTGGCTGGCCCGTATTCGCGAGGTCTGGGAGGAGATCCGGGGCAGCGGGGACTACTGCGCCGTTGTGTCGCTTTCTCCCTCCTTCTTCGTCGAGCGGCTCATGGCCTGGGGTGCGCATGCGGCATACGGATCGCGTTTTCCGGCCGTGCCGTTCACCGAGCCGGTGGATCCGGCCGGAGCGCTCAACGCCGCGGCCAAGGTGCTGATCGCCGATCGGCTGTGCGAGGAGTTCGGGGTCACCCGGGCTGAGTGTGTCGCGTATGGAGACTCGTCGTCGGACAAGGACCTCTTCGGCGTGGTTCCGGTCTCCGTCGCGGTCAATGCTGACCGTCATCTGGCCGGTCTCGCGACCCACTCCTATGCGGGGAAGGACCTGTGGGAAGCCTATGAACTGGTGCGCCGCGCAAGGTAATTGCGCGCATGCATGATGCGCGTCCCTGCCTGTCCATGGGGACCGAGAACGAGGCGACGCAGCCTAACGCGACGGAGAGATCGAAGACCCGCATTTTCGGTTATGCGGCCGGGGTGTCCCCGCACGATGCGATGCTGCGCTGAGCGCGCTGCGGCCAATGAAGATGTTCGAGGCGAGGCACACCATGGACGCTCCGACCACCACATCGGCCGAGAACGGCGCTTCCGGTGGCCGGGGCGGCTGGTTCACGCCGTACCAGCAGCCGGCGACGCCACCGGGCGACGAGCCGGCGTCTCCCGTGCCGGCACCCGTGTCACCGGAGACAGCCGCGCCCGCCGAACAGCGCGTGCCCCCTCAGTGGGCCGCCCCCGCGAGGGCCCAGGAAACCTCCCCGGACGCGGTTCTCATCCGCAGGACCATGGCGGAGGTCGGCCCGGTCGCTGACAAGGTCACCTCGTACTTCTACGCCCTGCTCTTCGTACGCCACCCCGAACTGCGCTCGCTCTTCCCCGCGGCGATGGACACCCAGCGGGACCGGCTGCTCAAGGCGCTGCTCACCGCGGCGGAACACATCGACAACAGCCCCGTCCTCGTCGACTACCTCCAGAACCTGGGCCGCGGCCACCGCAAGTACGGCACGCGTCCCGAGCACTATCCGGCCGTCGGCGAGTGCCTCATCGGCGCCCTGCACCAGTACGCCGAGCCCATCTGGGGCCCGGAGTTCGAGGCGGCCTGGGTCCGGGCGTACACGACGATCTCGCAGGTGATGATCGACGCGGCGGCCGCGGACGAACAGCGGGCGCCCGCCTGGTGGTGCGCGGAGGTCGTGGCGCACGACCTGAGGACCCCGGACGTCGCCGTCGTCACCGTCCGCCCGGACCAGCCCTATCCCTTCCTCGCCGGGCAGTACGCCAGCCTGGAGACGCCCTGGTGGCCGCGGATCTGGCGGCACTACTCCTTCGCCTCGGCGCCCCGCTCCGACGGCCTGCTGTCGTTCCATGTGAAGGCCGTCCCCGCGGGCTGGGTCTCCGGCGCCCTGGTGCACCGCGCCCGGCCCGGTGACGTCCTCCGCCTCGGCCCGCCAGCCGGCTCGATGACCGTGGACCACACCACCGACAGCGGTCTTCTCTGCCTGGGTGGCGGCACCGGCATAGCGCCCATCAAGGCGCTGGTCGAGGACGTGGCCGAACACGGCGAGCGGCGGCCGGTCGAGGTGTTCTACGGCGCGCGCACCGACGTCGACCTGTACGACATCGACACGATGCTCCGCCTCCAGCAGTCCCACCCGTGGCTCTCCGTGCGCGCCGTCATCGATGAGCAGGCGCGCCTCCAGCTCCCCGACGCGATCCGCCGGTACGGCCCCTGGAAGGAGTTCGACGCCTATGTCTCGGGCCCGCCCGGGATGATCCGCAAGGGTGTGGACGCGCTGAGGGACAGTGGCGTCCCCTCCGAGCGCATCCGCCACGACTCGGTGGAGGAGCTCGTCGTCATCGGCGACTGAGTGCCCGCAGCCGCCTCATCCCAGGTCCGGCGCGTGCATGGCACGTACGCCCTCGATGTTGCCGTCCAGGTAGTGCCGCAGCGACAGCGGCACCAGATGGACGGAGGCGATCCCGACCCGGGTGAACGGCACCCGCACGATCTCGTACTCCCCGACGGGCTCGTCCACCTCGGGGCCGTGCCGCAGTGACGTGTCCATGGACTCCAGACGGCAGACGAAGAAGTGCTGGACCTTCACTCCGCTCGCGCCGCCGTCTTCGCCGATGTGCTCCACGGTGTCGACGAAGCAGGGCACCACGTCGGTGATCTTGGCGCCGAGTTCCTCGTACACCTCGCGGTGCAGGGCGTCGACGACGGTCGTGTCGCTCGGCTCCACGCCCCCGCCGGGGGTGAGCCAGTAGGGATCCACACCGGGCTTGGTGCGCTTGATCAGGATCAAGTCGTCGCCGTCCAGGAGAACGGCACGTGCGGTGCGCTTGACCACGGGTCGGACGGTCATGGGTGAAATGTGGCCCGCTTGGTTCCACGTGAAACATCGCATGCGGTCATTGATCGAGTGCACCCGGTGACCCATGGAGAACCGCAGGTCAGCCCCAGTCGTCGGCCGCCCTCAGCAACCAGTCGTGGGCCCGTGCGACATGGGGCATGGCCAGGGTGCCGGTGCGGACCACCAGGAAGTACGTGCGCAGCGGTGGTACCGCGGGATGGTGCAGCGCGACCACGTCCCCCCGCTCCAGGGCCTCGGCGCACAGGTATCTGGGCAGCACCGCCAGCCCCGCCCCCGCCACCGCACAGGCCAGCACCGCACGCAGATCGGGGACGATGACCGTGCCCGGGGCGGCCGGACGGGAGTCGAAGACGGACGCCCAGTAGCGGGAGACGAACGGCAGTGACTCGTGCACCTCGACCACCGGGACGTCCTTCAGGGCGTGCGCTCCCTTGCGGCGCAGCAGGCTCGAGCCGATCTGCTCCGCCCGGCGGGGGGAGGCGACCAGGACGTGCACTTCGTCGCAGAGCGGAGTCGCCGTGAGCAGGGCGCCGCGTGGACGGGCCGTACTGATGGCCAGATCGTGATGCCCGGCGGCCAGCCCTTCCAGCGTCTCCTCGGCGTTTCCGAACGAAGCGCGCAGTGCGAAGCCCTGGCCGTCCTCGCCGGTCAGCTCGGTCAGCGCGGGCAGGGCCCGTTCCGCGGTGAACTCGGGTGGCCCGGCGAGGTGCAGGGTCCGTAAGGAGGACTCGTCGTCGAGGCCGGTCTCGGCGATCTCCACGAGGGCGTCCAGATGAGGCGCCGCCTTGTGGGCGAGCTCGTCGCCGATGGTCGTCGGGGTCACGCCGCGGGCCTGCCGCAGGAACAGGGGCCGGCCCAACTGCCTTTCCAGAGTGCGGATCTGCGAGGTCACAGCCGGTTGCGACAGACCGAGCAGTGCGGCGGCGCGGGTGAAGGAGCCGGCCCGGTGCACGGTCACGAAGGTCCGCAACAAGGCCAGATCCATGCCACGCCCTCCGCATCCGAGCCCTGTGCCGGCCCCCGGCCGGGCCCCAACTATAAATTTGTCGATAGGTCTCTGTCGCTACTGTGATTGGACACTGACACAGAGTCAACTAGCCTTGTTCGCGCGGTTCTTCGCGCGCGGAACCGAGGACGGTCCGAGCCACGAGGGGGGAGGCTCGGACGTCCGTTGTACGTAGCCGGACACCGACCGGCGGGTACGTGTACGGCTCAATCGGCCGACTCCCGCAGGGCTCGCCGTACATCCGCCACCAGGTCCTCGGTGTCCTCGGCGCCGGCCGAGAAGCGGACGAAACCGTCCGGCACCGCGTCGCCGCCCCAGCGCCCCCGCCGCTCGGCCGTCGAACGCACCCCGCCGAAGCTGGTCGCGTCGTCCACGAGCCGCAGGGCGTCGAGGAAACGCTCGGCACGCGCGCGCGTGGGCAGCGTGAAGGAGACGACGCACCCGAAGCGGCGCATCTGCCGCGAGGCGATCTTGTACGACGGGTCGCCGGGCAGCCCCGGGTAGCGCACCCCGAGTTCCTCGGGCCAGTCGCGCAGCGTCTCGGCGACGGCCAGCGCATTGGCGCTCTGCCGCTCGACGCGCAGCTGGAGCGTGGCGATCGACCGGTGCGCGAGCCAGGCCTCCATGGGACCGGGGATCGCCCCGACGAGCTTGCGCCAGCGTCGTACGGCCGTCATCGTCTCGGCGTCGCGGCCGCTGACGTATCCCAGCAGAACGTCTCCGTGCCCCGTGAGTTGCTTGGTGCCGCTCGCCACGGAGAAGTCGGCCCCAAGGTCCAGCGGGCGCTGTCCGAGCGGCGTGGCGAGCGTGTTGTCGACCGCGACGAGGGCACCACGCGCGTGTGCCGCGTCCACGAGCCGACGGATGTCGCACACGTCGAGCCCGGGATTCGACGGCGTCTCGATCCACAGCAGCCGCGCGCCCTCCAGCACGGCCGACTGGGCGTCCCCGCCCGTCGGCGCGGTCCGCACCTGGATGCCGTACGCCCGCAGCTGCTCATGGACCAGGGGCAGCGCCTGGTAGCCGTCGTCCGGCATGACGACCGTGTCACCGGCGCGCAGCTGCGAGAACAGCACCGACGAGATCGCGGCCATGCCGGAGGCGAACACGAGCGTCTCGACGTCGTCCTGCCCGGGAGCCTCCAACTCGCCGACGGCCCGTTCCAGCAGGGTCCAGGTGGGGTTCTCGTCGCGGCCGTAGGTGTACGGCCCCTTGACGTCGCCCGGCAGATGGAAGTGAGCGGCGAAGACCGGGCCGGGAAGGGTGGGCTCGTTCTTGACGGGCTCGGGCAGCCCGGCCCGCACCGCGCGCGTGCCCTCCCCGGTGGTCCCGGTCGTCTCCGTCATGCCGCCTGTCCTCCCACGTCCTCACGTACGGCGTCGAGCAGGCCTGTGCTCGCCGTCTCCACCATCTCGAGGCACTCCTCGAAACCGTCCATGCCTCCGTAGTACGGGTCCGGGACGTCGAGATCGTCGCCCGCCGACGCGTCGTACGAGCGCAGCAGACGCACCTTCGCCGCGTCCTCCGGCGTCGGCGCGAGGCGTCGCAGGGCCTTGAGGTGGCCGTGGTCGAGGGCGATGACGAGATCGAGGCGGGCGAACCACGACGGCTGGAACTGGCGGGCCGTGTGGGCGCTGTCGTACCCGTGCTCCTCCAGGACGGAGACGGTGCGCGGGTCGGCGCCGTCGCCCTCGTGCCAGCCGCCCGTGCCGGCGCTGTCGACCTCGACCCGGTCGTTGAGCCCGGCCTCCGCAACGCGGGCGCGGAAGACGGACTCGGCCATCGGCGAGCGGCAGATGTTGCCGGTGCACACGAAGCAGACGCGGTAGGTCATCCTCGGGCTCAGTCCCCGTCGGGAAGGACGACGTTGAGCGCCCAGGACACGATCGAGATGATCAGGCCACCGACGACGGCGGTCCAGAAGCCGTCGACGTGGAAGCTCAGATCGAGCTTGTCGGCCAGCCACGACGTCAGCAGCAGCATCAGCGCGTTGACGACCAGGGTGAACAGACCGAGCGTGAGGATGAGCAGTGGGAGGCTGAGCAGCTTCACGACCGGCTTGACCAGGAAGTTCACCACGCCGAAGAGCAGCGCGACCAGGATCAGGGTGCCGATCTTCTTGCCCGTGCTGTCACCGGTCAGGGTGATCTTGTCGAGCAGCCATACGGCGACCGCCAGGGCGCCCGCGTTGGCGATCGTCTTGACTACAAAATTCTTCATGTGTCTGATCGTGGCAGAAGAGATCGGTTACCAGCAGTGTGACGAGGGTGGACAACGGCGATGAAGGCATTCCGGCTGGACGAACTGGAGGCGGAGCGCGCTTCCAACGAGGGCGCCTACCTGCAGTTTCTGCGGGAACGGAACATGTCCGTCGGCCTGTACGCGCTCGACGCTGGTGCGCATGATCCACAGAAGCCGCACAACCAGGACGAGGTCTACTTCGTCGTGAGCGGCCGTGCCGCGATCACGGTGGGTCTGGAGACGACCCAGGTGGCCCGTGGCAGCGTCGTGTACGTGCCGGCCGGTGTCGCCCACAAGTTCCACCACATCAGCGAGGATCTGCGGGTTCTGGTGGTCTTCTCTCCCCCGGAGAGCTGAGCCGTCGCCTCGGGGTTCCCTAGGGGTTCGATCAGGGGAGGACGAGGGGTGCGAGGCCCCCGTTCGGGCCCTTGCCCGTCCTAGCATCGAAGCAGGACATCGGAAGATCCGGTGACAAGAGAAGCCAGGACGAGAGAGGTAAGGGCGATGCGTGAGATCTTCGCGGGACTGCCGTGGTGGGTGAAGTGGGTCGCGGTGCCCGTCATCGCTCTGGTCGTGTTCGGCGGGCTGATAGCCAGCGTCCTGCACTTCGTCGTCTGGCTGCTGTTCAAGGCACTCGTCTTCGTGGCCCTGGTCGGCGGGCTCATCTACGTCGTACGGAAGTTCACGACGAGTTCCTCGTCGCGCAGCGACTGGTGAGGTCCGAGGGGGCATCGGTGTGACGGGCATCGGTGATCGGTAACAGGAATCACCGGTTCCCTCGCGAGAGGGAAGTTTTCGGCTCAGGCCGTCTGTGAGCGGTGGCGGGCGGTTAAAGTCCGGAATTCGACGCGGGGACGATCCCCCGCGAGCGGCGTACACCCCCTCCCGTGTCCCCCCGCACGGGCAGCCCCCTCGCGCTTCGGGAGTGACCCTTGGCCACGGTTGACACCGCACCCGCAGAACTCCATGTCCCCGTACAGACGGCGCCTCCGCCACGACCGGCGACTTCCGCTCGACAGGCCACTCCTGTACGACCAGAAGCTCCTCCCGTCCGACCAACGGCCCCCATGCGACCGGCAACTTCCGTCGGGCGGCACCCGGCGACGCCTGCCGAACGGCAGGAGCAGGCGGAGCACGCCGACCAGCGGGAGCAGACCCACTCCACGACCCTCATCGGCTCCGTCCAGCGCGCGATGCGTCTGCTGGAGTCCGTCGCCGGGCATGAACACGGCGCCCCCGCCAAGCAACTGGCCCGTGAGACCGGCCTGGCCCTGCCGACCGCCTATCACCTGCTGCGCACCCTCGTGCACGAGGGCTATCTGCGCCGGGACAAGGGCCTGTTCTTCCTCGGCGAGGCAACCGAACGGCTGAGCAGCAGCGGGGCCAAGCAGAAACGTCGCAGCACGGTCGTCGAGGCGCTGGCCCACTGGCGGGACGTCATCGGCGTACCCGTGTACTACGCGATGTACCGCGAGGGCGAGATCGAGGTCATGTGCGTCTCCGACACCCCGGGCAACCCCGCGGTGGAGGAGTGGGCCGACTTCCGGGAGACCGGGCACGCGCACGCCATCGGTCAGTGTCTGCTGTCCCAACTCGACGAAAGCGCCCGCCGTGACCACCTCGAGCGCTACCCGGTGCAGGCGATCACCCCGTACACCGTGCACGACAACCACACCCTGCTCCGGCGCCTCGACCGGGTGGGGCGGATGGAGCCGGTCTTCGAGCACCAGGAGTACGCGCTCGGCACGGTGTGCGCGGCGATCCCGATCACGATCGGACCGACCGCCGCGACCCTGGCCATTTCTCTCCCCTCCCATCAGGCGGATCGTCTGATGGACGCCACACGTCAGTTGCAGAGCGAGATCGGACAGCTTCTGGGGTCGCTCGCGATCTCTATCAGTATCTGAAAACTCACTCCTTGTGATCTCTCGTATACGTTCAGCAAGATTCCATCAGAGTCAGAGGGATCATTCCCGGCCAGTCGACCGCAGATGACGGGGTAGACGATGGACGAGTCCGTACAGGCAGAGGTCATGATGAGCTTTCTCGTGTCCGAGGAGCTGTCGTTCCGTATCCCGGTGGAGCTGCGCTACGAGACCTGTGATCCCTACGCGGTGCGACTGACCTTCCACCTCCCCGGGGACGCCCCTGTGACCTGGGCCTTCGGCCGTGAGCTGCTGATCGACGGCGTGGGGCGGCCGAGCGGCGACGGGGACGTGCGCATCGCGCCGGCCGAGCACGAGACGCTCGGTGAGGTGCTGATCCGGCTTCAGGTCGGCGTCGACCAGGCGCTGTTCCGCTCGTCGACGGCGCCGCTCATCGCCTTCCTCGACCGCACCGACAAGCTGGTGCCACTGGGACAGGAAGGGGCGCTCGCGGACTTCGACGCCCACCTCGACGAGGCGCTGGACCGCATCCTGGCGGAGGAGCAGAGCGCAGGCTGAAGCATCACACCGGCAGGGAGGCGGAACGCTTCAGCGCGAGTGTGGAGGAGCGCAGGAACGCTTCTTCTGGGGGAGGGGTGGCGTTGTGCGGGTGTCGCTCTGTGTGTTCTGGCCGGCTCGGGGCCGACCCGGCGTCAGTGCTTGCGGCGACGCCCGCGGCCACCCCGTGCGGCGGCCGGCTGCGGAGCCTGGGCGCCCTGTGTGCCGTACGACCCGGCCTGTGTCCCCGCTTGTGAGGAGGCCTGCGTGCCCGCCGGAGTCGGCTCGCCGCCCGCCGGATCCGTGCCGGAGCCAGGCCGGTCGGCCGAGACCACCAGCGCGGCGAGGGCCGTCGTGACCGGGACGGACGCCACCAGGCCGATCGAGCCGACCAGCGTCCGCACGATCTCCTCCGCGACCAACTCGCTGTTGGCGACCGTCCCCACGCTGCTCTGCGCGATCGAGAAGAGCAGCAGCAGGGGCAACGCCGCGCCCGCATAGGCGAGGACGAGGGTGTTGACGACCGAGGCGATGTGGTCGCGGCCGATGCGGATGCCCGCGCGGTACAGGCCGCGCCAGCCCATCGAGGGGTTGGCCTCGTGCAGCTCCCAGACCGCCGAGGTCTGCGTGACCGTCACGTCGTCGAGTACACCGAGCGAGCCGATGATGACGCCGGCGAGCAGCAGACCGCTCATGTCGATCGACGGATACAGGCCGTGGATGAGACCGGTGTTGTCGTCGGTGTTGCCGGTGAGCGCCGCCCAGCCGATGAACAGCGAGCCGAGGATGCCGATCAGCAGCAGCGAGATCAGCGTGCCGAGCACCGCGACGGAGGTTCTCGCCGACAGCCCGTGGCACAGGTACAGCGCGATCAGCATGATGGCGCTCGACCCGATCACGGCCACGACCAGCGGGTTCGAGCCCTGGAGGATCGCGGGCAGGATGAAGAAGTTCAGGATCATGAAGCTGATCGCCAGCGCGACCAGGGCCATGACACCGCGCAACCGACCCACGATCACGACGGCCAGGGCGAAGATGCCGGCGAGCAGGGCCATGGGGAACCGGCGGTTCACGTCGGTGACCGAGTACTGCAGGTCCTTCGGGGCGGAGGGCTCGTAGGCGACCACGACCTTCTGGCCCTCGTGCAGCTGCCGCGACTGGTCCGGCTGCACGATCTCGGTGAACGTACGGCCCTTGTCCTTCCCGGTGTCGACGCGGATGGTGGCCTTCTTGCAGGTGCCGCCGGCTTCTTGCTGGGCGGAGGAGCCCTCGGCGGTAGAGGTGTCGCCGGTCGGCGTCTCGCCCGAGGCGTTGACGGACTTGCAGCTCACCTCGTCGACCTTGGTGACGGTGGCCTGTTGGGTCTGCCGGTCGAAGCCGACGCCGGTGCGCTCGTGCGCGGGGGCGCCGCCGGGCCACAGCACGGCGAGGCCCACCAGAACGGCGGCGCCGAACGGGATGAGGATCGCCGCGATGACCTTGCGCAGGTGCTGGGAGACGGGGGCTGCGGGGCCGTGGCTGTGACTGTGGCCGTGCGAGTGACCGTGCCCACCGCCACCTCCCGCGCCACCGCCACCTCCCGCGCCACCGGCATCCCCTGCGCCGCTGCCTTCCCTTGGGAGGCCGCCGTGCCCGCCACCCGTGTCGTGGGCGTGCTCATGGCTGTGGCCGGGTGCGCCGGGAGAGTGGTGACCGGGGTCGTGACCAGGGTGGTATCCGCCGCCGCTTGCCGACCCGCGTTCGACCCGGCCGCCGGGTCGGGGGCCGTGCTGGAATCCCCCGCCAGGGCCGGGCCCGTTCCAGCCGCTCGACCCGGACCCGTTCCAGTCATCCGACCCGGACTCGTGCCATTCGTCCGACCCAGGCCTGTTCCAGTCATCCGGCCCGGGCTGAGCGCCGCCTCTGCGGCCGGGGCCACGGGGTGGCTCGGGCGGATACGGGGGCTGCGGTGTCGTGGTCACCGACCGATCATCGCAAGAACGGCAGGGGCCCCCTGTTCACCGCGCCCGAATTGACGCTAGCGTGGAGCCACCTTTGTACACGCGGGAGCTCGGAGCACCGGGCTGAGAGGGCGCTGACCTCCGTCCCAGCGATGTTTCACGTGGAACGTCGTCACCAGTGAGTGACGTTGCCCACGAAACATCGACAGACGGAAACCGCTGCGTCGACCGCCGAACCTGTTACCGGGTAATGCCGGCGTAGGGAGTAGGTCTCATGACCATCAAGGACGCACGCACGCCTGCCTCCAGCCAGGACGAACAGCTCCTCGTGGGCGAAAAGTCCTCGGAGAGCGGGAAGTCCATCGGCTGGCACAAGGGGTACGTCGAGGGCTCGCGCCCCGACCTTCGAGTGCCGGTCCGTCAGGTGCACCTCACCAACGGGCAGTCGGTCACGCTGTACGACACATCGGGCCCGTACACCGATCCGCTGGTCGATACCGATGTCCGCCGGGGCCTGGCCCCGCTGCGGGAGAACTGGATCATCGCCCGCGGCGACACCGAGGAGTACGCGGGCCGTCCCGTCCGTCCCGAGGACGACGGCATCAAGCACACCGCGCCGCGGGGCGGCAATCTGCGCAACCTCGACGCGGTCTTCCCGGGGCGGCCCAGGCTGCCGCGCCGGAGCCGTGACGGCGGGGCGGTGACGCAGCTGGCGTATGCGCGCCGCGGCGAGATCACGCCCGAGATGGAGTACGTGGCCATCCGGGAGAACGTGGCGCCCGAGGTCGTGCGGGAGGAGATCGCGGCGGGGCGCGCGGTGCTTCCCGCGAACGTCAACCACCCGGAGATCGAGCCGATGATCATCGGCAAGCGGTTCCTGGTGAAGGTCAACGCCAACATCGGCAACTCCGCGGTCACCTCCTCCATCGAGGAGGAGGTCGAGAAGATGACCTGGGCGACCCGCTGGGGCGCCGACACGGTCATGGACCTGTCCACCGGCCGCAACATCCACACCACGCGTGAATGGGTGCTGCGCAACTCCCCCGTCCCCATCGGCACGGTGCCGCTCTACCAGGCGCTGGAGAAGGTCGACGGCAAGGCCGAGGAGCTGACCTGGGAGATCTACAAGGACACGGTCATCGAGCAGGCCGAGCAGGGCGTGGACTACATGACGGTCCACGCGGGCGTGCGTCTGCCGTACGTCCCGCTGACCGCCAACCGCAAGACGGGCATCGTCTCGCGCGGCGGCTCGATCATGGCGGCGTGGTGCCTCGCACACCACAAGGAGAGCTTCCTCTACGAGAACTTCGAGGAACTCTGCGAGATCCTCGCCGCCTACGACGTCACGTACTCGCTCGGCGACGGCCTCCGGCCCGGCTCGATCGCGGACGCCAACGACGAGGCGCAGTTCGCGGAGTTGAGGACGCTCGGGGAACTCAACACGATCGCCAAGCGTTTCAACGTTCAGACCATGATCGAGGGCCCGGGGCATGTCCCGATGCACAAGATCAAGGAGAACATCGACCTTCAGCAGGAGATCTGCGAGGAGGCTCCGTTCTACACGCTCGGCCCGCTGACCACGGACGTCGCCCCGGCGTACGACCACATCACGTCGGGCATCGGCGCCGCGATGATCGCGTGGTGGGGCACAGCGATGCTCTGCTACGTCACGCCCAAGGAGCACTTGGGCCTGCCCAACCGTGACGACGTGAAGACCGGCGTCATCACCTACAAGATCGCGGCCCACGCGGCGGACCTCGCCAAGGGGCACCCTGGCGCACAGGAGTGGGACGACGCCCTGTCGGACGCCCGCTTCGAGTTCCGCTGGGAGGACCAGTTCAACCTGGCTCTCGACCCCGACACGGCCCGGGAGTTCCACGACGAGACACTCCCGGCGGAGCCGGCCAAGACGGCCCACTTCTGCTCGATGTGCGGTCCGAAGTTCTGCTCGATGAAGATCAGCCAGAGCATCACGGAGCGGTTCGGTGGTGCGGCGGCCGAAGGGGCCTCGCCGGAGGAGGTCGCGGAGGGGATGCTGCAGAAGTCGAAGGAGTTCGCGGCGAGCGGGAACCGGGTGTACCTGCCGCTGGCGGACTGACGTCCGTCAATTGGCGCTGCTCCGAAGGAGAGTGCCTTCGGAGCGGCGCCATCGTGCGCCAGGGGAAAAGGGGGTGGTGGGGTCTTGATCGTTCTCAAAGTGACGGCTGAGGCGCAGTCGCTGGTGTGGGACGGCGATGAACTGGTCGATGTGGTGGGTGGGGGCCGCCGATGGGGTCCCGACGGCGTGGAGCGGCCTGCTTCGGTCATTTACGGGTCTCCCTTCGACCGGAGTGTCGTCTCCCCGTCCGGTCGCTACTCCGTCATCTATGCCGAGCGCGGTACCAAGGCCCTGCTGCTCGATGGTGACCGGCTCGTCCGGGAGCTGAACCGGAGCTACTACCAGGCTGATGCCTACGACTATCCGGTGGCACTCGGGATGCTGCGGGACGGCCGCGAGGTTCTGGTCCACTGCCCGGAGGAATACAACGTCCTGGAGGTCGAGGACGCGGATTCGGGAGAGCGGCTCACCGATGGCGACCGTCAACCCAAGGACGTCTTCCACTCCCGGCTGGCGGTGAGCCCCGATGGGACTCACCTGCTGTCGGCCGGCTGGTTGTGGCATCCGTACGGGGTGGTCGAAGTCTTCGACCTGACCAGTGCGTTGACCGACCCTGCGGTGCTCGACGGCCGTGGTGTGCTGCCTGAGAACCCGGGCATCGTGGCGGAGGTCGCCTCGGCCTGCTGGCTCGACAGTGACCGCGTGGCTGTCGCGACCACCGGCGAGGAGCCTCTCGACGATGAGGAGACCCCTGCTCTGGGCCCACGGCAACTGGGGGTGTGGTCGCTCTCCGCAGGGCGGTGGATCCATCGCAGCACTGTCGATTTCTGCCTCGGCACTCTGATCCCACGCGGCGACACGGTCGTCTCGCTGTACGGGCATCCGCGGCTGCTCGACGTCACGACGGGTGCCGTGGTGGCGGAGTGGCCCTCCGTGGAGGTGCCCCGAAGAGACGGCAGCTACGGCGTCACTCACATTCCGACCCCCGTCGCCGCCCTGCACCCGGACGGCACCCGCCTGGCCGTGGCCCAGCCGGACACCATCGCGGTCATCACCCTTCCGGGAAGGGAGGACTAGAGATCGCGGACGGGTTGCACCGGAAGGCAAAGGAGTTCGCGGCGAGCGGGAACCGGGTGGATCTGCCGCCGGCGCTTCGCCGAGCAGCTCGGTGACGAAGCCACCGTAGGCTGCCGGCCTGATGCTGGATCGGTAGGAGCGGGTGGGCTGCGGGCATGGGCATATGGGATGTGAAGCCTGACGACGAGCGGTTGCGATGGGCTCTGGAACCACTCATGGGCATTGGACCTTTGAGGTTCGGGATGGATCCCGCCGAGGTCGCCGATGTACTTGGCGAGGTGGCGGCCGACCACTCCACGAGCATTCCGTGGGGCGACACCGTGACGCGTCAGGAGCGGTTCACCGGGGTGGGTCTGACGGTCTACTACGCGGATGAGGTCCGCTTGGCCGGCGCAACGGTGGACGCGCGCTTTGGACCTCAGGTCCTGTCCGACGGTACGGCGCTGGTTGGGCGGGTGCCCTCGGAGATGGAGCAGTGGCTCATCGACCGGGCCGAGGTGAGAGAGCCCTACACCGAACTCTTCTTCATGCCCGGGGCCGACCCCGGCTCACAGTCGCTCGGGCTCGTGATGTGCGGACAGAGGGCCGGAGACGTCGTCCTGACCCGGCCGGTCTTCCTCTCGCCTGAATGGATCGACGACGCCTACCACCGTCTCCCGGCCTCGGAATGGGCGACGTTCTGAAGCCGACCGCCGGACATCCGGCTTGCGCTCCCCCGGAGGCGTTGGTCGCGGCGAGGGGCGCAAGCCGGAGGTCACTCCGGCTGGTGTTCGGGGCCGCCGAAGTCCGGGCTGGTGTAGTCCGGGCTGGTGAAGCTGGGGCGGGAGCCCGAGGGGCCGTCGTCCGGGCTGCTGAAGCCCGGGCGGTCGTAGCCGAGGTTCGGCATGCGGCTGGGCGTCTGCGGTGGCGTGCGGTGCAGGGCGGCCGCGGTGCCGGGGTCCGCCAGGGCGTCCCGCAGGAAGGGCAGGACACCCCGCTCCAGCAGGGCGTCGTGCCAGGCTTCCCTGGCGCGGGCGACCTCCCCGGTCAGCTCGGCGTACGGCCCGGTGTCGACGAGCGAGGGGCGGTTGCGCAGAGCGGTGAGGAGGAGCCCCACGGCGGCGACCAGGATCGCCACCGCCGTCATCGCACCGAAGACCCAACCCGTGGTCAGCATCGTCTTCGCGAACGCCTGTTCGGGGTCGAGCATCTTGAGGATGTAGCCGACCAGCAGGAATATCGCCGCGGCGGTTCCGGCGAGGACGGGAGCCAGCACCGCGACGACGGCGACGGCGCCCGCGCCGGCGGTCTCGGCGACCTCTCCCATGGTGGCGGCGAGCCCCGCCGCGCCGGAACCGGACTCCGCGGAGCCGGTCTCGCGCACGGACGTCGGGGTGGACGGCGCCGGCTGGCGCAGTTCCTCGCGGACCTTCACGTAGTGCTGGTACTCGGTCGCCGCGGCCGCCGTGATGATCGCGGTGGCGTTCAGCGCCATGGTGCGCAGCTGTTCGGGATTGAGCCGCTGTCCCACAGCGGCCAGTTCCGGGCGGTGTGGGGCGGAGCGCAGCGCCTCATCGAGGATCCGCTCGTATTCCTGGCGGTCCTCGCTCAGCAGGTGCTGCGGAACGCTGTTCATGTGCATCCCCCGATGCTCCGTAGGGCTTGGGGCTCGCATGACTGTGAGCCGTCGGGCAGAAACGGAGGGGAGCCTGCTACGGATAAGCCGATGGTAGAGCGGTCACCGCACAGGTTGACAGGGGGTTTCCAGAAATTGGGCCCTGGCCTGCGCGGTCTCCGATCGCTCCGGCATGGGGGATCGTCTGCCCGCTGAACCTTCAGATATTCAGCGGAAGTTGCTGGACCAGCAGCTTTCCGGCCATGGTCACGCCGCCGTCCATCGCGATGGCCAGCCCGTCGGCGTAGACGTGCGGTCCCTCGACCACGGGACCGCCCCCGTCCTCGCCGTCCTCGGAGCCGACTTCGCCCAGGAGGTAGGGAATCGGGCTGTGCCCGTGAACGATCCGGGTCCCGCCGTACGTATCGAGCAGGGAGCGCACATGGTCGGCGCCGCCCTCGTCGCGGAAGGAGAAGCGCTTGGTGAACTTGCGGAACAGGTCCCACACCTCGTCCGCGTCGTTGCGCGTGAGGGTCTCGCGGACCGTGTCGTTCACCGCCTCGATCGAGTCGCCGTAGTCGAGGTAGGCGGTGGTGTCCGAGTGGACGAGCAGATGACCGTCGACGGCCTCCATGGCGTCGAGGCGGGCCATCCACTGCAGGTGGTGGTCCTGGAGGCGGTCCATGTCGGTCTTCTGCCCGCCGTTGAGCAGCCAGGCCGCCTGGAAGGTGGCGGTGCCCGCGCCGGAGTTGACGGGGGTGTCGCCGAACCGCTTCGCGCCGATCAGCAGCAGCTCGTGGTTGCCCATGAGGGCCTTGCAGTAGCCGCCGGCCGCGGCGGCCTCCGCGGACAGCCGCATCACGAGGTCGATGACGCCGATGCCGTCCGGACCGCGGTCGGTGAAGTCGCCGAGGAACCACAGCCGGGCGGTGCCGGCGCACCAGTTGCCCGCGGAGTCGATGAGGCCCTTCTCCTGGAGGGCCGCCACCAGCTCGTCGAGATAGCCGTGGACATCGCCTACGACGAACAGGGCGCCCGGCCCGTCCACGGGCTGCGGGACCACGGTCGGGTCGACGCTCACCTGAAGCGTGTCACCACGGTTGACGACCGGAAGGTTCCGCTCCGTCGGGGTGTACCCCTCCGGGTAGGCCTCGGGGTACGCCTCCTCGTGGGGCGGCGCGACGTCGCCGGGGTGCGTGCTGTGGCCGTACGGACCGGTCTCGTGGACGTACGCGGGCACCCGGAAGTCGCGCAACGTCGCCGTCCGCTCCGCCTCGGGTCCCTGACCGGCCCCCTGAGTCATCAGCCCTCCACCATCGCGCCGCATCTGCACCGCTTCGGACTGCCTGGTCGCAGCGGCCCGCGGTGTCGTGGGCCCATCATAGGAATGCGGATCGC
This sequence comes from Streptomyces sp. GKU 895, assembly GCA_002027195.1. Classification (GTDB taxonomy): domain Bacteria; phylum Actinomycetota; class Actinomycetes; order Streptomycetales; family Streptomycetaceae; genus Streptomyces. The sequence continues at coordinate 38,499 of MWJO01000009.1, read as the reverse complement.
GCCATGTGATGACCCAGGGGTGGTGAATCGGCGCAAGAGTCCAGTTCACCGCGGCTTTCGCCCCGATTGGGCCGGGCTTCGGCCACCTGCTGACGACCCGGTGACGGCCGTACGACGTCCGCGTTCTACTTCTCCTCCGGTGACCGGGGCGGGCTGACGGTCGTCCGCGGCGGGCGGCGCTGGGACGACGTGCGCACGATCAGCTCGGTCGGTATCACCTGCTCGACCGGCTGGTCCGATTCGACCCCCTCGATGGCGTCGATGAGGAGCTGGACGACCGCGGTGCCGATGCGCCGCGGCTTCAGCGAGAGGGTGGTGATGGGCGGCTCGGTGCTGGCGTACACGGTGGATTCGCTGCAGCAGACCAGAAGCAGGTCCTCCGGTACGCGCAGTCCGTAGCGGCGGGCGGCGGCGAGCAGGTCGGTGCCGTTGGGGTCGAACAGCCCGTAGACGGCGTCCGGCCGGTCGGGCCGGGCCAGCAGCCGGTCGGCGGCGACGGCGCCCGCACACGGGTCGTGGGCCGGATAGGCCTCGTACACGGGGTCCTGGCCGACGCGTTCGCACCAGCGCAGGTACGCCGTCGTGGACAGATGGGTGTACGTGTCGGTCGAGGTCCCCGTCAGCAGGCCGATGCGGCGGGCGCCGGCGTCGGCCAGGTGGTCGAGGATGCCGAGCACGGCGGCCTCGTGGTCGTTGTCGACCCACGCGGTCACCGGGAGCTCGCCGGCCGGGCGGCCGTCGGAGACCACCGGCAGTCCTTGCCGGACCAGTTCGCTGACGACCGGGTCCTGGTCGGACGGATCGATGACGACCGTGCCGTCCAGGGCGACGTTCGACCACACGTCGTGGCGCGAGGTGGCCGGGAGGATCACGAGCGCGTAGCCGCGGGCGAGCGCGGCCGAGGTGGCGGCCCGGGCCATCTCGGCGAAGTACGCGAACTCCGTGAAGGTGAAAGGTTCATCCCCGTATGTCGTCACGGTCAGGCCGATGAGTCCCGACTTGCCGGTACGGAGGGTTCGGGCCGCCGCCGAGGGGCGATACCCCAGTCGGTCGGCGACTTCTCGGACATGGCGCCGGGTGGCGTCCGGGAGCCGGCCCTTGCCGTTGAGGGCATCGGAGACGGTCGTGATGGAGACTCCGGCGGCGGCGGCCACATCTCTGATGCCCGCCCGGCCCGGCCGGCTGCCTCGACGTGAGGTTTCCGCGCGGCTCACCTGGTGCTTCCCTGCTGCTGTCATGGCGAGCCGATAGTAGGGCTCATGCGGTGGGGTAGTGCGGACGCATATGCACGCGTTGACAGGCACGTTTCTGCATGGTCATCACCCGTCAATTCCCTTCGAATAAAAGGGAGTTGAGCGATTCAATGCCACTACGTGACTTGTCGGCACGCATGAGCCTGCCAAGTCCTCGATGTTTCGAAGAGGTCTCAACTCACCTTCACGAGGGATGCGCGCCACGGCGCGCACCACCGGCGCATAGATATATGTGAGAGCGCCCTGCGATTCGTCTGCCTTCGGGCGGTGATGCCCCTGATGCCTGTGTGGCTGGTGGGGTTCGAGATCTCCTGCGTCTCCCCTGTACGCACCGGCGCCGAATCCTCATAAGGTGTGGAGTATTGGAAGCCGGCGGCGGCGACGGGGCCGCCGGTGGTCGCGAGGAGGACTGCGGTGAGCGAGACGAGCCCCAAGCTGCGCGCCGAGCTGGAGGGTATCCCCACCTACAAGCCGGGCAAGCCCGCCGCGGCCGACGGCCCGGTCGCCTACAAACTCTCCTCCAACGAGAACCCCTATCCGCCCCTTCCGGGCGTGATGGAGAGCGTCACGGCGGCGGCCTCGTCCTTCAACCGCTACCCGGACATGGCCTGCACGGGCCTGATGAACGAGCTGTCCGAGCGCTTCGGCGTCCCGCTCGCGCACCTGGCCACCGGCACGGGTTCGGTCGGCGTAGCCCAGCAGCTGATCCAGGCGACCTCGGGACCCGGCGACGAGGTCATCTACGCCTGGCGGTCCTTCGAGGCGTACCCGATCATCACGCAGATCAGCGGCGCGACCTCGGTGAAGGTTCCTCTGACGCCCGGTGATGTGCACGACCTGGACGCGATGGCCGCGGCCATCACCGACCGGACGCGGCTGATCTTCGTCTGCAACCCCAACAACCCGACGGGCACGGTCGTGCGGCGGGCGGAGCTGGAGCGCTTCCTCGACCGGGTGCCCAGCGATGTGCTCGTCGTCCTCGACGAGGCGTACCGCGAGTTCATCCGCGACAACGAGGTGCCGGACGGCGTGGAGCTCTACCGCGACCGTCCCAACGTCTGCGTTCTGCGGACCTTCTCCAAGGCCTACGGTCTCGCCGGCCTCCGTGTCGGGTTCGCCATCGCCCATGAGCCGGTGGCGGCGGCGCTGCGCAAGACCGCGGTGCCCTTCGGCGTCAGCCAGCTCGCGCAGGAGGCGGCGATCGCGTCGCTGCGTGCGGAGGACGAACTGCTCGGCCGGGTGGGCTCCCTGGTGTGTGAGCGCAACCGCGTGGTCGAGGGGCTGCGCGCTCAGGGCTGGACGGTGCCCGAGACCCAGGCCAATTTCGTGTGGCTGCGGCTGGGGGAGCGCACGGTGGACTTCGCGGCGGCGTGCGAACGGCACGGCGTGGTGGTCCGGCCGTTCCCGGGCGAGGGTGTGCGGGTGACGGTCGGGGAAGCCGAGGCGAACGACATCTTCCTGAAGGTGGCGGAAGGGTTCCGCAAGGAGCTCTAGTTCTCCTTTCGCAAGGAGTTCTAGCTCTCCGTCCGTAAGGAGCTCTAGCTCTCCACCCGTTCGACGCGGACGGGGTCGCCGTCCCGCACGGACGCCAACAGATCCGGGTCGCTGTCCAGCCGGCCCACGACATTGCACGGACTCGCGAGGCGGCACTCGTCGCCCCGCGAGATCGGCGTGGGTCCGTAGGGGAGCGCGAGGGCGTCGCCGTCGGTCCAGAAGGCCACGGTGCCGGGCTCCACGATCTGCCGGGCGCTTGTTTCACGTGGAACCGAGACGCCGGTGTCGAAGTAGACCTCCTGTCCCCAGGTGTGGGCGGTGGAGACGAGCGGCAGCGCCTTGGCGAGAGCCTCGGCCGTCGGGGTGTCGTCGAGGGTCGCGGTGAGATGGCCGGAGGGCCAGGAGATCCGTATCTGCATGGCCGGTCATTCAACAATATGTTGAAGTTGCTGCCAAGAGGTGCCGCACGGCCCGTGTGTGCAGTGCCACACGGCCCAATCGGGGCCCCCGGGTCGGCGTCGAAAATCAGTGCGTCATAATTGCTTGTGAATGTGAACGCGTTCACAAGCGTGTCCCGGTTGCTCCATTGATGTGTGACATAAGGGGCAAACTGCCGATGTACCACGGCACGTAAGGAGACTGACGACGTGGACCTGGCTCTGGCGCCGGAGACACTGGCGCGATGGCAGTTCGGCATCACCACCGTCTACCACTTCCTCTTCGTCCCCCTGACGATCTCGCTCGCGGCCCTCACGGCCGGCCTGCAGACCGCCTGGGTGCGCACGGAGAAGGAGAAGTACCTCAGAGCGACGAAGTTCTGGGGCAAGCTCTTCCTGATCAACATCGCGATGGGTGTGGTCACCGGCATCGTGCAGGAGTTCCAGTTCGGCATGAACTGGTCCGACTACTCGCGGTTCGTCGGTGACATCTTCGGCGCCCCGCTCGCCTTCGAGGCCTTGATCGCCTTCTTCTTCGAGTCCACGTTCATCGGGCTGTGGATCTTCGGCTGGGACAAGCTGCCGAAGAAGATCCACCTGGCCTGCATCTGGATGGTCTCGATCGGCACGATCCTGTCGGCGTACTTCATCCTCGCGGCCAACTCGTGGATGCAGCACCCGGTCGGCTACAAGATCAACGAGGCGAAGGGGAGGGCCGAACTCACCGACTTCTGGGCGGTGCTGACGCAGAACACCGCGCTCGCCCAGGCCTTCCACACCCTGTCCGCCGCGTTCCTGACCGGTGGCGCCTTCATGGTCGGCGTCTCCGCCTTCCACCTGCTGCGTAAGAAGCACATCAGCGACATGAAGACCTCGCTGCGGCTCGGCCTGGTCACCGTCATCGTCGGTGGTCTGCTCACCGCGGTCAGCGGCGACACCCTCGGCAAGATCATGTACGAGCAGCAGCCGATGAAGATGGCCGCCGCCGAGGCCCTGTGGGACGGCGAGAAGCCGGCACCCTTCTCGGTCTTCGCCGTCGGTGACGTCGACAAGGGCCACAACAAGGTCGCCATAGAGATCCCGGGCCTGCTGTCCTTCCTGGCCAAGGACGACTTCACCTCGTACGTCCCCGGCATCAACGACATCAACAAGATGGAGCAGGAGAAGTACGGGCCCGGCGACTACCGGCCCAACATCCCCGTCGCCTACTGGGGCTTCCGCTGGATGATCGGCTTCGGCATGACGTCCTTCGCGATCGGCCTGCTCGGACTCTGGCTGACCCGCAAGAAGTTCCTGCTGCCGCAGCACCTGCGGGTGGCCGACGACGAGGTGCCGCATCTCGTGCTGCTGCCCCGCGGCAAGAAGGCCCTCGGCCCGAAGCTCACCACGTGGTACTGGCGGATCGCCGTCCTGACCATGGGCTTCCCGCTGATCGCCAACTCCTGGGGCTGGATCTTCACCGAGATGGGCCGCCAGCCGTGGGTCGTCTACGGCGTCCTGCAGACCCGCCACGCGGTCTCCCCCGGTGTCTCCCAGGCCGAGGTCCTCACCTCGATGATCGTCTTCACCACGCTGTACGCCATCCTCGCCGTCGTCGAGGTCAAGCTGCTCGTGAAGTACGTCAAGGCGGGACCGCCCGAGCTCACCGAGGCGACCTCAACCCGCCCACGAAGATCGGCGGCGACACCCGTGACGCCGACAAGCCGATGGCCTTCTCGTACTAGGCCGAGGGAGATCGAGTCATGGAACTTCACGACGTCTGGTTCGTGCTCATCGCCGTCCTGTGGACCGGCTACTTCTTCCTGGAGGGCTTCGACTTCGGGGTCGGCATCCTCACCAAGCTGCTGGCCCGCAACCGGCCCGAGAAGCGGGTGCTGATCAACACGATCGGCCCCGTCTGGGACGGCAACGAGGTCTGGCTGCTCACCGCGGGCGGCGCGACCTTCGCCGCGTTCCCCGAGTGGTACGCCACGCTCTTCTCCGGCTTCTACCTGCCGCTGCTGATCATCCTGGTCTGCCTGATCGTCCGCGGCGTCGCCTTCGAGTACCGGGCGAAGCGGCCCGAGGAGACCTGGCAGCGCAACTGGGAGACCGCGATCTTCTGGACCTCGCTCATCCCCGCCTTCCTGTGGGGCGTCGCCTTCGGCAACATCGTGCGGGGCGTGAAGATCGACGAGAACTTCGAGTACGTCGGCACCTTCTGGGACCTGCTCAACCCCTACGCCCTCCTCGGCGGCCTGGTGACGCTCACGCTGTTCACCTTCCACGGGGCGGTGTTCACGGCGCTCAAGACCGTCGGGGACATCCGGGAACGGGCCCGCAAGCTGGCGCTCCAGGTCGGGCTCGTCACGGCCGTGTTCGCGGTGATCTTCCTGCTGTGGACGCAGGTCGACAGCGGTGACGGCAAGAGCCTGGTCGCCCTGGTCGTGGCCGTCGCCGCCCTGGTCGCCGCCCTGGTGGCCAATCAGGCCGGGCGTGAGGGCTGGTCGTTCGCGCTGTCCGGCGTGACCATCGTGGCCGCCGTGGCAATGCTCTTCCTGTCGCTCTTCCCGAACGTCATGCCGTCCTCGCTCCATGAGGACTGGAGCCTGACGGTCACCAACGCCTCGTCGAGCCCGTACACCCTGAAGATCATGACCTGGTGTGCGGCGATCGCCACGCCGGTCGTCCTGCTCTACCAGGGCTGGACCTACTGGGTGTTCCGCAAGCGCATCGGAACGCAGCACATCGCCGAAGCCACGCATTGAGGTGTGTTTCACGTGAAACCAATCGATCCGCGTCTGCTCCGCTACGCCCGCGCCACTCGCCTCTTCATGGCGGCGGTCGTCGGTCTGGGCGTCGTCGGGGCGGCGCTGGTCATCGCCCAGGCGATGCTCATCGCCGAGGTGGTGGTGGGCGCCTTCCAGCACGGGATGTCGGCCGCTGAACTGCGCACTCCCCTGCTGCTGTTGGTCGCCGTGGCCGGTGGTCGCGCCCTGGTGTCCTGGCTCACCGAGCTCGCCGCTCATCGGGCGAGTGCGGCGGTGAAGTCCGAACTGCGGGGGCGGTTGCTGGAGCGGGCCACGGCGCTCGGGCCGGGGTGGCTGAGCGGACAGCGGACCGGTTCGCTGGTCGCCCTCGCCACGCGGGCGTCGACGCCCTGGACGACTACTTCGCGCGCTACCTGCCGCAGCTGGGGCTGGCCGTGGTCGTGCCGGTGGCGGTGCTGGCGCGGGTGGTCACCGAGGACTGGGTCTCGGCCGCCATCATCGTGGGCACTCTCCCGCTCATCCCGGTCTTCATGGTGCTGATCGGCTGGGCCACCCAGTCCCGGATGGACCGTCAGTGGCAGCTGCTGTCCCGGCTCTCCGGGCACTTCCTCGACGTCGTAGCCGGACTGCCGACCCTGAAGGTGTTCGGCCGGGCCAAGGCGCAGGCCGAGTCGATCAAGCGCATCACCGGCGAGTACCGGCAGGCGACCATGCGGACGCTGCGGATCGCCTTCATCTCCTCCTTCGCGCTGGAACTGCTCGCCACGCTGTCTGTGGCCCTCGTCGCCGTCACGATCGGCATGCGGCTGGTGCACGGTGAGATGGCCCTGTACGACGGGCTGGTCATCCTCGTGCTGGCGCCGGAGGCGTATCTGCCGCTGCGGCAGGTCGGGGCGCAGTACCACGCGGCGGCGGAGGGGCTGGCCGCCGCCGAGGGGATTTTCGAGGTGCTGGAGACGCCTGCGCCGGCGGTGGGTACGGCTGTCGTGCCGGGCGGAGCGTCGGCCGGTGCGCTGGCCTTCGAAGGCGTCACCGTTCGCTACCCGGGTCGGTCCGGTGACGCCGTGCGGGACGTGTCCTTCGCTGTCGAGCCCGGGGAGACGGTCGCCCTGGTGGGGCCGAGCGGGGCGGGCAAGTCCACGCTGCTGAATGTGTTGCTGGGCTTCGTGCGGCCCGCCGAGGGGCGGGTGCTGGCCGGGGGAGTCGATCTCGCCGACGCCGACCTCGACCAGTGGCGATCACGGGTCGCGTGGGTGCCGCAGCGGCCTCAGCTGTTCGCCGGGACCATTGCGGAGAACGTGCGGCTGGCACGGCCCGACGCGGACGACGCCGCCGTACGGCAGGCGCTCACGGACGCCGGGGCCCTGGACTTCGTCGGCGCGCTGCCGCAGGGTGCCCAGACCGTGCTCGGCGAGGACGGGGCCGGGCTGTCCGCCGGTCAGCGGCAGCGGCTCGCGCTGGCGCGGGCGTTCCTAGCGGACCGGCCCGTACTGCTGCTCGACGAGCCGACCGCCGCGCTCGACGGGGCCACCGAGGCCGAGGTCGTGGCGGCGGTGCGGAGGCTGGCGGTGGGGCGCACCGTGCTCCTCGTCGTGCACCGGCCGGCGTTGCTGGGGGTGGCGGACCGGGTGGTGCGGTTGGCCGAGCCCGTGCCCGCGGTCCCCGCCGAGGCCGGCACGACTCAGGCCCCTGGTGAGGCTGAGGGCCGTCGTCAGGTCGAGGCGGCGACGCGTTCGTCCACAGAGGCCGCGGACGCCGTGGAGATTGCAGGCCCCTCGGGCGCCGCTACAGCCAGGACCGCCGACCCCGCCGACGTGGCCGTCCCCGCAGCCGAAAGCCGCCGTGTCCTCGCCCGCGTCCGTGCCATGTCGGGTCCCCGGCGCGGTCGGCTCGCGCTCGCCCTGCTGCTCGGGAGCCTCGCGCTCGGCAGTGCCGTCGGGCTCATGGCGACCTCCGGGTGGCTGATCTCGCGGGCCTCGCAGCAGCCGCCCGTGCTCTATCTGATGGTGGCCGTCACGGCCACGCGCGCCTTCGGGATCGGGCGGGCCGTGTTCCGCTACGCCGAACGCCTCGTGTCGCACGACGCCGTGCTGCGGATGCTGGCCGACACCCGGGTCGCCGTGTACCGGCGTCTGGAGCGGCTGGCGCCCGCCGGGCTGCGGCGGACCCGCCGGGGTGACCTGCTGTCGCGGCTCGTCGCCGACGTAGACGCTCTCCAGGACTACTGGCTGCGCTGGCTGCTGCCCGCGGGTGCGGCGCTGACCGTGTCCGCCGCGTCCGTCGGCTTCACGGCCTGGCTGCTGCCCGAGGCCGGTGCCGCACTCGCCGTGGGGCTGCTGGCGGCCGGGGCCGGGGTGCCGTTGGTCACCGGTGCGGTGGCCCGGCGTGCGGAGCGCAGGCTGGCGCCGACGCGCGGGGTACTGGCGACGCGAGTGACCGACCTGCTGACCGGGACCGCCGAACTGGCCGTCGCCGGTGCCCTGCCCGCACGTACCGCCGAAGCGCGCGAAGCCGACGGCGTGCTCACCCGGATCGCCTCGCGCGGCGCCACCGCCACCGCCCTCGGTGACGGCCTCACCGCGCTGGTCTCCGGCCTCACCGTCGCCGCCACCGCGCTCGCGGGCGCCCAGGCGGTCGCCGAAGGACGGCTCGGCGGCGTAGCCATGGCCGTCGTCGTCCTCACCCCGCTGGCCGCCTTCGAGGCCGTCCTCGGCCTCCCGCTCGCCGTGCAGTACCGCCAGCGGGTCCGCAGGAGCGCGGAGCGGGTGTACGAGGTGCTGGACGCCCCGGAACCCGTACGGGAGCCGGAGCGGCCGTGCGAGCTGCCCGCGTCGCCGTTCCCGGTCGTCGTGAAGGGGCTGTCCGCCCGGTACGCCGGGCAGGAGCGGGACGCCCTCGTGGATCTCGACCTGACCGTCACGGAAGGCCGCCGGATCGCCGTCGTGGGCCCGTCCGGGTCCGGCAAGACGACCCTCGCGCAGGTGCTGCTGCGGTTCCTGGACGCACAGGCCGGTTCGTACACGCTCGGCGGCGTGGACGCGTACGGCCTGGAGGGGGACGACGTGCGGCGGTTCGTCGGACTGTGTGCCCAGGACGCGCACCTCTTCGACAGCTCGCTGCGGGAGAACCTGCTGCTCGCCAAGAAGGACGCCACCGAGGCGGACCTCCGTGATGCCCTGCGGCGGGCCCGGCTGCTCGACTGGGCCGACGGACTGCCCGACGGGCTGGACACGCTGGTCGGCGAGCACGGGGCGCGGCTGTCCGGGGGGCAGCGGCAGCGGCTGGCGCTGGCCCGGGCGCTGCTCGCCGACTTCCCCGTCCTCGTCCTGGACGAGCCCGCCGAGCATCTCGACCTGCCCACAGCCGACGCGCTCACCGCCGATCTACTCACCGCCACCGAGGGGCGTACGACACTGCTCATCACCCACCGGCTCGCCGGACTGGAGGCGGTGGACGAGATCGTCGTGCTCGACGAGGGGGCGGGTCGTGCAGCGGGGCGCCTACGCGGAGCTGGCCGCGGAGGAGGGGCCGTTGCGGGAGATGGCGGAGCGGGAGTCGGATGCGGAGGCGCCGGCGCTCACGGCGTAGGCAGCGGGCGACCTTCAGCGCGGCCTCCCACGCGACCTGCCTCCGACTTTCTGTATTAAATGGGACTAATTACGCTCGGCTCATGTCCGACACCACGCGCCGCCTCGGCTCCGGTCCGCTGCCTCCCACGCTGTCGGCCGAGCTGACCGCGCGGGTGCCGCAGCTGCTGGAGGCCATGCGGTCCGTCGGCAGCGGGCTCGAACTGCACTCCACGCTGGACCGGATCTGCGAGACCGCGGCGGAGTTGACGGGTGCCCGCTACGCGGCCATCGGGGTCGTCGACGAGGACGGGCGGGGCCTGGCGGACTTCGTCTACCACGGGGTCGACGAGGCGACCGCGCGCCGTATCGGACGCCTGCCGGACGGGCACCGGGGTTTGCTGGGCGCCCTCGTCCGCGATCCCGAGCCGGTGCGGCTCGCGGACCTGACCACCGACCCGCGCTCCTGCGGCTTCCCCGAGCATCATCCGCCGATGCGCGGCTTCCTCGGCCTCCCGATCCGCGTCCAGGGGGAGATCTTCGGGAACCTGTACCTCACGGAGAAGCACGGCGGGCAGCCGTTCAACGACTACGACCTCACCATGGTCCGGGTGCTGGCGACCGAGGCCGGGATCGCGATCGGCAACGCCCGGCTGTACGAGGCGGCCCAGCAGCGCGAGCACTGGATCGACGGCTCGGTCGCCGTCACCACCGCCCTGCTGTCGGGCGCGACGCCGATGACGCCCTCCAGGTCGTCGCCGAGCAGGCCCGCAAGCTGTCGGGTTCGGCCGCCGGCATCGTGCTGCTGCCCGCGGACGAGGGCGGTCTGGAGATCGCGGCCGTGGCCGCGGACCGTCCGTCGGCCATGCTGGGCACGGTCGTGCCGCCGGAGAGCGGGATCGTCGCCGAACTCCTCGACGGACAGGCGGTGTTCCTGGAGGACGCGGCCGGCGACCCCCGCATGATCACCACGCTGGCGCACGGCTACGGGCCCACCATGATGGTGCCCCTGCACAGCGACGGCCGGATCCTCGGCGCCCTGGTCACCCCGCGGGCGCGAGGGGAGCGGCCGTTCACGGAGACCGACCGCACGCTGGCGATCCAGTTCGCCTCGCAGGCCGCGCTCGCGCTGATGATGGCCGACGCGCAGCGCGACCGGGAGCGGCTCGCCGTCTACGAGGACCGCGACCGCATCGCCCGTGACCTGCACGACCTCGTCATCCAGCGGCTGTTCGCCACCGGGATGATGCTGGAGAGCGCGCAGCGCAGATCGGTCGTGCCGGAGGTGCGCGAGGGCGTCGGCAACGCCGTCGACGAACTCGACGTCACCATCCAGGAGATCCGCACCGCGATCTTCGCGCTCCAGCAGGGGCCGGCCGAGGCGCCCTCGGGGCTGCGCACCCGCGTGCTGCGGGAGATCAACACGGCCGCGGTGCCGCTCGGCTTCAAGCCCTCGCACCGATTTGTCGGACCCGTGGACGCCCTGGTCGGCGACCTCACCGGCAAGAACCTCATCGCGGCCCTGCGCGAGGCCCTCTCCAACGCCTTCCGGCACGCCCGGGCCTCCCGTATCGAGGTCGTCGTGGATGCCGACGTGATCCTGCCGGACGGCCGGAAGGGCGTCCGCCTGACCGTCGCGGACGACGGCGTGGGCATCCCGGACGGCGGGCGCCGCAGCGGCCTGAAGAACCTCAAGCGACGCGCGGAGTCCCTCGGCGGCGACAGCCGGCACGGGCCGGGCATCGGAGCGGACGGAGGCGGTACGACGGTGGTGTGGGAGGCACCGCTCGCCTAGGGCCTGGCCGGAGGATCATGCCCACAGACGCGGGGTCTGGCACGCCGGCCTGCCGTGTCGCATTCCAGCGCGCCAGACCCCGCTCGCCGGCGCCAATGAGGCACCGCCGATCTCCTGCGACCTGATCGGCCGGTCAGGCCTGAGCCGCCCAGCATGACGGTCCGTCACTCCGCATCCCCACGGCGGCCGTTCAGTCGTACGACTGACTCGTCCGAGGCCGGCTGTCCCCCGGCCGTACGACTCCAACAGGACCGCCCGCGAGGGCCCGGGTCAGGATCGCTGGCATGCGACCGTCCCGACGCCATCCGCTGCTCGTCCCGGCCCTGCTGTGCGCGCTCGCCGTCCTGGCGGCCCGCCCGACGGATGCCGCGGAGAAGCAGGCGCCCGTCGACGGCGGTACGGATGCCGGGATCAGCGCGCAGGTGGCGCGGTTGTACGAGGACGCGGCGGTGGCGACGCAGCAGTACGAGGCGGGGCGGCTGGAGGCGGAGGCGCAGCGGGCGAAGGTGCAGCGGCTGGAGGCGCTGCTGGACCGGGAGCGCCGGGACATCGCCGCCCTGCACGAGGATCTGGGCCGGATCGCGCGCGCCCAGTACCGCAGCGGCGGCGACCTTCCGCTCACCGCGCAGATCATCCTCGCCGGCAGCCCCGAGCAGCTGATGCGCGGTCAGCAGGTGTTCTCCCAGACGAACCTGGCCGTGGACAACGCCATCGAGAAGAGCCGGCGGGCCGAGGCGAAGCTCGCCGCGGACGAGGCGGAGGCCGCGACCGCGTGGCAGTCGCTGGAGCAGCGGAACGCCGGACTCGCCGAGCTGAAGACGGGGATCGAGCAGAAGCTCGAAGAGGCGCGCCGGCAGTTGCAGGACCAGGCGGACGCCTCGGTCGCGGCGGGTTCCTGTCCCGGAGCCGTCCGGCTGGATCAGCCGGCGTTCCAGGCCACGAGTCCTTGGGTCACGCCGGTCGAGACGTACGAGCTGTCCGCGGGCTTCGGCAGCGGTGGCTCGCGGTGGGCCAACCGGCACACCGGGCAGGACTTCGCGGTGCCGATCGGCACGCCGGTGCGGTCGGTGGGCGCGGGCCGGGTGGTGACGGTGTCCTGCGGGGGCGCCTTCGGGATGGAGATCGTGATCGAGCACCCGGGCGGCTACTACACGCAGTACGCCCATCTCGCCGCCGTCACCGTCGACCAGGGCGAGCACGTGGCGGCGGGGCAGTGGATCGGTCAGTCGGGCACCACCGGCAACTCCACCGGCCCGCACCTGCACTTCGAGGTGCGGGTCACCCCGGAGCTGGGCTCGGGGGTGGACCCGGTGCCGTGGCTGGCGGCCCGGGGTGTGCCCGTCGGCTAGGACAGGCCCTCGCGCTGCGCCACCAACTGCTCGATGACGACCGCGACACCGTCCTCGTTGTTGTCGACCGTCCGGCCGGAGGCTGCGGCGAGCACGTCGGGGTGCGCGTTGCCCATGGCGTACGACCGGCCCGCCCAGGTCAGCATCTCGACGTCGTTGGGCATGTCGCCGAAGGCGACGACCTCCTCGTGCGAGATGCCGCGCTCGGCGCAGCACAGGGCGAGGGTGCTGGCCTTGGAGACGCCCGGGCCGCTGATCTCCAGCAGGGCGCTGGGGCTGGAGCGGGTGACGTTGGCGATGTCGCCGATGGCGAGACGGGCCAGGGTGAGGAAGGCGTCCGGGTCGAGCGTGGGGTGGAAGGCGAGGATCTTCAGGACCGGCTCGGCGGCGCCGGGCCCGTCCGCCGCCAGCAGCTTCTCGGCGGGCTGGAGCTCGTCCGGGATCTCCATGTGCAGCTTCGGATAGTCCGGCTCCTGGTGGAAGCCGTACGTCTGTTCCACCGCGTACACCGTGCCGGGCGCCGCGTCCCGCAGCAGGCGTACGGCGTCCAGCGCGTTCTCCCTGGCCAGCTCGCGCACCTTCACGAACCGGTGGGCGCCGGGGCCGCCGTGCAGGTCGACGACCGCGGCGCCGTTGCCGCAGATGGCGAGGCCGTGGCCGTGGACGTGGTCGCTGACGACGTTCATCCAGCGAGCGGGGCGGCCGGTGACGAAGAAGACCTCGATCCCCGCGTCCTCGGCGGCGGCGAGCGCCGCGACCGTGCGGGGCGAGACGGACTTGTCGTCGCGCAGCAGAGTGCCGTCGAGGTCGGTGGCTATCAGGCGCGGCGGGACGGCGGCGCCGGGGTCTCGGGCTGTCGAGTCGCTGAAGTCACCCGGCCATTCTCCCGCATATGCCTGCACGGCCGTGCAGGAGGCTGCACAGGTGAGTGATTACAGCCTCCCACCTGCCCCCTCACCCACAGTGGTCTCAGCCCAGCTGCGCCAGGGCCTCCATGGCGATCTGCTCGAAGACCTTCTCGTCGGCGGCGAAGTCCGAGTCGGGGATGGGCCAGTGGATCACGATCTCGGTGAAGCCCAGGTCCCGGTGGCGCCCCGCGAAGTCCACGAACGCGTCGAGCGACTCCAGCGGCCGGCCGCGGTCCGGGGTGAATCCGGTGAGAAGGATCTTGCCGAGTTCGTTGGTGTCCCGCCCGATCTCGGCGCACGCGTCGGCCAGCTTCTCGGCCTGTCCGCGAATGGCTTGAATCGACTGTTCAGGAGTGCCGTTCTCGTACAGCTTGGGGTCGCCGGTGGTCACCCACGCCTGTCCGTACCGTGCGGCGAGCCGCAACCCGCGCGGTCCGGTGGCGGCGACCGCGAAGGGCAGCCGCGGCCGCTGCACACAGCCCGGGATGTTGCGGGCCTCGTGCGCCGAGTAGAAGTCGCCCTCGTACGACACCGAGTCCTCCGTCAGCAGCCGGTCCAGCAGCGGCACGAACTCCGCCAGCCGGTCGGCGCGCTCGCGCGGCGTCCACGGCTCCTGGCCGAGGACGGTGGCGTCGAAGCCGGTACCGCCCGCACCGATGCCGAGCGTGACACGGCCGCCGGAGATGTCGTCGAGGGAGATCAGTTCCTTGGCGAGGGTCACCGGGTGCCGGAAGTTCGGCGAGGTCACCAGCGTGCCCAGGCGCAGCCGGTCGGTGACGGCCGCGGCGGCGGTCAGCGTCGGCACGGCACCGAACCAGGGTCCGTCGCGGAAGGTCCGCCAGGACAGGTGGTCGTAGGTGTACGCGGTGTGGAAGCCGAGCTGCTCCGCCCGCTGCCATGCCGCACGGCCCCCGTCGGGCCAGCGGCGGTACGGGAGGATCACGGTGCTCAGACGCAGACTCATGTTTCGAGCGTATGCGGCCGATCGGGTTCACGTGAAACAGTGACCCACGGTCATGATCCGACCGCCCTGGAGTCACCGCGCGCGGCTGCTCAGCCATGGGCTCAGGCCGACCAGGATGAACTCCTTGTGCACCCGGTCGCCCGGCAGCGGGACCATCAGGAAGTTGCCCGGCGGGAAGCGGCGCGTCTTGACCCAGGCGTGTCCTTCGTAGAGGGCGCGCAGGAACGCGGGCACGTCGTCGCGGGCGATGTCGGGGCATTCGACGCCGTCGACGGTGATCAGCGCGTCGTCGTCGGCGTAGAGCCGCACGTCCACCCGGGGGCGGCCGCCGAGCTCGACGTAGGCCTCGTGGGGCAGGGAGCCGTCGGGGTCCGCGGTGACGCCGACGCCCGCGGCCGTGCGGCGCGAGGTCTGGTCGGCGCCGATGTCATGGGTCACCTCGATCGCGAGCGCGTACTCGGCGGCGAGCGCGCGGAGGGCGGTGACGGCGGCCTCGGTGGTGGGAAGACGGTCCATGCCGCCGATCATGCCGGGTCAGCCCCGGGCCGCGGAGGGAATTACGGGGCCCTCGTCGGTGGTGCTCGGCGACGAGGGGTCAGTGCGGCGCGGGGAACCGCAGGTACTGCGGCGGTACCGCCTCGGTCAGCCATACGCCGTTCGCGCTGACGTGGAAGACATGGCCGTCGCGGTGCATGGCGCCGGCGTCCACCGAGAGCACGACGGGGCGGCCCCGCCGGGCGCCCACCCGGGTCGCGGTCTCGCGGTCCGCCGAGAGGTGCACCGCGTGCCGGTTCATGGGCCGCAGCCCCTCGGCGCGGATCGCGTCCAGGCTGCGGGCGACGGTGCCGTGGTAGAGGTACGGCGGTGGCGTCGCCGGGGCAGTCCCAGGTCCACGTCGATGCTGTGGCCCTGGCTGGCACGGATGCGGGTGCCTTCCACGGCGAAGCGCTTCTTGTCGTTGGCGGCGACCACGTGGTCCATCTCTTCCCGGGTGAAGCGGAAGCCGTGCGCTGCCGCCGCCGCGATCAGCGTGTCGATCTCCACCCAGCCGCCCTCGTCGAGCGTGAGCCCGATGCGTTCCGGCTGATGGCGCAGGTGCTTCGAGAGGTACTTCGACACCTTCACGGTGCGTCGTTCGTCCATGTCCTTCAGCGTGACGGGCGAGACGTGAATCACGCGAATGATTTTGCTCCGGATGTTTGATCCACAACCAAGTAGTGTTATCCACAGGCCAGTTGGCGGTTCTGTGGACAACTCCCTGTCATGTCAGCCCTCTTCGTCAAGCTTGCTTGGGGGACCTCCCCTTGACGTGAGCGCGTCCAACGCCCGCGCCCTCACCTCCCGTTCAGCCGCCAACGCCACGAACTCCGCCACCCGCTCCTCCCCAACCAGCCTTTCCACGGCCCGCATCGTCTCCTCGGGCAGCACCACCATCCGGGTCGCGGAACGCTCCAGCGCCCCCTCGTCCGTGCCGAGGTGCTGTCTCAGCTGCCGCACCGCCAACAGGCGCATGGCACGGGCGAGTTCGGCGTCCACGGTCTGCTGCGCGAGCGGCCGCAGCCGTCGTACGAGAGAGGCTGCTTCGGCCGCTTCCGCGTCGGTCGGCCGGTGTGGCCCGTCGAGGTAGCGGGCGAAGACGTGCTCGGTGGTGAACTCCAGGAAACGGGCCGCGATGTGCTCGACCTGACCCCTCAACTCCCGCAGATGCCCCGCGATCGCGGACAGCGGTACCCCCCGCCGCGTGCAACTCGACGGCCACGGAAAGCTCTTGGGGGCTCGGGACGAGGAAGGAGTCCGCGTGGCCCGGCACCGGCTCCAGCACGCCGAGCTCCACGGCGTCGGCCACCGCCGCGGCGTCCGGAGTGCCGCCGAACCGCTCGTCCAGCTCCGCGCGCGAGATCCGCACCGCCTCCTCGTCGCTCCACGGCCCGTCGACCTCGGCGACCAGCCCGAGCACCCCGCCGAGCCCGCGCCCGGCGTCCCAGGCCTCCAACAACTCCTTGATGGAGGCCAGGGTGTAGCCGCGGTCGAGGAGGGCGGCGATCTGGTGGAGGCGGGCGAGATGGGCGTCCGAGTAGACGTTGGCCCGGCCGCGCCGCTCCGGGCGGGGGAGCAGGCCCCGGTCCTGGTAGGCGCGGATGGTGCGGACGGTGGCGCCACTGCGGTGCGCGAGGTCTTCGATCCGGTACGCGGAAACGGTGCTCACGGGATCGCCCGCGCCGCCGGTGACCTGCGCGGAGTCCGGCACAGCGGGGTGCGCGACCGGCCGACGAGGACCCCGCGAGGGACAGCCCCCGGCCTCACAGCGGGGGTTCCAACCGTGCGATCGCCCGGAGCGCGCGGGGCGTGAACCGGGACATCAGATGCGCGCCGCGCGCCTCCGGTGTCACCGGCACGACCGCCTCGTTGCGCACGACCGCCCGCAGGATCGCGTCCGCGACCTTCTCCGGCGGGTAGTTGCGCAGCCCGTACAGCCGTGCGGTCCTCTTCTGGCGCCGCTTCTCCTCCTCGCCGTCGACGCCGGCGAAGCGCGCGGTCGAGGTGATGTTGGTGTTGACGAAGCCGGGGCAGATCGCGCTCACGCCGATGTCCTGGCCGGCGAGTTCCGCGCGCAGGCATTCGCTGAGCATCAGCACCGCCGCCTTGGAGGTGCTGTAGGCCGGCAGCGCCTTGGAGGGCTGGTACGCCGCCGCCGACGCGGTGTTGACGATGTGGCCGCCCTGTCCGCGCTCGGCCATCTGCCTGCCGAACAGCCGGCAGCCGTGGATGACGCCCCAGAGGTTCACGTCGAGGACCTTCTTCCAGTCCTCCGGGGTGGTGGCGAAGAAGGACCCGGACAGCCCGATCCCGGCGTTGTTGACCAGGACGTCCACCACCCCGTACGCGGCGGCGACCTTGTCGGCGAGCTTCTCCATGGCCTGCTCGTCGGAGACGTCGACCGTCTCGGCCCAGGCCTCGGGCGCCCCCAGCAGCCGGGACATCTCGGCGGTGCGGGCCGCGGCCTCCGCGTCGCGGTCGACGGCGATCACGCGCGCGCCGGACTCGGCGAACGCGTACGCCGTCGCCCGCCCGATGCCGCTGCCCGCGCCGGTGACCAGCACCAACTGCCCGCCGAACCGGTCGGCGTACTTGCCGCTCGGCGCGGTGACCGTCCTGCCGCTCTCGTTGACTGTCACGAACTCTCCGATCCAGGCGGCCACTTGGTCGGGCCGGGAGCGGGGTATCCAGTGCCGGGCCGGCAGGGTGCGGCGCGTCAACTGCGGCACCCACTGCTCCAGTTCGTCGTAGAGCCGCTCCGACAGGAACGCGTCGCCGAGCGGCGTGATGAGCTGCACGGGCGCGTGCGCGTAGGCGTCCGCGCGGGGGCGGCGCAGGCGGGCCCGTACGTTGTCCCGGTACAGCCAGGCTCCGTGGGCCGCGTCCGTGGGAAGGGACGAGGTGGGATAGCCGTCGCCGGGGACCCGCTCGAACCGCTCCAGGACGCGCGGCCACACCTTGCCGAGCGGGCCGCGCCAGGCCAGTTCGGGCAGCACGGGCGCGTGCAGCGCGTACACGTACCAGGACTTGGCACCCTGGCCGAGGAGTTGGCCGACCCGGCGCGGGGTGGGGCGCCTGAGGCGCGTGTTGATCCAGTGTCCGAAGTGGTCGAGGGACGGCCCGGACATCGAGGTGAAGGACGCGATACGGCCCTCCGTGCGCGCCACGGTGACGAACTCCCAGGACTGCACCGAGCCCCAGTCGTGCCCGACCAGGTGCACCGGACGGTCAGGGCTGACCGCGTCCACCACGGCCAGGAAGTCGTCCGTCAGCTTCTCCAGGGTGAAGCCGCCCCGCAGCGGTCGCGGCGCCGTGGAGCGGCCGTGGCCCCGGACGTCGTAGAGCACGACGTGGAAGCGGTCGGAGAGCCGGGCGGCGACCTGCGCCCACACCTCCTTGCTGTCCGGATAACCGTGCACGAGCACTACGGTCGGCCGGCCGGGCTCCCCCAGTTCGGCGACGCACAGCTCGACACCGCCGGTCCGCACCCGGCGCTCCCGCGCGTTCTCCAGCATGCTCACGTCCCTTCCGCCCAGCGCCGCACCCACCCGGTCACGTCCCTTCCGTCCGGCGCCCACGCGCGTCGTCGAGTACCGACCCAGTCACTTCGCCTCCGCCCAGCGCCGCACATGCGGCAGGTCGTCGTCCAGCCAGAAGGCGCTCTCCTCGGGGTCCCTGGAGTCGGTGACCACGAGGATCTCCTCGAACTTCGCGCCCGTGCCCCGGAATCCGAGGTGCGGTTCGACCGCCCACAGGCCCGGCTGCGGCGGGTGGTCGGAGAAGCGGTACGGCGACCACAGCGGGGACCAGCCCTCGCGGTGGCCGTGCAGCGCGTCGGCCGCGAGGCCCTTCAGGGACTGGGTGCCGAACCCGAAGACCTTCGGTGACCAGCGGCGTTCCTTCACCCGGTCCACCTTGTGGGCGATCACGCCGAAGGGGTAGGCGCGGTGCCGGTTCGCGTGGCCCTGGCGGACCATGAGGCGGTCCACGTCCTCGTAGATCGCACGCAGCGGACGCCGCTCGCGCACCTCGCGCAGGATCAGCTCGCGGTGCGCCTCCAGGTCGTCCATCAGCTTGTCCTGCACGGGGTTCGGGCCGAGCGAGCCCGAGTAGCCGATGTCCGCGGTGAAGCCGTCGTGGACCGGGGCCATGTCCAGGATGAACGGCATCCCGGGCTCCAGACGCCGGCCGGTGGGGAAGAACTGGAGCGGGACGCGGAAGTTCACGAACGCCGTGCGGTCGCCGAACCAGGCGAAGGGCAGATGGAACCAGTCCCGCACTCCGCGCTCGCGCAGCCAGTCGCGCTGCATCCGCGCCGCCTCGCGCTCGGTCACTCCGGGTTCCAGCCGTGCCGCCACGGCCTCGGCGCACTCGTACGCCAGCCGCTGGACCTTCCTGAATCCCCGCAGCTCCGCCGCCCGTTCGCCTGCCACCGCCGTCGTCATGCCACCCCGTCCCACCCAGTCCACGCCGACTGCGCTACGTGCCCGTAACTTGACACCGCCGAATGTGACAGTTGTTAGAGGCTGCGTCAATAGGCCGGGTCGGCCTGTGGAGAACCGGGTGGGAAACCCTCGGCCGAGCCCGCCGCGCGGCCCTTCCGTAACTCTCAGGCATGGCATCCCCTACGGGCCCGTACGTCTGGAGGCTGACCCGAAGACAGCTCTGCGGTGTGACGACCCGAGTGGCGCGGGTCACTACTGTCGAAGACGTGACTGTGATCGCGACCGAAAGCCTGAGCAAGCGGTTCCCCCGGGTGACCGCGCTTGACCGGCTCTCCGTGGACGTCGGACCCGGTGTGACGGGACTCGTCGGAGCCAACGGAGCCGGCAAGTCCACACTGATCAAGATCCTGCTGGGTCTGTCCCCCGCCACCGAGGGCCGCGCCGAGGTGCTCGGCCTCGACGTCGCCACCAAGGGCGGCGCCATCCGCGAGCGCGTCGGGTACATGCCGGAGCACGACTGCCTGCCGCCCGACGTCTCGGCCACCGAGTTCGTCGTCCACATGGCGCGCATGTCAGGACTGCCGCCCGCCGCCGCGCGCGAGCGTACCGCGGACACCCTGCGCCATGTCGGGCTGTACGAGGAGCGCTACCGCCCCATCGGCGGCTACTCGACCGGCATGAAGCAGCGCGTGAAGCTCGCCCAGGCCCTCGTCCACGACCCGCAGCTGGTCTTCCTGGACGAGCCGACCAACGGCCTGGACCCGGTCGGCCGCGACGAGATGCTCGCCCTGATCCGGCGCATCCACACCGACTTCGGCATCTCGGTCCTGGTCACCTCCCACCTCCTGGGCGAACTGGAACGCACCTGCGACCACGTGGTCGTCGTCGACGGCGGCAAGCTCCTGCGCTCCAGCTCCACCACCGACTTCACCCAGACCACCACCACCCTCGCGATCGAGGTCACCGACACCGACGAGCACCCCGACGGCACCCGCGCGGTCCGCGAAGCGCTCCACGCGCGCGGGGTGAGCGTCGAGGCGGGCAGCGGCCTGCCCGGCGCCGGCCACATCCTGCTGCTCACCGCGCAGGGCGAGGAGACGTACGACGTCGTCCGGGACGTCGTCGCTGACCTCGGCCTCGGCCTGGTCCGCATGGAACAGCGCCGCCACCACATCTCGGAGGTCTTCAAGGACGACCAGGAGACCGAGGAACAGCAGCGGAAGGAGGCCGTCGGCCATGGCAGCTGAACACCCGGTCGCCACCCCCGCGGGCGACCAGACCCGCATCCACAACATCGGCTACCGCTCCTACGACGGCCCCCGCCTCGGCCGCTCCTACGCGACCCGGTCCCTGTACTCGCAGTCCCTGCGCGGCGCCTACGGCCTCGGCCGCTCGGTGAAGTCCAAGGTGCTGCCGATGCTGCTGTTCGTCGTGATGTGCGTCCCGGCGCTCATCATGGTGGCCGTCGCGGTCGCCACCAAGGCCAACGACCTGCCGGTCGACTACACGCGCTACGCGATCATCATGCAGTCCGTGATCTGCCTGTACGTCGCCTCGCAGGCCCCCCAGTCCGTCTCGCGCGACCTGCGCTTCAAGACCGTGCCGCTGTACTTCTCGCGGCCCATCGAGACCGCCGACTACGTCCGTGCCAAGTACGCGGCGCTGGCCTCGGCGATGTTCATCCTGACCGCGGCTCCCCTGCTCGTCCTCTACGTGGGCGCACTGCTGGCCAAGCTGGACTTCACCGACCAGACCAAGGGATTCGCGCAGGGACTCGTCTCCGTGGCACTGCTCTCGCTGCTGTTCGCCGGCATCGGCCTGGTCATCGCCGCCGTCACCCCGAGGCGCGGCTTCGGCATCGCGGCCGTCATCGCCGTCTTCACCATCTCCTACGGCGCCGTCACCACCCTCCAGGCCATCGCCGACACCCAGGGCAGCACCTCCGCCATCCCGTGGATGGGCCTGTTCTCGCCGGTCACGCTCATCGACGGCGTGCAGTCCGCCTTCCTCGGCGCGACCCCCTCCCTGCCCGGCGGGCACGGCCCCTCGACCGGCCAGGGCGTGGTGTACGTCCTCGTCGTCCTCGGCCTGATCGCCGCCAGCTACGGCCTCATGATGCGCCGCTACAAGAAGGTGGGACTGTGACCACGCTCTCCATCGACCACGTCTCGCGCTGGTTCGGCAACGTGGTCGCCGTCAACGACGTCACCATGACGATCGGCCCCGGCGTCACCGGCCTTCTCGGCCCCAACGGCGCCGGAAAGTCCACCCTCATCAACATGATGGGCGGCTTTCTCGCCCCGTCCACCGGCACCGTCACCCTCGACGGGCAGCCGACCTGGCGCAACGAGGCCATCTACCAACACATCGGCATCGTCCCCGAGCGCGAGGCGATGTACGACTTCCTCACCGGCCGCGAATTCGTCGTCGCCAACGCCGAGTTGCACGGCCTGGGCGCCAAGGCCGCCCAGAAGGCGCTGGCCACGGTCGAGATGGAATACGCGCAGGACCGCAAGATCCAGACGTACTCCAAGGGCATGCGCCAGCGCGTGAAGATGGCGAGCGCACTGGTCCACGACCCCTCGCTGCTCCTGCTCGACGAGCCCTTCAACGGCATGGACCCGCGCCAGCGCATGCAGCTCATGGACCTGCTGCGCCGCATGGGCGACGAGGGCCGCACGGTCCTGTTCTCGTCCCACATCCTCGAAGAGGTCGAGCAACTCGCCTGGCACATCGAGGTCGTGGTCGCGGGACGGCACGCGGCCAGTGGCGACTTCCGCAAGATCCGCCGCCTGATGACCGACCGCCCGCACCGCTACCTGGTGCGCTCCAGCGACGACCGCACCCTCGCGGCCGCGCTGATCGCCGACCCGTCGACGTCCGGCATCGAAGTCGACCTGGCGGAGGGCGCGTTGCTCATCCAGGCCGTCGACTTCGGCCGTTTCACGGCCCTGTTGCCGAAGGTCGCCCGCGACCACGGCATCCGGCTGCTGACGGTCTCGCCGTCCGACGAGTCCCTCGAGTCCGTGTTCTCTTACCTGGTCGCGGCGTAGCGGCACATCGGCTTAGGAGTCCGAAGATGTACGACCCCACAGTCGCCCGGCTCACCTACCGGGCCCTGCTCGGCCGCCGCCGGGCCCTCATCCTGGGCGCCCTGCCCCTGCTGCTGATCGTGATCTCGGTGATCGTGCGCGCCCTGGTCGGCGCCGACGACCAGACCGCGTCCGACCTGCTCGGCGGCCTCGCCCTCGCCACCATGGTGCCGATCATCGGCGTCATCGCCGGTACCGGCGCGATCGGCCCGGAGATCGACGACGGCTCCGTGGTGTACCTGCTGTCCAAGCCGATCAAGCGGCCCACGATCATCTTCACCAAGCTGATCGTCGCGATCGCGGTCACCATGGTCTTCTCGGCCCTGCCGACCCTGGTCGCGGGCCTCATCCTCAACGGCAACGGCCAGCAGATCGCCGTCGCCTACACGGTCGCCGCGCTGGTCTCCTCCATCGCCTACGCCGCCCTCTTCCTGCTGCTCGGCACGGTGTCCCGGCACGCGGTCGTCTTCGGCCTCGTCTACGCCCTCGTCTGGGAAGCCCTGTTCGGCTCCCTGGTCTCGGGTGCGCGCACGCTCAGCGTCCAGCAGTGGTCGTTGGCGGTGGCCCACAAGGTCGCCGGCGGGGACCTGGTCACCTCGGACGTCGGCATCGTCACGGCGACGGTCCTGCTGGTCGCGGTGACCGTGCTGGCCACCTGGTACGCGGGGCAGAAGCTGCGGACGCTGACGCTGGCGGGCGAGGAGTAGGCGCCGGGAGGAGTGAACGCTGCTCTTATTGACGAGGGCTTCACCCCTGCCTCGGCACACTGGATCGACGGGGATGCACTGCTAGGAGGACGGGGATGGCGGACGCGCACCACGACGAACGGGACCGGTCCGGGGACGACACCTGGGACCGGCTCGTCCTGGACGAGGACTTCATACGTTCCGCGGAGACCTCGGAGCCGTCCGCCCGAGCCCGTATGCTCGCCGCCCGCTGGCGCGAGGAAGCCCCCGAACCGCAGCCCTGGCGCTCCGACGAGCCGCCGGCGGGGTGGTTCTTCAGCAAGGGGCGGCGCCGCAGGTGGCGACGCCGGTAGGCGAACAGACGGCCGATTAATTCAGTGGCATCCAACTCCCTGCACAGGCACGATGGTTGTGTCCCCGCCGGAGAGTGACACCGGCGCCACGTTCTGGGAGAGGAGCCGGGCGATGTCCATGCACGACAGTACGTCCAGCCCCCGTCAGGGCAGTCCGCGGAGGACTCCGGTGTAGTTACCCCACCGTCGAGTCCACCGCCCGGAACTGCCCGGGGCGGCCGCTTCGAGCACGCGATGTCGCTCTCGCGTGGGCCGCCCACCCGGAGGATTGGCCGAGAGGCAAGGCACCGGCTTGCGCTGTGCTCAATTAAAAGCAAGTCGAGGTCGGGGGAAACTCCGCGCACGTTCGATCCGTGCATCCTCCGCAAGACACGATTACGTTCAGGCGCCATGACGGGCAAAACAGGCATGGCGGACATCACGGAACCCATCTACTACATCGACCGCTCGGACATCCGAGAAGGCAAGCTCGCCGAGGTCAGGGAAGGCATGCTCGACCTCGCCGATTTCATCGAGGCCCGCGAGCCGCAACTGATCGCCTACCGCTTCTACATCGACGAGTCCGGGACCACGATGACCACGGTGGCAGTCCACCCCGACCCGGCGTCCCTGGAACTCCACATGGAACTCGGCGGACCGAAGTTCCGTGCCTTCCGCGAGCTCATCCGCATGAACTCCATCGACGTCTACGGCCGACCGAGCCCGGACGCGGCGGAGCAGCTGCGCCGCAAGGCCGAGATGCTCGGCGGCGGCACCGTCACCTTCCACACCCTGCAGGCCGGCTTCAGCCGCTTCACCGACCGGCCCCGGCCCAGCAGCCGGCCCTAGCCGAGCAACCGCTCCAGCACCACGGCGATCCCGTCCTCCTCGTTGGAGGAGGTCACCTCGTCGGCCACCGCCTTGAGCTCCTCGTGCGCGTTGGCCATCGCCACGCCCCGAGCCGCCCACCCGAACATGGGAATGTCGTTGGGCATGTCACCGAAGGCGATCGTGTCCGCGGCCTTCACACCGAGCCGGCGTGCCGCCAGCGACAGCCCCGTCGCCTTCGACAGCCCCAGCGGCAGCAGCTCCACGATGCCCGCGCCCGCCATCGCGACGTTCACGAACCCGCCCGCCGCCTGCCGAGCGGCCTCCGCCAGCTCGTCGTCGGACAGCTCCGGATGCTGTATGTAGATCTTGTTCAGCGGCGCGGACCACAGATCGGCCGCGTCCGTGAAGGGGGTGGTCGGCAGATCACCGGTGAGCGCGTAACCCTGCCCGACCAGCACCTCTCCGTCCAGCCCGTCGCGGCTGGCCGCCAGGTACAGCGGACCGACCTCCGCCTCGATCTTCGCGAGCGCCACCCCGGCCAGCTGCCGGTCCAGCGTCACGGACGTCAGCAGCCGGTGCGCCCCGGCGTCGTACACCTGAGCACCCTGCCCGCACACCGCGAGGCCCTCGTAGCCGAGGTCGTCGAGGATGTGCCGGGTCCAGGGGACCGCGCGGCCGGTCACCACGATGTGCGCGGCACCGGCCGCCGTGGCCGCGGCGAGCGCGGCACGGGTGCGGTCCGAGACCGAGTCGTCGGAGCGCAGGAGCGTGCCGTCGAGGTCGGTCGCGATCAGCCGGTAGGGAAATCCCCCGGCCGAGGTCGAAGGCGCGTCGCTCACTTGGAGATCGGCTCCAGCACCTCACGGCCGCCCAGGTACGGGCGCAGCACCGCGGGGACGCGGACGGAGCCGTCGGCCTGCTGGTGGTTCTCCAGGATGGCCACGATCGTGCGCGGTACGGCGCACAGCGTGCCGTTGAGGGTCGCCAGCGGCTGCACCTTCTTGCCGTCGCGCATGCGGACGGCCAGGCGGCGCGCCTGGAAGCTGTCGCAGTTGGACGCCGAGGTCAGCTCGCGGTACTTGCCCTGGGTCGGGATCCACGCCTCGCAGTCGTACTTGCGCGAGGCGGAGGCGCCCAGGTCGCCCGAGGCGACGTCGATGACCTGGAAGGGCAGCTCCAGGCCGGTCAGCCACTGCTTCTCCCAGTCCAGGAGCCGCTTGTGCTCGTTCTCGGCGTCCTCGGGGGCGACGTACGAGAACATCTCGACCTTGTCGAACTGATGCACGCGGAAGATGCCCCGCGTGTCCTTGCCGTACGTGCCGGCCTCACGGCGGAAGCACGGCGAGAAGCCGGCGTAGCGCAGCGGCAGCTGGTCGGCCTCCAGGATCTCGTCCATGTGGTACGCGGCGAGCGGGACCTCGGAGGTGCCGACCAGGTAGTAGTCGTCCTTCTCCAGGTGGTACACGTTCTCCGCGGCCTGGCCGAGGAAGCCGGTGCCCTCCATGGCGCGCGGGCGGACCAGCGCGGGGGTGAGCATCGGGACGAAGCCGGCCTCGGTGGCCTGCGCGATCGCCGCGTTGACGAGCGCGAGCTCCAGGAGGGCGCCGACACCGGTCAGGTAGTAGAAGCGCGAGCCGGAGACCTTGGCGCCGCGCTCGACGTCGATGGCGCCCAGCGCCTCGCCGAGCTCCAGGTGGTCCTTGGGCTCGAAGCCCTCGGCGCCGAAGTCGCGGATGGTGCCGTGCGTCTCCAGGACGACGAAGTCCTCCTCGCCGCCGACGGGCACGTCGGGGTGGACGAGGTTGCCGAGCTGGAGGGCGAGGCGCTTGGTCTCCTCGTCGGCCTCGTGCTGCTCGGCGTCGGCCGCCTTGACGTCGGCGGCCAGCTGGCTCGCCTTCTTCAGCAGCTCGGCCTTCTCGTCCCCGGAGGCCTTGGGAATGAGCTTGCCGAGCGACTTCTGCTCGGAACGCAGCTCGTCGAAGCGGACGCCGGACGACCTGCGCCGCTCGTCGGCAGACAGGAGGGAGTCGACGAGGGCGACGTCCTCTCCACGGGCGCGCTGCGACGCGCGCACTCGGTCGGGGTCCTCACGGAGCAGGCGAAGGTCAATCACGCGCTCAAGGCTACCGGTGCCGGGTGAGCGCCCACGACTCACTATTCCGCGGCGACCCCTTGCATACCGTTATGGGGGAAATGCCCTGTGTAGGGGAGCGTGTCAATAAAAGGCGTCTCACTCCCTGGAACGAAGCAAGAGGTTAACGGCGGGTTGACTCGATTCCCTTGCGGGGAGCGGGACTTGGGGGCCGCTTCGTCCACAGGAATCCACAGCGCCTCAGAGTTATCCACAGGCTGTGCGAAAGATCTGTGGACTTCGGAATTGATCATTCCCGATCGGATCCCGCGTGCTGAGAATTCCCGATCCAAACGCTCTTCACGCCCACTTTCGGGTGTAAATGGGTCGCCCCAAAGGATTGATCAAGGGAAACGGGTGGACGAAGAGTGACCTGTGGGGCTGTGGACGAAGTTGGGCACTGTAGGACGATTTGTCGACTAGGTGGCGCTTCCATGTCGACTTGTCCCCAGGTCGAGATGACGGCCTGTGGATAACTCCTGTGGATAACGAAAATATGCAGGTAGGGATGGACGGAAACGCTCCCCGAACGCACGGGAAACGGTCCGGTAACGCGGCTCGGCGCGCTAGAAGCGTCCGTCCTGGCAGCGCGCCACCCAGTCCGACGCCGCCACGAACTCGTCGTCCGACGTCCCGCGCAGCGGCGGCCGCACCTCGGCCTCGGTCGCGTCCGCACGCGGGTACGAACCGAGGAACCGCACCTCCAGGCAGATCCGCTTCAGCCCCATCAGGGCCTCGGCGACCCGGCGGTCGGAGATGTGGCCTTCTGCGTCGATGCAGAAGCAATAGTTGCCGATGCCGGCGCCGGTGGGCCGGGACTGGAGCAGCATCAGGTTGATGCCGCGGGTGGCGAACTCGCCGAGCAGGTCGCGCAGGCCACCGGGGTGGTCGTCGCGCTGCCACAGCACGACGGAGGTCTTGTCGGCTCCGGTCGGTGCGGCGGGCCGGGCGGGGCGGCCGACCAGGACGAACCGGGTCTGCGCGTTCTCCGCGTCGTGGATGCCGGTCTCCAGGGCCTCCAGCCCGTACAGGGCGGCGGCGAACTCTCCGGCGAAGGCGGCGTCGTACTGCCCCTCCTGGACCAGTCGCGCGGCGTCGGCGTTGGAGGCTGCGGACTCCCAGTGGGCGTCCGGGAGGTTCTTCTTCAGCCAGTTGCGGACCTGCGGCTGGGCGGCCGGGTGCGCGGAGACGGTCTTGATCTCCGAGAGTTTCGTACCGGGCCGGACCAGCAGCGCGAAGGTGATCGACAGCAGCACCTCGCGGTAGATCATCAGCGGCGCGCCCGCGACCAGCTCGTCGAGGGTGGTGGTGATGCCGCCCTCGACGGAGTTCTCGATCGGCACGAACGCGGCCTCGGCCTCGCCGCCGCGCACCGCGTCCAGGGCGGACTGCACGGACACGTACGGGATCAGCTCCCGCGTGGCGGCCTCCGGAAGCGTGCGCAGGGCGGCTTCGGTGAAGGTGCCCTCGGGACCGAGGTACGCATAGCTGGCTGGCATGGCCTCACCCTAATGGGCCAAGGGCCTGTCCGGCGGATCATGCCGCAGACGCGGGGTTTGGCACGCCGATCTGCGGCGTGGTCGTCGGTTGCCGACTCCCCCACTCTCGACTTCGCTCGAGCGGGGGGACCCCCATCGCGTCGCCGCCCTCCTCCGCCTTGCAGCTCGACGCACCAAACCCCGCTCACGTGCCCCCGACGAGGTCCCGTCACTTTCCCGCGACCTGATCCGCCGGACAGGCCCTTGCGCAACGCCGGACACTCGTCCCGGGGCAGCCCCACCGCCGAGTGAACCGGCGTGACCGAACGCCGCTGCGACCGTTCGTGCGCGCTCAGTCCTCCAGCAGTCCCTGCCCGACGTACTCCCCTTCCGCCGCACCGCCCGGCACCGCGAACAGCCCGCTCGATTCGTGGCGGATGTACCGCGACAGCGCGTCCCCGCGGTCGAGCTTGCGCTGGACGGGGACGAAGCCGCGCAGCGGGTCGGCCTGCCAGCAGACGAAGAGGAGGCCCGCGTCCGGGAGGCCGTCCGTGTCGATGCCGTCGTGGAAGGACCAGGGGCGGCGGAGCATCGCCGCGCCTCCGTTCTGGTCGGGTCGGGTGATGCGGGCGTGGGCGTTGAGGGGGACCACCAGATCACCCTTGGCGTCGGTCTTCTCCAGGTCCATCGGGGTCGTCTCGGACCCCCCGGTGAGCGGCGCCCCGTCCGCCTTGCGGCGCCCGATGACCTGCTCCTGCGCCTTGACCGTGAGCTGCTCCCAGTCGTCGAGGAGCATGCGGATACGGCGTACGACGGCGTAGGAGCCGTTCGCCATCCACGCGGGGTCCCCGGAGGAGGGGACGAAGATCCGCCGGTCGAAGTCGGCTTCCGTCGGCTTCGGATTGCGGGTGCCGTCGATCTGGCCCATCAGGTTGCGGGCGGTCATGGGGTGGGCGGTGGCGCCCGGCGAGCGGTTGAAGCCGTTCATCTGCCAGCGGACCTTCGCCGCGCCGCCCGCGTCCTTCTGGATCGCGCGCAGGGCGTGGAAGGCGACCAGGGCGTCGTCGGCGCCGATCTGCACCCACAGGTCGCCGTTGCTGCGTGCCTTGTCGAGCCGGTCGGAGGAGAAGTCGGGCAGGGGATCGAGGGCGATGGGCCGCTGCTTCTCCAGCCCGGTCCGGGCGAAGAAGCTGTGTCCGAAGCCGAAGGTGATCGTCAGCGAGGACGGGCCGGCGTCGCGGGCGACGTCCGTGTCGTCGCTCGCCATGGCCTCGCCCGCCATCAGCCGTCGTGCGGTCTCCGACCAGCGGCGCAGTAGTGCGGCCGCGCCCTTGCGGCCCGCGCCCGCAGCCAAGTCGAAGGCGATGAGGTGGCCGCGGGCCTGGAGGCCCTGGAGGATGCCGGGCTGATGTTTCCCGTGAAACATCACCTCCTCGGCGCCGAGCGAGGTCAGCGGGGTGGCCTCGGCGGGCCGGGCGGCGTATCCCACGGCTCCGCCGGCCGCGCCGAGCACGAGCCCGGTGGCACCGGCGGTGCCGAGCAGTCGGCGCCGCGAAAGGCCCTCCTTGGGGAGGGCAGTTTCGGAAACGCCGTCATTAACTGCCTTCTCCGGCGTCCGCGTCTGCGGAAGGGACTGGTCAGCCACGGTGGTTCAGCCGATCTGCGCGTTCTTGGAGACGGTGGTCTGGTCGATGTCGGAGGTCCGCACGGTGACGGCGATCTTCCAGTCGCCCGCCATGGGGAGCTGCACACCGGCGGCGGACCAGTGGCCGGTGGTGATGCGGTCGGGGGTGACGGGCAGTGGCCCGATGCTCTTGGCCTCCAGGGTGAAGGACACCTTCACCTCGGGGACGTCGAAGGCCCGGCCGTTGGGCCGTTCCACGTAGACGTGCATCTCGTTGGCGCCCACGCGCGCGGGGTTGAGGTCGACCCGGACGACGCCCTTGCCGTCCTCGCCGCCGGTGTCGAAGGGCATGTCCAGGGTGACCGCGGCGGACGAGTCGGCGGAGGAGGACGAGGACGAGGAGGAGGCGGACGAGGACGTGGCTGCCTTGGCCTCTTGTTCGGTGCGTCCGGGCTCGGTCTGGGTGAGCACGGTGGTGACGGCGAGCAGGACCACGGCGACGCCCGCCTCGGCGAGCACGGAGCGGCGCAGCCCGAACCGGTCGGGGTCGGCGTCTCGCTGCCGCTTGCGCCGGGCGGCGTCGACGGCGGCCCGCTGCCGGGCGAGCTGGGCGGCGCGTACGGAGTCGGCGCCGGCTGCCTTGGCGCCGACGTGCTCCTTCTCCCGTACGGCGGTGTCTTCCGTGTCGTCGGCCTCTTCGGCGTCCGTGGTCACCAGCGCCCCGGCCTCGCCCAGTCGTGCCGTCCACCGTCGCGAGATCCACGCGATGCCGACGAGCAGTGCCACGAGTCCGATCTTGACGAGCAGCAGCTGGCCGTATCTGGTCTCGGTGAAGGCGGACCAGGAGCCGAGCTGCCGCCAGGACTGGTAGATGCCGGTCGTGACGAGGGTGAGGACGCTGCCGAAGGCGAGGGTGGAGAAGCGGCTCACGGCGGAGCGCTCGATGGGGGTGTCTGCGCGGTAGAGGGCCACGAGGAGGGTGCACAGGCCGCCCAGCCAGGCCGCGACGGCCAGCAGGTGGATCACGTCGACGGGCATCGCGATGCCCGTCTGGAGGCCGGTGGAGGCGTGCTCGGCCATGGCCCAGCTCGCGGCGAGCCCGGCGGCGACGACGGTGCCGCCGATGGCGAGCCCGAAGGTCAGGTCGCGCTTCTCCTCGTCCTCGCGTTTGTCGTACGCCCCGAAGAGCACGGCGATGAACAGCGCGGCCGCGGCGAGCAGCAGCAGCCGGGAGACGAGCGCGGCGCCGGTCTTGGTCTGGAGCACCTGGCCGAGCAGGCTCAGGTCGAAGACGTCGCCGACGGTCCCGGTGCTGGTGTAGGAGCCGCGCAGGAGCAGCAGCAGGAGCGTGGCCGCGGTGAGCGCGAGCCATCCGGAGACGACGGTGCGCTGGACCGCCCGTACTCCGGAGCCGCGCTGCCAGCAGGCGAGGACGAAGGCGGCGCCGCCGATCATGACGGCGAAGCCGGCGTAGGAGACGTAGCGGCCGAAGCCGTAGAGCCAGCCGACGACTCCGCCGCCGACGGTCTGGTCGGCGACCGAGACGCTGGTCTGCGAGGGGGCGCCGATGGAGAAGGTGTAGGCCCCGGCGACGGGGTGGCTGTCCTCGGAGACGACCTGGTAGGTGACGGTGTACGTGCCGTCGGGCAGGCCGCCGTGCAGCTGGACGGCGTAGGTGGTGCCGCTGATGTTGGACGCCTTGCCCTGGTCGACGCGCTTGCCCTTGGGGTCGAGGACCCGCAGGGAGCCGTCGGACATCGCGACCTTCTCGGAGAAGGTGAGCGTGACCTGGTCCGGGGCCTTGTCGACCACCGTCCCCTGCTGAGGTTCGCTGCCGGTCAGCGCGGCGTGCGCGGAGGCCGGCCCGGCACCGGCGAGGAGCAGTCCGGTGGCCGCGAGGAGCAGCAGCACCAGGACCCGTACGCGGGGGGCGATGGTCTGCGTCAAGGTGGTTCCCTCCCTCAGTGACCGGTCTTGGGGGTGTACGTCGCGGACTTCACCGGCATCTCGACGGTGACCGGGTCGGAGTCGGCGAAGTGCAGTTCGACGGAGACGGTCTGGCCCTGCTTCGGCTGGTGCTTCAGCTTCTCGAACATCAGATGGGTGCCGCCGCTTTTGAACACGAGTTGACCGTGTGCGGGGACGTCGAGGCGCTTCGTCTCCTGCATGGCGGCGTCGACGGTCTCGTGCATGGTGACCTCGCCGAGGTCGCTGGTCACGGACGTCAGCTCGTCCTTCGTGCCGCCCTTGTTGGTGACGGTCAGGAAGCCGGCGGCCATCGAGTCGGAGACCGGCTGCGGCATGTAGGCGCCGGAGACGGACAGGTCGGCCGCGTCGTCGTCGGAGGAGCCGCAGCCCGCGAGCAGCAGGGTCCCGGTCAGGGTGGCGCCGAGGAGGGCGGCGGTGCGCCTCACGGGGTCTCTCCCTTGACGAGCTTGGGGAGGTCCTTGATGTAGTCGTCGACGGTGGCTTCCTCGGTGTAGAGGACGTATCCGCCGTCGGTCTTCGGGGAGAAGGCGACGACCTGGGTGCCGTGCGTCGAGACGATCTTGCCGTTCTTGTCCTTGTGCGGTGCCTCGATGGTGATGCCGAGGGTGCGGGCGCCGGCCTGGATGGTGGCGAAGTCGCCGGTGAGGCCGACGACCTGGGGGTCGATGCCCTTGAGCCACTTGCCGAGTGCCTTGGGGGTGTCCCGGTCGGGGTCGGTGGTGACGAAGACGACCCGCAGTTCGTCCTGCTGGGCCTTGGGCAGCTTGCTCTTGGCCACGGCGATGTTGCTCATGGTCGTCGGGCAGACGTCGGGGCAGTTGGTGTAGCCGAAGTAGATCAGCGTCGGCCGGCCCTCGGTCTGCTCGCGCAGGTCGTACTTCTTGCCGTTGGTGTCCGTGAGGACGAGGTCCGGCTTTTCGAACGGCTTGTCGAGGACGATGGCGGCCTTGGTGTTGGCGGAGTCCTCGGAGACCACGGAGACGGGCGAACCGGTGTCGTCACCGCTGCCGCAGGCGGTCAGGGTCAGGGAGGCGGCGGCGAGCAGGGCGGCCGCGGCGAACGTCTTCTTGCGCATAGAGAAATGTCCCAGATGTGATGGCTCCGGCGTGCACCGGGGGCGGTACGGGCGGCCGTACCGCCCCCGGTGCAGCGCGCGGACGGTCGGACTCAGGCGTCGGCGCCCGTGCGCCGCGCCCGGCGAGCACGCCGTAGGCGACGCCCAGGGCGCCGACGACGATGCCGACGACACCGAGCACCCGGGCGGTGGTGTCACTGCTGTCGGCGGGGGCGGCGGTCTCGGCGGCGGTGTTCTCGGCCGCCTTGGAGTCGTCGGAGGCCTTCTCGGCGTCCGCCGAGCCGTGCGAGTGGCCGTCCTCGGTCGCCTCGGACAGCGTCAGCACGGGCGCCGGGTTCTCCGGCTCCTCCTGGCCGTCCTGCTGGACCTCGATCCAGCGGACGACCTCCTTGTTGGAGTACGTCTGGATCGCCTTGAAGGTCAGTTCGTCCGCGTCCTCGGGGAGGGCGCCCACGGAGACCGGGAACTTCTGGAAGAAGCCGGGTTCGATGCCCTTGCCGGTGGCGGTCCAGGTGATCTTGGAGACGGCCTGGTCGATCTTCTCGCCGTGCATCTCGATGGGCTTGTCGAGCGTGGCCTTGGTGACCTTGACGTCCCAGCCGTCGATCGGCTCCGGCATCGCGGAGGCGAGCGGGTGGTCGGTCGGGAAGGTGACCTCCAGCTTGGTGGTCGAGGCCTTGTCGCGCTCGTTCGGCACCTTGAAGTCGACGACCGCGTAGCCGCCCTTCGCCGCGGTGCCCTCGGGCTGCACGCTGACGTGCGCGAACGCGGGGGAGGACAGGACGACGACGGCCGAGGCGGTGAGGGCGCCGACGGCGGCGATACGAGAGGTCTTCATGAAAAGGGGCACTCCACTTCGAGAGGTGATTCCGGTGATGAAGAGGGGTACGCGCGCGTGGAGGTGCCGACGGGTGTCGGACCCGGGCACGCGTGCGTGGGCCGCACGACGGCGGCCTCCCTTCCCGGGAAGTGGCGCGCGTCGTGTCAGGCGGCGAGGACGAGAACCTCGGCGGCCGGCGGGCCGCGCCTGATCACCGTGTGCTGGAGTGCGGTGGTACGGGGTTCCGCCGGCGCGAGCAGCGCGGTGCGCGGCAGCGCCGGGCCGGTCAGCGGTGCGCCGGGGAGCCCGGCACGCAGGGCGCGGACCAGGGCGAGCGCCCCGCGCAGGGACCGTACGAGCGCCCCCTCGGCGACGCCGTGCGCCGACAGTTCGGCCAGCCGCAGCAGGGCCAGGTCGCCGTGGCGCAGCAGCCAGCCGGCGGCCAGGGCCGCGAGGACGTGACCGAGCAGCATCGGCAGGGAGGGCAGCAGCGAGACGGAGGAACCGCCGGACATGGAGTCCGCGGACATGTCCATGGACGCGTGCATGTGCGGGCCCGGGTAGAGGCGGGCCTCGGTGAGGAGGCGGGCCGCCTGGGCCGGGCTGATCGCCGCCGCGGTGGTCCCGCAGACCAGGCGGGCGGCCTGCTCCACGAGTGAGGCGTCGGACATGGAGGCCATCGACGGCTTGGCCGCGACGGTGTGCTGCCCCAGTCCGAACAGCGTGTGCAGCACGACCTGTCCGGCCGTGAGCAGCGCCGCGATGCCCGGCAGCGATCGCACCCGCCCGGCGAGCGGTGCGGCCACCACGGCTGCCCCGAGGAATCCCGCGCCGAGGGTCCACAGCGGAACCGTGGCGCAGGAGGCGAGCGCGTGCCCGCCCGCGGCCAGCACGACGCAGACCGCGGCGAACACCGCGGCCCGCAGGACCCGGAGGCCGGTTCCGGTGCGCGCCGTGCGTGGGTGGGGGGCAGTCATGGCGGGCTCATCATCGCACTGGCCTTACGGCCGCCATACGGCAGGTCCACAAGATGACGTACGGGTCGTACGACCGGAAGGTCACCTTCTGCTGCGAACGGCCCCACATACCCCATCCGACGCCCCCTACGCATCCCCCATATGGGCGGCGTCACGTCGACAGTGTGCTTACACACGGGCACGGGCGGCAATACGTAACGGTATGTCGAGCCGCGGCCGGGAGGCTGGAGCATGAGCATCTGGTGGTCACTCCATCTGCGGCGCGAGGCTGCGAGCGTTCCGCTCGCCCGGCGCCTGCTGCTCGGCACCATGGAGACCGCGGGCGTCGACCCCGACGTCTGCTACGACCTCTCCGTCGCCCTCAGCGAGGCCTGCGCCAACGCCGTCGAGCACGGCGGGGACGCCGGGCAGGGCGGCACCTCGGAGGCGTACCGCGTCACCGCGTACCTGGACGGCGAGAAGTGCCGGATCGAGGTCGCCGACTCCGGACCCGGGTTCGTCCGCTCCGCACCGGCCGTCCGCCGCGCGCCCAGCGAGGCGGAGCACGGCCGCGGCCTGTGTCTGATCCAGGAACTCGCCGACCACGTCCACATCGGCAACACGCCGGGCCGGGGCGGTGCGGTGGTCAGCTTCGACAAGATCCTCAAGTGGAAGAAGGACGCTCCGCTCATGGCGGTCTAGGCTCTCCAGCGCTCTGCGCACGGCCCAACTGCCGTTGTCAGTGGCCGCGGTTAGGGTCGCGGCATGGAGATCGAGTCCGAAGAGCTGCCCGGTGGTGTGGTCCTGCGTCCCGCCGCGCCCGGTGACGCAGAGGCGCTGTGCGCCGCCTACGTCGCCAACCGCAAGCATCTCGAGCCGTGGGAGCCGCGCCGCCCCGAGGACTTCTTCACGGTCGCGGGCCAGCGGATACGTCTGGACGAGCGGCTCCGGCAGTTCGCGGAGGGCCGGCTCGTGCCGTGGCACCTGGAGGCCGAGGGGCGGATCGTGGGCGCGATCACCCTGACCGGCATCATCCTGGGGCCGTTCCGCAGCGCCTACCTCGGCTACTGGATCGCCGCCGACCAGCAGGGCCGGGGCCTGGCGACGGCCGCCGTGGAGCGGGTGAGCCGGGCCGCGCGGGAGACGGTCGGACTGCACCGCATCGAGGCCACCACGGTCGTGGACAACGCCGGTTCGCAACGCGTGCTGGAGAAGAGCGGCTTCGAACCGATCGGCCTGGCGCCGCGCTATCTGCACATCGACGGCGAGTGGCGGGACCACCGGATGTTCCAGAAGATCCTGCACGACGACGACCCGCAGCTGTGACGAAAGCCCCCTGAAGAGACGGGATTTCAGCTTTCTCGGCATTCACAGGCGGCTCTCAGCCTCCTCCGATTCCCCTGACGGACAGCGTCCCTAACTTCCCGATCATGACGGGAAACCACAGGGACAAGACGATCACCCGGCGCCGCGCTCTCGCCGTGACCGGCGGCACGGTCGCCGCGGGCGGCCTCGCCGTCGCCGGCTACCAGTCGGCCTTCGCCGACACCGGCACCACCGCCGAGACCACCGCCACCGCGTCCACCACCAGCTCCGAGAGCGCGTGCATGACGCTCATGACGAGCGTCACCGAAGGCCCGTACTACCTGGACGGCGCCCTGGTCAGGAAGGACATCACCGAGGGCAAGAGCGGCGTCCCGCTCACCCTGCGCCTGACGGTCGTCGACGCCACCGACGGCTGCACCCCGGTCCCCGGCGCGGCCGTGGAGATCTGGCACTGCGACGCCTGGGGCTACTACTCCGGCTACACCACCGCCAACCCCGGCGGTTCGGCCCCCGCCGAGAGCGAGGACGGCTCCACCGCCAACGACGCCACCTACCTGCGCGGTTACCAGATCGCCAACGCCAACGGGGTCGTCAAGTTCGAGACGATCTTCCCGGGTTGGTACACCCCGCGCACCTGCCACAT
The DNA here is from genome assembly GCA_002027195.1 of Streptomyces sp. GKU 895. Taxonomy (GTDB): domain Bacteria; phylum Actinomycetota; class Actinomycetes; order Streptomycetales; family Streptomycetaceae; genus Streptomyces. The sequence continues at coordinate 2,018 of MWJO01000009.1, read as the reverse complement.
CCACGTCAAGGTCCACACCGGCGGCGAGAAGGAGGACGGCACCTACGAGGGCGGCAAGGTCAACTACACCGGCCAGTTCTTCTTCGACGACGACATCGCCCAGGAGATCTTCACCCTGGAGCCCTACTCCCGGCACTCCGGCAGCTACACCACCCTGGACAACGACATGGTGTACGACGGCGGCGGCGCCTCCAGCGGCCTGCTCACCCTCAAGGCGGTCAAGAAGGCCGACCCGTCCAAGGGCTACAAGGGCTTCCTCACCCTCGGCATCGACCCCGACGCCGAGAACACCGGTGCGGGCAGCGGCGGCGGTGACGGCGGTACGCCCCCGAGCGGCGGGCCGACCGGCGAGCCGCCGTCCGACGCTCCGTCCGAAAGCGCCACTGCCACCGCCTCGGCGTCCTCGTAAGGTACGGCCATGAGCAGCCGCGAGGACGAAGCGCTGGCGCAGGCCGCCGTGACCGCGCTGACCGGGCAACTGGCCCTGGCCCCCAAGCCGGGACTGCCCGACCCGCGCGACCTGGACGCCCGCGCACGCGCGTGGACCACAGCGCCCTGCGCTGGTCGGCGAAGGCGCTCGTGCCCGGCCTCGCGGCCATGGCCGCCGCCGCCCGCCGCACCGGCGAGCCGACTCCCGGGCTCCGTACGGAACTCGGCGCGATCGGCCGCTGCACCGAGCACTCGGTGGGCCTCGCGGGCGGCGGCCACCGGGGTGCCCTGTGGGCGCTGGGCCTGCTGGTGGCCGCGGCCGCCCTGAACCCGGGGACCACGGGCTGGGAGGTCGCCGCGACCGCCAAACGGATCGCCCGGCACCCCGACAAGCGGGCCCCGCGGCGGCCGTCGCGCGGCTCGTCGGTGTCGGCGAAGTACGGCGCCGCCGGGGCGCGCGGTGAGGCGCGGGCCGGATTCCCGCACGTACGGCGGGCGTTGGACGCGATCGCCGCCGCCCGCAAGGCCGGCGCCACGGAGGCGCAGGCCCGGCTGGACGCCCTGCTCACCGTGATGTCCACCCTCCAGGACACCGAACTCCTCTACACCGCGGGCCCGCTGGGTCTGCGCCACGTCCAGGCGGGCGCCCGCGAGGTCCTGGAAACGGGCGGCACGTCCACGGCGGCGGGCGCCACGGCCCTCGCCGCCTTCGACGAGGACCTGCGCACACGCGCGTGGAGCCCCCGCGGCAGCGCGGGGCTGCTGGCGGGGGCGCTGTTCCTGGACTCGCTGCCGACCGTGGTCAGTTCGCGAGCACCGGCTGTGGCCTGACCTCCGGCCGGGCGACGGTGCCCCGGCGGCGCGCCACCGGCCCCATGGCGTACGACGCCACGAGCGTCGCCCCTCCCAGCAGCAGCCAGCCCGCCGTACCCCACCCGAGCAGCAGCGCGGTCAGCACGAGCGGACCCAGTGTCCGCGCCACCGTCACCCCGGTGCCGAAGAAGCCCTGGTACTCGCCGACCCGGTCGGCCGGCGCCAGGTCGAAGGAGAGCTGCCAGGACCCTGCCGACTGCCCCATCTCCGCGACGACCTGGAGCACCGCCCCGACGACCAGCGCCCCGGCGGCCCACCACGCCGACCCGCCCGCCGAGAGCGCGAACACCGCGCACGCCGCCAGCATCACCCACCCCGACCGACGCACCGCGCGCGTGGCCGACGCGAGCCCCGTGACCCCGCGTGCCATCCGCACCTGGAACAGCATCACGGCCCCGGTGTTGAGCACGAACAGCGCGGAGACCAGCCACGCCGGTGCGTCGGTCCGCTCGGCGATCCACAGCGGCAGCGCGAGGCTGAGCAGCGGCATCCGCAGCAGCAGAACGGTGTTGAGGAGCGTGACGGCGACATAGCGCCGGTCGCGCAGGACAGGGCGGCCGCCGGGCCGTTTCCGCTCAGCGGCGACGGGCGCCACCGCAGGCAGCCGCAGCAGCACCCCCGCACACACCGCGAAGCTCACCACGTCCAGCGCGAACACCCCGAGATACGCCCCCCGTGTCCCCGCCTGCAGCGCCAGCCCGCCCAGCCCGGCCCCC
>MWJO01000089.1 GCA_002027195.1 Streptomyces sp. GKU 895 | reverse complement strand
TGGGCCTTCACGCCGGGCGCCCCGCAGACGCCCCACACGCCGGGAGCAGCAGCTGGCGGAGGCGGGGGCGGCCGGGGCCGCGTACGACCCGTGGCGGCCGGCCGCCGTCCCTCAGCAGCCGTCCTCACCCTCGCCCGAGCCGGGCAACCCCTATGCGCAAGGGCCCTACGCGAGCAGCGGCGGCCCCACGCCCTACGGCCCCTACGCGGGCGGCGGCGCCCCGTCGCCGTACGGGAGCAGCCCGACGCCGCCCTACGCCGGCAGCGCCGCTGTCGCCGCGAGCCCCACCCAGCCCTACCTGGGCGGCACGTCCGGAGCCGGCTGGGGTACGGGTGGGCCGGGGATGCCCGGAGCCGGTCCACCCGCGCCGCCTCCCCGGGACAAGAAGCGGCTCGCGCTGATCGCTCTCGTCGTGGCCGCCGTCCTCGTCGTCGCCGGCGGCACCTGGCTGGCCGTCTCGCTGACCAAGGACAGCGGCGACGGAGACACGAACAACACGGCGAACAAGCCGCCCACCTCCAGCGTCCCCAAGAGCGATCCGCCGCCGACCGGGCCCGTGCTGCCGTACGGCGATGTCGTCGGCCTCAGCGAGCCGTTGGAGACCGGCGACTGCGTGCAGGCGGTCTGGTCGGGGACGCCGTTCAAGTCGGAGCCGAACCTCGGCGTGGTGGACTGCGCCGAGGACTGGCCGGACGGACAGGTCGTCGCCGTCGACACGGCCACCGACTACGCCGACGCGCGCGCGGAGGGTGCTCAGCGCTGCGCGAACCAGACGCGCGCGGTCGTCGACGCCCTTCCCGACGCGGCGCTCTACGCCGTCGTACCGACGAAGGCGGGCTTCACCGCGGCCAACAGCGGTACGGCATGTCTCGTACTGGGCCGCCATGCGGCGATAGGCGGTGAGGTCGGCCGGCTGCGGGACGAGGGCACGCGGCTGTGGGTGGGTCAGATGAGCACCGGCGACTGCTGGATCTACGAGGAGCAGGACGACGGCTACAACGCCCCGCTCACCGACTGCGTGAAACCCCACACCGACCAGGTCATAGGCGTGGTTCAGGCACCCGAGGAAATGACCTACGAGAAAGGCTCCGACAACGCGACCAAGCTGTGCCGCAACAAATTCGAGTCGACCTGGGCGCCCGGTTCGGAGCGCACCGTCTACGGCTGGGTGGCCGACGAGGAGGACTGGAACAAGGGGTTCAAGAAGGCCGTGTGCACGGTGAGCCGGACCGACGGCGAGAAGACGACCGGAAAGATACCCGCGCCCGGTTCGGTCTGAGCCCGGCCGGGGCCGGCCGCCCCGGCAGTCCACAGCCGGACCGGTCCCGCGTTCACCTCGGGTTCGCCTGGCCGCCGCCCGCGCGTGTCAACCTCCATGCCCGAGGGCACGCGCGGTCGGGAGAAAAGGGGCACGGGGAGCCATGGAGAGCGGACCGGCGATCTTCGCGGGATCGGTGTTCGCGCTGTTCGGGACCGGACTGCTGGCGTGGACCGCGGTCCGCGCACGGCACCGGGAACCGGTGGCGCACGGTGTGAGCCCGGTCGCATCGGCGATGATCGCGAGCTGTGCCGCGGTGATCGCGCTCGTCGTCGGCGCATGGTGCTTCACCCAGCTGTGACGACCATGGAAAGGCCGAGGTCCCGGTAATTGGGAGGGGGTCCTCCACTAAGGCTCGAAATGGCCGGTGGGTACTCCGGGCGGCAGGAATGGCGGTAGTCGGGTTACCGTTCGAGTGGCCGTTGCGGGCTTTTCCCGTTTGACACGGGGGCGGGATGTACCGTCACACTCCGCAGCGTCACCATGACCCGCCCCCGGGGACCGCCTGGGGAGGCCCCAGCGTCGACCGGAGAGAAGAGCGAAGTTGTCCCCGACCAGCGAGACCGCACACGGCGGCCGCCGACTCGTCATCGTCGAGTCGCCAGCCAAGGCGAAGACGATCAAGGGCTACCTCGGCCCTGGATACGTCGTCGAGGCGAGCGTCGGGCACATCCGCGACCTCCCCAACGGCGCCGCGGAGGTGCCGGAGAAGTACACCGGCGAGGTGCGCCGCCTCGGCGTGGACGTCGAGCACGACTTCGAGCCGATCTATGTCGTCAACGCCGACAAGAAGGCCCAGGTCAAGAAGCTCAAGGACCTGCTGAAGGACTCCGACGAGCTCTTCCTCGCCACCGATGAGGACCGCGAGGGCGAGGCCATCGCGTGGCACCTCCTGGAAGTGCTGAAGCCCAAGGTCCCGGTCAAGCGCATGGTGTTCCACGAGATCACCAAGGACGCGATCCGGGCCGCCGTCGCCAACCCGCGCGACCTCAACCAGCGCATGGTCGACGCCCAGGAGACCCGCCGCATCCTCGACCGTCTCTACGGCTACGAGGTCTCGCCGGTCCTGTGGAAGAAGGTCATGCCGCGCCTTTCGGCGGGCCGTGTCCAGTCGGTCGCCACGCGGCTCGTCGTCGAGCGGGAGCGCGAGCGCATCGCCTTCCGCTCCGCCGAGTACTGGGACCTGACCGGCACCTTCGGCACCGGCCGCGCCGGTGACCCGAGCGACCCGTCGACCCTGGTCGCCCGGCTCCAGACGGTCGACGGCAAGCGGGTCGCGCAGGGCCGTGACTTCGACTCGCTGGGCCAGATCAAGGGCGCGAACACCCTCCACCTCGACGAGGCCAACGCCCGGGCGCTGGCCGCCGCGCTGGAGAACACGGACTTCGCCGTCCGGTCCGTCGAGTCCAAGCCGTACCGCCGCTCGCCGTACGCCCCGTTCCGTACGACGACCCTCCAGCAGGAGGCCAGCCGCAAGCTCGGCTTCGGCGCGAAGGCGACCATGCAGGTCGCTCAGAAGCTGTACGAGAACGGCTACATCACCTACATGCGTACGGACTCCACGACGCTCAGCGACACCGCTGTCGCCGCGGCCCGCGCGCAGGTCACGCAGCTGTACGGCGCCGACTACCTGCCGTCGAGCCCGCGGACGTACGCCGGGAAGGTCAAGAACGCGCAGGAGGCGCACGAGGCGATCCGGCCCTCGGGTGATCGTTTCCGCACGCCCGCCGAGACCGGTCTGACCGGCGACCAGTTCAAGCTGTACGAGCTGATCTGGAAGCGGACCGTCGCCTCCCAGATGAAGGACGCGACCGGCAACTCCGTCACGGTCAAGATCGGTGGCACCGCCGCCGACGGCCGGGACGTCGAGTTCAGCGCCTCCGGCAAGACGATCACCTTCCACGGCTTCCTGAAGGCCTACGTCGAGGGCGCCGACGACCCGAACGCCGAGCTGGACGACCGCGAGCGCCGGCTGCCGCAGGTCAGCGAGGGCGACCGGCTCTCCGCCGAGGAGATCACGGTCGACGGGCACGCCACCAAGCCCCCGGCCCGCTACACCGAGGCCAGCCTGGTCAAGGAGCTCGAAGAGCGCGAGATCGGCCGCCCGTCGACGTACGCGTCGATCATCGGCACCATCCTCGACCGCGGCTATGTCTTCAAGAAGGGCACGGCCCTCGTCCCGTCCTTCCTGTCCTTCGCCGTGGTCAACCTCCTGGAGAAGCACTTCGGGAGGCTCGTCGACTACGACTTCACCGCCAAGATGGAGGACGACCTCGACCGCATCGCCCGCGGTGAGGCCCAGTCCGTGCCGTGGCTGAAGCGGTTCTACTTCGGCGAGGGCACCCCCGAGAGCGGCGGCGCGGCCGAGGCCGGCAACGGCGACGGGGACCACCTCGGCGGCCTCAAGGAGCTGGTGACCGACCTGGGCGCGATCGACGCGCGCGAGGTGTCGTCGTTCCCGGTGGGCAACGGCATCGTGCTCCGCGTGGGCCGCTACGGTCCGTACATCGAGCGCGGCGAGAAGGACTCCGAGGGCCACCAGCGCGCGGACGTGCCGGAGGATCTCGCTCCGGACGAGCTGTCGGTCGAGTACGCCGAGGAGCTGCTCGCCAAGCCCAGCGGCGACTTCGAGCTCGGCGCCGACCCGGTCAGCGGCAACCAGATCATCGCCCGCGCCGGCCGCTACGGCCCGTACGTCACCGAGGTGCTCCCCGAGGGCACCCCGAAGACCGGCAAGAACGCCGTGAAGCCGCGGACGGCCTCGCTGTTCAAGTCGATGTCCCTGGACACGGTGACGCTGGAGGACGCCCTCAAGCTGATGTCGCTGCCGCGCGTGGTCGGCGTCGACGCCGAGGGCCAGGAGATCACCGCGCAGAACGGGCGCTACGGGCCGTACCTGAAGAAGGGCACGGACTCACGTTCGCTCACCTCCGAGGAGCAGCTCTTCACGATCACCCTCGAAGAGGCGCTCGCGATCTACGCCCAGCCCAAGCAGCGCGGCCGGGCCGCCGCCAAGCCGCCGCTGAAGGAGCTCGGCACCGACCCGGTCAGCGAGAAGCCGGTCGTGGTCAAGGACGGCCGCTTCGGCCCGTACGTCACCGACGGGGAGACCAACGCGACCCTGCGCTCCGGCGACAGCGTCGAGGACATCACCCCCGAGCGCGGCTACGAACTCCTCGCCGAGAAGCGGGCGAAGGGCCCCGCCAAGAAGACCGCGAAGAAGGCGCCCGCCAAGAAGACGGCCGCGAAGAAGGCCACCCCGGCCAAGAAGACGGCCGCCAAGAAGACCGCCGCGAAGAAGACGACGACGGCCGCGAAGAAGACCACCGCGAAGAAGGCGGCGGCTTCGAAGACGGCGTCGGAGGACTGAGACCGGCGGCACCGGGGGCTGTTTTCGGCCCTGTTGCCCCACTGAGGCTTCGCGAAACGAACGCCCCGGCATCACTTTGGTGTCGGGCGTGCGCACGTTCGGACGGGCGCCGCGGTCTGTCGGCGCTGCCCGATAGGCTGAAAGCATGACGCGAGCCGAGCAGCCAACGGCCCACCACCCGGCCCCCGACGACGCCCTTGCCGCGGACTCCCGCGAGCGCGCCGTCCGCGCCCTGCTGCGCCAACCACAGCTGAAGAGGCTGTGGAGCGCCCAGCTGGTGGGCGGTGTCGGCGACACCCTCGCCCTTCTGGTCGTGGTCCTCCTCGCCCTCCAGGCGGCGATCGCCGAGGGCTCCTTCGGGGGTGGGTACCGAGGGGTGGCGTTCGCAGTGGCGACCGTCTTCGGGGTGCGCATCCTGGCCACGCTGCTGTTCGGCGCGGTGCTCCTCGGCCCGCTGACGTCCCTCACCGCGCAGGAGGGGCCGCTCGACCGCCGGTGGACCATGGTCGGCGCGGACGGGGTGCGGGCGGCGCTGCTGATCGTCGCGCCCCTGTGGATCGACTGGACGCCTCAGAACGCGCTGGCGATGCTCCTGGTGACGGCCTTCGTCACCGGAGTCGCCGAGCGCTTCTGGTCGGTGTGCCGCGAGAGCGCGGCGCCCGCCCTGCTCCCGGCCCCGCCGCCGGAGGGTGCGACGGTACGACCGCTGCCGGACCACCTGGACGCGCTGCGCCGCCTGTCGCTGCGTACGGGCTTCGTGGCGATCCCGCTGGCCGCCGCCGCGCTGGTGACCGCCGCGCTCGTCAACAACCTTCTGGGCGCCGGGATCGACTGGTTCGACCAGCACCAGGCCGCCCTCGCCTCGTATGTCGCGGCGGGGCTGTTCGCCGCGTCGCTGTCCGTGCTGACCTTCCTGGAGCTGCCCGACACGCGTACCCCGCGCGCGCGTTCGCCGCTGGAGGGCCTGCGCCGCCCCAAGACGGGCACCGGCGTCGACAAGGGCCGCACGGGAGTGCTGCCGCTGCTGGTCCTCGCCTCCGCCGCCGTCGCGGGCGCGGTCTCCGCGGCCGTCGCCGTCTCCGTGCTGCACGCCAAGGACCTGGGCGGCGGGCCGGTGACGTACGGCCTGCTGGTGCTCGCGCTGACCGGCGGGGTCGTCGTCGGCATCCGTACGGCGCCCAAGGTGCTGGTCTCGCTGTCGCGCCGCCGGCTGCTCGCGCTGGCCATCGCCTTCACCGGCGTCGCCCTGCTGGCCGCGGGCCTGGTCCCGGACGTCACCACCGTCCTCCTGATCGTCGTGCTCGCCGGCATCGGCGCGGGCGTGGCCGCCAACACCGGGCACGCGCTGCTCGACCAGGAGACCGAGGACCACCGCCGCCCCCGCACGACCGAGCATCTGCACGCGGTCGTACGGGTGTTCGTGGCGCTCGGTGCCGTCATCGCCCCGCTGGTCGCCGCGCTGATCGGGCCGCACCGGCTGGAGAGCGGCAAGTTCGTCTTCGCGCACGGCGGGGCCGCGTTCACGCTGATGCTGGTCGGCGCGCTGCTGCTGCCGGTGGCCGCGCTGGTGCTCGCCAAGGTCGACGACCGCGCCGGAGTGCCGCTGCGGCACGACCTGCGGGACGCGCTGCTCGGCGGCGACGACCCGGTGACGGCGCCCATGGCGACCGGGTTCTTCATCGCCCTGGAGGGCGGCGACGGCGCCGGGAAGTCCACCCAGGCCGAGGCGCTCGCCGAGTGGATCAGGGCCAAGGGACACGAGGTCGTGGTCACGCGCGAGCCGGGCGCGACCCCGGTCGGCAAGCGGCTGCGGTCCATCCTGCTCGACGTGTCCTCGGCCGGACTGTCGCACCGCGCGGAGGCGCTGCTGTACGCGGCGGACCGCGCGGAGCACGTCGACACCGTCGTCCGGCCCGCCCTGGAGCGCGGCGCGGTCGTCATCTCCGACCGGTACATCGACTCCTCGGTGGCCTACCAGGGCGCGGGCCGCGACCTGTCCCCGACCGAGGTGGCCCGCATCAACCGCTGGGCCACGCACGGACTGGTCCCGCATCTGACCGTCCTGCTCGACGTCTCCCCGGAGATCGCCCGGGAGCGGTTCACCGAGGCGCCCGACCGGCTGGAGTCGGAGCCGGCGGAGTTCCACGCGCGCGTGCGCTCCGGGTTCCTCACGCTCGCCGCCGCCGACCCCGGCCGGTACCTGGTGGTGGACGCGGGCCAGGAGCCCGAGGCCGTCACCACCGTCGTACGCCACCGGCTCGACCAGATGCTGCCGCTCTCCGAGCAGGAGATCCGCGAGCAGGAGGAGGCCCGGCGCAAGGCCGAGGAGGAAGCCCGCCGCAAGGCCGAGGAAGAGGCCGCGCGCAAGGCCGAGGAAGAGCGCCTGGAGCGGGAGCGCCAGGAGCAGTTGGAGCGGCTGCGCGCCGAGGAGGAGGAGCGCAAGCGGCGCGAGCTGGAGGAGGCGCAGCGGCGAGAGGCCGAACGGCAGGCGGAGGAGGCCCGGTTGCGGGCCGAGGAAGCGCGTAAGCGGGCCGAGGAGGAACGGCAGCGGCTGCTCGCCGAGGAGAAGGCCCGCGCGGAGGAGGAGGCCCGCCGCAGGGCCGAGGCCGAGGCGCGGCGTCTGGAGAAGCAGCGCAAGGCCGAGGAGGCGCTGCTGCGGGCCGAGGAGGCGCGCCGGCTCGCCGAGCAGGCGTCCGCGGCGGCCGAGGCGGGCCCGAAGAAGCCGACGCCGCCCGCGGTGGCGCCGGACGCGGCGACCGTGCCCACGCCGGTGGTGACGCCGACGAACGCGTCGGGCGGGCCGGTGGAGGAGACGGCGGTCCTGCGCAAGGCCTCCGACAGCGCCTCCGGAGAGGCGGATGCCGGTGAGGGGGGTTCGGCTGAGGCGCGTGGTGCTGCGGGACGTGGCGCCGAGGGGCGGGTCCCCGACAGTGAGGTGACCGCCGAGCTGCCCAAGCCTCCGCCCGCTTCGGCCGTGGACGAGACGGCGGTGCTGCCTCCTGTCGTGCCGGGTGCGGCGGACGAGACGGCGGTGCTGCCGCCGGTCGTGCCGGGGGCGGCGGACGAGACCGCCGTGCTGCCGCCGGTTGCGCCCGGGGCCGCTGACGAGACGGCCGTGTTGCCGCCTGTGGCGGGGGAGGACCCCGCGGACCGGGTGCCGCCGGGGTTCTTCCGGGAGGAGCAGCCGCGGCCCGACGGAGCGGAGGACCGTACGCGTGAGCTGCCTCAGGTCGACGAGACCGGAGCGCCACGGCGACGGACCCGGTCGGACTGGGCCGAGGAGACTCCGCTGGACGATCTGCCGTCGCTGGCGGACGAGTTGCTGGGCCCGCGGGACCGGGACGGCGACGAGTTCGGCGACGGGCGTGGGCGGCGTGGCCGGGGGCGCCGGGGCTGAGGCCGGATGCGCTGAGGTCGGGTGCGGGGCGGCGTTGTCAGTGCCGCACCGCACAATGGAATCCGCGACCCCGAACCAGGGAAATCGCGACCCCGAACACGGGAATCCGCGACCCGAGCAATGGAATCCGCGACCCCGGCCATGACGAAAGGGCGGCGTGAGGCATGACCGTCTGGGACGACCTCGTCGGACAGGAGAAGGTGAGTGAGCAGCTGAGCGCTGCCGCTCGGGACGCCGACGCGTTCGTCACCGCCGCCGCTACCGACGCGCCGCCGCCCGCCGCGTCGAAGATGACGCACGCGTGGCTGTTCACCGGCCCGCCGGGCGCGGGGCGTACGCAGGCCGCGCGGGCCTTCGCCGCGGCGCTGCAGTGCGTGAGCCCGGACCGGGCGCTCGGCGGCGTCCCCGGCTGCGGATTCTGCGACGGCTGCCACACCGCCCTCGTCGGCACGCACGCGGACGTCACCACGGTCGCCGCCGTCGGTACGCAGATCCTCGCCGACGACATGCGGGACACCGTCCGGAAGTCCTTCACGTCCCCGGCGAACGGCCGCTGGCAGGTGATCCTCGTCGAGGACGCCGAGCGGCTGAACGAGAAGTCGGCCAACGCCGTGCTGAAGGCGGTCGAGGAGCCCGCCCCCCGCACGGTCTGGCTCCTCTGTGCCCCCTCCATCGAGGACGTCCTCCCCACCATCCGCTCCCGCTGCCGGCACCTCAACCTGCGGACGCCCTCCGTGGACGCGGTCGCCGACCTTCTCGTACGACGTGAAGGCATCGAGCCCGCCGTGGCGGCGGCCGTCGCCCGGGCCACGCAGGGGCATGTCGACCGGGCCCGCCGGCTGGCCACCGACCCCGCCGCGCGGGAGCGCAGGGCCGCCGTTCTGAAGCTCCCCCTGCGCGTGGACGATGTCGGCGGCTGCCTCAAGGCCGCGCAGGAACTCGTCGACGCCGCCGCCGAGGACGCCAAGCTGCTCGCCGAGGAGAGGGACGGCAAGGAGACCGAGGAGCTGAAGGCGGCGCTGGGCGCGGCCCAGGGCGGGCGGCTGCCGCGCGGCACGGCGGGCGTGATGAAGGACCTGGAGGACAAGCAGAAGCGCCGCAGAACCCGGACCCAGCGCGACAGCCTGGACGTGGCGCTGACCGACCTCACCGGCTTCTACCGCGACGTCCTCGCCCTCCAGCTCGGCTCGCGCGTGGCCATCGCCAACGCGGACGCGGAGGACGCCCTGGAGCGGCTCGCCCGCGGCAGCTCCCCGGAGGCCACGCTCCGCCGCATCGAGGCGATCGCCGCCTGCCGCGACGCCCTGGACCACAATGTGGCGCCGCTGCTGGCGGTGGAGGCGATGACGATGGCGCTGCGAGCGGGCTGACCCGGCCGACCCGACCGCGGCACGCCTCCGTACCGACGATCAACAGGAGGTTGACCAGGTAACTCGTACGAGCCGGATTGTGCACGGAGAGCGTTCATGTCACTGCGCACAGTTACGCTCACGTGATGCACATCAGGCGCAGTCTCCGCTCCGCAGCCCCGCCCGTCCGGCCCCTCACCCCGCCCCGCCACCGGCGTACCCGCACCGGCGGTGCCGTGCTCGCCGTCGCCGCGCTGCTCGTCTCCGCCTGCTCCGGGAGCTCGACGGGCTCCCCGAGCTCGGCCGCGGAGGCGGCGCTGGCCGCCCTGCCGAAGGCCACGCCGGCCGCGCTCACGTCGTACTACGGGCAGAAGCTGAGCTGGCGCAGCTGCGGTGTCCCCGGCTTCCAGTGCGCCACGCTGAGGGCGCCGCTCGACTACGACAAGCCGGACGCCGGTGACGTCCGCCTCGCCGTCGCCCGCAAGAAGGCCACCGGCTCCGGCAAGGCGCTCGGCTCGCTGCTGGTCAACCCGGGCGGGCCGGGCGGCTCGGCGATCGGCTACCTCCAGGCGTACGCCGGGATCGGCTACCCGGCCGCGGTCCGCGCGCGGTACGACATGGTCGCGGTCGACCCGCGCGGCGTCGCCCGCAGCGAGCCCGTGGAGTGCCTCGACGGGCGCGAGATGGACGCGTACACGCAGACCGACACGACACCCGACGACGCGGAGGAGACCGACGAACTCGTCGCCGCGTACCAGAAGTTCGCGGAGGGCTGCGGGGCGCGGTCGCCCGAGCTGCTGCGCCATGTGTCCACGCCGAGGCGGCCCGGGACATGGACATCCTGCGGGCCGCGCTGGGCGACGCGAAGCTGACGTACGTGGGGGCGTCGTACGGGACGTTCCTCGGGGCGACGTACGCCGGGCTGTTCCCGGACCGGGTCGGGCGGCTGGTCCTGGACGGCGCGATGGACCCGTCGCTGCCCGCCCGCCGGATGAACCTGGACCAGACGGCGGGGTTCGAGACGGCGTTCCAGTCGTTCGCGCGGGACTGCGTGCAGCAGCCGGACTGCCCGCTGGGGAAGCGGGCGGACCAGGTGGGGGCCAGGCTGAAGGCCTTCTTCCGCAAGCTCGACGCGCACCCGATCCCCACCGGCGACGCGGACGGCCGCAAGCTCGGCGAGGCCCTCGCCACGACCGGCGTGATCGCGGCGATGTACGACGAGGGTGCCTGGGCGCAGCTGCGTGAGGCGCTGACGTCGGCGATGAAGGAGAACGACGGCGCGGGGCTGCTGTTCCTGTCGGACAGCTACTACGAGCGCGACGCCGACGCCCGCTACTCGAACCTGATGTTCGCCAATGCCGCCGTGAACTGCCTCGACCTCCCGCCGGCGTTCTCGACGCCGGACGAGGTGCGCGAGGCGCTCCCCGAGTTCGAGAAGGCGTCCCCGGTCTTCGGCGAGGGCCTGGCCTGGGCCTCCCTCAACTGCGCGTACTGGCCGGTGCGGGCCACGGGCGAGCCGCACCGCATCGCCGCACGCGGCGCCGCCCCGATGGTCGTCGTCGGCACCACGCGCGACCCGGCGACCCCGTACCGCTGGGCCCGCGCCCTGGCCGCCCAGCTCACGTCGTCCCGCCTCCTCACCTACGAGGGCGACGGACACACCGCCTACGGCCGCGGCAGCACCTGCATCGACTCCGCGATCAACACGTACCTGCTCCGCGGCACGCCTCCGGCACAGAGCAAACGCTGCGCCTAGCCCCTCCACCCAGCCCCGGAATCACCGCCTCCGGGGCTGGTGCGGAGCACCCCCGGAAACTGTGTAGACTTACCGACGTTGCTGATCGCACCATAGTGCGGACGGCGCGCCGCCTTAGCTCAGATGGCCAGAGCAACGCACTCGTAATGCGTAGGTCTCGGGTTCGAATCCCGAAGGCGGCTCCATACTTGACCAGCGGTTTCCTTCGGGGAGCCGCTGTTCTGCGTTCGGCCTAGTTGCAGCGCCAGTTGCCATTGCCACAAACGGCGGTACGAAGTTCAGCCCCACAGCGCGTCCCCCATCCGCTTGGCCGCATCGTTCGCCAGGACCGAGGCGACGTGCGTGTAACGGGTCATCATCCGCATCGAGCTGTGGCCGAGGATCTCCATCACAACCCGGGGGCTCACCCCGGCCTCGATAAGGAGCGTGCCCGCGGTGTGCCGGTTGTCGTGCACCCGTGCGTCCCGCAGGCCGGCCGCGTCGAGGATGCCCTTGAACTCCTCCCAGTCCATCCGAGGGTCGATCGGCTTGCCGTTCGGCTGGCAGAAGATGAGGTCGTTCTCCTCCCACAACTCGCCGGCCGCGAGACGCTCCTGCAACTGCGCCTTACGGTGCGCCTTCAGGAGGGGCACCAAGGGCGGAGGGATCGGGGCCAGGCGCTTGTTCTTGCCCTTCGGCTCACGAAAGACCAGGCCGCCGCCCGTGCGCTCCAGGCACGCCTTCGCGTGGTCCGTGCAGCCCTTCGGGCACGGCTTCGGGCAGCCGCGCTTGTAGTTCTTGTGGACGGTGCAGCCCTTCCGGCACGCCTTCCGGTGGTGCTTCGCGCCGCACGCGTGGGCGTCCTCACACCCGTGCTGCCACGTCAGTCGCTGCAACTGCCACCAGATCTTCGCGACCCCGTTGTCCAGGTCGACGTACTTCCAGCGCAGCCCGAGCGCTTCGCCCTGGCGCAGGCCGAGGGCGAGGGCTACGGACCAGCGGGCGCCGTTGCGTCGCTCAGCGGCCTCGGCGAGCAGCGCGCGGGCCTCGACCTGGCTGAAGGGCTCGATCTCGCCCTCGGCGGCAGATGGCGGCTCGACCATCAGGGCCACGTTTCGGGAGACGATCTCCCGCTGCCAGGCCACCTTCAGGGCGCGGGAGATGATGCGGTGCGTCTTCAGGACCGTGCCGGACGACAGCTCCCGCTTGATCATGTCGAGGTAGAGGGCGTCGAGGTGGGACGCCTCCAGCTTGTCGACACGGTGCTTGCCGATTCCGGGGAAGAGGTACAGGCGGCACTTCGACCGGTAGTCGTCCAAGGTCCGCGGGCTCATGGTCCCGTCGGCCACCTTCCGGGCGCAGGCCGTATCCATCCACGTCGTCAGCACTGCTCGACAGTGGGTGGGCGGCCGGCCTTCTTCGTCTTGCCCGCATCCCGCTCGCGCTCCAGCTGGCGCACCTTCGCTCGTACGACGTCCTCGTCGGCGCCCATCCGGTGGCGACGGTCCGGGGCGCCGTTCGGCTTGACGCCGACGGTTACCCAGCCGTGCCACTTCCCGTCCGACTCGGAGAAGTAGACCGAGGACTCGCCGTTCGAGCGGCGTCCGCTCATCCCGCCCTCCCTGCCCGCGCGGGCGGGAGGATGCCCCGCTTCCGCGCTTCGTAGATCCAGCGATGGACGTGCGCACCGGTGTGGTCGCCATCTCGGCAATGGCGGGCGCCGGGGCCTGCTTCGCCTCGGTGAACCAGCGGTACGCGTCCGCGACGTCTTCCAAGAACTCATCGGTGAGCCGCCCATCAGGTGCCCTAACCTGCGGCATCGGACGGCGGGGCTCGCTGGTATCACCGTCAGAGACGAGACGTTCGGACGGCTCGGTGACGGAGAACGTCCCGAAGTCCTTGGTTGTGTCGAAGTACGTATCGAGGGCTTCCAGCGATGGCGCTTCGACGTCGCATGGCGCCGTGATGATGCTTCCGGCGTTCGTGATGGTCAGGTAGGTCTCGACCTTCGAAAAGGGGATCCGGCGCCAGGTACGCGCACTGAGTGCGTCGTCTTCCGCGCGGCCCTGATTACGACGGACTGGAGGTCAAGACGCGTGTGTGGGCCTGTCCTGCTCAGGTCGTACTGGAGATAGACGGCCGGCCCTCCCCCCTTCTCTCTGAGACGCACCCAGCCCCACGGCCGGAACTCGATGTGCCATTCACCGCTTGCCAATGCCATGGCGCTCAGCATGTCAGCGCGCCACGTCGTGAGCAAGTGGCACCACGCGCGTGAGTAGGTAGCGCCACGTACTTGCGCGACCCTCGGCGACTCTCTAGAGTTCGAGTGAGCAAGCGGCGACAGGTACGCGCCGCCACCTACTCAGGAGATCGCATGCCCCGAATCCTGTACCCGACCGACGAGGTCGCGCAGCAACTCGGTGTGGGACTCACGACCGCGAAGGCCCTCATCAGGAGTGGCGAGCTGCGGAGCGTGAAGATTGGCCGCGCCCGCCGCGTCCCCGCTGACGCCTTGCAGGAGTACGTGCAACGGCTCGACGCCGAACAGAACGGCGTCGACGTCACGGAAGTGGCCTGACGGCGCGCTCGCGCTCGTCACTCCACCCGCACCGTCTCTGAATACGGCACTACCCCGACCACGCGAGGCCGCTCCCATCAGGGAGGAACGAAGTCAACCCGCACACGGCCGCGCCCTCGCGAAACGGACCGCGATCATGCGCGACACAAACGAAAAGCGGGGCCCGGCGACCACTCCGGACCCCGCATACGCGACAGAGCCCAGCGTAGCCGCTGCTGGCACGGACAGGCGCCCTGGCGAGTGGCCGAGCGTCACCGCCCTACGAGAGAAGTGGCGGCGCGAACACGCCCGCCGCACGTGGGCGTTCGGCGCCATCCGCGAGCACCTGGCCCAGCAGCCAACCCCCAGCTCGATCCGCAACGTCGCCCGGCTTTGGTGTCGAGACATCACCGCCGCAGCCGACGTACTCGCCCAAGCGCTTCAGGACCAGGAGCACCACCAGTGAACGAGGGCATCGCCTACAACCGGCTCGCCGACCGCGTCCGCGATCTCGGCCTGCAACACCGCTACAGCGGTGGCGCCCTGCGCGTCCAAGGCGTGTGCCACGACGGAGACTCCCCGGACACCGTCGCTGTACGGCGCGGCAACAAGAACAACGTCGTCATTCACTGCCACAAGTGCGACGGCAACGCCGCCTTCCTCGCCGCCATCGGCTGGACCGAAGCCGACACGTGGGACGAGCCGTTGGAGCAGCGTCCGCGCGACCGCCCCGAGGACGACGTCTGGATTCCCTGCCAGGACCGTGGGCACAAACGGGTGGCCCAGTACCTCTACCGCGATGAACACGGCGGCGTCGTCCACGGCGTCACCCGCTGCGACCACAAGTGCTTCGCCCAGTGGCGCCCCGACCCCGCCACCCGCTCCGGCCGCCGCTGGTCCCTCAACGACCAGCAGGGCAAGCGGATCGTACGGACGATCCCGTACCGGCTCGCCGAGTTGCTCGCCGCGAAGGAGGCGGACCGCGTCATCTGGATCGCCGAGGGCGAGAAGGACGTCCACGCCCTCGTCGACCACGGACTCGCCGCCACCTGCAACGCGGCCGGGGCGGGAAAGTGGACCGCAGAGCACGCGGCCTTCCTCGAAGGCGCGGACGTCACCATCGTCGCCGACCGCGACCCCAAGGGCCGCGAGCACGCCGAGAAGGTCGTCGAGACACTGCAAGGCATCGCCCGCTCCGTGTACGTCGTCCAGGCCAAGACCGGCAAGGACGCCGCCGACCACTTCGCCGCCGGACACACCGACGCCGACTTCCTCCAGGTCTGGGCACCGATCCCGTACCCCGGAGACCGGGCGGTGACCGTATGAAGAACCCCGAGTGGGCCGAGGACGTCAAGGCCGAGTCTGACGCCCACGCCGCCGAATCACAGCCCGAGGACGACCTGCCCGAGTCGTTCACGCCCGGCGGCTCGTTCTTCCTCAACGCTCCTCCCACGCCTCCAGCTATCTGGGGAAACGGGGGCGATGTCCTGTGGGCGCAAGGGGAGTCGCTGATCCTGGCGGGCCCTCAAGGCGTCGGCAAGACCACCATCGCCCACCAGCTCATCAGGGCTCGTCTCGGCCTCCAGGATGAGGTCCTTGGGCTGCCCGTGGAGCCCGCGGAGGACGGCAAGCGGTGCTTGATGCTGCTGATGGACCGTCCCGCGCAGGCCCGCCGGGCAGGCCACCGGATCTTCGGCAAGGACGACGAGGCGTTCCTCAACGAGCGCCTCGTGATCTGGGAAGGCCCGCCGCCATACGACTTGGCCAAGCGCACGGACATCCTCGCGGCGATGTGCGAGCGGGCCAAGGCTGACACGGTCCTGGTCGACTCGATCAAGGACGGGGCCCTTGGCATCTCGGCTGACGAGGTTGGCGCGGGCTACAACCGGGCCCGGCAGAAGGCTCTGGCCGAGGGCGTGCAGGTGTTGGAGAACCATCACACCAAGAAGGCCGGCGCTAACGGCGGCGAGCCCAACACCCTCGCCGACGTGTACGGCTCCGTCTGGATCACTGCGGGCTCGGGGTCCGTGGTCATGCTGTGGGGAGATGCGGGTGACCCCGTCGTCTCGTTCAGGCACATCAAGCAGCCGATGAACGAGGTCGGCCCCTATCAACTCATCCACGACCACGCGAGCGGTCTCACCACGGTGCGGCACGCCGTGGACTTGCTCGACATGGTCCGCATCAAGGGCGTTCACGGGCTGACAGCGCTGGACGCGGCCATGGCGATGTTCGAGACCAAGAAGCCCACGGCGGCCGAGCGGGAGAAGGCCCGCCGCAGGCTCTTGCAGCTGGTCGAGAAGGGCCTACTCGCCAAGGTGGAGCCGGACACGTCGGGCGATCCCGTGCGGTTCTTCCTGGGGCGCGCCCGCCTCCCCACGCGGGACGCCTCATGACCCTCACGCACCCCCTCACGCACCCCTCACGCACCCCTCTCCGCGTGAGGGGGTCACGGACCCCTCACGGACCCTCACGCCAAACACGAAACCGCAGGTCACAGCTTCACGCCAACCCTCACGCACCCTCACGCCACAGGGGCCTCACGTTTCCCCCCTCCTCTTAAGAGGAGGGGAACGTGACCCGGCCCGCCTCAGCCACCACCCCTGAACGAACCCCACCAGCTTCCGACCGCCACCCGGCGGCCGATCCTGAGAGGAGTCCGAGTGACCGAAGCCCCTTCCATGGGTCCGCCCGAAAACGGACCGTCCATGGGTCCGCGCTGTTCCGCCAGCCGGACAGACGGCGGCCCATGCGGTAACCGCCCCATGCGTGGGCAGTCCGTGTGCCGCAAGCACGGCGGTGCCTCTCCTCAGGCGCGGGCCGCAGCTAAGCGCCGACAGCTCGAAGCCGACGCCTACCGGCTCCTCGCCGACCTCGACGTCACCCCCGTCGGCGACCCGCTCGCCGCCCTACTCAAGCTCGGCGGTCAGGTCATCGCGTGGCAGGAGGCGACCGCCCGTCTGGTGAACGAGCTGGAGTCCATTCGCTATCGGGCCGGGAACGGTACGGAGCAGCTGCGCGCCGAGGTTGCTCTGTTCGAGCGGGCCACTGACCGGGCTTGTTCGGTGCTGGCCACGATCGCCCGTCTCAACATCGACGAGCGGCTGACCATCGTGTCGGAGCGCCAGGCCGAGGCCGTCATCGGTGCGGTGGAGGCTGCGTTGGCTGCGGCTGGCGTGAGCGGGGATCAGGCTGTCGAGGGCCGGCAGGCGGCGGCCCGGCATCTGCGTCTGGTGGAAGCGTCATGAGGGGCGGCTTCCTGCGTACCGCGGCCGACTGGCTGGAGAACGGGCGCCCGGGGGAACGCCCTGACCTCGGGTCTCCGCTGTGGTTCGCCGATGGGGTGCGGGCTTTGGAGCGGCAGGACGGTGACGTGTACCGGCTCAGCCTGGTGTCGGGCGGCTCGGCTCTCACGTACGAGGTCGTGGGCATTGACGGGGGGTGCCTGCGGTGAGCGGCTTCTTCGCGCGGGCGGCGGACTGGCTGGAGTTCGGGCGGCCGGCTGACGACGGCCCGATGTGCGTGCATCACGGTCCGGCGTGTGCCATGGGCGCGGAGCCGCTGGATGAGATCTACGTGATGGTGATCCGGGCGAAGCAGCGGGCGGGCCAGGACGTTCCGCCGCTCGACGAGCACCGGCCGATGACGCTCGCGGAGCGGGCCCAGTACTGGCGGGAGTTCGAGGAGGCCCTCGCGGAGGCGAAGGCCAAGAACGCGCAGGCCGAGGCTGAGATCTGGGCGGGTGGCTTGTGAACGTTGACGACGTCATCGCCGAGCGGATCGAGCAGGCCCGCATCAAGGCCGAGCGGGAGAAGCGGCGCCGTGCCGAACTTGCGGCTGCCCGCCGTCGAGGGCTCGCCCGCCGGCATGCGGCGAAGCTCCGCAACCTCGCCCAATCCCCGTACGAAAACCGCAGCTTGGCGCCGTCCGGTGCCTGATCAGGAGGAACACATGTCGAAGATCGAACTGTCCATTCCGAGGAAGATGAGCACCCCGCTCGCCATCAGCCTCGACGACCAGCATCTGCCCGCTCCGGTGCGGCAGAGCCTGCACGACCTGGTGGGTAAGCGGGCCGCGCTGGCGGCCGCCGAGCAGGCCATGGCGAGCGCCAAGGGTGCGGCGTGGGGCGAGGCGAACGAGCGGGCTGAGACGGCTCGTGCGGAGGCCGATCAGGCTCTCGTCGACTACGCCGGCGTCTCTGCCGCGTCCTCGTCGGCCATCAGGGACAGTGCCGCGGCGGTGTTCGCGGAGGCGGTGGGCGTGGCCCATGCCCGGCTGCGGGAGGCCCTCGATGCGCTGGCCGACGCCGATCGTGCAGCGCTGCTGTGGCACGCGACCCGGCCGGGCAAGGCGGTCTTCCGCTACGAGTCGACGGCCGGCTCGGAGAGCACGGTCCACAAGCAGTTCGGGGTGGTGCGGTCGGAGTTGCGCGACGTGCTGCCTGATGTTCCCGACAGCCTCGACTGACCTTGAAGGAGACGAATCAGATGGCAGAGAAGAAGACCGCGGAAGTTCCGGCGTGGCAGCGCGTGCTGGCGGCGCGGGCGCAGGGCCGTGAGGTCGATCCGGCGGACATTGAGGAGGCGGCGTGGCGGCCTCCCGGCCGGGGACGGTGGGCTGGGCGGTGCGGGTGGCGGCCAAGGCTTCTCCGGCGCCGCAGGCGCCTTCCGGTGCCGCGGGTAGGCCGCGCTTCCGTGAGGCGATCCTGGCCCGCCTCAACCGTGATGGCGGCGGCGACGGTCCCACCGCGGCGTGACTCATCAGGGGGTGGGTGGCGTGCCCACCCCCGGCACCCACCAGAAGGAGAAAGCACATGATCGACACCAAGGGAACGCCCTGCTCGTTCGTCATCGCCGGCGACCGGGCTCACGACTTCGCGATGCCGCGTGACCTCGGCATGCTCCCGCCCAAGGTGGTCAAGGCGTTCGAGAAGCTGACGGCCGCGAGCCGCGCGGAGCAGCAGTCGATGGGCAAGAACAGCACCAACTACGCGGCGAAGAAGGAGGCCAACGACCTCGTGAAGACCGCGCTTGGCGAGCTGTACGACACGGCGGCGGCGACGTCGAAGGCGGCGCGGCAGCAGTACGGGGAGGCCTACGAGTACGGCGTGCGCCGGTATCTGCGGGCGATCGAGGACGCGCGGGCCGCGCTTCAGGATGTTGTGACGGCGTCCCTGCTGTACGACCAGGCGGCGAACGGGTCTGCGGTCGGACTGAGCAGTATCAACGGTGTGAAGCCTGCGATGGGCGCGCACCACATCTATCAGGCGCTGGAGACGCTGCCTGCGATTCCGGCGCTGGAGGAAGCGTGATGGAGCGGCGGACGCGGACGCGGCGGGCGACGCCGGCGGAGCGGCATGCGGCTCGCGCGCTCGGCAGGCCGGAGCCGACGGAGGTTGAGGTCGAGGTGACTGCGACGGCGGCGCTGCATGCGGCGGCGTTGACGGCCCCGCGGCCGTCGGCGAAGCCCAAGGGCATGCAGACGAGCGACTGGTATGCGCTGCGTGCTCGGGGTGAGGCAGGGCCGCCCGTCGCCTGAATTCACCGCGCGAAGAATTGTGCCCGGTCGTCGTGATGGCGGCCGGGCGCAGTCATGTCCGGGGATGGGATGTGAGGGGGCGGCCGTGCCGCAGGCACCCACGCCAGGACACCTAGTCAATGCAGCAGCCGCCCCCCGCAAGAACCTTCGAATCAAAGGTGATATGCATAAAGTCACCTATGAATCGAAGAATTGTGGAGATCTCACCCGCCCTCGCTTCAGCGGCGGGACATGCGCCTGGAACCCGATTCTTAACTCATAGCGCCTTTGAAAATGGACTGCAGAACGTGACGATCGATGCTCGCCCTCGGCGGGCTGACCGGCGGCCGACAGTTGGGCTCCTGCAGGGGGTGCGCATGGGTACGTTTCGCACCTCATAAATGGAATTACCAATTCCGTTTACACGAAAGCGCAGATCAGAGGGTTGCGTTGGCACATGCGTTGCCCGAACGGCGTAGAGCTGTCAGCAGTTTCTGGCGGATCGCGCGGAAGTCAGTACAGTCACTTCGTACCCATCGAGCATCGACGGGATCGTTGAACGAGCCGCTAGTTCCGGCTGTCTCCCCACCTCAGTGTGTCGATTTGCGCTGCGCTGGAGAGTCCTCGGCCGGTGGCTGCTCGTACTGGACAGCGGAGAGGAGGAAAACCAGATGGCATGGAACACCGAGCGAGAGCAGACGGTCCGGACCACCGTGGCTAAGGAAGGCCGGACGCCCGCTATATCGCCATCCTGCTGGCGCGTGCCGCGGTCAACATCAGCATCGCGATGATGATCCTGATCGCGTACATCGTCTGGCGCTTGGTCTGACCCCTGCCAGGGTCTCTCAAGAACCGCAGGCGACGGCACCACTGTAGTGCTCTATAAGCAAGCTGGCCCCGCACCAACCAGGTGCGGGGCTGCTGCCATTTGGACGAGTGAGGCAAGTGGACCAACAGGTGCCAACTTGGGCGAGCTGCTGATGATTGTTGCAAAGATGGATGCGGTTGGCAGTGTTGGTCATTGTGCACGGGCGCGCACCTCTGCTGGGTGGGATGGGTACGAAGCGGCTCAGGCCGGGATGGGATGACCGGCCGGGGCCTGTCTGACCCGCCGCCCTCTCGTAACGCCTGTGGTGCTGAGAGGACGGGCGGGGGATCAGGAGGGCGAGCGCAGGGCTCGCGCGATCAGGACGCGAGCCAGCATGTGGATCGCGACGGGGTCGGGGTCGAGCAGATCGGCGTGCGCGCGGTGTGCCCAGATGTCCCAGCCGGGCCCGGAGTTGCCGGGCTCGTGCCCGATGTAGACGGCGTCGTCCGGGTCGGTGATGGGCTCGTCGCAGTGGCGGCACACCGGCGGGAGCGCGGTCATGGCGTGCCCCCTGTGAGGGCCTCCCAGTGGTCGAGCAGGGCGTTGAGGGTGCGGGCGAGGCGCCGCGCATGACCGGCGGGGCCGCCGAACCTAGAGCTCGGCCCGGTACGGAGCCTCTCGCGGGCTTCGCCGACGCAGGCCAGGGCGCAGTACCGGGGGATGTTCGACCGCGGGAGCCGGTTCGCTGTCTCCTCGACCTCGGGGAGGAGGAGTTCGACGTGGCCGCGCAGCTGAAGGGTGAGGGTCTCGATCTCGGCGAGGGTCGGCTGGCGGGCTTCGGGTACGGCGTCGGGGTCGAGGAGGCGGTCCACGACCGCGCGCATCGTCGCGATGTCCGGCGGGTCCTGGCGCTGGTCGTCTCTGGGGGCCGGGACTGGCGCGTACCCCCTGGCGCGGCTCATGCCGCGCGTCCTCGCTGGAGGGCCTCGGCGAGCCGCATGGCGACGTCCGGGCGGACGCGGCCGAGTTCGACGAGGCGCACCCGCGGGGTGCCCTGAGGGTCGACGGCGAGCGACGGGAAGACGATGCCGGCGCGGTCGAGGGCGGCGCGCAGAGACTCCACCGCGGCGAACGGATCGACGCCTGATACGTCGGGCATCTCGGGTGCAGAGGTCATGAACGGGACCGTAGGGAGGGCCTGTTGACAGCCTCCAGGCGATGTTCTCGAATGTTCTCGTGGCCCGCTGAGATGTTCTTGCATGGTCGCAAACGACGGCCCGCGGGCGGTAGATCGGCGCGGCCGCCGTGGTGATGCTGGGGGCGACCAGTCCCACACCGAGGGAGGCACCGTGGCACGACGGCTCATCTTCACCGGCACGGACAGCAAGAACGGCGGCTGCCCAGCACTCCACACCGACACCGAAACCGGCGAGATCATCGTCCAGGGACCGCCGGTCACCGATCCGGACGACCTCGCCCGCCTCCAGCACTTCGGACCCGACGATGCGGCGGTCGTCGTACCGGCCGAACTCCTCGTCAACCACGGCCCCAAGGAGCTGCACCGCGTGCCGGACATCATCGACCTGGACGAGTTCGGCCAGCTCTTCCGCACCTTCGAGCACACGGCCTGGCGGCTGGAGACCCGCCGCGGTTACGCCTCCGACCGCGAGGACCCGACGTACTCCGAGTTCGTAGAGATGGGCTCCATCACCCTGGACTACGGCGACGACTGGTCGCAGAACATCCGCCGCCAAGTTCTCGCCGGGAAGACCATCGGCCGCGTCCGCGTCGTCGACGAGCCGCCGACCGAGGGCCAGCTGTTCCTCCTCGCCGACTCCCCGCGCAACACCGCGGCCGGCGAGGACATCCGCATCCTGTCCCGCAGCGAAGCCGACGCACGGCTGCTGCCCGCCGAGGACTTCTGGATCTTCGACAGTCGGATGGTCGCCCGCCTCAACTTCGACGACGAGGACGTGTTCCACGACGTCGAGATCATCACCGAGCCTGCGGAGGTGCTGCGCTACTGCCAGCTGCGCGACGTCGCCACGCACGGTGCCGTCCCGTGCGGCGAGTTCGCCGCCAGCCTGCGCACGACCTGACGAGCCGCCGGTGAGCACGGACTACCAGCAGGCCCGGGAAGCCCTCGGCGCGCGCCTTCGCGACCTGAGGCTGACCGGGCCCGCAGGAAGGCTCACCGGGCCCCAACTCGCCGCGCGCCTCGGCTGGCCCCACTCGAAGGTCTACAAGCTGGAGAACGGCCGCCAGACCGCCACCTCGGACGACCTGCGTGCGTGGGCCGAGGCTGTGGGCCAGCCGGACGTGTTCGCCGAACTCGACGCCCGGCTCAAAGGGTTCGAGTCCCACATCCGGTCCTGGCGCCGACAGCTCGCCGCCGGCCACCGCCCCGTGCAGGACGTGTGGAACCTCGAAGTCGACCGCTCCCGCACGATCTACGCCTGGGAGGAGTCCGTCATCCCCGGCATGCTCCAGACCGCCGACTATGCCCGCGCGATGTTCCTGCGGTACGCGGACCTGTACGGCTCCGTGAGGGACACCGAGGAAGCCGTCCGTACCCGCATCCTGCGTCAGCAGTGGCTGCACGAGAGCGGCCACACGTTCCACGCGCTGGTGTGGGAGGCGGCATTGCACGCCCTGGTCTGCTCGCCCGCGGTTCTCGGCGCGCAGCTCGACCGGCTCGCGGGCATGGTCGGGATGGACACGGTGGAGATCGGTGTCGTGCCGCTCGGGGCGTCGCTGAAGATCCCGGCGGCGAATGGGTTCTGGATCCTCGACGACCGGCTAGTCATCGCCGAGGACTGGCATGCGGAGATCTGGTTGGACGACGCCGACAGCGTGGCCACCTACTCGAAGGTGTGGCACACCCTGGGGGAGTCCGCGGTGTACAGAGCCGACGCGCAGAACCTGATCAGCCGGGTGCAGCGGACAGTGCGGCCGCGCTGAGGGCTCGGGCTACGCCTTCGGGATCGCCCACTCCGTGGGCTCGCCGCCCTCCGGCTCGTACACGAGACGCTCGGGCCTCTTGCCGCCAGGCACGGGAAAGGCGATGAGGCCGCGGGCGCAGCGTCCGGGCGTGAGGGTCTTGTCCATCGGATACTCCGGCTTCGGCATGTCACCGCCGGAGGAGCCGGTCACCTCAATGCTGGTGCCATCCTTGTAAGCCAGCGACCAGGGGAACTGGCTGACGCTGAGGTTGTCGCCCTTCTTGTTGCAGACCTTGACTTCGGCAGTGGCCCAAGTGTCGCCGCCCTGGAAGTCCTCCGGGGGTTGAGGCTGCGGGCCCTTGTAGGGCTGCTGGTATTCGAGGGCCTGCACGGTGGCGTGGAGGTTGCTTTCGGCATCGATGACGTCCTTCTCGGCACCCATCTTGAGAACGCCGTTGCTTGCGTCCGCAGCAGCCTCGGCGCTCGGCGTGGCGGTCACGGTCTGCGTGACGGTGACGCGGATGGTCTCGGGCTCGCCACTACTGGCGCAAGCGGTAGACGCGGTTCCGAGCAGCAGCGCGGCGGCGATGGCGGTGCGGGTGCGCATGGTCCCCCCAAGGTCGTGCGGGTCAGAGAGGGCATCATGCGACGCGTGAAGGCGACGCGTGGGTGGTGTGTCCGTGCTGTGACCCCGAGAGAGTGACCTCCAACCGCATAAGAGATGCGGTGTGCTGGCTGTGACCTGCGCGTTTACCCGGTGGATGGCACGCGCTTGGCACACGTCTCGCAGGCGCGGAAGGCGGCCTCCCCCGACGTCTAGGACCCCACCGACTAGGTGCTCTCCTCGTCCCAGGAGCCGGGTACGAGTTCGTCGGGCTCCAACGAGAAGAACACCACGTAGGTGTCCTCTGGCGCCTTGGCTTCCCGCACGGTCTTGTCGTAGAAGTGGTTGAACATCTGCTGGCGGGTATGGCCAGGCTTCGGAACGCATGTCCCTTCAGACATCACCACCTCCCAGCTACGTCCCTCGCGCCACGTGATGGTGATGAGCCAATGCCAGCGCTTCCACTTGGGCTGCCTGTATGTCATACCTCAGCTTCGCGCTCTGCCCGCCAGACCGCGTGAGGACGTGGTGGGGCCGGGATCTCTCCGGCGGGGTTGGTCATGATCCGGCGGAGTTCCTCGACGAGTTCGTCGCTGGGCTCCGGGGCTTGCTTCACCCGGGCGCGGATCGCTGCCACGGTGTCGGCGCCGAGGACCGCGAGGCGCTCCTCGCGGGTCATGCGGTTGGCCTTCGCGACTGGGCATCCGTCGCGTTCTCCGCGTGCCACTCCTCGACCTTCGCGAGGTCGAAGCGGCGGCCACGGAACGCGGTCGGGGCGAGCGGGCAGCCCTTCTGTACCCATCTGTTGACCGTCCAGTTCGAGGCCCCGTAGCGGGCCATGAGCTGGGCAGTGGTGAGCAGCGGGGAGAGTCCGGTGGGGCGGAGCGTGTCGATGCGCTCATCAAGGTTGCTCATGACGATATGGCTGCCCTCGTGAGGCTCAGGCTGCTCCACCTGATCGCGGGGTTTGTCCAGGCTGACGGCTCAGCGTGCGCGCCCCAGCCTCGCGCGCCAGGCTGACGGTATGGCTGCCGTACTGCCCGTGATCGTGTATCCGCCGGATGAGGAAGGCGCCGCCGCGTCCGTGTCGACGGCACCATCCTCGGCCGGGCCTTCCGGCTGCGAGACGTCGTGGCGTTCCTGGAGACGGCCGGCCTGCAAGGCATCGACGAACTCGACGTCGCCGGCGCCGGGTGGATCGAGTGGCGCGGCGGCGGCCCGGACGCATGGGACCACTGAAGCGTGACTCAAGGCCCGGGGGCCTTGCCAGGCCCCCGGTATCTGCACCTCCAGTGCACTAACGATTGGTCACGATCAGAAGAATGATCACGATCATCAGCAGTGACAACGGGTCCATGCGGGACCTGCCTCTCTCGGAATGCCTCAACGGGCGATGGAGTGAAGGCAGGGCGCACTACGGTGCAGCTTGCTTCGAGTATGGAGCCGTTCGGCCTACTCGTCACGTGGGGGGGGCCGGAACTACGTGTTGCGCGGTTCCCACGGCCAGATCTCGTGCTCCGGGTCCCACCAAAGCACGTGGAAGACGTTCCCTTCCATGAAGCCGTAGAGGCGCGGCTTCTTCCACACTCGGAAGCGGCCGATCTTCGTCATGTCTCCGAGCTGCAACTCTTCGAGCCGTCGCATGGCCTCGGGGATGAGCTCACTGGGCAGGTCGTACTCGGTGTAGATGCTTGACTCGCGTACTTCTTGGACAGTCATCGACTCGAAGTGGACCAGCCGCTCAAGCATGGTCTGCCACAGATCTGCGCTGATGTGCTGGATCCCCCACCGCCCGTCTCGATCGGCGTGAGTGAACCTCCAACAGACCCGCTCATGCGAATTGCCCGCGCCGGGGAGCTTTCCCCGCGCGGGCAATACCATCTGCTTGCCCTGGCTTGGCTTATTCGGCGCTGCCAGACGCTTCTTTGGCTTCCCCACCCAGCGTGCTTTCTCTCAATCGTTAGAGCCAGAGGAGATCAGGCGCGAGAAGTACTCGAACATGTCCTCGTCTGAAAGCTCTTCGTTGGAGCGCTCCAGCTCCCGAGCGCCTGCCCTGCGTCGCGCCAAGTCCCAGGGGCCATCGGCTTGGTGGCTCATCTCGGACAGCTGGTGCGCCGTGTACTGGTTGAAGCTCTCCAAGACGATGTCGACGGACTCGCGCTGCCCCACGGACAGCGCCTCTGCGTTACCGGGAATGTCGCCCTTGTCGAGGGTGAACCGCCCGCGGTGCCGGCCGTACAGGACCGGTGCGACCGGGCCATTTGCCCACGCTTCGAAGCGCTCTGGGAACATCTGCTCGTCTTCCCAGGCGAGGTGGTAGCCGTAGGCGAAGAAGCACAGCTTCTGCAGCTTCATTGCCGACATCGGGGCAGCCTTCGACAGGATGTACGCCGCCACATCGTTGACCGTCACGCTGCTCGTCCCCATGGTTGCCCCCTTTCGTCTCGTCTCTTCCACGGTAGACCAAGCGCTTAGGTGCTGCGCTGGCGGGTGACGTGGCGAGCGAGACTGTCCCCCCGGATAGCCCCAGCGTATCGACTGCCTCTGACAGTCGTAAGTGGGTGGATGAATGTGTGGACGAGCGGTGACTATTCGAACGGGTGAGCGGACGAATGGTCGGAGGCGCCCCCTTCGCGGCCTGCCGGTAGACATTTGGCGTCCGTCGGCTAAGGCGCATGCGCACCTAGAGGGGGGCCTTGTAGGTCGGAGGACCCGGAGCCGCAACGTCCCGACCTCGTTCGTTGAGGCAGGGACGCTGTCGTGCGCTACCGTCACCCGCGGTAGCCGCGAGGTCGGCTCAGCCCATCGGCGTGAACCACAGTTCGTCGGATGGCGCGAAGCTGAGCACGACACTGCTTCCGTTCACCACGACTCCGTCCAGCGTCACCTTGACCACCTCGGAGCGCTTCTCGATGAACGCGATGCGACCGTGCATTTCGATCCCCGCCTCGTTCTCGTATGAGAACGGCTCACCGACAAGGGTGTCGTTCAGTTCGCTGGCCTTGATCGCGCGTCCGTTGTTGTCAACGATCATGCTTCCCTCCCCAAGTTCAGGCATCAGGGCGATCACTTTAGACCGACTCCAGCTGCTGGCATCCGATCTGTTCGGTGCCCGAAACACCGAGGCGCATGGCATCTGCCGATCTCGTGGCAGCGGTGGGGAGGGAGGCGCGAAAGGGGAGGCTCAACCCCCCTTTTCCGTTTCCCAAAAGAGGACGCCTCCCTGCGCTCCCTGGCCTCCCTGAACGGACTATGCGCAGGTCAACCCAGGGAGGCAGGGCGGGGAAGCGGTCAGGGAGAACTCCCCGAGGGTCAGGCGCCTCCCTACTCGTCGTCGTGGCCCTCCGCGTCCTCGGCGAGGCGCTCCAAGAGGGCGTCCTGGACGCGTTCGCGGGCGACGGACTGGATCCCGTTCGACTTGTACGGGGCGGCCCCGTAGGGCTCCAGGGCGCTCTTCAGGTCGGCGAACGTCCAGTTGCCGTAGTGGACGGCGTTGCGGTCCTGGAGCCGGTAGAGGACGTCCTGGGTACGGACGCGGGCCTCGTCGCCGAGGACGGCGAGGATGTCGGCGAGCTCGTCGACGGGCACGAACGTCGCCGAGACGGGGATCTCGACACCGCCCTCGTACACCGTCATCGCCCGCTCGACGACCGGGGTCACCTCGTCGATGCCCTTGTCCGGGTCGCGGGCCACGTAGTGGGCGCGCACCACCTCGAACGGCTTGCTGCTGAACCCGACGGTCACGGCCGTGCCGACGTCCTCGCCGGGGATCAGGGTGGTCGCGGTGACGCCGGCCTTGTGCTTGCCGGAGCCGAGCAGGCCGTCGTTCGCGACGTGGTCGCCGACGGCGAACGCCACCCGGTGGGAGGTGTTGCGGGTGACGTCGCGCGGCAGGCTGTCCGCCGTCGGGGAGACGGTGACCCACACCAGGGTGATGGCGGTCTTACGGGCCTTCTTCATCACCTTGATGGCCAGCTCGGCGGCCTCCTTGCCGTAGTCCTTGTGCATGAACAGCTCGTGGCACTCGTCGAAGACGACGACCTTCGGCCGCATCCGCGGGTCCTTCAGGGCCAGCTCCCGCGTCACCTTCGTCGCGCCCTCGCCGAGTTCCTCCAGCAGCTTGCCGCGGAGGGTGACCTCATCCCGCAGGGCGCGCAGGGCGTCGAGGGCGGCCTTGATGTCCTCGTCGTCATCGCCCTTGACCAGCGTGCGCAGGCGCGGCTTCAGCGGGTCGTAGTCGGTGTTGTAGGCCATGACGTAGGCCTCGACGATGACGAGCGGGTCGAGGATCGCCCCCAGCAGCAGGGCGATGACCAGCGACGACTTACCCGACCCCATGATCCCGCCGACCATGTAGTTCGCGGCCATGAGCTTGCCGATGATGGCCTCGCCGCGCTGCGAGACGGCGACGGGCACGCCCTGGAAGTAGTCGGTCGTGCCCTCGGTGAGGAGCGGCCACGGCGGTACGGCCCCGGAGAGGGAGCCTTGGTCGGCGACCCACAGGTCGAGGACGCCGGGCTGTTTCGGGGGCTCGGTCGGCCACACTTCGACGGGCTTGCGGAGCAGGTTGTGGGCCAGCACCGACTTCTTCCCGCAGATCATCTCGACGGTGACGCCCATGGGCAGCTGCAACTGGGTGTGCCAGCCGTTCCCGGAGCGGGTGGTGGGCTGCTCCCAACGCGGCTGCCAGCCCTCCTTGATGGCCTTGTTCAGCGGGGCGATGCCGAGGTTGCCGAGGGCGCGGATGATGGCGCCCTCGTCGGGGATGACGTCCCGGTCGTCGCCGCCGGCAGGGAGTGCCCACGTCGGGGCGGTCTGCCGGTGCCGGCCGACGGCCCACACCCCGGCGAGGGCAAGCCAGGGCAGGGCAGTCAACAGTGGGTCCCAGATGACGCCGGCGAGGAACGCGAGCCAGGCGACGAAGGAGACGGTTGCGGCGAGCGGGGTGATGACGTCGTGGACGTCGTGGTTGGCCCACGCGAGCATGATGCCGATCATCAGCAGGGCGCCCGTTCCGGCGGCGGCCCCCATGAGCAGGGCTTTCGGGGCGTTGATGGCGAGTTGGAGGAGTTCCATACGGCGGCGGTGGCGGGACTGCCGGAAGATGTAGGCGCGCTGCTCCCAGTCCCTGGCCACGTCCTCTTGTCCGGCGGCTTCGGCGGCGCGCATGAACCGTTCGTGGCGGGCGGTG
The DNA here is from genome assembly GCA_002027195.1 of Streptomyces sp. GKU 895. Taxonomy (GTDB): domain Bacteria; phylum Actinomycetota; class Actinomycetes; order Streptomycetales; family Streptomycetaceae; genus Streptomyces. Next base: position 6,949 of record MWJO01000089.1, on the reverse strand, counting down.
GTGCGGGCGTCCCAGGCGCGGCGGGTGAGGATGCGGGCGCGCCGACGAGGTAGGAGCCGTGCCGGACGATGACCCTGTAGGTGTCGTGTTCGCGGGCCTCGACGACGATGCGGCGCAGGTGGTCGATGCGCACCCGGCGGCGGCCCGGGCGGGCTGTGTCTGGAATTCCAGACACGACCTCCGCGGCAGGCACGGCGTCCTCGGCCGGCGGAGGGGCTTCGGGGGCGAGCTTGAGCAGGGACACGGCCGGGGTGGCGTGCCCGTTGACCCGCTCGGGGACGGTGTCGGTCATCCTGGTGTCTCCGGGTTTCGTGACGTGCTGCGTGACGGAACTGCGGGGGCCCGGGGACGGCCGTTGTCTTGGCGGATTGGGGCCGCCCCCGGGGCGTTGTTACTTGCTGGCGTCCTTGCGGCGCTGCGCCCTCTTCTCGATGCGGGCGACCTTGTCCTGCAAGTCCTTCAGGACGCGGCCGGAGCCGTCGTCGGCCATGCTGCGCTTGGCCATGCGGGCGACCAGCGTGACGACGCGGATCTTCTCGCCGGTGGTGAAGTCGCTGAAGCGGACGTCGTTGTTAGCCATGGGTCAGACCTCCTGGGTCTCGTCGTCGGTGGCGGGCTTGGGCAGGACGGCGGCGAGCGCGGAGTAGGAGCGGCTCACGTCGGCCCACACGGCGCCGGCCGCCGCGAGCAGCGGCACCTTGGACCGCCGGTCGGTGTGGTCGACGGCGGTCGCCGCCCGACCGGCCAGGACGGCGGCGCTGCGGGCCGCGTCGCGGGCCTTCTCGATGGCTTCGTCTCGGGTCATGTCTCTTCCTCGGTGTCGTCGGTTGTCGTGGCGGGCCGGGAGGGCAGCCGGTCAGTACCTGTTGGGGTCGGCTTCGCCGCTGTAGCCACGGGCCACGAAGTCGTCGTACTTGGTGTCGGCGATCACTTCTGCCGCCTTGGCTTCGATGCTGTCGGGGCCGTATTGCAGGCGGGCGTCGAGGCTGGCGTCGTAGGCGCGGTCGATCTCCTCACGCTGCTCCTGCGGGGAGTTGCTCCTGAACAGGCCCACGGTGGGCTCCTCTCGGGTCAGGTCTGGACTGGTTGGGTGGCCCGCTACCGCTCGATGTCGCCGGGCGGGCAGCCGTTGTGCATGTGGTCGAGGCACGGCTTGCAGTCCTGGCGGGGCTTGAGCCGCTTGTGGATGTCGGGGTTGTAGGCGTGGGTCCAGCACTGGCGGCATTCGCCCTTCGGGACCGGCTTCCGGAGCGGCATCAGCGGCCCTTCTGGTGGGCGCGCCACATGGAGCGCAGGACGAGCAGGCAGGCGGTGGCACAGGTACCGCCGACGGCGACCGCGATGGCGGCGACGGCGAACGCCATGGCCAGGAAGCAGACGACGCAGCCGCCGACGACGGCGAGGCCACCGATCGTGAGCCACTTCTTCGCCTGGAACTCCTGCTGCGGGCCGTGGTGTTCGCAGTGATGCGGCTGCTGCTGGGTTGCGGCGGCCAGCTTGGCGACGTCGAGGGCGGCCATGGCCAGCTGTACGACGGCCGTGTTCGTTGCGGCCTCTTTGGCTGCGGCCTCGGCCTTAGCGAGCGGGCTGGGCTCGGTCATCGTGCCCACCGCTTCGGGCGGTGCATGTACGGGCGGGCGGCGATGCCGAGGCCGAAGGCGACGATGACGGGCTTGGACAGGATCGCCGCGACGACGGCGACGACGACCGCGAGGGCGGCCGGGTAGAGGAGCAGGACGCCGAGGACGACGCCGAGGAGGAGCCAGCGCATCACAGGAATCCGCCTTCCATGTCGGTGTTGCGGGACGCTGCGCCCGAGTCCGGCTCGGGCTTCTTCGAGGCCCGTGAGAGGGCGGCGCGGATGTGGTTCTCAGGGACGACCAGGCGCCGGGTACGCGCGAGGTGCTCGGCGATCTCGCGGGCTGATGCGTCCTCGCCGAGGGCTGTTGCGGCCTCCTCGACGGCGCCCTGCACGCCGAGCGCAGGCAACTCGCTGAGCTGCGGCGCAACAGGCGCAGCAGGCCGCTCGACGGTGTACTCCGGAGGCCGCTGGCCGAGGACCAGAGCGACCGCCACAGGGTCCACGGGAACGCCGTACAGACCGAGCAGCGCAGCGAGTTCGGCGGGGGGCGCATCAGGTCGCGCATCATGTGCGAGGCGGATCGCTTCGGTCGGGTCCATCGTGGCGAAGTGCTCTCGCAGAGCCTCCGTGGCGGAGGCCGGTCCGGCGGTGCTCGCGGCCGGCGCCGGGTCCTGGGTGCTGGTGCTGCCGTACATCCCGGCGAGGGCCGCATCGGCTCCGTCGCGGACGCGGACGCGCTGCACGTCGACCAGGCCGGCGCCGAGCTCGGCGTCATCCGCGCCCACGTACCTTGCGAGGCGCCAGTACCGGCGAACGGCCCGGTTGCGCTTGCTCTCGTCGGGGTGGCTGTCGGCGACGGCCCGGTTGAACGCCAGCTGCCGGGCAGCGTCCGCGTTGCGGCGCATCACCTCGGCGTCCACACCGGTGCGGTAGACGACGATGCTGCGGGCGATGAACCCCAGCCCCTCGGCCGCGCCGGACATGGCGAGCGGAGTGACCGCGTACACCGCGGCGTCACGGGTGCTGCTGGCGATCGTCACGCCGATGCACGACGCGGAGACGGGGGCGAGCCACATGCCGGCCCGGACGACGGCCGGGGAGGACATGCCGAGCATGGTCCGGCCGAGCATCACGAGGGCGAGGATGAGAGTGAGGCCCTCCCCGGCGGCGACGACGCCGGCGGCGGTGGCCTGCCGATGGAACTCGGCGACGGCGTTGGAGTACGTGCCCCACGCGCCGAAGCCTCCGACGCCGACCATGACGACGGCGGCCGTACCGAGGACCGTGATCTGTCCCCACGTGAGTTTTCTGGTGCTGGTCATTCGCCCACCTCCAAGGGGCGGCGGCGCGCACCACGCGGTGAGCGCACAGGGTTACGGCTTCGCGGTCGCCGCGCGCGTTCGCGTCGAGCAGCGCAGCCATCAGGGCGGGTACGGGCGGGAGGGGCCGGGCCGACCGGCAGGCCGCTGCGAGGGCGGCCCGCTCGGTCGGGCGCGGCACGTAGGAGCGGGCGCTCACCGGGCGTCCTCGGCGAGGACGGCCAGGCGACGGGCGAACTCCCGCAGTTCCTCGGCGTGCCGCTCCAGCTCGATGGCCATGCACTCCAGGCCGAGGACGCCGGCCGGGTGGTGGTCGCCGCCGAAGCCGACGGACACGAACGCCTCGCGGCCGGGCCAGCCCTCGGTGAACGGGCGCTGTTCCAGGGCGAGCAGGAGGAGTTCGGCGCGCCCGCGGTGGACGGGCAGGGTGAGGGTGTGGTCGTCGCCGTAGTGGGCGATGTCGATGCGGTAGCCGCCGTCCTCGTGCTCTCCCGCGCACCAGGCGGGGCAGACGATCTCAACGCTGCCGTGGTCGACGGTGTGCACCACGCGGGTACGGGGCTCGGTCACCGCTGCTCACCTCGCCCGGAGAGGAGGTGCTCCTCCTCGGCCGCGGCCTGCTCCGTGCGGGCCTGCCACGTGGCGTAGGTGACGGGGTGCTCGGCGGCCCACTCCCGCAGGCGCTCCGTCGAGCGGGCCACATCACCGTGTTGCAGCAGCAGTTCGAGGACGACGCGGGTGTCGGCGGCGCGGCGGGTGAGCAGCTCCGCACGGACGGCGTCATCGACCGGACGGTCCGCGAGGGGCACGTCGAGGGCGTCACGGACCGCGGCGAGCAGCTGGGTGACGGCCGGGGGCAGGGCGCCCACCGTGGTGGTGGGCGCCTGCTCGGCCGGGGTGACGCTCACGCGTGACCCTCGATGTTCCTCGTGATCCGGCGGTCCGTCGCCTCCGTGTCGAGGCGCGCGATCTCCGGGTCACCCGCGAAGTCCTCGGCCGCGACCTGGTCCGCGAGGTCGACGACGGCCGCCAGACGGACGGTGAAGGCGCGCAGCGCGTCGAGCGCGCGCCGGGCCTCGGCCGGGGGCAGATCGGCGAGGTGGACGCCGTACCCGAGCCAGACCTTCGTCTGCCGCCCGTAGGCCTGCGCCTTGTCGTTGTTCACGATGACCTGCGCGGTCATCCACGGCAGGCTCTCACCGTTGGCGGAGTAGCCGGAGCAGTCGACCTCGGAGGCCTTCAGCGTGGTCTCGACGGGCGCGGTGGAGTGGCACTCCAAGGCGCCGGGCGTGCCGTGCTCGACGGTGCAGAAGCTGGGGCACCCCCACTTGGCCATCCATGCCGTACCGCGCTGCGCGGCGGTGAGCGGGCGCTCCTGCTGCTGCTCGCGCAGGATGCCGGCCATGGTCTGCGCGAACTGGGCGGCCAGCCCGGGCGTGTAGCGCTCGGGCAGTGCCTTCTTCATGGCGCGGTCGGCTGCGGCCGGGAGGGCGGCGATCACCTCGGTGAGGCTCAGGCCGAGGTCGTCGCCCTGGTGCTCGGTGTGCTCGCGGCCCGTGGCGGGCGCCTGGTCGGCGTGCTGGCGGGTGTCCTCGGCGAGCTGGTCGCGGACCTGGACGGCGGCCTCACCGTAGAGAGGCTGACGGATGTCGCTCATCGGGCACCCCCGGCGAACACGGCGATCAGGGCGACGGCGGCGACGAACTCGGCCTTGCGGGGCCGGTAGGCGGCGGTGAGGGTGCAGACCTGGCCGAGGGTGTACCGGCCGACGCTGTGGGTGCGGCGGGCGCGGCCACCGGCGACGGTACGGCGGGTGCGGGCGGTCGCGGCGGGCTGGACGTTGAGGCGCTTCGCGACGGAGCGGAGGCCGTTGGCGCAGCCGGTGGCGGTGCTCTTCTCGACGCCGGCCGCGATGGCGATCGTGGCGAGGGAGCGCGGGCGGCGCCGGCACGAGGCCGCGAGCCGGGTGGCGGCGGAACGCTCCCGGACGATGGCGCGAAGTGAACGGCGGTGAGCGCGGCGCTCGGAACGGATGGCAGCATGTGCCATAGCGATCTCCTGGTGATGTCAGGTAGGTCGTGAGGCCCCGTGCCGGTGGGACTTGGCGGAAACACCGGAGCGGGGCCGCTTGCGTAAGCGGTGTCGCTTACTCGAATCGTAGAGGGTCGCTAGCGGTCGCGCAAGTACGTGGAGCCACTTACTCGACCGGATTGCGCGCGAAAGCCGCCCCGGCGGCACTGGCGTGCGCACCCGTGGCGGCGGCAGTTGCATTCCTAGTTGCGGTTCGCCCTCGGTCGGGGGTGGTCGCTGAGGGAGAAAAGGCCGCCTGACCAGCGGATACGACCACTAGCGACGCGCCCCGACCTTTCATCACGGAAACTCGTAATGCGTAGGTCTCGGGTTCGAATCCCGAAGGCGGCTCCATTCAAGCCCAGCTCAGATCGATTCTGAGCTGGGCTTTTTGGTTTGGCGGAGGCGGGGTCCCGCTCAGATCCAGGTGTCCAGCCACATCCGCGCATGCCAGTCCGCGTACGGGATCGTCTGGGCGGTGTAGATCGGGAAGAAGTAGATGAAGTTCCAGGCGATGAGCAGGACGATCACGCCTGCGGCGACCGCGCCTCGGAGGCGGCGGGTCTCCGTCGCGCCCGGCGGGCCCAGCAGGGCCGCCAGCATCATCGTCACGGCCAGGCAGAGGTAGGGGACAGGACCACCGCGTAGAAGGAGAAGACCGTGCGGTCCTGGTAGAGGAACCATGGGAGGTAGCCGGCGGCCACCCCGCAGAGGACGGCGCCGGCGCGCCAGTCGCGGCGCAGGGCCCAGCGGTAGAGGAGATAGGCGAGAGCCGCGCAGGCCGTCCACCACAGGGCCGGGGTGCCCAGGGCCAGGATGGTCTGGGAGCAGTTCGTCGGGGTGTGGCAGCCGGGCGCGCCGGGTTTCGGGGACTCATACTGGAAGAGGACCGGGCGGCCCAGGACCAGCCAACTCCAGGGGTTGGACCTGTACTTGTGGTAGGCGTCCAGATGCACGTTGAACTGGTAGACGTCGTACTCGTAGTGCCACAGGCTGCGCAGCGGGGCCGGTATCCAGGACCACGTTCCGCCGCGGGCGTCCGCCCAGTGGCGGCCGTAGCCGTCGGAGGAACGGAACCAGCCGGTCCAGGTGGCCAGATAGGTCACGGCGGCGACGGGGATCAGGGAGAGCAGCGACCAGCCGAGGTCCTTGCGCAGCACCGCCCGGTAGGGGCGGGGCGCTCCGGCCACCCGGCGGGCGCCGACGTCCCACAGCAGGGTCAGGGCCACGAAGAACGCCAGGAAGTACAGGCCGTTCCACTTGGCCGAGGACGCCAGGCCCAGGCAGACGCCGGCCGCGAGGCGCCAGGGGCGTAGGCCGGTGCCCGCGCGGGTTGCGGCACGGGAGTTCGGGCGTGTGGGGCCCTCTTCGTCGGCGGGCGGTAGTGACGACGCCAGCCTCGCCCTTGCCTTGTCCCTGTCGATCAGCAGGCAGCCGAATGCCGCCAGCGCGAAGAACATGACCACCAGGTCGAGCAGTGCGGTGCGGCTCATGACGTAGTGCAGGCCGTCCAGCGCCATCAGCGTCCCGGCCAGACAGCCCAGCAGTGTCGAGCGGAACAGGCGGCGGCCGATGCGGCACAGCATCAGCACCGACAGCGTGCCGAGCACCGCCGTCAAGAAGCGCCAGCCGAACGGGTCGAGGCCGAACATCCACTCGCCGACCGCGATCACCCACTTGCCCGCCGGCGGATGCGCGACGAACACCCCGGGGTCGGAGAGCGGGATCACCTGCGGGTCGGCCAGGATCTGCGGGTCGGCGATCTTGCGGTCCGGCCAGGTGCCCTCGTAACCGAGGTGCAGCAGCGACCAGGCGTCCTTGGCGTAGTACGTCTCGTCGAAGACGAGCGCGTGCGGGTCGCCCAGGTGCCAGAAGCGCAGCACGCCGGCCAGGGCCGCCACCAGCAGGGAGCCGGCCCAGGCCGACCAGCGTGCGAAGGGCCGGGGGTGCGGGAAGGGGGCGGTCAGGCGGTCCCGGA
>MWJO01000088.1 GCA_002027195.1 Streptomyces sp. GKU 895 | reverse complement strand
GGCTTGGGGCGGGGCTCCTCGGCCGACTTGTCGACGGGCGCGGACTGGGCGTGCTCGACCGAGCCCTGCGCGGCGTTTTTCGCGCTCGGCGCGGGGGGTGGCCGCGGGGGCCGAGGCGGACTCGGGCTTGGCGGCGGTCAGTGGCTGGGCCTCGTCTGGCAAGAGGACTCCTCGTGCGCGATCCGGGTCCCCCGGTCAGGCTCCGGAAACCCCATGGTAGCGATCCTGCGGCTCAGGATCGCCTTCAGGCCGATGTGAGGACCGTCTACCGGTGAAACGTGAGGGGTTGCCTTCGGCATTCCGGGACCGGTCCAGGGGCCCCCGCAGAGCACGAAACGCCGCCCCGGCTCTGACCAGGACGGCCGTTTCAACAAGCTGTCTCGAGCTGTATACGGTCTCAGACCACCAGCAGCGCTTCCAGCGGAGCGCCGTCCAGCGCCGATTCCAGGCGCGGGCGGCCCGCCAGGAAGCCGAGCTCCATGAGGACCGCGAGGCCGGACACCTGGGCGCCCGCCCTGCGGATCAGCTGGATCGCGGCTTCCGCCGTGCCACCCGTCGCCAGGACGTCGTCGACGATCAGGACGCGGTCGTCGGCGGACAGGTCCTCGGCGTGGACCTCGATCTCCGCCGAGCCGTACTCCAGGTCGTACGTCTGCCCCAGCGTCGCCCCGGGGAGCTTGCCCGCCTTGCGTACCGGGATGAAACCGAGCCCCGCGCGGACGGCGACCGGGGCGCCCAGGATGAAGCCGCGGGCCTCCAGGCCGACGATCTTGGTGGCGCCCGCGCGCTCCGCGATCTCCGCCAGCGCGTCCGTCAGCGCCGTGAACGCCGCCGGGTCCGCCAGGAGCGGGGTGATGTCCTTGAACATCACGCCCGGCTCCGGGTAGTCGGCCACATCACGGATGCGGCTGAGCAGCAGCTCCCTGATGTCGGTCATCGCCGCTTCCCCGAGGGGCGGCGTCGGGTGGCGCGCGGTCCGACGACGGCCGGGGTGGCGTCCTCGGGACCGTCCGCGGTGGTGCCGCGGGCCTCCGCCAGCTCTTCCTCGGCGGCGGCCTGGGCGCGCTTGGCCAGGACCCGCTTCTTGAGGGCCTTCATCTGCGGCTCGCGCTCCTTGAGGTCGGCGACGAGCGGCGTGGCGATGAAGATCGAGGAGTACGCACCGGCCGCGAGGCCGACGAACAGCGACAGCGAGATGTCGTTGAGCGTGCCCGCGCCGAGGAAGCCGCCACCGATGAACAGCAGGCCCGCGACGGGCAGCAGCGCGACCACCGTGGTGTTGATGGAGCGGACCAGCGTGCCGTTGATGGAGCGGTTGGCGATGTCGCTGTAGGTCCAGCGGGTCTGCTTGGTGATGTCCTTCGTCTGCTCCTTGAGGGAGTCGAAGACGACCACCGTGTCGTAGAGCGAGTAACCGAGGATCGTCAGCAGACCGATCACCGTGCCCGGCGTGACCTCGAAGCCGACGAGGGCGTAGATGCCGACGGTGATGGTGATGTCGTGGATCAGGGCGACGAGCGCCGCGATGGCCATGCGCCATTCGAAGGCGATCGCCAGATAGATCACGACGAGGACCATGAAGATCGCCAGACCCTGCCAGGCCTTGTTGGCGATCTGGTCACCCCAGCTGGGGCCGACGAGGTCGGCGCCGATCTTCTCCGGGTCGACCTTGAAGTCCGCGGCGAGCTTGTCCTTGATCTCGTCGGACTGCTGGGTGTCCATGCCGGCGATCTGGATGCGCAGCGTGCCGTTGCCGAGCTTCTGCACGACGGCCGTGTGGCCCGAGGCCTCTTCCGCGTAGGTCTCGGCCTGGGAGACGGAGACGGAGGTCTTCTCGGTGGTGAAGACCGCGCCGCCCTGGAAGTCGATGCCCATGTTCAGGCCGCGGACCGCGAGCCCCACGATCGCCGTGATGGTGATCAGGATCGAGATGCCGTACCAGATCTTGCGGTGACCGATGAAGTCGTAGCTGATCTCGCCACGGTGCAGTCGGGCGCCGAGGTTGCCGAGTTTCGACATGCTCACGCCTCCTTCGTCTCAACGGGGGCGGCGGGGCGGCGGGTGCGGCGCAGCGGCGGCTTGGCACCCAGGCTCTGCGGGTCGAGGCCGGACCACTTGCTGCCGCTCGCGAAGAACTTGCGGCGGGCCAGCAGCGTCATCAGCGGCTTGGTGAAGAAGAACACCACGACGACGTCGAGGACGGTGGTCAGACCCAGCGTGAACGCGAAGCCCTGGACCTTGCCGACGGTGACGATGAAGAGCACGCCGCGGCGAGGAACGACACGAAGTCGGAGACCAGGATGGTGCGCCGGGCACGCGGCCAGGCCCGCTCGACGGCGGGGCGCAGGGAGCGGCCCTCGCGGATCTCGTCCCGGATGCGTTCGAAGTACACGATGAACGAGTCCGCGGTGATACCGATGGCGACGATCGCACCGCAGACGGCCGGGAGGTTCAGCGCGAAGCCGATGGCCGGGCCGAGCAGCGCCATGATCACGTAGGTGAGGATGCCGGAGACCAGCAGCGACGCCATGGCGACGACGGACAGACCGCGGTAGTAGAACACCAGGTAGAGGACGACCAGCCCGAGGCCGATCGCACCGGCGAGCAGACCGGCGTGCAGCTGGTCCGTGCCGAGTGCGGCGGTCACGGTGGTGACGCTCTGCTCCTGGAAGGAGAGCGGGAGCGCGCCGTACGACAGCATGTTGGCGAGGCTCTGGGCCTCTTCCTGCGTGAAGCTGCCGGAGATCTGGGCCTGGCCGCCGGAGATGGTCTCGTTGACGGTCGGGCTGGAGACGACCTCGCCGTCGAGGACGATGCCGAACTCGTTCAGCGGCTGGGTGTTCTGGGACAGCTTGGCGGTGACGTCGGCGAACTTCTTGGCACCGGACTTGTTGAAGTCCATCGTGACCTGCCAGCCGGCGGCGGTCTGTGTGTTGTAGACCGCCTTGGCCGTGTCGACCTCGGTGCCGGCGACGGCGGCGGGGCCGAGCAGGTACTTGTACCAGACGCCGCCCATCTCGCCGCAGCCCACGGTCGGGTCCTCCGGCTTGGCGCCCTCGCCGGCCTTGGTGCGGGCCGCCTTCTTGGAGCAGTCGAGGGCCGCGTACTGGGCCTGGAGCTTGGCGTCGGCGGTGTTGCCGGCGTCGCTGCTCGACGAGGCCGAGGGGCTCGGGGAGGACGAGGCGCTCGCGGAGGCCGACGGGCTCGCGTCGGCCTTCAGGGCGTCGGTCACGGCACGGCCCTGCGTGGTGGCAGAGGCGGACGGGGAGGAGGAGGTGGCCTTCTCACCCGAGGCGCCCGACTTGCTCGCGGAGGGGCTCGGCGAGGCACTGGACGAACCGCTGGCGGACGGGCTCGGCGAGGCGCTCGGAGCGGCCGGGCCGGTGGCGTCCTGGGCCAGGACGGGACGGAAGTACAGCTTGGCGGTGGTGCCGACCTGGTCCCGGGCTTCCTTGGAGTTGGTGCCCTTGGGGATGTTGACGATGATGTTCTTGTCGCCCTGGGTCTGCACCTCCGCCTCGGAGACGCCCAGACCATTGACACGGCGGTTCATGATGTCGACCGCGGTGTCCATGTTGGCCTTGTTGATCGCCGAGCCTTGGTCGGCCTTCGCCTCGAGCGTGATGCTCGTACCGCCGGCCAGGTCGATGCCCAGGCGCGGGGTGGTGTGCCCGGAGAGGAACATTCCCCCGGTGAGCGCCACGATGGCGATCAGGATCAGGGCCAGCGAGCGCCCAGGCTTGCTCTGGGCGCTCGCGCTCCGGCCCTTCTTAGGTGCTGCCACCTTCTCGTACTCCCTCTCGGGCCGCTGCGCGCCGGGTCTGCGGGCGGGCGGCCATGACATGGTGTCGATCCCGTGCGAGCTGCGTACTGCCGAGGGCGCGCGGGTGTGGCCCGCGCGCCTCGGGTACGACTACTTCGCGTCGGAGTCGCCGTCGGTCTTCTTCGGCGCGTCGTCCGTCTTCGCCTCGGCGGCCTCGGAGGTCTCGGCCTCATCGGCGGAGGCGGCCTCGTCGGCGGGCTCGTCCTTCTTGCCGAGGTCGACGGGCTTGTCGTCGGAGGCGGCGGCAGCGTCGGCGGCGGACTCGTCGGTCTCGGTGAGGGAGGAGGCGTCGTCGGGGACGACGTCGGTCTTCAGGTCGTGCTCGATGCCGTGCACGATGCGGTTGTACTCGTCGTCGGAGAGGACGGCACCGATCGCGTTCTTCGCGAAGAGAAGTTCGACGCCGGGGCCGGCGTCGACGAGGACGGTGTCCTCGCCCACTTCCTTGACCGTGGCGTACATCCCCCCGATGGTGCGGATGCCGCTGCCGGGCTGCATCTGGTTCCGCATGTCGGCTGCCTGCTGCTGCTTCTTCTTCGCCGACCGGGTCATCAGGAACATGGCCCCGATGAGCACGATGAACGGGAGGAGGGTCACGAGACTCACGGGTCGGTACTTCCTTCACGCGACCGCGATGCTGAGCGGCCTGATGGTTGGGGGTTTGTGCGCCGCCGACAAAGGCGGCATCGGCGGAGTCTAAGCGAGTCCGCGCGCATGGAACAACGCTCAGCATGGCACCCGGGTTCCTGGCCCGGCCAATGCCCCGCCGTCACAAAGCCATCACGCCCGGCGCCGCGTCAGGCGTCACGTCCCGAACAGGTCCTGTTGTCCGTTTCCTGTGGCCGCCGAGCGCGGCGGGGTGAGGCCGAGATGCGCCCACGCGGCGGGGGTGGCGACCCGGCCGCGCGGGGTGCGGGCGAGCAGTCCCTCCCGGACGAGGAAGGGTTCGGCGACCTCCTCCACGGTCTCGCGCTCCTCCCCCACCGCGACGGCGAGCGTGGACAGGCCTACCGGGCCGCCGCCGAACAGCTTCAGCAGGGCTTCGAGGACGCCCCGGTCGAGCCGGTCGAGCCCGCGGGCGTCGACCTCGTAGACCTGGAGGGCGGCCGCGGCGATCTCGCGGGTGATCATGCCGTCGGCCTTGACCTGCGCGTAGTCCCGTACGCGGCGCAGCAGGCGGTTGGCGATGCGGGGCGTGCCGCGGGAGCGGCCGGCGATCTCGGCGGCGCCGTCGGTGTCGATCTCGACGTCGAGGAGGTTCGCCGAGCGGTGGATGACGCGCTGGAGCTCGGCGGGCTCGTAGAACTCCATGTGCGCGGTGAAACCGAAGCGGTCGCGCAGCGGGGGTGGCAGCAGGCCCGCGCGCGTGGTGGCGCCGACCAGGGTGAAGGGGGGCAGTTCGAGCGGGATCGCGGTGGCGCCCGGGCCCTTGCCGACGATGACGTCGACGCGGAAGTCCTCCATCGCCATGTACAGCATCTCCTCGGCGGGCCGGGACATGCGGTGGATCTCGTCGAGGAAGAGGACCTCGCCCTCCTGGAGGGAGGAGAGGATCGCGGCGAGGTCGCCGGCGTGCTGGATGGCGGGCCCGGACGTGATGCGGATCGGGGCGCCCATCTCGGCGGCGATGATCATCGACAGGGTGGTCTTGCCGAGGCCGGGGGCGCCGGAGAGCAGCACATGGTCGGCGGTGGCGCCCCGCGCGCGTGCGGCGCGCAGGACGAGGTCGAGCTGCTCGCGGACCTTCTCCTGGCCGATGAACTCGCCCAGGTCCTTGGGGCGCAGGGCGGCCTCGACGGCCTGGTCCTCACGGTCGGCGACGGAGGCCACCAGCCGTTCGTCGGCGGCGTCGGTGCCGGTCGTGTCGTCCCAGTTCACTGACGTTCTCCTAGCGGGCGCGGTTCAGGGTCTGCAGGGCGGCCTTCAGCAGCTGGCCCACCTGGGGCGTGCCGTCGGCGGCCTCGGCCTGCGGCGCCACGGCGGACACCGCCTCGTCGGCCTCGCGGGTCGCGTAGCCCAGGCCGATGAGGGCCGCGTGCAGCTGGTCGCGCCAGCCCTGGGTGACCGGGGCGCCGATCGCGGGGGACCCGACCGGTTCGCCGAGCCGGTCCTTCAGCTCCAGCAGCAGTTTCTGGGCGCCCTTCTTGCCGATGCCGGGGACGGCGGTGAGGGCCTTCTCGTCGCCGGTGGAGATCGCGCGGCGCAGGGCGTCCGGGGTGTGGACCGCGAGCATCGCCTGGGCGAGGCGGGGGCCGACGCCGCTCGCGGTCTGGAGCAGCTCGAAGACCTGGCGTTCGTCGTCGTCCACGAAGCCGTAGAGGGTGAGCGAGTCCTCGCGGACGACGAGGGAGGTGGCGAGCTTGGCGGGCTTGCCGAGGCGGAGCGTGGACAGCGTGTTCGGCGTGCACTGCACGGCCATGCCGACGCCGCCGACCTCGACGACGGCGGTGTCGGGGGCGAGCGCGGCGACCGTGCCGCTGACGAAGGCGATCATGCCGTACGGCCTTTCGAGGTGACCCGTGCCGTGGGGGCGGCCGGTGCTTTCTTGGCGTGCAGGGCCACGGCCTGCTGGAGTCGGTTCTGCGCGGGGGCGCGCCAGATGTGGCAGATGGCGAGGGCGAGGGCGTCGGCGGCGTCGGCCGGTTTCGGGGGCGCGTCGAGCCGCAGCAGGCGGGTCACCATGGCGCCGACCTGGGCCTTGTCGGCGCGGCCGCTGCCGGTGACGGCGGCCTTGACCTCGCTGGGCGTGTGCAGGGCGACGGGGATGCCGCGGCGGGCGGCGCACAGCATGGCGACGGCACTGGCCTGGGCGGTGCCCATGACCGTACGGACGTTGTGCTGGCTGAACACCCGCTCCACGGCGACGAATTCGGGCCGGTGCTCGTCCAGCCACTGCTCGATGCCCTGCTCGATCGCGACGAGGCGGTGGCCCAACTCGGCGTCCGCGGGCGTCCGTACGACACCGACGCCGACCATCGTCAGCGGCCGCCCGGCGACTCCCTCGACGACACCGACACCGCATCGCGTGAGACCGGGGTCCACCCCGAGTACGCGCACCACGCCCCCTCCCGCTCGATCGCCTGTTTGTGCAGGCTATCGGGTGCCACCGACAATGCGACGGCCGACGGGGTGTGTCCCGTCGGCCCGTTCGAATCCGGAGCGTCGGCTCAGGCGTCAACCTTCTCCATGACCTCGTCGCTCACGTCGAAGTTGGCGAAGACGTTCTGCACGTCGTCGCTGTCCTCCAGCGCGTCGATCAGCTTGAAGATCTTCTTGGCGCCCTCCTCGTCCAGCTCGACCTGCATGGTCGGGACGAAGTTGGCCTCGGCGGAGTCGTAGTCGATGCCCGCGTCCTGGAGGGCGGTGCGAACCGCGACCAGGTCGGTGGCCTCGCTGAGCACCTCGAAGGACTCACCGAGGTCGTTGACCTCCTCGGCGCCCGCGTCGAGGACGACCTCGAGGACGTCGTCCTCGGACAGCTCGCCCTTGGGGACGATCACGACGCCCTTGCGGTTGAAGAGGTACGACACCGAGCCCGGGTCGGCCATGGAGCCGCCGTTGCGGGTCATGGCGACACGGACGTCGGAGGCGGCGCGGTTGCGGTTGTCGGTGAGGCACTCGATGAGCACCGCGACGCCGTTCGGGCCGTAGCCCTCGTACATGATCGTCTCGTAGTCGGCGCCGCCGGCCTCGAGACCGCCGCCGCGCTTGATCGCGGAGTCGATGTTCTTGTTCGGGACCGACTGCTTCTTGGCCTTCTGGACGGCGTCGTAGAGCGTCGGGTTGCCCTCGAGATCGACGCCGCCCATGCGCGCCGCGACCTCGATGTTCTTGATCAGCTTCGCGAAGAGCTTGCCGCGCTTGGCGTCGATCACGGCCTTCTTGTGCTTCGTCGTAGCCCATTTAGAGTGGCCGGACATCTGCCTGTCTCCTTCGCGTAACCCTCTACATAACGAACGCCAGAGATCCTACAAGGACTCCGCCGTGCGGTTCGCGCGCACCATGTCGACGAACAGGGAGTGCACGCGGTGGTCGCCGGTCAGTTCGGGGTGGAACGACGTGGCGAGCGCGGTGCCCTGGCGGACCGCGACGATGTGGCCGTCGTGCTCGGCGAGCACCTCGACCTCGGCGCCCACGGACTCCACCCACGGGGCGCGGATGAAGACGCCCTCCACAGGATGGCCCGGAACGCCCCGCACGTCGACCTCGGCCTCGAAGGACTCGTTCTGACGTCCGAAGGCGTTGCGGCGCACGATCATGTCGATGCCGCCGATCGTCTCCTGGCCCGAGCGCGGGTCGAGGATCTTGTCGGCGAGCATGATCATGCCCGCACAGGTGCCGTAGACGGGCACGTACCGGCCCGCACGCGCGCGCGGAGGGGCTCCATCACGCCGAACAGGACGGCCAGCTTGGAGATGGTCGTGGACTCACCGCCGGGGACGACGAGGCCGTCCACCTCGGCGAGTTCCTCGGGGCGCCGGACCGGCCTGGCCACGGCGTCCGCCGCGGCCAGGGCGATCAGGTGCTCCCGTACGTCGCCCTGGAGTGCGAGCACTCCGATGACGGGATCGGTCATTACCAGCCTCGGTTCGCGTAACGCTCGGCCTCGGGGAGGGTGTCGCAGTTGATGCCGACCATGGCCTCGCCCAGGTTGCGGGACGCGTCGGCGATGATCTTCGGGTCGTCGTAGAAGGTGGTGGCCTTCACGATGGCGGCGGCGCGCTTGGCCGGGTCGCCGGACTTGAAGATGCCGGAGCCGACGAAGACGCCCTCGGCGCCGAGCTGGCGCATGAGCGCGGCGTCCGCGGGGGTGGCGACACCGCCGGCGGAGAACAGCACCACGGGGAGCTTGCCGAGCTCGGAGACTTCCTTGACGAGCTCGTACGGGGCGCGCAGCTCCTTGGCGGCGGCGTACAGCTCGTTGTTGTCGAAGCCGCGCAGCTTGGCGATCTCGTTCTTGATCTGGCGCAGGTGGCGGACGGCCTCGACGACGTTGCCGGTGCCGGCCTCGCCCTTGGAGCGGATCATGGCCGCGCCCTCGGCGATGCGGCGCAGGGCCTCACCGAGGTTGGTGGCGCCGCAGACGAAGGGGGTCGTGAAGGCCCACTTGTCGGAGTGGTTGACCTCGTCGGCCGGGGTGAGGACCTCGGACTCGTCGATGTAGTCGACGCCGAGGGACTGCAGGACCTGGGCCTCGACGAAGTGGCCGATGCGGGACTTGGCCATCACGGGGATGGAGACCGCGTCGATGATGCCCTCGATCATGTCCGGGTCGGACATCCGGGCCACGCCGCCGTCCTTGCGGATGTCGGCCGGGACCCGCTCCAGGGCCATGACGGCGACGGCGCCCGCGTCCTCGGCGATCTTCGCCTGCTCCGGGGTCACGACGTCCATGATCACGCCGCCCTTGAGCTGCTCGGCCATGCCGCGCTTCACGCGCGCGGTGCCGGTCTCGGGGGTCTGGTTCTCGGTGCTGGACACGGGTTGACCTCACTGATGTGAAAAGAGGATTTCTGCAGCACCGAGGAAACGTGAAGGGACCAGGCCACAGCAAGGGCCAATAGTCAGGCGGTGGATCGTTTTGCGGCCGGCGAGGGGCCGGAACCGCTATCCGGCCCGGTCCACCAGGGCCGCCGGAGGCTCGTCGTCCATCTCGAACGCCATGGGGAACGGGGCGTGACCGGCCAGCCGGAACCAGCGGACCTTGCGGTGCTCGCGCAGCCGACGGGCCCCGCCGACGGCGTCGTTGTGGAAGCGCCGGGCCATCGGAACCCGGCGTACCGCCTCGGTCAGCTCGTGGATCGCGGCCTCTCCCCCGGGTGCCTCCTTCACCGTCTCCACCTGCGCCGTCTCCGCGAACACGGCCCGCAGCGCCTGGCTCAGCTCGCTCTCGGCGACCTCCCGCTGCTCCTCCTCTGCCTGCCGGGCGGCATGGGCGGCCTCGTAGAGGACGATCGACGCGGCGGGGTCCAGAACGCCGGACGTCGCGAGCTCCTGGGCCACCGACGCACGGCGCAGCAACTGCGCGTCGAGCGCGGCGCGGGCGGCGTCGATCCGGGCGTGCAGACGGTCGAGCCGGCCTGCGGTCCAGCTCAAGTAGAGGCCGATCGCGACGAGAGCGACGAGGATCCAGATGAGGGTTGCGGTCACGGGCGGCAACACTACCGACGCCCACCCACAGCCCTACGCACCCCTCGGCTCACACCACCCCGGCCACACCACCGCCGCCCGCGCCTCAAGCTCACGCCGGCCGGTCGCGCCCGAAATCGACGCCACCCCGACCGCCGCCCCAGGCCCACGTCGGCCCGGCACGCCCGATGCTCACGCGCACCGGCCACGCCCAAGCCCGCCGGTGCGCTCGCGCCCCAAGCCCACGCCGGTCCAGCCACGCCCGATGCCGCCTCCCCGCCCCAAGCCCACGTCGGCCCCGGCACGCCGATCTCACGCACGCCCGGCCGCGCCCGAGACCGCGCCCCATCGCGCCGAGACCCACGTCACCCCAGCCGCACCCGAAGTCCACGCCGACCCCGGTCGGCCCAGAGGCCACCCGCAGCCCGTCAGCCCCGTCCGTCCCGCGCGCCGCCAACCGCGCCGCAGTCCGAGGCCCTGTCGTCGTCCGTCGCCGCCACCGCCGCCGCGCCCGCCGTCACCGTCTCGTAGACCGACAGGATGTCCGCGCCGACCGTCGACCAGTCGAAGCGCCGTACGTGCGCGCTGCCGCGCTCGCGCAGTTCCGCGAGCCGTTCCGGGTCCGACAGCAGGCGTACGGCCGCCTCCGCGAGGTCGTCCGCGTCCTCGTTGGTGAAGAGCTCGCCCGCCGCGCCCTGGTCGAGGACCTGGGCGAAGGCGTCGAGGTCGGAGGCGAGCACCGGGGCGCCCGCGGACATGGCCTCCACCAGGATGATGCCGAAGCTCTCGCCGCCGGTGTTGGGGGCGATGTACAGGTCGACGCTGCGCAGGAAGCGCGCCTTGTCCTCGTCGCTGATCATGCCGAGGAACTCGACGCGCGAGCGCAGCTCCGCCGGGAGCGACTCCACCGCCTCCTCCTCGTCACCGCGCCCCGCCACCAGCAGCCGGGTCTGCGGCCGCTCGGCGAGGATCTTCGGCAGGGCCCTCATCAGCACCGGCAGACCCTTGCGGGGCTCGTCGATGCGGCCGATGAAGCCGATGGTGTCGCCCTGCCACTCGGGCTTGGGCTCGGCCTTGGCGAAGAAGTCGACGTCGACGCCGTTGGGGATCACGACCGCGTCGCCGCCGAGGTGCTCCACCAGCGTGCGCCGGGCGTACTCGCTCACCGCGATGCGCGCGCTGATCTTCTCCAGGGCGGCCTGGAGGATCGAGTACGCGGCGATCATCGCCTTGGAGCGCGGGTTGGAGGTGTGGAACGTGGCGACCAGCGGGCCCTGTGCCGCCCAGCAGGTCAGCAGTCCGAGGGACGGCGAGGACGGCTCGTGGATGTGGACGACGTCGAATTCGCCGTCGTGCAGCCAGCGCCGCACCCGTGCCGCCGACAGGAACCCGAAGTTCAGCCGGGCCACCGAGCCGTTGTACGGCACCGGCACCGCACGGCCCGCCGAGACGACGTACGGCGGCAGCGGGGTGTCGTCGTCGGCCGGGGCGAGGACGGAGACGTCATGGCCGAGGCGGATGAAGTACTCGGCCAGATCACGGATGTGGAACTGGACGCCGCCCGGCACGTCCCAGGAGTACGGGCAGACGATGCCGATCCTCACGAGGGCGCCTACCGGGGTCGAGATCCTTGAGCCACAACCGCTGCAGCATGTGCCAGTCCTCCGGATGGTCGGCGATGCCCGAGGCGAAGGCATCGGCCAGCGCCTGTGCCATGACAGACGTCTTTTCCGCCCGCGTACCTGACTCGGGCACCTCGATCGGGGGATGCACCCTGCCCTGCATCACCGGCGAGTCGTCGTACCAGAGCGTCACGGGGAGCAGCAGCGCCCCCGTCTGCTGGGCGAGCAGCGCGGGCCCGGCGGGGATGCGGGTCGCCTCGCCGAAGAACTGGACCTCGACGCCGGACGACGACAGGTCGCGTTCGGCGACCAGACAGACCAGGCCGCCGTCGCGCAGCCGCCGGGCCAGGGTGCCGAAGGCGGTGCCGCCGCTGTGCGGCAGGACCTCCATGCCGAGGCCCTCGCGATAGGCGACGAAACGGTCGTACAGCGTCTCCGGCTTGAGGCGCTCGGCCACGGTCGTGAAGGGCGTCTCCAGCTTGGTGGTGACCCAGGCGCCGGCGAGGTCCCAGTTGGCCATGTGCGGTAGCGCGAGGATCACGCCCCGATCGGAGGCGATGCCGTCGGTGAGGTAGTGCACGTCCTTGGGGTCGAAGCCCGTCTTGACGCGCTCGGCGCTCCACGCGGGCAGCCGGAAGGACTCCATCCAGTAGCGCAGGTACGAGCGCATGCCCGCGCGGGACAGCTCGGCGAGCCGCTCGGGGCCCGCGTCGGGCACCACGCGCGCGTAGTTGCTCTCCAGCCGCTGGACGCCCTTGCCGCGCTTCTTCCAGGCGAGGTCGGCGATGGTCTGCCCGAGGCGCACGGCGACCGGCTCGGGGAGCTTCTTGACCGCTCCCCAACCGAGGCCGTACAGGGCGTCGGTCAACCGGTCCCGCGCGCTCACTTCGCCGCCTCCTGCGCGGCCGCCGCCTCATCGGCCTCCGCCGCCTCACGGCGGACCGTGACCACGCGCTGGATGAGCGTCACCAGACTGCCGACCGCGACGATCCACAGGGCGACGGGCAGCAGGTACTGGATGCCCGGCACGCCGAACTTGTGCAGACCCGCGAACCCGGCCGCGACCAGGGAGACGACGAGACGCTCGGCACGCTCCACGAGGCCGTTCACCGCGACCGGCAGCCCGATCGCCTCACCGCGGGCCTTGGTGTACGACACCACCTGGCCGCTCGCCAGGCAGAAGATCGAGACGGCGCACAGCGCGATGTCGTCGCCGCCACCGGCGTACCAGAGGGCGAAGCCGCCGAAGATCGCGCCGTCCGCCACCCGGTCGAGCGTGGAGTCCAGGAAGGCGCCCCAGCGGCTGGAGCGGCCGAGCTGGCGGGCCATGTTGCCGTCGACGAGGTCGGAGAACACGAAGAGCGTGATCACGACCGTGCCCCAGAAGAACTCGCCCATGGGGTAGAAGACCAGCGCGCCCGCGACCACCCCTGCGGTACCGAGGAGGGTCACCGTGTCGGGGCTGACGCCCCTGCGGATCAGAAACGCGGCGAACGGTGTGAGGACACGCGTGAAGAATGCACGCGCGTACTTGTTCAGCATGGCCTTCCCGAGGGTCGGTGTCGCCGCGCGGCCCCTGCTGGCCACCGGCTGGCCCATCGTAGCCACGCGCGCGCGTGTGCGACCGCCGGGCACCCGAGCCCCGTGTCACGTCCCCGTGGCGTACGGGTAACGGCGCGATCGCGTCCGCTGTATGGACGCACCGTGACGGGAGTGGAAAGCTCGAAGGACCGCGGGCGTCACCGGAGCCGCCATCGCACGCGGATCCGCATGTCCGCGCCCACAGTGACCTCACCGTGCACGGGAGGCAGGACCATGGGCGACAAGGCGAACGCACACCCCGGAGCCGCCGGAAGGGCAACAGCGGCCGACCACCCCGCGTCCATACGGAATGTGGTGCTGGTCGGCCACTCCGGATCGGGCAAGACGACACTGGTGGAAGCTCTCGCACTGACCGCGGGGGCGGTGAACCGGGCGGGCCGTGTGGAGGACGGCGGCACCGTCTCCGACTACGACGAGATCGAGCACCGGCAGAATCGTTCGGTGCAGCTCTCCCTGGTGCCGGTCGAATGGGACGGCATCAAGGTCAATCTTCTGGACACCCCCGGATACGCCGACTTCGTCGGGGAACTCAGGGCCGGTCTGCGAGCCGCGGACGCGGCCCTTTTCGTCGTCTCGGCCTCGGACGGCGTGGACGGCTCGACCCGCATGGTGTGGGAGGAGTGCGCGGCCGTCGGCATGCCGCGCGCGATCGTGATCACACACCTGGAGGCCGCCCGCGCCGACTTCGAGGAGATGACCCGCACCTGCGCGGAGGCCTTCGGCGGCGACGACCCCGACGCCGTGCTGCCGCTCTATCTGCCGCTGCGCGGTCCCGAGGGCCCCGACGGGCACGCGCCCGTGACCGGTCTGACCGGACTGCTGTCGCAGAAGCTGTTCGACTACTCCTCCGGCGAGCGCAAGGAGTCCGAACCGGGCGAGGACCAGCTCCCGGAGCTGGAGGAGGCCCGCAACCGGCTGATCGAGGGGATCATCTCCGAGAGCGAGGACGAGACCCTCATGGACCGCTATCTCGGCGGTGAGCAGGTCGACGTCAAGACCCTGATCGAGGATCTCGAACGGGCCGTCGCGCGCGGGGTGTTCCACCCGGTGCTGGCCGCCGCTCCCGCCGCCGACGGCGGCAAACAGGGGCTCGGCACGGTCGAGGTGCTGGAGCTGATCACGCGCGGCTTCCCGACGCCGTTCGAGCACCCCACGCCCGGCGTCACGACCATCGACGGCAAGCCGCGCGAGATCAAGGCCTGCGACACCGAGGGCCCGCTGGTCGCGGAGGTCGTCAAGACGTCCTCCGACCCCTACGTGGGGCGGGTCTCCCTGGTCCGCGTCTTCTCCGGCACCCTGCGCCCCGACGAGACGGTCCACGTCTCCGGGCACGGGCTGGCCGACCGCGGCCACGAGGACCACGACGTCGACGAACGAGTCGGCGCCCTCTCCACACCCTTCGGCAAGCAGCAGCGCCCGGTGACGCACGCCATCGCCGGCGACCTGGTGTGCGTGGCGAAGCTCAGCCGCGCGGAGACCGGCGACACCCTCTCGGCCAAGGACGACCCGCTGCTGATGGAGCCCTGGCAGATGCCCGACCCACTGCTGCCGCTCGCCATCCAGGCGCACAGCAAGGCGGACGAGGACAAGCTCTCGCAGGGGCTTGCGCGGCTGGTCGCCGAGGACCCGACGATGCGCCTGGAGCAGAACCAGGACACCCACCAGGTGGTGCTGTGGTGCCTCGGCGAGGCCCACGCCGACGTCGCGCTGGAGCGGCTGCGCAGCCGCTACGGCGTCCAGGTCGACGTCGTACCCCACAAGGTCTCCCTGCGGGAGACGTTCGCCGGCAAGTCGGGCGGGCGCGGGCGGCATGTGAAGCAGTCCGGTGGGCACGGGCAGTACGCGATCTGCGAGATCGAGGTGGAGCCGCTGCCGGGCGGCTCGGGCATCGAGTTCGTGGACAAGGTCGTCGGCGGCGCGGTGCCGCGGCAGTTCATCCCATCGGTCGAGAAAGGTGTAAGGGCCCAGGCCGCCAAGGGAGTTGCGGCCGGCTACCCGCTCATCGACGTGCGGATCACCCTGCTCGACGGCAAGGCGCACTCGGTGGACTCCTCCGACGCCGCCTTCCAGACGGCGGGCGCGCTGGCGCTGCGGGAGGCCGCGGCCGACGCGAAGATCCATCTGCTGGAACCGGTGGCCGAGGTGAGCATCCTGGTCGGCGACGACTACGTGGGCGCCGTGATGAGCGACCTGTCCGGGCGGCGCGGCCGGGTGCTGGGCACCGAGCAGACCAGCGGCAACCGCACCCTCGTCAAGGCCGAGGTGCCGGAGATCGAGATCGGCCGGTACGCGGTCGACCTGCGTTCCCTGTCGCACGGCACGGCTCGCTTCAACCGCTCCTACGCACGGCACGAACCGATGCCGCCGCAGATCGCGGAAAGGATCCGTGAAGACGCCCGCGATTCCTAGCAGTTGGTACCGGGCACGCTCCAAGTGACCTTTGCGGGACGCTCCGAGCGACCTGCGCGGAACGCTTCCCTCCGAGTCGGCGGGCGGCTTCGGCCGTCCGCGACGAATGTCGGTGGCTGCCGATACGCTGATCACCTGATCAACAGGTGTGCGAAGCAAGCAAGTCGGGAAGGCCGCAGGAGCGACCATGGCGGCGATCGGGGGCGGGAATGACCGTTGATGCCGGTTACGAAAGCGTCTTCGGACCACAGGTGCCCCGCACGGGGGACGAGAGCCAGACGGCGACCTTCGCCCTGGCCTCGGCGGCGTACCGGGACAACCTGGTCGACGACATCACGAAGGCCGACAACGAATGGCACAAGACGACGGTCAAGGACGGCCGAGCATGGGCCGGCGGCCTGTTCAAACCCAATCTCGGTGAAGCGTTCTCCCGGGCCGTGATCGACCGCATGATCGGCGAGGGCCGCAAGCCGCTCATCCAGTCCTTCGGCACCGAGCCCCAGGTCGTGGTCGACCACTGCCTGGCCGCCTACCGGCTGCGCCGCACGCGGGACCTCAGGCTGTCGACCGTCATGCTGCTGACCGGGGTGCTGTTCCTGCCCGGCCTGCTGACGTGGCTCCTGGTGTTCGTGATCCGCACCACCATCGACAAGAACACCAACAAGCGCGCCTCCGCCGCGGCCACCGCGCTCCTGGTCGGCGTCGGCGCCCTCGCCGTCCTCTTCCTGATCAAGATGCCCTTCGCGGGCTTCTGGGGCTGGTACGCGCGCGCGTGCGTCGTCGCACCGGTCATCGGCTGGTTCTGGGCCAAGCAGATCTGCGACAGCGCCGCGAAGGACCTGCGCGCCCGCTGGGACGGACTGATCGCGGGCAGCAGTGTCGGCGCGCAGGTCCCCGAGGCGGTGCCGAGCAACCCGGGCGAGACCCAGGCCGAGCAGAAGCGCCAGTCCCTCGCCCGCCTCAGCGCCGAGCAGCAGTCCAACCACGTCTTCTACGCGGGCCCCAAGGGCATCCTCGGCATGGGCACCCGCTGGGGCAGCTGGCAGCTCGCCGAGGACCTCACCCCGGCCGACCCGTCCCGGGAGATCCACCCGTTCCGCAGCTGGGACGTCATCCGCAACATCGAGGCCCGGCTGCGGATGCTGGAGCGGAACACCATCAACACCGGCGGCTTCCCGAAGGCGTCCATACGCCACTGGATCGTCTCGCCGATCGGCGAGAACGCCAAGGCGGTGACCCGCACCGAGCAGTCGGCGGACATCGAGGCGTTCCAGCACCGCCAGCACTCGATACAGGACATCTGCAACAAGCAGCAGTTCGGCAGCGGCGACCGGCACTACCTCGGCGTGCAGTGGACACTGTGGGACGGCCAGCTGATCATCACGATGATGATCACCGTCACCGTGCTGCACGAGACGCTGCGCATCGAGGTGACCGGCCATGCGCTGGGCCCGGTGAACTCCCTGTTCACGGGCAAGTCCGAGGCCCCGACGAGGGAAGTCCCGAGGTCGTTCAGGCCATGGGAGAACCGCACGGTGAACCTCCCGCTGGTCCCCACGAACGAGGTCGTACGACTGGCCGTGCGCGCCCCGCTGACCTGGTACCCGCCCCTGCTGAACTGGCTCGGCGGGACCATCGTCCTCCCCGAGCCGTTCGGCCTGCGGCACGTCTGGGCCGATCAGCCCTGGCGCCACCGCTTCATGGCCGACGACGCCATGCGCGCCGCGACGCCGGTGCTCCGCGTGGTGCACGCGGCGGCGATCAAGGTCCTGGAGGAGAACGGCGTCGACACGGAGAAGTTCGGCACGAGGTCGGCGTTCCTCAGCACCGCGATCCAGGACCCGACGCCCAAGAAGGCCGACCTCTACGACGCGTGACGGGCTACGCGGACGCCGGCCAGGCGTCCGCCAGCATCTTGCGGGTGTCGGCGAGCAGCTGCGGCAGCACCTTGGTGTGGCCGACGACCGGCATGAAGTTCGTGTCGCCGCCCCAGCGGGGCACGATGTGCTGGTGCAGGTGGGCGGCGATACCGGCGCCCGCCACCGTGCCCTGGTTCATGCCGATGTTGAAGCCGTGCGCGCCGGACGCGGTGCGCAGGGCCGTCATCGCCTGCTTGGTCAGCGCGGCCAGCTCGACGGTCTCCGCGTCCGTGAGATCGGTGTAGTCGGCCACGTGCCGGTAGGGCACGACCATCAGGTGACCGCCGTTGTACGGGTACAGATTCAGCACCGCGTACACCTGCTCGCCGCGGCGGACGATGAGACCGTCCTCGTCGGACTTGGCCGGGATGGAGCAGAAGGGACAGCCGTCGTCGGCGCCCGGGCCGGTCGGCTTGTTCTCGCCCTGGATGTAGGCCATCCGGTGGGGCGTCCACAGACGCTGGAACGCGTCCTGGGTCCCCACTCCCCCACTGCTGCTCCGGCTCACTCGTCATGCAGGGAAGCATATGGCTTCGCCCGTTCGCGGCGTGTCGCCGGGGTTGCGGCGAAGCTGTGCCGGGCGAAGCTGGCCGGGTGGACGCCGACAGCCGCAAGGACCACGACCAGCCCCCCGCCGAGCCCCACCCCGAGACCGGCCGGGACCCCCTCACCGAGCCCAGCCACAGTGAGCCGCTCACGGAAGCCGACCGCGAACCGCCCACGGAGGCCGACCACGAGCCGCGCACGGAGGCCGACCACGAGCCGCACACCGAAGCACCCCGGGAGCCACACGCCGAAGCTCTCTCGGAGCCGCGTCCCGAGGTTCGCTGGGAGCAGCGCACCGAGATCCCCCTCGCCGTGGCCTCGCTGCTGTTCCTCGCCGCGTACGCCACCAAGGTCCTGTGGCACGGCCTGGCGAGCGTCTGGCAGGACCTCTGCCTCGCCGTGCTGCTGGCCGCCTGGGCGCTGTTCGCGGTCGACTACGCGGTCCGCTGGCGGCTCAGCGGGCAGCGGCTGCGGTTCGTCCGGACGCACTGGCTGGACACGGTCGTGCTGGTGCTGCCGCTGCTGCGCCCGCTGCGGGTGGTCAAGGTGTACGAGGCGGTCCAGCGCCGGCACGGCCAGCCCCGCCTCGCGCTGCACGCGCGCGTGATCTTCTACGCCGGGATCTCGACCGTGCTGCTGGGCTTCGCCGGTGCCCTCGCCGTCTACCAGCAGGAGCGCGGGGCGCCGGGAGCGAGCATGCGGACCTTCGGGGACGCCATGTGGTGGACGTGCGCCACGCTCGCGACCGTGGGATACGGCGACGTCACCCCCGTCACCCCGGTCGGGCGGCTCATCGCGGTCGGCATCATGGCCGTAGGACTGGCCCTGCTGGGCGCGGTGACCGGTACGTTCGCCTCCTGGCTGCTCCAGGTGTTCTCGCGCGAGGACGACGAGAGGCCCCGGGGAAGCTGAGCCTCCCGAGGGCCTCCGCGTACCGCAGGACGATCAGACCTGCGCCCGCTCCTCGACGACCTTCGCGATCTTCGCGATGGCCTCGTCGAACGGGATGCCGTTCTCCTGCGAGCCGTCGCGGTAGCGGAAGGACACCGAGCCCGCCGACATGTCCTCGTCGCCCGCGATGACCATGAAGGGCACCTTCTGCTTCTGGGCGTTGCGGATCTTCTTCTGCATCCGGTCCGAGGAGGCGTCCACCTCGACCCGCAGCCCCTGCTTCTTCGCGGCGGCGGCGAACTTCTCCAGGTACTCGACGTGCGCGTCGCCGATCGGGATGCCGATCGCCTGCACCGGCGCCAGCCATGCCGGGAAGGCGCCCGCGTAGTGCTCCAGGAGCACCGCGAAGAACCGCTCGATGGAGCCGAACAGCGCGCGGTGGATCATGACCGGACGCTGCTTGGAGCCGTCCGGACCGGTGTACTCCAGGTCGAAGCGCTCGGGCAGGTTGAAGTCGAGCTGGATGGTCGACATCTGCCAGGTGCGGCCGATGGCGTCCTTGGTCTGCACGGAGATCTTCGGGCCGTAGAACGCGGCGCCGCCCGGGTCCGGGACCAGCGGCAGCCCCTGCTTCTCTGCGACCTGGCGGAGCGTCTCGGTCGCCTCCTCCCAGACCTCGTCCGAGCCGACGAACTTCTCCGGGTCCTTGGTGGACAGCTCCAGGTAGAAGTCGGTCAGACCGTAGTCCCGCAGCAGGCCGAGGACGAAGGTGAGCGTCTTGTCGAGCTCCTCCGACATCTGCTCGCGGGTGCAGTAGATGTGCGCGTCGTCCTGCGTGAAGCCCCGCGCGCGGGTCAGGCCGTGCACGACGCCCGACTTCTCGTACCGGTACACGGTCCCGAACTCGAACAGGCGCAGCGGCAGTTCACGGTACGAGCGGCCGCGCGCGTCGAAGATCAGGTTGTGCATCGGGCAGTTCATGGGCTTGAGGTAGTAGTCCACGCCCTCGTCGAGCTGCATGGGCGGGTACATGCCGTCGGCGTACCAGTCCAGGTGCCCGGACGTCTCGAAGAGCTTCCCCTTCGTCGCGTGCGGGGTGTAGACGAACTCGTAGCCCTCCTCCTCGTGGCGGCGGCGCGAGTAGTCCTCCATGACCCGGCGGATGATGCCGCCCTTGGGGTGGAAGACGGCGAGGCCGGAGCCGATCTGCTCGGGGATCGAGAACAGGTCCAGCTCGGAGCCGAGCTTGCGGTGGTCGCGCTTCTCGGCCTCGGCGAGGAAGTCGAGGTAGCCCTTCAGCTCGTCCTTGGTCGGCCAGGCGGTGCCGTAGATGCGCTGGAGCATGGGGTTCTTCTCGCTGCCGCGCCAGTAGGCGGCCGCGTTGCGCATCAGCTTGAACGCCGGGATGTTCCGGGTGGAGGGCAGGTGGGGACCGCGGCAGAGGTCCTTCCAGCACAGGTCGCCGGTCTTGGCGTCGAGGTTGTCGTAGATCGTCAGCTCACCGGCGCCGACCTCGACGTCCGCGCCGTCGTCGCTGGAAGCCGAGCCCTTGAGGCCGATCAGCTCCAGCTTGTACGGCTCGTCGGCCAGTTCCTCGCGGGCCGCCTCGTCGGTGACGACACGGCGGGAGAACTTCTGCCCGCGCTTCTGGATCTCCTGCATCTTCTTCTCGATGGCCTTGAGATCCTCGGGCGTGAACGGCTTCTCGACGTCGAAGTCGTAGTAGAAGCCGTCCTTGACCGGCGGGCCGATGCCCAGCTTGGCCTCGGGGAAGAGCTCCTGCACGGCCTGCGCCATGACGTGGGCGGTGGAGTGGCGCAGGATGTTGAGGCCGTCCTCGGAGGAGATCTCGACGCCCTCGACGGTCTCGCCGTCCTTGACCTCGTACGCCAGGTCCTTCAGCTCACCGGCCACCCGCGCGGCGATGATCGAGCGCTCGCCGGCGAAGAGCTCGGCGGCCGTAGTGCCCGTCGTCACCGTGCGCTCTTCCCGCTCGGAATCGCGTTGGATGATCACACGGACGTCTGACACCGGTCTCTCCTGACTGAAGGGGATGCGAGCGCCATACCGTGAGCGCGCGCAATAGGGGATCGTACCGACCCGCACCCACCGACCGCGAAATCAGTCCCCTGCCGAGGCCTCCCCGCAGGCCTCCTCGAAGAAGTCCAGGTTCTCCTGCAACGACTTCATCAGCCGGTCCCGCTCCGCCTCGTCCACCTGCACGGGTGCGACACCGGAGGCGCCCGTCAGCCGGCGGAACCCGCCCCGGCTCTCCAGCCGCCCGTGCACCCGCACCGGCAGCCCGACGAGGTGGGCGTGCCCGGCGATGCGGTACGCCTCCTCGTCCAGGGTCAGCCGGATGTGCGGCACCTCGACGCCGGCGATCACCCGCAGCCGTACGCTGCCCTCGCCGCGCGGCCCCGACCTGCGCATCCGCACCACCGTCCCGGTGACCCGCACCGGCACGGACGGCTCCTCGCGCAGATAGCGGGCCCCGGCCTCGCGCAGCACGGGCAGGTCGCCCGGCGAGAACTCGACGGGCTCCCCGGAAGCGGCGCACCCCTCGGGCACCCCCGCGGCCGGTGCCCAGTCCACGGCGATGCGCGCGCCTTCCGTGCCGCGCACGAGCGCGATGAGGGCCTCGGTGAGCTCGCGGCTGACGCCCGCCTCCACGGCCCCGTCGAAGGCGTCCATGCCGCCGGTGGCCCGCTGGTAGTCGATGGCCTCGCGGGCCGCGCACAGGGCCTGGTGGAGGCGTACGGCGAGCGGGCGGCCGGTGCCGACGGGCGCGAAGGCGGTGAGCCGGCCGTCGGTGGCGGCGCCGACGAGGACGTTCTCCAGCAGGGAAAGAGCGGCGCGGCGATGCCGGGCACCGTAGTAACCGGCCCGCGCGCGGGTGGCGAGCGCGCCGGCGAGGAGGGTCTGCCGGGCGGCGGCGCGCAACTGCTCTTCCACCGCCCAGGACGCCGCTCCCGCAGGGCCGGTCGGTACGTCCCGCCACCAGCGGATCTCGTCGCTGGGCACGGCGAGGCCGACGAGGACCTCGCGTGCGGAGGGGGTGCCGCTGCGGGCGAGGGCGACGAGCGCCTCGCCGAGCAGGTCGTCGCTGTCGGGGAAGGCGCGGCTCTCGGGGACGAGCAGGCTGGTGCCGCCGGTGCCGGGTCCCGGTGGGGTCCAGCGGCCGTAGCGTCCGGGGGCGCCGCCGCGGCGCTGCCAGCCGTGCCGGTGCAGCAGGGCGCTGAGGACGGCGGGGTCGACGTCGTCGGGCGCGGGGGCGCGGTTCCAGGCGGCGGCGTCGACGGGGTGGGGCCGGACCGGCCGCAGGGGTTCCTCGACGGGGCGGTGGGTCATGGTCGGCCTCCCGTCCTCATGGTCTGCCTCCCGTCCCGACCCGCGTCATGATCTCGCACAGCGCCCGGTCGTCGAAGATGCGTGCGGTCGGTATCCGTACGGTGGTCCGGGTCCGTCCGGTGATCGGGTGCCCGGCGAGGTTGACCCAGTAGCAGCAGTGCCTGAGGTCGAGGCGGTCGTGGCTGGCGCGGAGCCACTCGTCCTGGGATCTCGGCACGAGCATGACCACGAGGATCTTGTGCACCGAGACGGGGGTGCGCGCGAGTTTGCGCAGATGGTCGTTGTCGAGCGTGAAGGAGAAGAACCGGCCGGGCGGGTTGGGCGCGACCTGGTAGGTGCACTTGAGCTGCACCTTGATGGTGACCTCGTCGTCGACGGTGTGCCCGGGCGAGCCGTGGCTGACGTGCCAGTCGATGCCGTTGTCGGGAAAAGGCTGCGACAGCGAGCAGCCGGCCGCCGCGGCGACGGCGTGCAGATAGCCCACCTGCAGGGTTTCCATGCAGGCGGTGGTGGCGAGTGTGCCGCGAAGGGGGCCCGCACGTTCGGGCAGCAGCCCGCCCCGCTCGGGCTGCGCTATCGCCATGACCAACAGCCTTCCACGCTCGGTGAATCCGAACCTCGGGTCTCTGAACTGCAAAGACCGGTATTCCTGTTGTGTCCGCCCGGCGTACGGCGCAAACAGCCCGGGTATCACCAAAGCGGCAGAAGACGGTGCGTCAGCTGCCGTGGGTGAACGAGGGGTTGTGTAGGTATGACGTGCTGGTACGAGGGGCCCCTGGCCGCCTTCGACACGGAGACGACGGGCGTCGACGTGGAGACCGACCGGATCGTGTCGGCCGCCGTTGTCGTCCAGGACGCCCCGGGCACCCGGCCGCGGGTGAGCCGGTGGCTGGTGAACCCGGGTGTGCCGGTGCCCGAGGGCGCGACGGCGGTGCACGGGCTGACGGAGGACCATCTGCAGCGCAACGGCCGCTGGCCGGCGCCGGTGATGTACGAGATAGCGGAACAGCTGGGCGAACAGGCGTCCGCGGGGCGGCCGTTGGTGGTGATGAACGCGCCGTTCGATCTGACGCTGCTGGACCGGGAGTTGCGCCGCCATCGCGCCTCGTCCCTGGACCGCTGGTTCGAGTCGTCGCCGTTGCTGGTCCTCGATCCGCGGGTCCTGGACAAGCATCTGGACCGCTACCGCAAGGGCCGCCGCACGCTGACCGACCTGTGCGCGCACTACGAGGTCACGCTGGACGGCGCGCATGACGCGGGCGCGGACGCGCTGGCCGCGCTGGAGGTCGTACGAGCGGTGGGGCGGCGCTTCGCGGCGCGGCTGGAGCGGTTGTCCCCGAACGAGCTGCACCACCTCCAGGCGGGTTGGCACGCGGCACAGGCGCGGGGCCTGCAGGCGTGGTTCGCGCGCAGCGGCACCCCGGAGGCGGTGGACCCGGCGTGGCCGCTGCGTCCGGAGCTGCCGGCGGCGGCCGCCTGAAGATCAGCGCGGCAATGAAAGAAGCGGCAATGAAAGAAGCCGGTCCGCGTGCTGCGGACCGGCTTTCTCCCGGTGGGCGATACTGGGTTCGAACCAGTGACCTCTTCGGTGTGAACGAAGCGCTCTCCCACTGAGCTAATCGCCCGGGAACGCACTGAACAATACAGGTCCCGGCGGCCTTCCTTCAAACCGCTTCCAAGTAGGCGGTCAGGCCCCGCCGTCCGGCCCGCATCATCAGTCGGTGGTTGGCCCGGAACACCGGCCGCCCCGGCACGGCGAGGCGCCGCAGCAGCGGTTTGTTCACGTCGACGACCTGGTCGTACACCGCGAGGGTGCCCGCGCCGTCCCCGCTGATCGTCCAGCGCGCCCAGCCCTCCAGGTCCCCGGTCATCGCGATCTCCAGCACCCCGCCGGCCCGGTCGCGCCGCACCTCCCTCGCGGTGAAGACGAGGTCGTAGGGCAGGGTGGCCCGGATCGTGATGACGCCGGTGGTGTCGTCGAGCCGTTCCACGGCACGGACCTGAGGCCACCACCGGGGGTAGTCCTCGGCCTGTTCCAGCACGTCGTAGACGGTGGCGGGCGACGCGGGCAGGGCCCATCGGGTGTGGAAGCGGTAATGGCTCCAGTCCATGCACAGAGTCTGCCCGCCCGCATCTGAGTATGTTCTGAGTACGCGCACTCATGCCGTACGACGTGACCCCGACCACACTCCAAGGCATGACGCACTTTCCGCCCCCGGCCGAGGAGTTGCGGCTCCTGGACGCGGAGCTGTTCCACCTCGACGCCCGCCGGACCCAGTTGCTCCGGCGCCGCGCCTGGCTGGTCACCGCCCTCCAGACACCGGTACCTCCCCCGCCGCGGTCCACCCCGGCCGCCCGCCCCGAGGCCACCCGCGCCCCCGGGTGCAGAACGTGCTGCTGATGCTCGGCGGTGTTCTGCTGGTCATCGCGGCGACGGCGTTCACCCTGGTCAGCTGGGGGGGACCTGGGGGATCGCGGGGGCGGGCCCTGGTGCTCGGCGCGGTCACCGCGGCGGCGCTCGCCACGCCGACGGCCCTGCTGAAGCGTGGCCTGCGCTCGACGGCCGAGTCGGTGGCGGGCCTGGGCCTGGCACTGACGGTCCTCGACGCGTACGCGCTGCACGAGACGGTCTTCACGCAGGCGGAGGGCGCGCCCTACACGGCGATCGCGTCGGCGCTGCTGGCCGGACTGTGGGCGACGTACGGCCTGCTGCCGCCCCTGAAGGACCTGCGTCTGCCGCTGCCCACGGCCCTCCTGGCGGCCCAACTGCCCCTCTTCTTCAGCGCGCTGGCACTGGACGCCGACTCCTACGGCGTCACGGCGGCCGTGCTGCTGACGGCCGCGTTCGACACAGTTGTGGCGCTCCGAGCGACCGCCGGACCCGTACGTCTGCTCGCCGTCGTCGGCGCGTACGGCCTGGGCGGCTCGGGCGTATGGGCGGCCGGTTCGCTGTCCTGGACGGCCACCGGCCCGAGCGCCGCCGCCCGTGCGGCGCGCTCCTCCTCCTCGCCGCGACGATCGCGCTGACGGTGGCGTGGCGCGGCACGAGCGCACCGGGCACCGCGCCCTCCACCGACCTCCCGGCGTCCCAGAGCACCGCTCACGCCTTCGGTCTCTCGGTCGCCTCCGCCCTCCTGCTGGTCGCCGCGCTCGGTGGCATGGCGCGCTCCGCGCTTCCCGGCGCCTGGACGGTCCCGGTCCATCTCGCCTGCGGCATCGCCCTGTTGGCGGCGGTGCGACCGGAAGGGCTGCCGGAGACGGTGCGGCGCGGGTTCGCCGCGGCCTCCGGTGCCGTGCAGGCGCTGGCCGTGGTGTGGACGCTGCCCGTCGTGGCGGTGACCCTGCTGGGGCCGGTCGCGTGGGTGACCCACGCCTGGTCGGGCGCGCCGGCGGACCTGCGCGAGGCGGTCACGGTGGACCTCCCCTGGCCGCCGCACGCGGCGACGGCTCCGCTGGTCCTGGTGGCCGTGGCGGCGGTACTGGCCCTGGCGGTACGGCACTCCGACTGGCGTCCGCGAGCCCTGACCGGTGCGCTGGTGCTGACGTGGGCGGCGGCGCTGACCCTCCCCGCCGTGCTCGAACTGCCGTACACGCTCGGCCTGTTGGTGCTGGGGTCGCTGACGGGCGTGATCCTGGCGTCGCCCTACGGCCAGCCGACCGCGACCGTCCTCGCCCTCGCCACCTCCGCGAACCTGGGCTTCGCCGCCCTCGCCTCCCAGTCGGCGACCCTCACCGCGCTCGGCGCCCTCACGGTGTTCTTCGCGGTGGTCTCCTGGCGGTTCACGGTCGTCACGGCCCCCGCGGCCCTCGCGTACGCCACCACGCTGGCCTGCGCGACCGGTGCGGCGGCGGACTGGCAGCCGCAGTACACGGCCCTGCTCGTGCTGGCGGTCCCGGTGTCCGCGGCCCTGCTGGCGGCACGGCTCAAGGAGCCCCGGGCGACGCTGACGGTGGAGGTCACCGGCGCCGGCGCCGCGCTCCTGGCCGTCGCCCTCGCCGCGACCGACCCGCCGATGCTGGCCCTGGTCCTGTCCCTGTGCGGAGTGATCGCCACGGGCACGGCACTCCGCCCCGACCGCCACGCGGTGGGCTACGCGGCCACCGCCCTCTTCCTCCTGGCCACCTGGGTGCGCCTGGCGGCCTGGCAGGTCGGCACCCCCGAGGCGTACACGCTCCCGGTCACGATCCCGGCCCTGGTCGTCGGCTTCCTCCGCAGGCGGCGCGCCCCGGAGACCTCGTCCTGGACGGCGTACGGCCCGGGCCTGGCCGCCACGCTCCTGCCGAGCCTGGTGATGGCCTGGGGCGACCCGCACTGGACCCGCCCGCTGCTCCTGGGCCTGGCGGCCCTGTCCCTCACCCTGCTGGGCGGCGGCTACAGCCTCCAGGCCCCCTTGGTCCTCGGCGGCTCGGTCCTGACCCTGGACGCCCTCCATGAACTGGCCCCGTACATAGTCCAGGTGACGGATGCCCTCCCCCGCTGGGTGCCCCCGGCGCTGGCGGGCCTGCTGCTCCTGGCCCTGGGAGCGACGTACGAGCGCCGCATCAGGGATGTCCGGAGAATGCGGAACCTCCTGGGAAGGATGAGCTGACCCCCTCAGGGGCGCGGGGAACTGCGCGACCAGCCACAACGGTCCGCAGTTCCCCACGAACCTTTACGGCATCTTGTCCCCTAGCAGCGCCAGGTTCTCAATGGCGGCAAGCCCGTACAGAGCGGTGTCGTTGGTGGAGATCCACGCCGCCTCACTACCCGCGACCAACGTCACCGGCCCGCTCAGCTCCTCCGTCCTCCAAGGCGCCGACTCCTTGTACCCGTCGGAGTTGTAGAACTTCTCCCAGGCCCGCTTGGCCAGCTTCTCGTCCCCCGTCTTGACGGCCGCATACGCGTCGAGCCGCGAATGCCCCTGGAACAGCAGCAGCGTCCCGAAGTTGGACCCGTAGCGCGCCGCCTGCTCGGCCTTGGTGGCGTTGAAGTAGCGGCAGTAGTCGTAGTACGCCTCGTTGAACGCGGGCATGTCGACGAGGTCGATGAGTTCGGCGCACAGCTCGTTGAGGCCGAACACGGCGGAGAGGTGCGAGACCCCGACCACCGGCGTCGACGCGACCGCGAACCTGCCCGTGTCGAGGTCGTAGAGTCCGCTCCCCTGTACGAAGCCGTTCGGCTGGGCGCCGATCGTCTCCATGGTGGACAGCACGCGGGCCTTGGCCTTCTCCCACTTCGGTCCCTTGCGCTCCCACTCGGTCAGCCACGCCGACACGAGCCCGCTCCAGTCCGTGCCGAAGCCGATCGACAGCGCGTGCCGGTCGGGCGTGTACGGCTCGGTACGGATCTTGCGGATGGGGTCGAGGACCAGGAAGGTCTCGTCGGAGTCGACGTTGGCGTGCATGAGGTCGCCGACCCGCTCGTCCGCGGTGAGGAAGTAGTAGTAGCGCCGGTAGGTGGTGTTGGCGATGCGCTGCTGCTTGGCGCTGTCGGCGTAGTGCTGCACACCGTGCCGGGTGCCGAGGCCGGCCCACTGTCCGAGGTGGTAGACGTCGACCTCCCCGGTGTGCCGGGTCATGGCCTCGGCGAACCGGAAGATGTCCGCACGGCCGGAGCGGAGGTACGCGAACCACAGCCAGAGGTCGGGCGAGAGCTCGGAGTTGTCCCAGGCGTAGCCGCCGATGTCGTACCGCCACTGGTGCCTGACGGTGTCATAGGTGTGCATGATGTCGCCGTAGTCCCAGAAGCCGTACCAACGGCGTTGCTCCACCTGGTCCTTGTAGTAGGTGAAGAGGAAGTCGAGGTGGTCCTCGATCTTCGCCTTGGCGGGCGTGGAGCGGTCGGGCTCGGAGTACAGGCCGGGTCCGAAGACCTTCGCCTTGATGAGCTGCTTGGGCGGCGCGGCGAGCTGCGGCAGCACCCGTACGGCTTGGACCTGTCGGGCAAGAGCTGCCGCCGACGGAGTCGACTCGTTGGCCCAGAAGAGCAGTTCCGAGGTGCGGGCGATGCCGTACGGCGTGCCGAACTCCGGCTCGTAGTCCTCGTAGGTGATGTTGAGGCCTTCGAGCTGTTCGGCGAAGGTGTCCTGGCCCATGCCGTCGTGGTAGAAGCGCAGGTCCATGGGCTGCGCCTCGGGCGACCAGAGCCAGAGGGTGACCTCGGCCTCGTCGGTGTGGGCCTCGCGGATGTCGAGCTGGGCGGGGAACTTCTCCCAGAAGTCCCGCAGGCCGAAGGAGAGTCCGCCGCTGACGCCACCGACGTAACCGAACCCGGAGGCCCGCTTGCCGCCGCCCGCGCCGATCCAGCCGTGCCCCTTCTTCGTCCGCTTGCGCAGGGTGAAGCCGTCGGCGGAGAGCTGGGAGAGGGTGTAGTCGCCCCACTCGGGGATGTACTGCAGTCTCGACGTCACCCGCTGGTCCCAGGTGGCGGGGTCGGGCAGTTTCTCGCCCGCGTACTGGGCGGCCTGGACGGCGGCCCCGGGGTCGCGGCGCAGGCCCGTGATGCCCTTGACGGCCTCGCGCAGCAGACCGGTGCCCTCGCCGCCGATGCGGATGTGCCGGTCGTACGACGGGTCGCGCATCGGCACGGTGAAGCGGACGCCGATGCCGCGGATGAAGTCGCCGCTCGCCTTGCCCGGTTCCTGGGTGCCGTCGAAGGTGAGGGTGTGCACCATGCGGAAGGAGTCGGCGCCCGCGTAGAAGTACAGGCGGATGGAGAACGGCAGCCAACTCCGGTTGCCCTTGCGGTGCTTGCCGTCGATGCGGACGACCGCGCGGACCGGGCCCGCCTGCTCGACGGTCACGTCGGAGACGGCCCCGTCGAAGCGCTCGGTCTTGACCGTGCCCTGGTCCTCGTCCTCGATCTCGGGCTGGCGGATCAGGACGAGCTTGCCGTTCTTGGCGATCTCGGTGGAGCCGCGGGTGACCGACTTGATCAGCGTGGCGCCGGACTTGCCGATCCTTGCGGTGATGACACCGGTGGAGACGGTGATCGCGCCGCCGCTCGTGTCGACGGTGACCTTCTTGTCGGGTACGGCGGCCTCGCCCGCGGACAGGGTGAGCTTGCCGCTGCCGGAACTCATCGCGTGGGCGGTCCACTTGAGGGAGCCGTCCGGCCAGTAGGCGATCGGCCAGGACTGCACGGGCACGGACTTGCCGTCGGCGTCCGTGAGCGCGAAGGTCTGGTCCTCCTGGTGGACGCCTTTGGGCCAGGGCACGCCGAGGGTGGAGCCGGGGGCGGCGCCGAGTCCGCCGTCCTCCAGCCAGTCCAGGACGACCGGAGCGTCGTCGGCCTCGGCGGCTCTGGGTGCGGCCTGCGCGTCCTTCGCTCCTAGCGCCCAGCTGAACTGCGCGGCGGCGCCGGCGACGGCGGCTGCCTTGAGGAGGGACCTGCGGGGGATGGGAGACATGGTCATTCCTTTCCATGTACGACTGTGCGGCTGGTCAGGGGCATGACAGAGAGAGGTGCGGCGCCCGGGGGCACCGACCTTGTGCGACGCAGGGGTACCGCCCGCCCGTCAGCGGTGCCGGTACCGCTCCTCGACGGCGACGGCCGCCGCCGCGACGGCTCCCAGGACGGGGACCGCCAGTGGGGCGACGAACGTGGCGGACAGGGCTACCACGCCCAGCCCGCAGACGATCAGGAAGGACCCGGCGGGATCGAGCACGGTCCGCCGCCCGGCATCGGCCAGCAGCGCCCG
This sequence comes from Streptomyces sp. GKU 895, assembly GCA_002027195.1. Lineage (GTDB taxonomy): Bacteria > Actinomycetota > Actinomycetes > Streptomycetales > Streptomycetaceae > Streptomyces. The sequence goes on along the minus strand of MWJO01000088.1, from coordinate 6,395 downwards.
CCAGCTGTCACCGGGCGCCCAGACGGCGGCGGCCCGCAGCAGTGCCACGACGACTCCGATCAGCGCGAAGACGCCGACGGCCCCGACGAGCGGTCCACCCGGCAGCCCGGCCCGCGCGGCCAGGACGTCCACCCAGACCACGGCGGCGACCACCCACCCGGCGAGCCCGACGACCCAACCGCCGCGCAGGGCGTACGGAAGTCCGCGACGAACTCCCCCAAGCCGCCGCCCTCGTGGCCGGTACGACGCCGAAGGTGCCGGGCGCCGGCGGCGAAGGCCGCGGGGTAGGTGACGACTCCGAGCGAGGCCACCGCGATCCACACTCCGGTGAGCAGACACTCGGCGAACACGGCGAACCGCTCGCCCCCGAAGGACAGCCGGCGGGCCTTCACCGGTGCTTGCGCCATGCTGACCGCCTCACTTCAGTCCGGACGTCGCCATGCCGTCGATGAGATATCGCTGGAAGGCCATGAAGAAGGCGATGACCGGCACGAGCGCCACCAGCGACATCGCGATCATGCTTCCGTAGTTGGAGATGCCCTCCTGGTCGCGGAACATCATCAGGCCGAGGGAGACGGTGTACTTGTCGGGGGTGTTGAGATAGATCAACGGCCCTATGAAGTCGTTCCAGGCGTTGATGAAGGTGAAGATGGCGCTGGTGATGAGGGCCGGGCGGGTCAGCGGCAGCACGACGGACCAGTAGGTCCGGAAGTGCCCGCAGCCGTCGAGCCTGGCGGCCTCGTCCAGCTCCCGCGGCAGTCCGCGCATGAACTGCACCATGAGGAAGACGAAGAACGCCTCGGTGGCCAGGAACTTGCCCGCCACGAGCGGCACCATGGTGTCGACGAGTTCCAGCTTGCGGAACATCACGTACTGCGGGATGAGCAGCACGTGGTACGGCAGCAGCAGCGTGCCGATCATCAGGGTGAACAGCAGGTTCCGCCCGGCGAACCCGATCTTGGCGAAGGCGTAGGCGGTCAGCGAGCTGGAGATCACGACACCGACGACGGCGAGCCCGGCGTACGTCAGCGAGTTCAGGAAGAACGTGCTGATGGAGATGCCGGAGATACCGTCGGCGAGCCCCGAGAAGTTCGCCCAGACCGGCTTGGCCGGCAGCAGGTCGATGCTGGCGATGATGTCCTTGCTCGGCTTGAACGAGGCACCGAGCACCCAGATCACGGGGTACAGGACGACCGCGAGGACGGCGAGCGCGCCGACGTGCCAGGCGATCGACCCGGTGCGCCGCCGCTTGCTCGCGGAACGCACGACAGGGGTACTGCTGGCGCTGGTCACTTGGCGGCCTCCTCGTAGTGCACCCACTTCTTCTGCGACCAGAACAGGACCGCCGTGACGAGCGCCACCGCGACCACCAGCGTCCAGGCCATCGCGGAGGCGAAGCCCATCTGGGCCTCCTTGAAGCCCTTCTGGTAGAGGTAACAGGTGTAGACGAGGGTGGCGTCGGCCGGTCCGCACTGGGTGTTGGAGACGACGTACGCGGACCCGAACACCTGGAACGCGTGAATGGACTCCAGCAGCACGTTGAAGAACAGCACGGGGGAAATCATCGGCAGGGTGATGTTCCAGAACCGGCGCAGCGGTCCGGCGCCGTCCATCTCGGCGGCCTCGTACAGCTCCTGCGGGACCTGCTTGAGACCGGCCAGGAAGATGACCATCGGCGCACCGAACTGCCAGATGCTCAGCGCGACCAGCGCGTAGAGGACGTAGTCCGGGTTGCCGATCCAGCCGCCGACGTCGAGTCCGAAGACCTTCTGGGTACGGTCCACGATCGCGTCGTCCGAGAACAGCGCCCGCCACACGAAGCCCACGGAGACGCTGGCGCCGATGAGCGAGGGCATGTAGAACGCGGCCCGGTACAACCCCTGTCCGCGCCGCTTCTGCGCGAGCAGCAGCGCCACGCCGAGGGCCAGCAGCAGCTTGAGCGGGGTGGCCACGACGACGTACTTCAGGGTGACCTCGACCGACTTCTGCCAGCGCGGGTCCTGGAACATGGTCGTGAAGTTGTCGAGACCCACCCACTCCGGCGGGGTGAAGAGGTTGTAGCGGGTGAACGCGTAGTAGAGCGACGCGATCATCGGCCCCGCCGTGAGCACCAGGAACCCGGCGATCCACGGCGACATGAAGAGGTAACCGGCGATGTTCTCGCGGCGCCGCCCGCGCCGCCCGGCGGCAGGAGCGGCGGACCGCTTCTTCGCCGGGCGCGCGGGCGCTTCCTTGACGAGCGTCATGGTGGTACGTCCCCTCAGCCCGCGAACGCGGCCTTGGCCTCGCTGAACAGTGCCTTCGCGGCGTCGGCGGGCTTGGTCTTGCCCTGGGACACCTCACCGGCGATGCGCAGGAACGCCGCCTCGACGACGTCGGCGCCGGACGGGTGCGGGGTGATCTTCCCCAGCACACCGGCCTTGGCGACCTCTTCCTCGTACGCCTTGACGCCCTTGTTCTGGTCGTCGGTGGGCACGAACGCGTCGTACTGCTCGGTCGTCGAGAGGATGCCGCGGTCGTAGCCCATGATCTTGCCGACCTCGGGGTCGTGGACCATGAAGGAGATGAACTGGGCGGCCTCCTTGGGGTGCTTGGTCCCGGAGAAGGCGCTGAGCATCAGCGAACCGAGGTACTGACCGGTGTCCTTGCCGTCCGTGGTGGGGATCGGCGCGAGCCCGTAGTCCGACTCGCCCTCGCCCTCGTAGCGGATGGAGAAGTTGTCCCAGGTGAACTCGGACGCGGCGAGCCCGGCCGACAGGCCCGACTTGGGCTGCACCTGCTCGATCTTCTTCGGGTCGGTGACGAGCCCGGACTTCACGCGCTTGTAGCCGTCCGCCCACCACTGCGTCAGGTCGTCCTCGGTGAAGCCGAGAGCGGAGTCGGTGAAGAACGCCTTGCCGTTCTGACGGAGGTACAGGTCGTAGAGGTACATGATGCCGAAGTAGCCGGTGTCGCCGGCGATCTTCAGCTTGTCCTGGATGGTCTGGAGGGCGTCGAAGTACTCGTCCCAGGTCCAGCCCATCTTCGCCTCGACGCCGGCCTTCTTGAAGGCCTTGAGGTCGATGACGAGCGCCATGGTGTTGGCGCCGACGGGGATGCCGAGCTGCTTGCCGTCGACCTGACCGTTCGCCAGAACGCCGTTGCGGAAGTTGTTCAGGTCCAGGTTCCCGGAGTCCGCCTGGGACTTGAGGTCCATCAGAACTCCGCGCTTGTCGTACTTGCGCAGGAATCCGACGGCATTCTGGAAAACGTCCGGCGGATTTCCACCGGAGGCCTGCGTCTGGAACTTCTCCCAGAACGCCGCGTAATCGGTGAATTCGGGCTTGATCTTGATCTTCGGGTACTTCTTCTCGAAGACCGCGATCGCCTTCTTCATGGCAATGGTCCGCGGCTCGCCGCCCCACCAGGCATAACGGAGCGTCACATTCCCGTCGCCGGAGCCGCTGTCACCGCCCCCGCACGCCGTCGTCGTCGCCAGCCCCAGCGTGGCCGCCGCTCCACCGGCCGCCTTCAGGATCGTACGCCTCTCAACATTCCTGCTGGTTCCCACAGTCGGGCCCTCCCCGCAGCGTCGTTGCCGCCTGCATGAATCGTTTCAAGTAAGCGCTTGCTGGCACAAGGTACGAAGCCCCTCGGGGGGCGTCAATGATTCGGACAGGAATTTCTTGCGGGACGGCTCGGCGAGTTGACGGCACAGCGGAGAACCGTGCCGCGGAACAGCGCGTGAAGTCGCAGGTGAGGCAGCCGAGTCCGACCGGCCGAACATGAACTGGCCGGTCGCGCCCGGAGGTTGTCCGGCCGGAACTCGTCGGCCGGCCCGGAGCCGGGAACGCCGACGGCCCGCCTGCTGCTCGCAGGCGGGCGTCGTCCGGGTGGGCGATACTGGGTTCGAACCAGTGACCTCTTCGGTGTGAACGAAGCGCTCTCCCACTGAGCTAATCGCCCGGACGCAGGAAGAACATTACCCCATGTCAGGGGGTGCCTGAGCACCCCCCGCGGCCGGTGGTCACTGGTCCTTGATGTTCCAGGGCATCTCGAAGCCGAACTTGTAGACGTAGACCGCGACGATCGCGGCCACGATCACCAGGCCGATCGACGTCAGGATGATGTTGCGCCGGCGGACCTTGGGGTCGAGCGCCCGCTGTGCCGCCTCGGTCACCTTGCGTTTCGTCCAGCGCAGCACCAGCTGGGCCCAGACGAACTCGGTCGCCCAGATCGCCATGCCGCCGAAGATCACGACCCAGCCGGGTCCGGGCAGCGGAAGCATGATGATGCCCAGGACCACGACCGCGAGGCCGATGATGAAGATCCCGACCTGCCAGCTCAGGTGCAGCACGCGGCGGGCCTTGATGAATTCCGGCGCTTTCGAGCCGAGCCCCTGCTCGCCCTGCGCCCCACTGGTCTGCGTCTCGTCCGATGCCACAGCCGCCTCGGCCCGCTCGTCACTCCCCGTGTTCATACAGCCAAACCCTACCGGAGAGAAACCAGTCACCGTAATGGTCGTACCTCGCGAACAGGTCCTCGGCCGGAAGAGTTACGTAAAGGCACGCAAAACACTCAGAGGGGTTTACAACGGCACCGTAGGTGGCATGTCGATTTCGCCGACGTGCGAATCCCCGAGCGCACACTGAGCGAAAGGCCCTGGCGCTTATGAACACCACGGTCAGCTGCGAGCTGCACCTGCGCCTCGTTGTGTCGAGCGAGTCCTCCCTGCCTGTCCCCGCAGGCCTGCGGTACGACACGGCCGACCCCTACGCCGTGCACGCCACCTTCCACACCGGAGCCGAGGAGACCGTCGAGTGGGTGTTCGCCCGCGACCTCCTCGCGGAGGCCTCCACCGGCCCACCGGCACCGGCGACGTCCGAGTCTGGCCGTCGCGCAGTCACGGTCAGGGCGTCGTGTGCATCGCCCTGAGCTCCCCGGAGGGCGAAGCCCTGCTCGAGGCCCCGGCACGGGCCCTGGAGTCGTTCCTGAAGCGCACGGACGCTGCGGTGCCGCCCGGCACCGAGCACCGGCACTTCGATCTCGATCAGGAGCTCTCGCACATCCTGGCGGAAAGCTAGGGCGAGGCCTCACCAAGCCGCCCGGCGCCGTCGACTCGGGGTGACGGCTCGGGCCAAGACAACCGCATAGGTACGCACACCGGCGCTGTCACCGCGGATCCTCGCGGGGCGGCGCCGGTGCGCTGGTGCGGCCCCTCCGCCGCACGGTGGCGCGGGATCCGGGCGGCCGCGACCGGTACAGCCGCTCAGGAAGCCACTACGATCGGCCAGCATCGGGCGGGCACCCGCCCGACCCCCAGGCCAGGGAGCGAAATGTGCTGATCACCCATGACACCCGGTGCGCCCTCGATGCCGTGGTGGATCTGGTGAACACCGCACCGGAGGACACCACGACCCCGGACGGGCTGCCGGACGTCGTTGCTCTCGAGGATTTCGTACGAAAGCACGAGATCAGCGATGTCGGGGTGCTCTCCGAGTTCGACCTCTCCGCGGTGCGCAAGATCCGCGGGCGGTTCGCCGCGATCTTCTCGGCCCCCGACGCCCGGGTCGCCGCCGGGATGATCAACGAGCTGGTGGCCGCGGCGGGCACCACGCCCCGGCTCACGGATCACGACGGCTACGACTGGCACGTGCACTACTTCGCCCCGGGCGCCTCCGTCGCCGATCATCTGGCGGCGGACTGCGGGATGGCGCTGGCCTTCTTCGTGGTCGCCGGGGAGCAGGAGCGGCTGCGGCGCTGCGAGGCGCCCGACTGCCGGCGCGCCTTCGTCGACCTCTCCCGCAACCGGTCGCGGCGCTACTGCGACAGCCGCACCTGCGGGAACCGGCTGCACGTGGCCGCCTACCGGGCGCGCCGGAAGGAAGCGGCGGGCTGAGCGTCAGCGCTCCGCGGGAGTGCCGCCCGCGGTACCCGGCGGGTGGCGCCGGGTACCGCGGGAACGGCTCACAGCAACAGCAGATCGTGCAGCGCAGCCATGAGCAGCAGACACCCGATCACCGCAAGGAAGATCATCAGCGGTGGCTGGGAAAGGGCGAAAAGGCACCCGCGCGGCTCGTCCTGAGGCGGCGCGGCGTCGCTCTGTGTCGTGTCCAGCATCTCGCGGGCGATGATGACGCAGACAGCACCCCCGGCGTTACCAACACGCCCGGAAACGCAGGGTAGTTCGCCGGATCCCGTGATCCGCGGTCCAGAACGTTCACGGCGCGTTCGGATCGGTGCCGACTGTGTCGTTTCAGTCAGCCCGCGTCCGTCATATGCCGTGCTTCTTCAGGATGGCCTCGATGTCGCTGAAGTCGTCCGCCGCGGTCCCGGAGCGCGCGCGGCGGCCGGGCGGGAGGCGGCCCGGGCGCTCGGGCCGAGGGAGGGGGCCGAGGCCGCCGGTGCGACCGCCT
>MWJO01000087.1 GCA_002027195.1 Streptomyces sp. GKU 895 | reverse complement strand
CCCTCGCCCTGCTGAGCGCCCTCGTCCTCGCCCTCTACTGCCGCACCAACCTCCAGCCACCGGCGCCCGCTGGCACGAACTGACCGGCCGCCCGCAGGCCGAGGGCACCGCCACCGCCGCCACCCTCGCCCTCGTCACCCTGACCCTCGCCCATCTCGCGGGCGCACCGCCGCCGCCCTCCTCCTGCTGCCCGGCAGCGCGACCGCGGCGATCCTCGCGGTCGTCGCCGTAGCCGCCGTACGCCACCTCACGAACCGATCGAACCGATCGAACCGATCGAAGGAGAAGAAACCTCATGACCACGACCACCACCGCCCCCTCGAAGGTGCTGCGCGTCCCCGCCGCTGACCCCGCCGAGGCGCTCGCCCACTTCCGCGGGCGGCTGTCCTTCGAGGCCGACGCCTCCGACGTGCACGCCGACATCGAGTCGGGCGCGAAGGGGTTCGTGCTGATCGACACGCGCAGCACCGAGGCGTGGGAGCAGGGGCACATCCCGGGGGCTGTGCATCTGCCGACGGACGAGATCGCCGAACGGGCCGCCGAGGTGGTCCCGGCCGGGTCGCTGGTTGTCACCTACTGCTGGGGGCCCGGCTGCAACGGCGCCACCCGGGCCGCGTACGCCTTCGCCGGACTCGGCTACCCGGTCAAGGAGATGCTGGGCGGCTTCGAGTACTGGTCCCGCGAGGGATTCGAGGTCGAGGACGCGGCCGGCCTGCGCAAGCAGGCGGTGGACCCGCTGACGGCACCGGTCAGCGGAATCGCCTGCGCCTGCTGAAGTCCCCCTACAACAGCCCGTGTTCCACAGCCCGCTGCCCCAGCTGGAAGCGGCTCTGCGCGTCCAGTTTCTCCATCAGCTCCGAGATCAGGCGCCGTTCGCTGCGCAGCGAGATGCCGAGGCGGCGGGCGGCGGCCTCGTCGGTGTAGCCCTGGGCGAGCAGGCGGAGCAGTTCGCGGGGCTGGGAGCCGGGGTCGTCGAGGCTGCGGCGGGCCGGTTCGCCGAAGGGGGTGGCCGTGGCCCACACGGCGTCGAAGAGGGCGCAGAAGGCGGCCACGGCACCCGGTTCGCGCAGCAGGACGGCGCCCAGGGAGCTGTCGGCCGGGTCGATCGGGACCAGGGCCTTCTGCCGGTCCAGGATGATCATCCGCATCGGCAGCGAGGGGACGGTGCGCAGCTCGCCGCTGTGCTCGGTGAGCCAGCGGGCGTGTTCGACGCTGACCGGGTCGTTGCGGAGGGAGTCCTGATAGACGCCCTTGACCTTGACCCCGCGGTCGAGGAGGCCGGTGGTGATGGGCTCGCTGGCCTCGAACTGGGCTGCGGGCTGCGGGCCGCCGGGGTGGAAGCTGATGATCTCGGTGCGGACGTCGGCGGTCAGCTCGGTGATCTTGGCGCGGACCGCCTCGACTCCGAGGAATCGTTCCGCCCCCTGCTCGGGCTCCTCCGGGTGCAGCTCGGCGTACTGGGTCAGCAGCGCGTCCGCGGCGGCCTGGCTCTCGGCGAGGGCGCGCTGCCGTTCGACGATCTCGGCCTGCTGGTGGGCGAGCAGGGAGTCGAGCGCCGCCTTGGGGGCGACCACGCGCAGCCGGCCGTCCCGGCGCCAGGTGGGGGTGAGAAGGGAGAGACGGGTGAGTTCCTCCAGCTCCTCGCGCACCTTCTCCTCGGTGACACCGAGTTCTTTCGCCGCATCCGCGACGGCCAGATCCGGCCGTCTGAGAATGGCCCGATACAGACGGTCGGACTGCTCGGTCAGTCCGAGAGAAACCAGCACGCAAGCCCCCCAGCTTCGTGTCACGGAGCGGCGGCGGGTCCCGACAACGCTGGCGGCACATGGGGGACGGGCCCGTCCCAGCCCCGGCGCGGCCACTCCGTGGGTCAAGTCATGCGGAGGGATTGTGCCGCTGGACGGGGTCTCACCACAACCCTGTCCGGGGAGCGGACGCGCAGGTCAGCAGCGTGACGTGATCACGCTAGTGGCGACTTCGCAAGATCACCCCGAACGACTGTGAAGATCCCGTGCCCGCCCGCCCGGTCCTCCGGGCCGCGCGCTGGCACACATGTGCCAGATCGTTTCGTGCCACGGAAAACACGCGACTCGAGGATCACTCGAACCCCACTATGGAGTCACGCCGAACCGCCCGGAACGGTCCAACTCCAGCTAAAACGCCACTACTTGGGGGAACCAAATGCGCCGCACGCTCGCCACGCTCGTCGCCGTCACCGCCGCCGCCCTGATCGCCGTCCTCGGCGCGAGCGACTCCGGCGCCGACGCCCGGACGACCACCGTGGCGACCGCGAAGGTCACCGACCCGGGCTGGTCCTAGTCCGTATCCCCACCCCCGAGAAGGGGCCCGGAACCGCCACACGGTTCCGGGCCCCTTCGCTTTTTGTTCATGTCCAAGGCGGCTGCTACGAGAGAGACTTGTCGCCGCCGAAGCCGGTCTCGATCTTCGCCCGCGGCACGAACGACCCTTTGCCGTCACCACTGTTGCGGTACAGGTTGCCGCCTTGAAGGTGCCTTGCCGGCCGAGACGTCGCTCCTCCTCAGATCACCCAGAGCAGTCCGTTGCCGCCCAAAAGCGTGCTGCTCTGCTGGCTGAGGCCGACGGACGCGGCCGTGAACAGCTTGCTGCCGGTGGCCGTCGGACGGGACGAACCACCGGGGAAGACCCACACCGCGCCGGTGTAGTTGTTCTCGCCGGCCGCGCCGACGAACAGTTCCGGCCTGCCGTCCTTGTTCACGTCCCCGACCGAGACCGTGGTGCCGAAGAAGTCGTCCGTCTCCGAGGCTCCCGGCACCCCCGCCTTGTCCTGGGAGAAGGAGTACGAGCCGGTACCGAGGGCGCCGGTGGCCCGGCCGGGGATGACGGTCACCTGACCGGCACGGCCCTCGGCGAGGTCCTCGAAGGGCGAGCCGACGACGATGTCCGCGAGGCCGTCCCGGTCGAGGTCGGCCACGGTCAGCGCGCCACCGAAGGCGTCGTACTTCTCGCTCGCGCCGGGGACACCGGCGGTGTTCTGGGTGATGACGGCGGGCGCGGTGTCGGTTGTGACGCCCGCCGCCGAGCCGTACCAGACCAGCACTCGGCCGCCCGACGCGCCGTCCCGGCCCGCCTGTTCGGGCTCGTCGGGATCGCCGGCCACCAAGTCGGCGTAACCGTCGCCGTTGAGGTCGCCGGCCGCGACGATGAGGCCGTTGCCCGTCAGGTCCTTGTCGTACGCGAGGTCGGTGTAGATCTGGCCGCCGGTCAGGCCGTCCAGCCGGGAGGTGGCCACGGCCGGGTCGGGGACTGCGTCACCGTTGAAGTCGCCGAGCGCGACCGACTCGGTGGACGGGGTCTCCTGGTTGTAGTGGACCGAACCGAACGTGCCTGTCTGGCTGAACGGTCCGCTGAAGATCACCGTTCCGTCCCACCCGGAGACGGCGACCCGTGTCTTCGCACCCCCGCCTGTGCCGAGGGCGGCGATGTCGTGCCCGTAGTAGCCGGGGTCGTCGGCCGGTGTCGACAGCTCCGTACCGCTCGTCAGCCCGCCGGCGCTGCCCCAGAGGACCGTGACCGAACCGGAGTCGGTGCCCTTGGCCTTGTCCTCGTACGGAGCCCCCACGACCAGGTCGGAGTATCCGTCCCGGTTCAGGTCGGCCGTCGCGGTGGCATAGCCGAACATGTCGTTCTTCTCGGCCGTCCCCGGCACTCCCGAGGTGTTCTGCGTGATCGTCTTCCGGTGGCTCGCGGCCAGGCCCGTCCTCGAGCCGTACAGCACGACCACCGCCCCCGCCGCCTCCTTGCCGGACACGTTCGCCCCCGGCGCGGGCAGCACCGCGTCCTTGTAGCCGTCCCCGTTGAAGTCCCCCGGGACCCCACCATGCACCGCCGCCGCCGGAACCGCCGACAGCAGGGTGCCCCCCATCAGGCCCACGACCGCGACTGCGGCCAGGACCCATCCATGTCTTGGCGTCACGGGCACAGCGTAAAGGCGTCCGGAGTCGCACGGACCCCGGACGCCTCTTTTCATCAACTGGCCTACTAAGACAGGGATTTGTATCCGCCGAAGCCGGTCGCGATCTTCGCCCGCGCCCCGAACGACCCCTTCCCGTCACCGCTGTTGCGGTACAGGTTGCCGCTCGTGTCGCGGGAGACGAGGTCGGCCTTGCCGTCGTCGGTGATGTCGCCGACGCCCACGACCGCGTCGTAGGAGCCGCCCCAGTCGGCGAACAGCTTCACCCGCGCCTTGAACGTGCCGTCGCCCTTGCCGCCGTAGCGGTAGAGGACGTTGGACTTGTCCTGGGCGAGGAGGTCGCCGATGCCGTCGCCGTCGAGGTCCCCGGCGCCGACGATCTTCTTGTAGCCCTTCCAGTCGTCGTAGAGCTTCACGCGCGACGACAGCTTGCCGGTGCTGGTGCCCTTGTAGAGGTAGACCGTGCCGGTGGCGGAGTTGCGGGCGATCAGGTCCGGGCGGCCGTCGCCGCTGACGTCGCCCGGGTAGGTCAGCACGTCGTACTGCGTCCAGCCGCTGCTCGCCAGCGTCGTGTACGACGTCGACGGCTTGACCGCCTTGCCGCAGCCCGGCTTGTACAGGCGCAGGGCGCCGGAACTGTAGCGGACCAGGACGTCGTTGCAGCGGTCGCCGCTCAGGTCACCGAACGGGATCGCCTTGACGCTGGTCGCCCAGCCGGTGCCGGTGTACTTGTCGCCGAACTTGCCGGTGCCGGTGCCCGAGTGGAGGGTCAGGCCGCCGGAGGAGTTCAGGGTGAGCAGGTCGCCACGGCCGTCGGGGCCGTCGGGGCTGACGAAGTCGTGCCGGACCGCCGCACCGTTCTGCAGGAAGCCGGTGCCGGTGGCCGCCGTGACCGCCGTCGAGGTGCCGAGCGCCGTCCCCTTCAGGGTCCAGGTGAAGCCTCCGTTGGGGAAACGGTCCCCGGTCACCGTGGTGCCGTACCAGTCGGTCCCCACCCACGCCTTGGCCCCGGCGCCCTTGACGGTGGTGGTGACCTTGCCGTTCGCGCCGCTCTGCACCGAGGTGAAGGTCACCGACCAGGAGCTGACCGGGCGGGACAGCAGCCACAGGCCCTCGAACTTCGTCCCGGCGGCCACATAGCCGCTCGCCTGTGTGTCGAAGACCGTCAGCGCGGACGCGGTGACGCCCGCCGTGGCGACATGGGTGCGCTCGTACTCGTCGAACCAGGCCACCAGGCCCGAGTACTCGTCCACCGTCCAGCGGTAGCGCCGGTCCACGGACAGGCCGTTGTCGGGCAGGCCGGAGGCGACCGTGCGGGTGGTGCCGGTGGCCGCCTCGGTGAGCACCAGGGTGCCCGCGGTGTGGTCATGGCGGACCGTGAAGCCGTCGCCGAGGAGGACGTCACCCGGGGTGACCGCCGTCGCCGTACCCGCCCGGGTGTCGTACACGCCCGCCGAGTCCGTGCCGCACGCCCAGTACACCCAGCGGCCCGCCGCCTGCAGTTCGCTCGGCACACAGGCCAGGCCAGGCACGGTCACCGTGGCCAGCGTCTTCGCCAGCGGCATGCTGTACGAGGTGAGCTTGCCGGCCGTGGTGGTCGCGCTCCAGAGCGTGGAGCCGCTCAGGGCGGCGGCGCGCACGGACCGCTTCAGCTTCTCGCCCCACCCGAACTCGCCGACGTACTGCACCGGCGACGCACCACCGGAGTTGTAGACGGCGTAGTCGTCGGAGACGTCCACGATCGCGCCGTCCCGGCCGCCGAAGTCCAGGTCGGGGCCGCCGATGGCGACCAGCCGGTCGTCACCCAGGCTCTCGCCCTCGTCGGTGCCGCCGTTGGTGTCGAGGTAGACGTCCTTGCCGTCGACGTTGCCCCACAGCGCCGCACAGGTGGTGTCCGCGTACGGGCAGACGACCATGGAGTTGTAGGAGGCGTCGGCGGTCGCGTCGTACGCCTTCAGCGCGGTGGATCCGTTGGTGGACAGCTCGCGCACGGAGGTCGTGCGGTCGGACTCGGCGACCCGCAGGCTGCCGCGGCTGAGCGCGATGCCGGTCTTGGCGTTCTCCAGCGCCGGGGCCTGGGACACCTTCTCCAGGGTGGGCGTGCCGTCCTGGGCGAGGCTCACCCGCTGCACCCACCAGTCGGTGGCGTCGGTGCCGCCGCTGACCAGCGCGGTGCCGTCACCGGCCGCGAGCGTGTACGCGCCGGCGCTCTCCAGCAGCGTCCGCTGCCGGGTGGGGTCGGTGATGTCCACCGCGATCAGCTTCGAGCCGAGACCGCTGGAGGACAGCGGCAGCAGCAGCCAGTCGCCGACCAGGACCGGGTCGCCGTCGAGGGCGCCGGGATTGGCGGGCAGCGTGATGACCTGCTCGGCGGCGGTGAGGTCGGTGCGGGACTTCAGGTGCAGTTCGGCGGTGCCGTTGTAGTACCAGCCGACGCGGTCCGTGCTCATCAGGTACGACGAGTTTCCGGTGGCGCCCTCGAAGACCTGGGTGCCCACGGCCGACCCGAGGTCGATGTAGTGGAGGGAGCCGAAGGTGCTGTTCTGCACGAGCAGCCCGGAGGCGTCGGCCGCGAGGACGCCCTCGGACTGGATGTTCACCGTGTCCCCGGTGACCTTGCGGGTGTGCCACTCGCCGTCGACCCGGTCGATCAGGGAGTTGGTGGTGACGATGGTGTCCCCGGCCAGCGCCCGGTAGTAGCCCTGGCCGTACTGGAGGGAGCTGTTCCAGCTGACCCTCTTCGAGGTCGCCGTCGCCGGGTCCCAGAGGGTGGCGTACGCGTCGCTTGCCGTCGTCGGCAGGGCGACCAGGTCGCCGTCCACGCCGTACCAGGCCGTACGGCACTCGGAGCCGATGACGGTGCAGCCCGTGCCCGGCGTGTAGACGCCGTCGGCGTTCTCGACCGTGACCGTCGCACCGGTCGCGAAGTCGGTCCACAGCAGCCCGTCCCGGCCGGTCTGCCGGTGCAGGAAGCCGGTATCGCCGTCGACGTACGGGCGGTCGGTGCGCGGTGTGGTGCTGCTCGGGTCGGTCAGGGTGACCATGGTGGTGTCGGCGGCCTCGGCCGCCTCCGCGGAATCGCCGCCCTCCGACAGGACGACCACCGATGCGGCCGCGACGGCGACCGCGAGTGAGGAGACGGCAGCGGCGAGACCGCCCCGTCTCAGGGCGTGTCTGCCCACGTGAGGTTCCCTCCCCTGCGAGAGCCCCTGCTCTCGCACAAGTGCGCGGATATTACCAAGGGTTCTTAAAGTCGCCGCAGGGTCCTCGGCACGGTCGCACAGGGGGACATGCCGACGCCCCCGGAGTCGTCTCCGGGGGGCGTCGGACTGCGGGGCCTGCGTCAGCGGGCGACGTACTGCGTGAGGATCGCCTGCACCTCGTAGATGTCGACGCCCTTGGTGAACGTCTTCTGGATCGGCACCGACTGGCCCGAGACCCAGATCTTCAGCTCGGCGTCGAGGTCGAAGGTGCCGGCCGTCTCCACCGCGAAGTGCGTGATGCTGCGGTACGGGACGGAGTGGTACTCGACCTTCTTGCCGGTGATGCCCTGCTTGTCGACCAGGATCAGCCGCCGGTCGGTGAACATGATGACGTCACGCACCAGCTGGTACGCCGCCTGCACACCCTCGCCGGAGCCCAGCAGCTTGGCGAAGTCCGAGGCGGCCTTGCCCGGGTCTATGGTGTGCGCGTTGCCGAAAAGTGCCATGGATGAAACCCCCCACTAGTGATCTTCGGGCATGTATAGCGCGTTGCCGGGGCCTCTGCCTAGATCATGTGAAGGAACCGTGATCGTCAGGCGTCGTAACTCCCGTCCCAGGGCGGCCCGAAGCCCAGCCGGTCCGGATACAGCTCGGCCCACCCCTCGCCGTCCTCCTCCCCGGTGACGAGCCCGAACAGCACGCCGTCCACGACGAGTTCGAAGGGCCGCACCGCGATGTCGGTGTACGTCCGCCGGGGCAGGCTGCGCAGCCGGGTCGCCAGATGGGCGCGGGCACGCGCCAGCACGGACCCGTCCCGCTGCTGCTCGGCCCAGGTCCCGGCACACCAGATCTCCGAGTCGCGGTAACCGCCCTCGGCGTCGAAGGTGTGCAGCACGGAGTAGAGGCGCTTCTGCTCCTCCCAGCCGTCGTCGGGCCGGAAGCCCTTGGGGAAGGCGTAGGTGACCGACCCCAGGAACTGCCCTTCCGCGTAAAGCCCGATGGCCTCGGTACGGCCGTGCGGCTCGTAGGCGATCGGGATGATCCCAGGTACTGCCATGGCGCAAACCATACGTATGTTTCCTGGCAAGTTCCGCCCCCTGCCCACAACTTGATCACGGACTGGGGTAAAGATTTACCGGCAGGAACCGCCAGACGCCGTCGGACTGGTGGCCGTTGATGCGGCTGTGGGCGTGGAGGTGGAGTTCCGTACCGTCTTCGCGGATGGTGCCGGCGTATTCGATGGTGCCGTAGGAGGCCGTGGTCGCGAACGTGATGCGGTCGCCGACGATGTCGTAGGGGCCCTTGCCCAGGTCCGGTTGGTCTCTGTGGAACCACGAGGTGATCTGGTCGGCGGACCCGCTGGTCGTCACGTCCAGCACGGTGCCGTCCGGATAGAACCGGAAAAACTCCGTGAATCCCGCCTTCGACGCCGGGCTCGCGTAGAACCCGTCGTACCGGACGCCGCCGCGGGCCGCTTCCACCGCCGCCAGCGACTTCAGGAGCCTGTCGTAACCGTCCCGCGTGAACAGATCCACCCGGTGCCACCTCTGCAGCCGCTCCGGGACCTCGCACTCCTCCAGGCGGGCCGGGATGACGTAGATCGTGCCCTCGGGCTGGTGGTCGGCCTCGTCGAGGACGATACGGATCTCCTTCTGCACGTATCCGGTCTTGGTGACCGAAGCCCGTGACAGGCAGACCAGGACCAGGTCGGAGGCGCGGATCGCACGGCGGATCTCACGGTCCCAGTCCTGGCCCGGGAGGATGTCCTCCTCGTCGAGCCAGGGCTGGAAGCCCGCGGACAGCAGCTGTGTCCGCAGGCGCCGTACGTCTTCTTTGTCCCCCGACGAATGGCAGAGGAAGATCTTCAGCACGCCCCCGCCCCTCGTTTACTCCGCCGTGCCGCCGAAGCGCTCCTTGTACGTCTCCAGGTCCTCGTCCGTGAGCTTGGCGAACAGGACCGGCGGGACGGTGAAGGGGGTGCCGGCCGGGACGGAGGTCAGGGACTTCGCCTCGGCCTCGGTGATCCAGGTGGCGGTGTCGTCGGCGAGAGAGAAGGCCTGGCGCATCGCGGCCGAGGTCGCGGGGATGAAGGGCTCCGAGACCACCGAGTAGAGGTGGATCAGGTTCATCGCCGTGCGGAGGGTGAGGGCCGCGGCGTCCTTGTCGGTCTTGATCTCCAGCCAGGGGGCCTTCTCCTCCAGGTAGGAGTTGCCGGCCGACCACAGGGCACGCAGGGCGGCCGCCGCCTTGCGGAACTGGAGGGCCTCCATCTGGGTCTCGTACTCGGCGAGGAGACGGGCGATCTCCTCGCCCAGCTTCGCCTCCGCCTCCCCCGGGGTGCCGCCCTCGGGGACGTCGTCGCCGAAGCGCTTGCGGGAGAAGGACAGGACACGGTTGACGAAGTTGCCGAGGGTGTCGGCGAGGTCCTTGTTGACCGTGGCGGTGAAGTGCTCCCAGGTGAAGGACGAGTCGTCGGACTCGGGAGCGTTGGCGATCAGGAAGTAGCGCCAGTAGTCGGCGGGCAGGATCTCCAGGGCCTGGTCCGTGAAGACGCCCCGCTTCTGGCTCGTGGAGAACTTGCCGCCGTAGTACGTCAGCCAGTTGAAGGCCTTGACGTAGTCGACCTTCTTCCAGGGCTCACGGACACCCAGCTCGGTCGCCGGGAACATCACCGTGTGGAAGGGGACGTTGTCCTTGGCCATGAACTCCGTGTAGCGGACCGTCTCGTCCGACTCGTACCACCACGACTTCCAGTCGCGCGTCGACGGGTCCTCGTCCGCCCACTCCTTCGTCGCGCCGATGTACTCGATCGGGGCGTCGAACCACACGTAGAAAACCTTGCCCTCGGCCGCCAGCTCCGGCCAGGTGTCCGCCGGGACGGGGACGCCCCAGTCCAGGTCACGGGTGATCGCGCGGTCGTGCAGGCCCTCGGTCAGCCACTTTCGGGCGATGGAGGAGGCGAGCTGCGGCCACTCCGCCTCGTGCCGGGCGACCCACTCCTCGACCTCGTGCTGGAGCTTCGACTGGAGGAGGAAGAGGTGCTTGGTCTCGCGGACCTCCAGGTCGGTGGAGCCGGAGATCGCCGAGCGCGGGTTGATCAGGTCGGTCGGGTCCAGGACGCGGGTGCAGTTCTCGCACTGGTCGCCGCGGGCCTTGTCGTAGCCGCAGTGGGGGCAGGTGCCCTCGACATAGCGGTCCGGGAGGAAGCGGCCGTCGGTGGGGGAGTACACCTGGCGGATGGCTCGTTCTTCGATGAAGCCGTTCTCGTTGAGGCGGCGGGCGAAGTGCTGGGTGATCTCGACGTTCTGCTGGGAGGAGCTCCGGCCGAAGTAGTCGAAGGCGAGCGCGAAGCCGTCGTAGACCGCCTTCTGCGCGTCGTGGGCCTGGGCGCAGAAGTCGGCGACGCTGAGGCCGGCCTCCTTCGCGGCGAGCTCCGCCGGGGTGCCGTGCTCGTCGGTGGCGCAGATGTAGAGGACGTCGTGGCCGCGCTGGCGGAGGTACCGGGAGTACACGTCCGCCGGGAGCATGGACCCCACCATGTTGCCCAGGTGCTTGATCCCGTTGATGTAGGGAAGGGCGCTGGTGATGAGGTGTCGAGCCATCGGGGGCTGCTCCCAGGTCGGATTTGGATTTCGTGATGCTTTACGAACCAAGAAATCGTAGCCGACATGGGGGGACCGCCCGCTTTCCGTATTGCAGGGTGGAAGGCGGGCGGCCGGGTGTCTCGGGTTGCGGGTGCGGTTACGGGCGCCAGTCGATCAGCACGCCGTCGTAGAGCTCCGCGTCCGTGAGCTCCTTCGGGGTGGGGCCCGCGTGGAAGAAGGCCGTGTTGTCGGTCTTCAGCTTGCGGAGGTAGTCGAAGGCCTTGTTCTCGTGCTCGCCGAACGCGACGAAGGAGAAGAAGACGGACGGGTGGGACTTGGCCGCCTCGGTCAGGGCCTGGGTGGCGGGGGTCTTCGCGTCCGGGGCGCCGTCGGTCTGGAAGACGACGAGGGCGGGGGTGTTCGCGCCGGGGGCGGTCGTCTTGTCGTAATGGGCGAGTACGGCTTCCACGGCGGCGTGGTAGCTGGTACGGCCCATGCGGCCGAGGCCGGCGTGCGCCTCGTCGATGGCGTCCTTGGGGGAGGCCGGGGTGAGGTCGAGGGTGCCGTCGACCTCGGTGGAGAAGAAGACGACGTGGACGGAGGGGGTGTCCTCGGTGTCCGGGGTGAGGTGGGTGGCGAGGGCGAGGGTCTGCTCGGCGAGGGCCTGGGCGGAGCCGTCCTTGTAGTACGGGCGCATGCTCGCGGAGCGGTCGAGGACGAGGTAGGTCTTGGCGCGGGCGGTGGTGAGGCCGCCTTGGCGAGGGCGAGGGCGGCGGCGCCCGTGCCTGCGGCGGCGATCGCGGGGGTCGCCTCGGCTTCGCCTTCGGCGTCCGTGTTCCCACCCGCACCACCGTGACGGTTTCGATGTCTCGCGGGTGGCCTGCCGAGCGGACTCGCCGTCGGCGGCTGCGGCGACGGGGTGATTCCGGTGGATTCGGGGTGGATTCGGGTGGATTCGGGGTGGGCTCGGCCTCGGGGCGGCTGCGTCGGGTGGCGGCTGCGGTGGCCTCCGGCTCGGGTGGGCTCGACATCGGCGGCCGCGGTGGCGGGCTCGGCTCCGGCGTGGGCTCGGCGACCGGCTCGGGTGGCCTCGGCGGGCGTCTCTTCGCGGTGGGCTCCTCAGCGGCAGCCTCGGCCACGGGCTCGGCTTCGGGCTCGGGCTTGGTCTCCGTGACCGGCTCGGGGTGGGCTCTCCGCAACCGGCTCCTCGACGGGCGCCTCCTCAGCGGCCTCCGGCGCGGGAGCGGGCGCGGCTCGGCTGTCTCCTCGCGCAGGCCGCCTCGACGACAGGTTCAGCCTCAGCCTCTGCGGCGGACTCAGCCTCGACCTCGGCCACCGGCAGCGCGGCCTCGGCCACCGGCCCAGCGCCGGCTCGGCCACCGGCCCAGCGTCGCTTCGGCCACCGGCTCCTCGGCCACCGGCTCAGCGTCGCCTTGACAGCCGGCTCCTCGGTCACCGGCTCAGCCTCAGCACCGGAGCTTCAGCACCGGCTCCTCAATCACCGGCTCAGCCTCAGCCTCAGCCACCGGAGCCTCGCCACCGGCTCCTCGGCCCCGCCTCCGGCTTCAGCCGTCGGCTCTCGCCCGCCGGTGTCTGCCGGGCACCGTCACGTTGTCGAACGCCGCCGCCACCAGATCGTGCTCGTCCTTGGTCGACAGGGACGTCGACGTGCGCGGCTCCGGAACCTCGACCTTGGCCTCCGGCTCGGGCGACGCGGGCGCCGGTACCGTCGGCTGAGCTGTCGGCTGCGTCCCCTCCGCACCCTCTGCCTCGGCGGTACGCCCCTTGCGTGAGCGGCCGAATGCGTTCCGCAGGAGAGTGAGAATGCCCATGTGCGCAACCCTTCGCATGAGTTGATGCCCGTCAATCCCTGGCCAGGACGGACACGTAAGGTTAGCGGCCCTGGAGACGGATCTTGGGCCGGGGAGGGCAGCGCAAGCCGCATCCGTCAAGGGCCGTATTCGGTCTTATCGTGCAAGCCGCCCGCAAGCCCCCCCGCCAAGTCCCCCGCAACCCGCCCGCAGGCCGCCCCTGACTCCCGCCTCGCTACCCCGCATTCACTGCGCGTTCACCGCCAGTCCCCGCTCCCGCACAAACCGGCCCTTAGCGTCCGTGGCGCGGATTCAAGGGGAGTCCATGGGGAAGCAAGGGGATTACAAAGTGCGCATACCGCTGCCGTTGATCAGCACGCCGTCGTCCGACGGACACCAGGGCGGGCGTTCCGCCATGACCTGCCTCTACCGGTGCGGCAACGCCTGTTTCCACGAGGTGCCCAACACCAGCGCCAACGAGTACGTCGGTGACGTCATCGCCGGTGCCCTCAGCCGCCGTTCCCTGATGCGGACCGCCGCCGTCGTCACCGTGGCCGCCGCGGCCGGCGCGACCGTCGTCGGCGCCCCGCAGGCCCACGCCGCGACCAGCACGGCGCCGACCCCCTCGTACCAGAAGAGCGGCAAGGCCTCCCGTGGGCTGCGGTACAGCCCCGTCGCCCCCAACACCACCGACGCCGTGACCGTCCCTGACGGCTACGCGCAGAACGTCGTCATCCGCTGGGGCGAGCCCATCCTGCGCGGCGCGCCCGCCTTCGACCCGGAGCGGCAGACGGCCGCCGCGCAGGCCGGCCAGTTCGGGTACAACAACGACTTCCTCGCGCTGCTCCCCCTCGGCCACGGCAAGCAGCTCCTCGTCGCCAACCACGAGTACACCGACGAGGTGCTCATGTTCCGCGGGTACGACCCCGCCAACCCGACCCGCGAGCAGGTCGAGGTCGCGTGGGCCGCGCACGGGCTGTCGGCTGTCGTGGTGGAGGAGGACCGCAGGAGCGGGAAGCTCACCACCGTGTCCCGGCATCCGCTCAACCGGCGCGTCACCGCCACCACCGAGTTCCGGCTCACCGGGCCCGCGGCCGGCTCGGACCTGCTGAAGACCTCCGCCGACCCGACCGGCACCAAGGTCCTCGGCACGCTCAACAACTGCTCCGGCGGCACCACCCCGTGGGGCACCACGCTGCACGGCGAGGAGAACTTCAACCAGTACTTCGCCAACAGCAGCCGCGCCACGGACAAGCGGTACGGCATCGGCACCGGCGCGAGCGAGCGCAAGTGGGAGCGGTTCGACCAGCGCTTCGATGTCGCCCAGGAGCCGAACGAGGTGCACCGGTTCGGGTACGTCGTCGAGTTCGATCCGTACGACCCCACCTCCACCCCGCGCAAGCACACCGCCCTCGGCCGCTTCAAGCACGAGGCCGCGACCGTGCGGCTGACCTCGGACGGACGGCCCGTCGTCTACTCCGGGGACGACGAACGGTTCGACTACTTCTACAAGTTCGTCAGCAGCAAGAGGGTCAAGAAGGGGACCTCGCGCGCCGTTCGCGAGCACAATCTCTCGCTTCTCGACGAGGGCACGCTCTACGTCGCCAAGCTCAGCGGTGACTCCCCCGCCATCGAGATCGACGGCACCGGCAAGCTCCCGGCCGACGGTGAGTTCGACGGCAGTGGTCAGTGGATTCCGCTGGCCACCGCGACCGCCAAGGGTGCCGTCTCGCACGTGGAGGGGATGACGGCCGAGGAGGTGTTCGTCTTCACGCGGCTCGCCGGTGACAAGGTGGGCGCCACCAAGATGGACCGGCCCGAGGACATCCAGCCCAACCCGGTCTCCGGCAAGGTCTACGTCGCCCTCACCAACAACACCAACCGCGGGGTCGGCAGCAACGCCCCGGCCGACGAGGCCAACCCGCGCAACGCCAACAAGCACGGGCACATCCTGGAGCTGACCGAGCGCTGGAACCGGCCGGAGAGCCAGAAGTTCGCCTGGTCCCTGTTCCTGGTCGCGGGTGACCCGGCCGACCCGGCCACCTACTTCGCCGGGTTCCCGAAGGACCGGGTCAGCCCGATCTCCTGCCCGGACAACGTGGCCTTCGACCCGTACGGCAACCTCTGGATCTCCACCGACGGCAACCAGCTCGGCTCCCACGACGGCCTGTTCGGCGTGGCCACCAAGGGCGACCGGCGCGGTGAGCTGAAGCAGTTCCTCACCGTGCCGACCGGCGCGGAGACCTGCGGGCCGATCATCCAGGACCGCCGCGTCCTGGTGGCCGTCCAGCACCCGGGCGAGATCACCGGCGCGACCGTGGAGAACCCGGCCAGCACCTGGCCTGACGGCCCGGGGAAGATCGTGCGCCCGGCGGTGGTGGCCGTGTGGCGCAAGGACGGCTCGGACATCGGCGTCTGAATCGCCGATCGCTTCACCCCGGTGCCTTGCGTGTCACCGGGGTGAGGCGATCGCCCGGGCCGCCGCGACCTCCTGGCGCAGCGGCTCCAGGACGCTCCCGGACGGTCCCGTGAGGTCGGTGCGGACCGCGTACAGGGTCTCCGCCTGGCGTACGCCCTCCGCCAGTTCGCGCAGTTGCAGGACCACTTGGGCCACTTCCGCCTCCGAGGGCGGCGGGGCGCCGTGCTTGGTGCGGACGCGGGCCGCCGTCGTCGCGTCGACGATCCGCTCCACCGCGACCACCAGGGGCCACCAGGCCGCCGCCCGGCGGCCGGTGGGCGGGGGTTCGGTGAGGGCGCGCTGGAACTCCGTGCGGATCACCGACAGGTCGCGGTAGAGGCGGCGCCGCATGCGGGCGCGGGCCGGGGGGTCGGTGAGATCGCGGCCGAACGCCGACTCGACGTATGCCGCGGTGTCGTCCACCGCCTTCGCCAGGCGGTCGCCGACGCGTGTGTGCCAGCTCTCCGGCCAGAGCAGATAGCCCGCGACCAGGGCGATGCCGCAGCCCATCAGGGAGTCGAGCAGACGGGGCACGAGGAGGGCGGTGCCCTGGTGGTTCAGGATGTCCGACAGCAGCAGGATGACCGGGGTGATCGCCGCCGTCTGGTAGCCGTAGCCCCGCGGCGTGAGCGCCGGGATCAGGGGGGCCAGGACCAGCATCACCGGGACGTCCCACCAGCCGCGCGGCACCTCCGCCAGGACCGCCGCCGCGATCACCAGGCCCGCCACCGTGCCGAGCGCGCGGAGCAGGGCGCGGGAGAACACCGAGCCGAAGTCCGGCTTCATGACGAAGGTGATGGTCAGGGCCACCCAGTACGAGCGCGGTACCGGGAGGATCGAGACGAGGACCTGGGCCACTCCGATGCACAGGGCCAGGCGCAGTCCGTAGCGCCAGGAGGCCGCGGACAGCGCCACGTTGCGGGTCGCCCGCGCGGCGCGGACGCGCAGTGCGGCCGGGCGGCCCAGGCGGTCGTCGAGGCCGCCGGGGTCGAGGTCCGGGGTACGGACGACCTCCGCCGCGTGGCGCAGGGCGTGGTCCACCGCCCGGGTCGTCTCCGAGGTGGGGGTGGGCAGCTTCAGGGCTATCGGGCCGGTGTAGCCCGTCTCCACCGCCTCCGCGAGGTGGCGCACCGCCTCGGTGACCTCCGGCGGCAGCGGCTCGCCGGTGACATGGGCCGCCGGGGCCGCCTCGACGACGGGGGTGATGGCGTTCAACTGGGCGAGGAGGCGGGTGAGGTCGGGGCTGCGGCCGTGGTGGCGGGTGCGGCGGGCCAGGATGAGGTCGTACGACTGGTTCAGGGACTGGGTGACGGTGTGGCGGGCCTGGTCGTAGGCCTCGTTGCCGCAGGCCGACATCAGGGTCGCGACCGTACGGTACGTGTCCGCGACCGCCGAGCGTTCCGGGACTCCGGAGCGCAACGGCCAGGCCAGCAGCGCCAGGACCAGCACCAGCAGCCCGCCGCCGCTCATCAGCAGCGGCGCCAGCCACCACTCGCCCGGCATCGGCAGCCCGGCTCCCACCACGGAGTTGAGGAGCAGCAGCAGCCCGGACACCGACGCCACCGCGCCGATCGTCGAGATCATGCCCGAGACGAGGGCCACTGCCGTGACCACGGCCACCGCCAGCCATCCCTGGCCGAACACCAGCGACCCGACCGTCACGCCCACCGCCCCGAACAGCTGCGGGATCGCGATGTTGAGGATGCGCATGCGGTACGCGTCCGCGGTGTCGCCGATGACGCCGGACAGGGCGCCCATCGAGGCCAGGGCCCCGTACTCCACCTTGCCGACCGCGAGACCGATCGCCAGCGGCAGGGTCATCGCGATCGCGGCGCGGGCCACGGCCGCCCGGTTGACCGGGGCGGGCTGGGTTTGGAGGTTCCTGACCAGCCAGTCGGGAGGGGTGAGGCTGATGGGGAACTCTCGGGACATGCGCCTATTACACGTCATCCGCCCTGGCGCAGGTCCAGTTCGACCAGCAGCGCCCGGTGGTCGGTGTCGGACAGGTCCAGGAAGCGGGCCTTCTCGCAGGAGAAGTCCGGCGAGACCAGCACGTGGTCGATCTGGGCGCCGAACGCGGGCGCGGTGCGGGCCGGCCAGCTCGGGGTGCGGTCGGAGCCGGCCAGCCGGGCGGCGTCCCGGAGACCGGCGTCGAGGAGGTGCCGGAAGGCCGCGTGGTCCTGGGAGGCGTTGAAGTCACCGGCCAGGACCAGCGGTGCGCCCCGGTGCCGGGCGGCGAAGTCGCGGAGCGTGCCCAGTTCCCGCTTCCACACGTCCACCTGGCCGGGCAGGGGCGGCATGGGGTGCGCGAGCTGGAGCCGTACGGCCCGGCCGTCGACGTCCGCCACCGCGCCCGGCATCCCCATCGTGCCCGGGACCGGGTCGGCGGCCGTGAGGCGGTGGCGGCTGAGGATCACCGAGCCCTCGGAGCCGGCGCCCGGCACGGTCCGCCGGTTCGGGTAGGCGACGCCGAGGGTCCGCTTCAGCTCCGCCGCGCAGGTGTACTCGCACTCCTGGACGAAGACGAGATCGGGTTTCTCCCGGCGCACCACGTCCACCAGGGCCCCCGTACCGCGCCCGAACTCGACGTTCGAGGTGAGGACGCGGAGCGAGGCGAGGACCTTGCCGTCGGGTTCGCTGATCTTCCCGTACGGCTCGATGAACCACGCCAGCAGGCCGAGCAGGGCCACGCCCCAGACCAGGCCCACCCACCACCGGGACAGCAGCGCGAGCAGCAGTCCCGCCCCCGTCGGCACCAGCAGCCACGGCAGGAAGGCCAGCAGCTGGGGCACGGGCGTGATGCCGTCCGTGTCGGCCGTACGGCAGCCGACGACGACGCTCACGACGGCGAACAGCAGCCCCCCGAGCCAGGCCCCGGCCCGCCTGCCTCCTCGCTTTCCCGGCACGGCGCGTACATCGGTGTCCCCGGTGGTGGACTGGTGTGTCACGGGACCGACCCTACGAGCGCTCGTCCACCCGTGTCAGGAACGCCGCCAGCGCCGCGTTGAACTCCTCCGGCCGCTCCAGGTTCGGCATGTGCGCGGCACCCGAGACCACCAGTAGCTCCGCGTCGGGGAGCGCCGCGTGCATCGCCTCCGCGTCGGAGACCGGGGTGTACTCGTCGTCCGTGCCGACCACCACCAGCGCGGGGACCTTCACCCGGGTCAGCAGGTCGCGGTAGTCGGGCCGCAGGGCGCGGGCGCGCAGGGCCGCCGCGGCGCCCTCGGGGGAGGTCGCCGTCATCATGCCGTGGACGTGCGCCTTGACCCGCGCGTCGGCGTACGGGGCGACCATCTTCTCCAGCACCTCGTCGGCGTACCCGCGCATGCCCTCGCGCAGCAGCCGGTCCGCCGTCGCGTTCCGGGCCCGGCGCCCTCGGGGGTCTCCGGGGCCGGGAAGGTGTCGGCGAGGACCAGGCCGCGGACCCGGTCGGGGTACTGGCGCTGGAAGTCCATGACGATCTGCCCGCCCATCGACAGACCCGCCAGCACGGCGGCCCCGACCCGCAGGTCGTCCAGAAGCGCCGCGATGTCCCGGGCGAAGTCGGGGAACTCCCTGACGCCGGGGAGCACCGGGGAGGTGCCGTAGCCGCGCAGGTCGGGGGCGATCACCTGGCGGCCGGCGGAGAACGCCTCGATCTGCGGGGTCCACATCGTGTGGTCGAAGGGGTGGCCGTGGATCAGCACCAGGGGTGCGGGATCGGTCATGGTCCCGACCCTAGGCAGCCCCCACTCCTCGGTGCAATAAAATCTTTGCCCTCGGTGCAATCGCAAGGACACGTGGGGGAACCGTGGACGACTACCGGGCCATCGCCGACCGGCTGGCCGACGACATCACGGCCGGGCGCCTCAAACCCGGCCAACGGCTCATGCCGCAGCGCCAGTTCGCGCGTCGGCGGGGGATCGCCGGGTCGACGGCGGGGCGGTGTACGCCGAACTCGTACGGCGGGGCCTGGTCGTGGGCGAGGTCGGCCGCGGCACCTTCGTACGAGCCGCCGCCCACGACCCCACCGGCCGGGCCCTCATCGAGCAGGCGAGCGCCGCGCCGGTGAACATGGAGCTCAACTACCCGGCCGTGGCAGGGCAGTCCGCGCTCCTCGCCCCGCTCCTCGCGCCCCTGCTGCGCCCCCGACGTCCTCACCGAGGCGCTTCTCCCGGCCGCCGCCACCGGCACAGCACCCGCGCGTCAGGCCGCGGCGAGCCTGCTCGCGACCCCGGGCTGGCGTCCCGGACCGGCCGGGTCCTGTTCGCCGGCAACGCCCGGCAGGCCATCGCCGCCACCCTCGCCTCCCTCGTGCGCCCCGGCGGCCGGGTCGGCGTCGAGCCGCTGACATACCCGCTGGTCAAGGAGATCGCCGCCCGTCTCGGCCTGGTCCTCGTGCCGCTGGCCGACGACGAGGACGGGCCGCTGCCCGAATCGCTCCTCGCCGCCCATCGCACGGCTCCGCTGTCCGCGCTCTACCTCCAGCCGACGCTCCACAACCCGACGTCCCGGACCATGAGCGACGAGCGGCGGCGGCACCTCGCCTACGTCATCGGCGAATTGGAGCTGCCGGTCGTGGAGGACCGCATCTGGTCCTTCCTGCACCCCGACGCCCCCGACCCCTTCGCCGCCCACGCGCCCGCCCTCACCCACGTCGTCGACAGCCTCTCCAAGCGGGTCGCGCCGGGGCTGACGGCCGGCTTCGCCGTCGTACCGGAGCACCGGGCCGACGCGGTCGCGCCGCGATCCGGTCCGGGGGGGTGGAGCGCGGGGGCGGTTCGCGCTGGAAGCGGCGGTGCGGGTCATCGGGGGACGGGGTGGTGGAGCGGCTCGTCGAGGCCAAGCGGGCGGACGCCGCGCTGCGGCAGCGGATCGTCGCCGAGGAGCTCGACGGGTTCGCCGTACGGGCTCATCCGCAGGTGTACTACGCCTGGTGGGAGCTGCCCGCGCCGTGGCGGGCCGACACCTTCGCGGCCGCCGCCGCGGCGCACGGGATCGCGGTCACGCCGGGCCCCGCCTTCGCCGTCGACCCCCGGCCGCACCCCCGGACGCGGTCAGGCTCGGGGCTCGCGTCGGCCGCGGTGCCGGATCTGCGACGGGCACTGCGGACACTTGCCGGCGTCGCGCGTACCGGGCCGTGAGCCAGGTCGCGCAGGCCACGCTGAGGCCGAGGGCGACCAGCAGCCAGGAGACCGTGCGCAGGGTGCCGGTGAGGGCGTCGTAGATGACACCGGCGGCGCTGCGGTGGTCGGCGTCGGGCAGGTCGGCGAGGGTCATCCGGCGGCCGACGGCGACCGCGAGGCCCAACAGTCCGCCGCCGAGCGCCGTGCCCAGCGAGGTGGCCGTCACCGCGCGGCGGCGGCAGGCGGCGACGGCGATCCCGGCGGCGGCCAGCACCAGGGCGCTGACGGGCAGCCAGAAACCGGCGAGGTCGAACGGCACGTAGGCGTCGGTGAGTCGGCGTCTGACCTGGGCGAGCTCGACGGTCGTCCAGTACGCCGCCCAGGACGCCAGCACACTGAACGGCACGAGCAGACAGGCCAGGCCGATGAGGGCGGCCGAGAGGGCGTTGCGAAGGCGTGGGCGCACCCTTCCAGGCAAGGCCGCGGCGGGTGGGGGCGCGAGCGGGGGCGGTGCATTCGGGTGTACGGCCCCCTGAGCCTGCCTCTGAGGTCGACCCTCCACGGCCTCACACCCCAGTCCCCCCAAGCCCTCTCGCTCTCCGGTGGAGGGTTCACCCGAACGGGTGTTTCCTGGATCTGGGGAGAAGGAGGCCGATCCATGCGCACCACTCCGGCCCTGCGGACCCTGGCCGCGGCCCTGCTCACCGGCGGCACCCTCGTCGCCGCGGCAGCGGGCACCACGGCCGCAGCCGCCACCCCGCCGACCTTTGCCGACGGACACGGTGGAGGCGGCGGATCCGGCGGTCCGATCTGGGGCACCATCGTCTCCGGCGTCGACCTCAACGTGAGGGCCGCGCCCACCACACACTCGCCCGTCGTCGACCAGCTCTCGCCGTGGAGCCAGGATCGCGTGGACTGCAAGGTCCTCGGGCAGAGAGTCAACGGCAACCCCTACTGGTACTGGCTCGTCGGCGCACAGGGCTGGGCGAGCGCCGCGTTCGTCGACACCGGCGGGCGCGGGGTGCCGACCTGCTCCGACCCGTGTCCCGAGTGGAAGGACGGCTCCTGGAGCAACTGGGACGACCCGTACATGAACGACTCCTGGAGCGTGTCGAGTTCCGGCACCTGGAGCTTCTCCGGCTCGTGGAGCTTCACGGTGACCAGTTCCTCGGCCGGCTGGTGAGAGAGGGAGACAGAAGGGCCCGGCAGCAGCTGCCGGGCCCTTCTGCCGACCACGTCCGGGCGTCAGCGGATGCGGTTGCCCTCGGCGTCCTCGCGCGTGTAGTAGCGGTAGAAGAACACCATGAAGATGCCCGCCGTGACCGCCACCCCGAGCGCAACGGACCTGAGCACGCTCTCGCCGGTCTGGCTGTAGAGGAAGCCGACCGCCGCGCCCGCGAAGGCGGACTTCACCAGCGAGTGCAGTTCACGCTTGAGCTTCGGCGCGAACGTCGCCACCGCCAGGCACAGCACGATGAACGCCAGCGCGGTCACGAAGCCGAACAGGATGTTCCAGCCGGTGATCTCGCCGCCGCCGCGCCGGTTGGCGGCGGCCCAGTAGCCGTAGACCAGCCCCAGGACGACGGGAATCCCGTACCGGGCCGCCGTGTGGACCTGCGGGCTGAAGACGTCGGGCGACCGTCCGGCGAGTCCGGACCTGGCGCCGGACGCGGGTGCCGCATGAGCCATGAGAGGTCTCCTCTCTCTCCTCGCCCCCGCCTACCAGAGCACACCGGGGAGAGGGGCCTGGCAAGTCGGAGTGCGGCCCCCGTCTCCCCGTGTTTCGCTGAATCGCATGAAGCACGGGCTGAGGCCGGTCGGCGGGCGACGCGGTCCGATGGCCCGGCTGCCCCGGCCCGCCGAGGAGAGCGACGTCCTGCGCCGGCAGCAGCTGCTGCGGGTCCGCGGGCACAGCCTCGCCTGGGTACCGCCGCTGCTGATGCTCGCCGGGATCGCACTGATCGACTTCAACACCGCCGGCGAGTTCCGGATGATCACCTGGGTCGTGCTGGTGCCCGGTATCGCCGCCGCGATCTGCGGGGTGTGGGGCACGGCCGGCTTCGCGGTGCTCGCCCTGCTCACCTACGTCCTCGCCGACTCCTCCTACCCGACCTGGTACCGGAGCGGACTGGCCGACTTCCTCCTCGTCGGCATCGGCGGGGCGCTCGCCGTCCTCGCCTGTGTCGTCCGGGTCCGCGGCGAGCGGCACATGCTGCACATGCGGGACGTCGCCGAGACCACCCGCCGCACGGTGCTGCGCCCGCTGCCGCCGGACTGGGGCGGCCTCGACCACGCCGCCGTCTATCTGGCCTCCGACGTCGAGGCCCGGGTCGGCGGCGACTTCTACGACGTCCAGCAGGGCCTGCACGGCACCCGCGTCCTCGTCGGCGACGTGCAGGGCAAGGGCCTCGGCGCGGTGGAGGCGGCCGCCGCGCTGCTCGGCACGTTCCGCGAGGCGGGGTACCACGAGGAACTCGGCACCGTGGCCGAGCGCCTGGAGCTGCGCATGCTGCGCCACGGCCGGCACCTCGCCGCCCTCGGCCGCGACGACGGCGACCGCTTCGCCACCGCCGTCCTGATCGGCTTCCCCGACGACACCTCCGGCGTGGTGGACGTCGTCGTCTTCGGCCACGAGCCCCCGCTGGCCGTCGGCCCCGACGGGGTACGGCAGCTGCCGGTCGGCAGCGGACTCCCGCTGGGCCTCGGCGAGCTGTCGGCCGACGGGCCGCCGCCCGTGCAGCGCGTCCCCCTCGCCGACACCGAGACCCTGCTGCTGACCACCGACGGCGTCACCGAGGCCCGCGACGCCGAAGGCGTCTTCTACCCGCTGGCCGCGGACGTCGCCCGGGCCGTCGCCGCCGATCCGCGGGCCGCCGAACCCCGCCGCCTGGTCGCCCACGTCCGCGACGGCACGCTCCGGCACAGCGGCGGTCTTCTCGCCGACGACACCACGGTGTTCGCGGTCCGCCGCGCACCGACCGGAACCGGCCGAAAGGGACGTTCGCAGTCCTGAGGTCCACCTTTGCAGCCGCAGCCGTTACGGTGCTGACGTACGTGATCGACGGGGGATGGGGAGGGACCGATGCCCGGAACCGTGCTGCTGCTGGCCGCCGCACCGGCGGGCAAGGGGTGTCTGGTCGACGCCGCGTCCGTCCTGCCCGTCCTCGCGGCCGTGCCGCCCGCCGTGCTCTCCGGCGCGGACACCGCCAACGTGGTGGAACTCGCGGACCCGTTGGACCCGCAGGCCGTGCTGACCCGGCTGCGCGCCGCCGCGGCCGCCCCCGGACCGCTCACCGTCTTCGTCACCGGCCAGCTCCAACTGGACCGCCGCCAACGGCTGCCGCACCTCGCGCTGGCCCGCACCACCCCGGCGACCGTCCGCTACAACGGGTTCCCCTGGCACTGGTTCAAGGACGAACTGCGGCTCCGCCCGGCCGGCGCGACGGCCTTCGTCCTCGACCTGCACGCCGACCCCGAGACCTGGGAGTGGCTGCGCGCCAACCCCCTGGACACCGGCCGCAACAACGCGGTGTACGGGCGGATCGCCCCGCCGCCGTCCCGGCGCAGCCTCGGCACGCCCGCGTACATGAAGACGGTCGCGACGATCCTGCGCAGCGGACACCGGCCGCCCCTCGACCAGTTGCACCAGCAGGCGCTCGGCCGCCTCCCGCAGGAGAGCGTCGGCTATGTGCTGAGCGCGCAGGGCCCCGAGGCCGGAGATCCGCACGCCCTGATCTCGGCCGCCGTCGCCGCCCGGCGCCACGGTGACGCGGACGCTCTCGCCGCGCACCACGAGCTGAACGCCGTACGGGCGCACGGCCCCGCCTCCGAGGAGGCCCTGCACTGGAGTGAGGTCCGGGCAGACCTGGCGATGTTCGCCGGGGACCCGGTGCGCAGCTGCCGGGCCTGGCTGGCGGTGGCGACCACGCGCCTGACGGCCGGGCAGGCACCGGACGCGCCCGCCGTGGAGGCCGCCGTCGACCGCGCCCACCACCAGTGGGGCCGCATCGACGACCCAACGCGGGCCCGCGAACTGGGGCCCGCGCTGGCGGAGTTGAGAGCCCGGGTGCCAGGGCGCCGGGAGGGTGCCCTGGACCATGTGCACCGGCATCTCAGTCAGTTGCAGACGCTCACTTCGTGAACGTGAAGTACTTCCAGGAGCCGTACGTCGTGGTGTTCACGCTGTCGCCCGAGCCGCTGACGTAGGAGTTGCGGACCCGGAAGCGGACGCCCGTCGGCGGGGTGCCGGTGAGCTGCACGGCGGACGTGCCGGCCGAGTCGAGCTTGAAGTACTCGCGGTACGTGGTCACCCAGCTGGTGCCCGACCAGTACTGGATCTGGAGCAACTGCTTGCGGCCCCCGTACGGCGGCAGCTTCGCGGTGACGACCGGGTCCTTGGACTGGCGGAAGAACAAGTACGTGTGGCCCCACGTGGACTTGGACTTGTAGGCGCCGCTGACCGACGTGGAGATCGACACCTTGGCGCCGACCGTGCTCTGCGTCGACTTCGGCGCGTAGCGGGCGTCGCCCGCGAACTTCGCCGTCAGCTTGGTCTTGCGCTTGAGGTCCACGACGACGGACAGATTGCCGTCGGCGTTGACGGTGCCGGTCTTCACCAGCTTGTTGGGCTTGTCCGCGCCGTAGGGGTCGGCCCAGATCTCCACCGTGCGGTTCTTGTACGTCGTACCGAGGTGCGCGGTGAACTTCACGTCCTGGCCGTACGCGTAGACCTTGCCGTTGTTGTTCAGCGTCAGGGTCGGGGTCGCGCGCGAGACGTCGACGGTGTCGGAGGCGGTGGCGGCGGTGTGCTCCGCGTCGCCCGCGTACGCGACCTTGTACGTGACCTTGGCGCCGGCCGGCGGGACGTCCGTGAAGCTGAACTTGCCGCCCGTGCCGAGGGACTTGGTGCCGAGGGACGTGCCGTTCGGCGACTCCAGGTCGGTGCGGGTGACCGTGATCGGCGTACCGGCGGGCAGCGCCAGGTCGGCGGTGAGCGTGCCGGTCACCGTCAGGGTCTTGGCCCGGGGCGCGGAGGTCGGTGCGTTGACCTTGAGCGTCGCGGCGTACTTGCGGGGCTCGTCCACGACCCGGAACTGGGGCGTGTAGTAGGTGTCGGTGACGAGGAACAGCTTGCCGCCGTCCGCCGACCAGTTGGTGAGGTGGCCGCCCGGCATCCAGTCGTGCGACAGGTTGCGCACGTTGACCGGCTTGCTCGCGTCGGTGGGGAACACGTACGTGTCGCCCACGTCGTCGGTGTCGAGGACCGTGGCCGCGACCGTGCCGTCCGGGGCGACGGAGACCGTCAGCGGGTTCGACGGGACGGGGTAGGTGCGCACCTCGGCCAGGTCGGAGAGACGGTACTCGGTGAGGGCCCGGGTGCCGGGTCCGGCGACGACGACGTTCAGGCCGTCGGGGGTGAGCGCCGCGTCCTTGTAGAAGCCGTCCTTGTCCTCGGTGACCTTGAGGACCGGGGTGCCGGAGGAGATGTCGTAGACGACCATCGGGCCGGAGCTGATGTTCGTGTCGAGGGCGAGCAGCGTGCCCGGGTTGTCGGGGTCGGCGTAGAGGGCGGGCGGGCTCGAGAAGTCGTGGCCCACCGCGAGGCCCAGGGTGACCGTCGGCGTCTCGGCGGTCAGGTCGACCACGCCGAGGTCGGAGTCCCACTGGTCGCCGTAGCCGAACCACAGCTTGCCGTCGGCCCAGGCGAGGCGGGACGGGATCGTCCCGGTGCCGGTCGGGTACTCGGCGGTCTGCGCGAGGGTCGCCGTGTCGAACGCGACGATCTTGTCGGCGCCGGGGACCGCGGCGTACAGCGTGCTGTCGTCCGGGCTGAGCGTCAGGTCGCGGACCTGGGGCAGGCCGGTGAGGGTGCCGACGACGGCGCCGGTGCCGTCGGCGACGGCGATCTGGTTCGTGAACGGGTCGCTGATGAAGACCCGCTGGTGGGTGCCGTCCACGACCGTGTCGGACGCGTCCTCGAGGGCCGTGACGGGCTTGACCGAGTCGGCGAACGCCGGAGTGGCGGTGAGAGCCGCCGAGCTGAAGAGGACCGCCAGCGTGGTGGCGGCCGCGAGGGAGCGCATACGCACTTCTGTTTCGAACCCCCCGGAACGAATGTGGAGACCGCACGCGGCCGGTCACGTGCGGGACCTGTGCGTCGCGTGTGGCGAGTGAGCGAAGAGTAAGTCATGCCGCCGACAACGACGCCGGAGGGGTCACAGGTGGGCCAGCGCACCGGCGACGAGGGCCCGGACCCCCGGGCCCACCGCCGAGATGTCCGGTGCGAAGTGCGGGCTGTGGTTGCTGGGGATCGCGTCGAGCTTCGCGAACAGGTCGTCGCCGCCCGGCGCGCGTCCCAGGTCGCGGCCGGGGTCGTGGTCACGAACCAGTAGGCGTACGGCTGCCCGTCCGCGGCCAGCAGGGAGAAGTCCTCGCTGCCCATCGCCGGGCCCGGGTCGAGGACCGTGCCGTCGCCGAAGACCTCGCGGTGCACGGCGGCCACCCGCCGGTCGGCCTCGGCGTCGTTGACGGTCGCCGGGAAGGAGGCGCCGACGCTCACCTCGGGCTCGCGCGGGCAGCCCGCGGCATGGCACTCGCCCGCGGCGATCCGGCGGATCGCGGCGACCATCCGGTCCCGGACGGCCTCGGACTGGGTCCGCAGGTTGAGGGAGATCCGCGCGGTGGAGGGGATGATGTTCGGCGCGGTGCCCGCCTCGATACGGCCGACGGTCAGCACGGCCGACTCGCGCGGCGCGATCTCCCGGCTGACGACGCTCTGGAGCCGGGTGACGAGATACGCGGCCGTCAGCACCGGGTCCACGGTCGTCTCCGGCCGCGACCCGTGCCCGCCCCGCCCGTGCACGACGATCTCGATGTCGGTGGTGGCGGACAGGATCAGCCCCGGAACATGCGGGTACAGCCCCACGGGACCCGGCGCCGCGTGCTGCCCGAGCAGCACATCGGGCCGGGGCACGCGCGCGTAGAGCCCGTCCGCGACCATCGCCGCCGCCCCGCTGCCGGTCTCCTCGGCGGGCTGCCCGACGACGACCAGGGTCCCGCTCCAGGCGTCCCGCCCGGCGGCCAGCGCCCGGGCCGCGCCCGCCAGCCAGGTCACGTGCAGATCGTGCCCGCACGCGTGCATCACGCCGGGCGTCCGGGAGGCGTACGGCAGCCCGGTCTCCTCGGTCACCGGCAGCGCGTCCATGTCGGCCCGCAGCAGCACCACGGGCCCGTCCCCGTTGCGCAGCACCCCGGCGACACCGGTGCCGCCGACGCCCTCGACGGTGTCGTACCCGGCCGCCTTCAGCCGCCCGGCGAGCAGCCCTGCCGTGCGGTGCTCCTGCCCGGACAGCTCGGGATGACGGTGCAGATCCCGGTAGAACTCCTCCAGCTCGGGGAGCCCGAGCTCAGCGGTCAGATCCAGCGCGGTACGAGCGGCGGCGGAGGTCATGCGGGGCAGCGTATGCCGAGGAACGTCCTCAGGGTCCGTCCTGGGTGTCCTGGGACCGCATACCGAGCCACTGCTCCGCGTCCCAGGCCACGAACCGCTCCACCTCGGCGAACCCCAGCTTCGCCGCGAGCCGCATGGAGCGGGCGTTGGCGGTCTGGGTGTGCAGCACGACCGGCTCCCCGGGAAGCGCGCCGGCGAGCCAGTCGAGCGCCGCGGCGCACGCCTCGCCGGCGTATCCGTGCCCCCACGCGCGCGGCAGGAACAGGTAGCCGAGATCGACCTTCCCCGCGGCGGCCGGGCGGGCGTGCTCCGGCGCCCGCCTCAGCAGGAGCTGCCCGATCATCGCCCCGTCGGCCTCGACGACGAAACTCCCGGGCCACTGCTCGGGCACCTCGGGAGTCCCGCGTTCGAGCTCGTCGCGCGAGCGAGGCCCACCGAGGTAGGTGTGGACATCCGGCGAGGCGAGCAGCTCGATGAACGCCGCGCGGTCCCGGGCCTCGGGGGCGCGGAGGACGAGCCGTTCGGTCTGGATGGGTGCGGGAGGCCAGGTGACGGGTCCTAGATCACTCATGGCGGCAACGTAGCCCCCCGGCTTGATGGAACCTTTACCGGGGCAGGGGCGTTGTGCGGTGGGGATCCGTCAGACGAGTACGAGCACCGAGGTGACGTCAATGGCACTGTTCGACCGGCTCAAGGACCAGGCCAAGGGCCTGCAGCAGCAGGTGCAGGGCGGGCGCGGCACGAGCGGCGGCCATGGGGGCGGCCACGGCGGTGGCCGTGCGGGCGGCGGCTCGCGCTCTCAGCTCGTCGGGCTGTTCAAGACGCAGCTCGGGTCGATCAAGGCCGAGCTGAAGAGCGGTGCGTACCGGGACGCGAGCATGGCGATGTGCGCGCTGGTCGCGGCGGCGGACGGTCAGGTGGACGCGTCCGAGATGCAGCAGATGGAGTCGATGATCCTCACCAACGAGGTGCTGCAGAACTTCCCGCCGGAGCAGCTGCGCACGCGGTTCCACAAGCACGTGGAGCAGCTCACCCGCAACTTCGCGCAGGGCAAGTCCGAGGCGCTCCAGGACATCGCCAAGGCCGCGAAGAAGCCGACGGAGGCCCGCGCGGTCGTCCAGACCGGCATCGTCATCGCCGGCGCCGACGGTCACTTCTCGCAGGCCGAGCAGATGGTCCTGCGCGAGGCGTGCGCGGCACTGAACCTGGACCCGGCGGAGTTCCAGCTCTGACGCCGAAGCGGCCGGCGACGCGAAGAGGAGAGCAGGCGTCGCCGGCCGCGATGTGCGTCAGAAGGCGGGGACCGCAGAGGGCCGGGCCTTGTTGATGTTGTTGACGAGGTTGTTGGTCAGCGGGAAGTTGGCCCTGCCCCACTGGGAGTTCCACAGGGCGTCGCGCGGTGCCTGGGGCATCTGCTCCATGGTGACCAGGGCCGGGGTGTCCCAGTGGTTGCCCGGGCCCCAGGCCTCCGTGTCCTCGCCCCATCCGGCGAAGCGGAAGGCGTGGGTGCTCGCGCCGTCCTTGTGATAGACGATCTTGACGTGGTTGCCGTCCATCGGCACCTCGTTGATCGGGTGGGTGCTGTAGTCGCCGTGCCGGGAGGCGGCCAGGTAGCGGGGGCGTTCCTCGCCCTGCTTCTGGAAGACCACGACGGATTCCCAGTCGTGGCGGTGCCCGAAGGCGTCGGCGCCGTTGAGCGTCTGGTCCTTCTCGAAGTACAGCGCGTACACGTAGGCGCACCAGCCGTTCTCGCACCGGGACTGTGCGTAGGTGTTGGCACGGCCGAGGTGGTTGCTCTGGCAGCCGCCGGTGATCGAGCCGCTGGGGTTGAGGCCGCCGTTGAGGTGTCCGCTCGCGTCCACCGCAGCCGCGGGGTAGCAGCCGTCGTTGTCGTAGTCGAACTCCGGCATGTACTTGTTCTGGAACGTGCTCGCGTTCCACGGCAGCGGGTTCAGGATCTCGGCGCTCGCGCTTCCCGTCAGACCGACGGTCAGGGCGGCGGCGCTGCCCAGGACGAGGGCGGCCCGGGCGAGGCGGGACCGGCGGCGGGGCGTGGCTGTCTGCGGCATGTGGGTGCTCCAGCGGTTCGGGTGGGTCGTTCTGCCGGGACTCCGGCGGTGACGACACCGAGACTGGAGTACGGGGAATTGATCGGCGGCATGCTCTGACCAGGTCGTTCAAACATTTTCGGGGCTTCGTCCACAGCTGTGGACGGCGCCCGCGCCACGCAAAAAGGCCGCCGGCGGACGGGGGCGTCCACCGGCGGCGGGCCGGCGGACGGGGGGCGTCCGCCGGCGTGTGCACCTCGGGGGGATGAGGGGCACGGACTCAAGACTGGCAGCCGGAGAGTTGATCGGCAGCCCGTCTGATCAGGGCAATCAATGCAGGTCGGGTCAGGGCGTGGTGCCGAACGCCGAGGGACTTGTCCCGTATGCCGGGTCGATCGACTTCGTGGCGGAAGGGGATTGATGGACGTCACATGCCGTATCGCCGGTATGTCACCTGTCGGCAACCTGGCCGTCACCGCGTGACTTGTACGTTCGTCGCGCTCGTCGTCCCGTTCGCGAGCTGTACGGAGGTGAGCGCATGGGGCGCCCGGAAAGACCCCTGGACCCGACGGCCGGTCCCGTCGCGCGGCTCGCGCATGAGCTGCGCGAGCTGCGCAAGGCCGCGGGCAGCCCCTCGTACCGGAGGATGGCCGAGGCGGCGGGCTTCTCCGCGACAACGCTGTCACAGGCCGCGGCCGGTGAACGGCTGCCGTCCCTCGCCGTCGTCCGGGGCTATGTACAGGCCTGCGGCGGCGACCCGGACGCATGGGAGCCGCGGTGGAAGGACGCCGACGCGGAGGTGGCGGGCGAGGTCCGCGACGACGACGAGGACGTGGTGCCGTACCGGGGTCTCGCCCGGTTCGAGCCGGCCGACCAGGGGCTGTTCTTCGGGCGGGCCCGGCTGACGGAGGACCTGCTCCGGCTGGTGTGCGGGCACCGCTTCGCCGCGGTGTTCGGCGCCTCCGGCAGCGGGAAGTCCTCGCTGCTGCGGGCCGGCTCATCCCCCGGCTCCAGAAGGAGATCGCCGGCCGGGGGCGTCCGGCGGTGCTGCGGGTGCTCACGCCCGGCGACCGGCCCGCCGCCACCTACGGTCATCTGCTGACCCCGGCCCCGGACGAGCCGGAGAGCTGGGTGGTGGTGGACCAGTTCGAGGAGGTCTTCACCCTGTGCCGGGACCGGGCCGAGCGGACCCGGTTCATCGACCTGCTGCTCGCCGCCCGGGACCCCGGCAGCCGGCTGCGCGTGCTCATCGCCGTACGGGCCGACTTCTACCCCCGCTGCGGCGAGCACCGGGGCCTCGCGGACACGCTGAGCGGCGCCGGGCTGCTGGTCGGTCCGATGACCGCGCAGGAGCTGCGGGAGGCGGTGGTCAAGCCCGCGCAGGAGGTCGGGCTCCTGGTGGAGCGGGAGCTGACCGCGCGGATCGTGGAGGAGGTCCTCGACGAGCCCGGCGGGCTGCCGATGCTCTCGCACGCCCTGCTGGAGACCTGGCGGCGGCGCAAGGGCCGGGTGCTCACCCTGACCGCGTACCAGGCGGCCGGCGGGGTACGCGGCGCCATCGCGGCGAGCGCCGAGGAGGCGTACGGGCAGCTGACCGAGGAGCAGGCGGACGCCGCGCGGCGGCTGCTGCTGCGGATGGTCGAGCCCGGCCAGGGCACCCCCGACACCCGGCGCCCGCTGATCCGGGCGGAGTGCCGGGAGTGGGCGTGCCCGCACGTGCCCGTGGTGGTGGAACGGCTGGCCCGCGCCCGGCTGCTGACGGTCGACGAGGAAACCGTGCAGCTCGCCCACGAGGCGCTGATCACCAGCTGGCCGCGGCTGCGCGGCTGGATCGAGGAGAACCGGGAGCGGCTGCGCCACCACCGCCGGCTGACCGAGGCCGCCCGGGTCTGGCTGGAGCACGACCGCGACTCCGGCGCCCTGTACCGGGGAACCCGCCTGGACCGGGTGGCGGAGCTGTTCCCCGACCACGAGCACGACCGCTTCCTGACCGCGCCCGAGTGCGAGTTCCTCACCGCCGCGCTGGCCGCCCGCGAGGCGGAACGCCGGGCCGCCGCCCGCGCCGCACGCCGGGCACGGGCCGCGGTGGGCGTCCTGTCGGCCGTCCTCGCGGTGGCGCTGATCACCGGTCTCGCCGCGTGGCGGCAGGGCCGGGACAACGAGCGTCACCGCGTCGACGACGCGGCCCGCCGGATCTCCTCCGTCGCGGAGAGCCTGGCCACCACCGATCCGCGCACCGCGCAGTTGCTGGGCGTCGCCGCCTGGCGCGTGTCCCGGCTGCCGGAGGCCCGGGAGGCGTTGCTGGGCGCGCTCGACCAGCAGGAACTGGACGCGTTCAGCGACCGGGCACCGGGCGACGGCCCCTTCCGCCGGCTGACGGACTCCGGCCGGACCCTGCTCAGCGTCGAGGGGAGCACCTGGCGGACCTGGGACGTGGCACGGCACCGGCGGATCGCCGAGGGACGGCTGCCGGAGGCCGGCATCACGGTCGGGGCGAGCCCGGACGGGCGGCTGCTGGCCGTCTACGGACGGGGCCCGGGCGACGGGGTGCGGCTGTGGGACACGGCCGCCGGACGATGGACCGGCGACCGGCTGCCGGCGTCGTCCGTCGTGGACTTCGGCAGCAGCACGTACACCGTGCGCGGCCTGGACGAGCCCCGGGCGGCGGTGCACTCGGCCGCGGACGGGAAGCCGCTGTTCGAGGCGGCGGACACCGCGGCGCCGAGCGAGGACGGCGGGCTGATCGCGGCCTGCCCCCGCGGCGCAGGTGGCGCGCCGCAACTGCGGGATCTCACGGACCGGCGCACGGTGCACGGCCCCTGGGAGCGCGCGGGCGGCATCTGCGGCCGGAAGACCCTGCAACTGGTGCTCGGCGGCGGGGGCCGCCGGCTCGCCGTGGTGCTGCCGGGCGGCGTGCGGCTGTGGGACGTCCGGTCGGGGAAACGGCTGCCCGACCTCGCCCGCACCGGAGTCAGGTACGCGGCCTTCGACGCGGAGGGGAAGTTCCTGGCGCTCGCCGACGGGGAGGAGATCACGCTGTGGCGGCTGGGCTACGGCTCCCCGGTGTTCCGGTACTCCCTCGACAACCAGCACCTGGGCGGTCTGGCGTGGGACCCCACCCGCCCGGTCCTGCGCTATCTGGAGGCCGGCACGGTCCACACCCTGGACGTGGCGACGGCCGTGACGCCCGCCTGGCGGGACCGGCCGCTGGACAAGGTGCTGATCAGCCCGGACGGCCGCACGTTCGCCACCGCGCGACGCACCGGCGACACCTACTGCTTCGAACTGCGCGCCACCGGCGACGGACGCCTGCTCAGCACCCTGCCGCCCACCCCGCTCGGCGTGTCGCACGACCCGTCCCGGCCGGTACGTCCCGAATACACCCTCCCCCATCTGGCCTTCACCCCCGACGGCAAGGAGCTCGCCTACGCCGTGACGGCCCCCGGCTACGAGGCCTCCCCGCAGCGCCTCACCGTCTGGGACGTCACCCGGGGCCGGGTCCGCACGACACTCGACCTGGCGGAGAAGACCTCGGCCGGGGCGGTGATCACCATCGCCCTCGGCCCGGACGCCCGCACCCTCCACCTCACCCGCACCACGACCGTCGGCGACCTGACCAACGAGACCTGGGACCTCACCCGCCACCGCCGCACGGCCGTCCTCACCGGCCTGTCCAGCAGCCACCTGGCCGTCCGCCCCGACGGCCGCCTCCTCGCCGGCGACAACCGGACGGCGACCCTGCCGGGCGGCAGGACCACCGGACGCGACCTGGTGCAGGGCGACGAGATCGGCGCCCTCGCCTTCGCCCCGGACGGTTCACGGTTCGCGGCCGGGGACCAGACGGGCCGGGTGGGGCTGTGGGACGCGGCGCTCCGGCAGCGCGAGGGCATCCTGCCGAACGTCTTCCCACCGCTGTCCGACGGAGAGACCGGCTGGCCGGACGGCGGCCCCGACCCGATCAGCGACGACACCTCCGAGGCCGTCAGCGCCCTCGCCGTCAGCCCCGACGGCCGCACGCTCGCGGTGGGCGGCGAGGCGGGCAGCCTCCAGCTGTGGGACATCGCCACCCAGCAGCCGCTCGGCGGCCTCCTGTCCACCCCCGGCGACCCGATCGACACGGTCGCGTTCGGCCCGGACAGCGGCACGGTGTACGCGGGGAGCGCGCATGTGCCGCTCCAGCGCTACGTCATCGACCCGGTCCGGGCGGTCGCCTCGGTGTGCGCGCGGGCGGGAGCGCGCGAGCTGACGCGGGCGCAGTGGCGGACGTACGTGCGGGACGTGCCGTACCGCACGGTGTGCGGCGGCTGATGCGAGGTCAGCTCCGCCCGCCGTGCGCGACCTGCTGCACCTGGTCGGCCCGCTGGCTCGGTCCGTGCTCCACCGCCCGTGCGGGCCCTGCGTTCGCCGCCAGGACCAGGGCCGCCACGGCGACCACGGCGGCGATGACGCCCCTTGCGTAACGCTCGGTGGTGCTGGTGCGTTCGAGCACGACGACCTCGCAGTGACGACGGTGACGAATGCGGTGACGGTGTTTTCCCCGCCTATTTACGTACTGCCTATTAAGCAGGCTTAATACGCCGTTTAACCTAGAGCCCGGCGCAGCCTAACGGCAAGAGGTGCAAGGGGAGTTGGCCCATGTCCGACCGTGACGACCCGGAGATCATCGGGCGCAGGGTGCAGCACCTCCGGGTCGAACGCGGCCTGACCCAGCGGCAGCTGGCCGAACCCGCCTACACCGCCGCCTACATCTCCACCCTGGAGTCCGGCCGGGTCCGCCCCTCCGACCAGGCGCTGCGCCATCTCGCCGACCGCCTCGGCGTCGCCTTCGACGAGCTGGCCACCGGCCGCCCCGCCCGGCTCGTCACCGATCTGCGGCTGCGGCTCATCGAGGCCCAGCGCACCCTCGCCACCGGCGACACCGAGGAAGCCGCCCGCCGTTACGCCGCCCTGCTCGCCCAGGCCGAGGAACTCCAGCTCGCCGAGGCGCAGTACGACGCGCTGATCGGGCTCGGCGAGGCGGCCGTGGAGAGCGGTGAACTCGTCGAGGGGCGGCGGTACTTCGAGCGGGCCGAACTCGTCCTCGCCGACGCGCCGCTGCCCGCCCGGGTGCCCGCCCTGCGCGGCCGCGCCCTCGCGCACTACCTGGCCGGTGAACTCCGGTACGCCGTTTACCTGCTGGAGACCACACTCGACGAGCTCAACCGCGGCGGCCTCCACGACCCGGACGCCCTGCTCCTCCTGTACGCCAGCATCATCGGCCCGTACATGGACATGGGCGCCCACGCCCGCGCCGCCCAGGCCGCCGAACTCGCCCTCGCGCTCGCCCCGCAGGCCGGCGACCCGGCGCTGGTCGCCCGCATGCACCGCTCGGTCGCCCGCACCCTCATCGCCGAGGGCCGCGTCGCCGAGGCCGACGCCTCCCTCGCCAAGGCGGCCGAGCTCTACCGCGGGCTGCAACTGCGTACGGAACTGGCCAACTGCCACTGGATGCGCGGGTACGTGTGCGCCCAGAACGGCGAACTGGAGCGGGCGGAGGCGGAGTTGAGGCAGGCGCTCGCCATGCTGTCCGCGAAGCGCGCCGCGCTCTATTCCAGCCAGGCCGCGGTCGAACTGGCCGACGTACTGCACCGCCGCGGCAAGTCCGAGGAAGCCGCCGCCCTCCTCCACGACGTCCTCGGCGACCTCTCCTCCGAACGCGGCGCCGTCCACTCCGCCGCCGCGCACCGCCTGCTCGGCATCATCGCGGAGGACGCCCGCGATCCGGAGACCGCCGAGGAACACTACGTCCGCGCCCTGAGCCTCCTGGAACGCGCGGGCGCCGCGGGCGACCTGGCCGACCTGTGCCGCCTGCTGGGCGACCTGCTCCGCAGGGAGGGCCGGGTGGAAGCGGCCCTGGACG
The DNA here is from genome assembly GCA_002027195.1 of Streptomyces sp. GKU 895. Taxonomy (GTDB): domain Bacteria; phylum Actinomycetota; class Actinomycetes; order Streptomycetales; family Streptomycetaceae; genus Streptomyces. The sequence goes on along the minus strand of MWJO01000087.1, from coordinate 920 downwards.
CCTACCGCACCGGCCTGGGCCACCGCACGGCCCCCGGCACCACAACGCTGGGCCCGGCCCCGGCCCAGCCCCCTCTGTGACCGGCCCGCACAGCCTCCTCGGGGGACCCCGCACCACCCCCTCTGTGACCGGCCCCGGTCTCGTGCTCGCGCGCCCCGCGCTGGTGGGGCGGCCACCGCCCAGGTGGCCGGGGGTGGCCGCCCCTTGCGAGGACCGCGGATCCCTGCGGGGTCCTCGCCCGACATCCCCGGCCCCGCTCGGAGCGGCGGGAGACGCCCCCGGTCGGCGTCGCGGGATCGGGGGACAGGTCATGGCGAGACGGGTGCTGACAGGTGTCGATGGCTGTTGACGGGTGTTGAAGGTCCGGGTCGGATCGCCCGGGCCACGGAGGTGAGGCGGCACGAGGACAGCGCTGGGAGCGGCTCCGGCACGGGATGGACGTCGTGGGCGGCCGCTTCCTGACTCGCACCACGACCGACGGTAGCGAGCCGCCCCCCGCCGTGTGAAGCCCCCTTCGGGAACGCCCTTTCGCTGATGCCGCGCGGGGCAAGGGGGCCGCGGCGAGACGTTCAGACCTCCACGCGGGCCTGCTTGCGCACGTCCGCCAGTCGCTGCGCGGCCAGTTCGGTGACCGCCTGGGTGACCTCGGGGTAGACGTCGCCCAGGCCGCCGTTGGTGAGGATCAGCGCGTCGTCGCCGACGCGTACGGCGGCCACGTCGAGGGTGAGCACGGTCTCGTCGCCGTCCGCGTTCTCTCCGGTGAGGGTGAGCCGCAGCGCCTGCCGGGCGTCGCCGATGCCCGGCAGCCGCGGATCGCTGACGGCGGCGTTCTGGACGGCGCCGGTGGCGGTCGCGGCGGTGAACGTCCCGCACTTCTTCGGCAGGGTCTTCAGCCAGGCCAGCGTCCTGTCCACGTCGGC